>JAAUZI010000012.1 GCA_014804645.1 Lachnospiraceae bacterium | reverse complement strand
GGATGCTACACATGTGAAAGCCCGTGCAAACAACAAGAAGATACAGAAACGTATTGCCCATGAAGAAACCCTGTTCTTTGAAGAGATCTTGAAGAAGGAGATTAATGAAGACCGTGAAACCCATGGAAAACGTCCTCTGAAAGAAAAAGATGATGACGATGCGGATCCGCCATCCACTCGTTCAGGGGTGGGGAAGAGAAAACCATCAAGGAGAGCACCTCTGATCCTGAAAGCGGATGGTTCCGAAAGGGAGAGCATAAAAATGTATTTGCCTACGCGATACAAACTGCCTGTGATAAGAATGGCTGGATTCTGGGCTATAGTGTACATCCCGGGAATGACCACGACAGCAGAGCCTTCAAAGTATTGTATGACAAGATAAAAGACATCGGGATAAAAACTCTGATAGCAGATGCGGATTATAAAACGCCAGCGATAGCAAAACTGCTGATAGACGATGGGCTCCATCCTCTGCTGCCGTATAAAAGACCGATGACCCAAGAAGGATTTTTCAGAAAATATGAGTATGTTTATGATGAGTATTATGATTGTTACATCTGCCCGAATAATCAGGTACTGACATATAGTACAACGAGCAGGAACGGATACCGTGAATACAAAAGCTGTGGTGCTGTCTGTGGAGGATGTCCTTATCTTTCGCAATGTACGGAAAGCAAAGAGCATGTCAAACTGGTAATGCGGCATATTTGGGAGCCATATCTGGAAATATGCGAAGATATCCGCCAGACCCTTGGCATGAAAGAATTATACTCTCTGCGAAAAGAAACGATAGAGCGAATCTTTGGAATAGCAAAAGAAAACCACGGATTCCGATATACACAGATGTTTGGGAAAGTCCGGATGGAAATGAAGGTTGGGCTAACATTTGCCTGCATGAATCTAAAGAAACTGGCAAAGATGAAAGTCAGGAAAGGGCTGACAGGGCTTAGTTCTGCTGCAAACAGATTTTAAGTACACAGTTTTTTGCCCCAAAATAAGAAAAGCGTTTCTGGCATAGGACTCACCAGAGACGCTTTGTCTACGGTCCGAAAGTTCGAGGCAGCCGCCTCGAACTTTTCATGTCAAAAGAGATTAAAAGTCAATGCTTTTCAGGACTTAAGAACTCTTTTATGGATAATATTTATACTATTATTCACAAAAACAAGCTTTTATTGTGTGAATTTGTAAAAATGGATTGATTATTTGTGGGAATTTGTTATAATATAGTTGTATCGATATTTTGGAGAATGAGAATCAGTAGACCATAATAAACGATGTGATTGAAATAAAAACAGATGTATATTTGGTTACAAATCAAATAAAATAGTTAAAAATAGTAAACTATTCGCCGATTTAAATGATATAGAAGTTGAACTTATATAGTCATTTTTATAGATAAATTTATTGTAGTTCGCCCCCGAAGTTCTATTTTATGCTTGAGAAAATATGTTGCCAATTTTTATATGTAAAAAGAAGAGTAAAACTACATAATAAGCCTGCAAATAATGGTTATAACAGAACAGAAGTAAAACGCATCCCCGTTATCTGCGTATAGGGTTTTTGTTTCATTTACATATACTGATATGCTACGATATCGTGGGTCAATAAGTGAAACTCTTAATAAATCTGACTGTTTAGCATATGGTTTGGAACGATTTAAAGCAAGAGTAATTGCGCCTATTGAAACATGTTATGAAGAACGTAGAGGCTATCAAATCTATATTTGTGCGTTTGGTATGCGGTATGGAAGTATTGATGAACATACACAAAAATTATATACACAACTTGAATATGAAAAAGCTGAGTTTCTTGGAATTCCTATTTTGGTTTTTGGGTTTGATGAAGATAAAGTACAATTTAGTGTGAAAGATATTGATATATGTGATTCTGTTTCTAGACTTTTATCATTTAAAGAAAGAACTAAAAATACAAAACGGTTACTTGTGATTTTTTTACTTCTCCAGCTGAGTTGGAAGGCAAGAAAGTGAGAGTAGTAATATATAGAGGAGGAGAATTTAATGGAACAAAATATAATAGCAGTAATATGGGATTTTGATAAAACTCTTATACCTGGTTATATGCAAGACCCAATTTTTAATGAATATGGTATAGATTCAAAAGAGTTTTGGGATGAAGTAAATGCTTTGCCTCAGAAATATGCACAAAAGGGGATAAAGGTAAATAATGACACTATATATTTAAATCATATTATTACATGCATAAACCAGGGAATATTTAAAGGGTTGAATAATGAAAAATTGAGAGAGTTTGGAAAAGAGTTGAAATTTTATCCGGGTGTACCAGAGATATTTCAAGATTTAAAAGATGTGGTGGAAAAAGAACAGAAATACAAAACTTTTTCAATTCAAGTAGAGCATTATATAGTGAGTACTGGAATAACGGAAATGATAAAAGGTTCAAAGATCAATGATTATGTAGATGGGATATGGGGATGTGAATTTATAGAAAAGCCAATTCGTTCAAATCTAGATATAAAGATTGACGAGAAAGAAAATAGCGAAGAAACGCTTAATCAGATAGGATATATGATTGATAATACATCAAAGACGAGGGCAGTTTTTGAAATTAATAAAGGATCAAATAAATTTAAAATAGATGTTAATAGTAAAATAGATAGAGATAAAAGAAGAGTACCCTTTACAAATATGATATATGTTGCAGATGGTCCAAGCGATATACCTGTGTTTTCAATACTAAAACAGTATGGAGGAAAAACATTTGCCATTTATCCAAAAGGCGATTCGAAAGCTTTTAATCAGGTCAATGACTTGATTAGAGATGGAAGAGTTGATATGTATGCTGAGGCTGATTATCAAAAGGGTACAACAGCGTATATGTGGTTGACGGAAAATGTAAAGCAGATTGCAGAGCAAATATATAATTTTAACCTTAAGCAAGTTATTGATTCTGCGGGAAAAGTGCCGGGACATATAGTAGAATAATTTGGAATTAGGAAATAAAAGTAAGTAGAATATGGCAATGTGGTTTCAGTCATCTTGCTTATTCTAGGTATCTTTTTGTTGCAGATTGTCTAGAAAATAGAGTGATATTTATAGGAGTACTAATGGCATTAGGTGTAAAGAGGAAAAGCCAAATCGAACCATAATTTTCTTTTGTGATTATACATTGGCGCAAACGCCCGAAAAATATGGTGTTAGAAAATAAAAAGAAAGACGAGGAGAAAAGAATGTTATTACCACAATTAAAAAAAATTAAAATGCAAATAGAAGAAGGAAAAAATAAAGTTTATTTTAATAAAGAACAATTATTGGCTGAACTAAATGAATTGGACGGAATTGAAGAATTATTGCAAGAAAGTTTGGCATTATCAACAAAAGTATGTCCAACATGTGGAAGGATGTTATAGATATGGATTATAAAGAGTTAAGGAAATTAAAAATAGAACTATTACAAAAGAACGATAAATCGAATTCGGAGATTCAACTACTGGCAGAACTCCAATCGTTAAGCGGAATAATTGATAGCATACAGCATTCGCTATCATTATCTACCAAAGTATGCAAATCGTGTGGGAGACCATTATAAAAATGAAAGGGTATTTTGTTGTTTACGAAAATGAAGAAGAGCAGTTTGATATAAAATGTGATCTTCGCCCTGATATTGAGGATGAAGTGCCAGAATCACAGAGTTTATTGTTTTCTGAGGTAGAGAATACATGTAATGTTTTGAAATCGTTAGATAAAACGTCAGATGAAGTCAAAAGAAAGTATTTTAAAAAGTTACTGTCTTTAGCACAGGTGGGGCTTGTGCCAGAAAAATCTGCACAACCTAGAATGGCTATGATAGCTCTGGATAAATTAAAAACGGAAATATTACATATTGAAGGAAAACGAATAAAGAATCAATATATGAAAAGATTAGGAATTGTAGCTGCACTTTTATCAGCTTTTGTTGGGGGAGTGATGTGCTTATTGTATTTTTTCCTGAGAAGTAATGCGTTTTGCATGATGGGATATACTTGGTTTGGCGCTATGGTTGGTGCATGGATATCATATGGTGCAAGAAAGTTTCAACTTGAATTTGAGGATATGTCAATTATTGAAAAAGATATGCTAGAGCCACTTATAAGATTGGTGTATATTGGAAGTTGTGCGCTGATTTTTGAACTTTTTTTGTCGTGTGGAATTGCAACCATAACTATAGGGAGCATTACAACAGAAAGCTTGAAAAGCAGTGTGGAAATTCAAATTTTAGTTGGTGTTATTTGTGGTTTAGTAGAAAGTAAAATAGGAATTGATATCTACAAAAAGGCTAATTCTGTGTTGAGGATCGAAGAGGATAAAGAATAGATAATAATTTAAAGACAACATATTTGCGACAGAAAATTAGCAAGCCATAATAAATGATGTAATTGAAGTAAAAACAGGTGTGTATTTGTAAAAAAAAAATTAAACAAATATAGTTAATAGCAACGAAGGACACGCCGAGTTCGAATGATAAAGAACGACTTGAAAAGAACAGAAAGAGAAAATAGAAAAGTCGTTAGAACGATAAGAAATATGGGGCGTGGCAGTTGCTATGCCCCATATATTATGGTGGCAAGTAAAGGGTGGAAGTGGTATAATCAAAAACAAATATTTGTAGGTCATGAGCAGGAATGATATGGAGGATAAATATGGACGAGAATATTTGTGGAGAAATCATACTTGTTGATAATATTCTACGAGCCGAGGATTTTGTAAGGCTGCGAATTGAAACGGGATTTGCTGAGATACCAGTGGAGCATGCTCGAAAGGCTTTGCAGAACGGGTTAATAAATGTTTCTGCAATATATAATGGGGAACTGGTGGGGATGGGGCGGCTTGTTGGAGACGGCGCTATGTACTGGTATCTTCAAGAAATAATAATTTTGCCCCAATTTCAACGAAAAGGTATTGGAACCATGATTGTTAATCATTTAGTGGATTATGCAAAAGCAAATTCTACTTCTGGAAAATTTACAACAATAGGAGGCGTTTCAGCTAAAGGGAAAGAACCATTTTACGAGAAAATGGGGTTTGAGATTATCCCAAATGGAATGATAAAGATGATAGAAATCGAATAAAAAGAGAAGATAACTATACCCACAGTAGTATTTACCACAAGGTTTTCTTGTGTTTATTATAGATATTTTTCTGCAAAGGAGATGGTGTGATATGAAAAATATTGTTAGTTACATTTGGATGCGGAGGGTGACCATAGCTCTCCGTTAGTTAAAAAGGAGAGATATTGATGGATATTTTAAACTTCGAAAAAAAGCACGTCAAGGAAGCAACGGAAATTGCCCTTGCAAACTACTATGAAGAGAGGCAATTTGTAAAAGAGTTGCCGCAGGTGAGCGATATTCCTGACTTAAATGATTTTGCCGGGAATGGATTGGGTGTTGCTGCATTTGAAAATCAAAAGATGATAGGATTCTTGTGCTGTTATGAACCCTTTGACAATGCGTTTCGTGCCACAGATGTGAGAGGGATTTTTTCCCCTATGGGTGCAAATGCAGCTGTCTCTAAAAACCGCTCAAAGATTTATGCTGCCATGTATCAGGCGGCAGGAGCAAAGTGGGTAAAGGCCGGGGCGGTTTCCCACGCAATCTGCTTATATGCTCATGATGAAGAACTTCAGCGGCAGTTTTTTCGCTATGGTTTCGGTTTGCGCTGTTTAGACGCTATTCGTCCGATGGAATTGATTGACTGCGAACCTTGTGCGGACTATGATCTTGCCGAATTGTCAAAAGCTGAATTTCATTCTGTCTATCCGCTTCATTTGGCACTATACCGCCATTATTGCGAAAGTCCTTTCTTTATGAATCGCAAGCCCGAAACACAGGAGGAGTTTATAGTATCCTCCAGGCAGGAAAGGGGGCGGTACTTTGTGGCAAAGCAGAACGGTAGATTATGCGCGTTTTTAAAAATTTCAGATTCCGGCGAAACGTTTGTTGCAACGGGAAATACCTATTGTCATATCAGAGGCGCATACTGCTTGCCGGAACACAGGGGTAAGGGATTATATCAAAATTTATTGAACTTTGCCATAGCTGCGCTGAAAGGAGAGGGCTATACCAGACTTGGAGTGAACTTTGAAAGTTTCAATCCGACAGCCCGCGGATTTTGGCTAAAATATTTTACTGCTTACACCAATAGTGTAGTACGAAGAATTGATGAGCGAATTACGCAGCTAAGATTGTAAAAATGCGCCTTGTATTTATCGTTTAGTGGCGGTAAGCAGAAAAGGAGTTTTGGACATAAGATAAAAAAGATATATGGGGCATGGCGGTTGCTATGCCCCATATTTTATGCTGCTAAGGGTATTGAACAAGTCGCAGTAAATAGTGTATAATGTCTATGAACAATATTTCCTTTGGAAATGTCGGTCTGCCAATTCCCATAAATCAAGGTTTTAGTAACAAAAAGGCGGGTAGGATTTGACCTACCAATGAGGTATAGGGGGGAAAATATGAGAGAGAAATATCTTGCAAAAATTAATTTGCTGACGGTGATGGGACATTTTTGCACCATGATATTCATTGCTATAGGACTGATCTCGCAGATGAAGATGTCCGTTCTGCCTATGTTGAACAGCATTTTGCCACTGGCGGCGGAAATTGCGGTTTCTGTCGGTGTGCTTATTATGTATATAAAATACAGGGGCAGCATTGTTTTCATCAGATACATAGCCGTTGGTTTTTCGCTGGTGTATGTCATTATGATGTTGTCTGCTTCATCGGGAACATCATTTACATATATGCTGCCTTATTTGATCTGTATCATTTTGTCTCTGGACATATGGTCGGTGAATGTGGCCTGTGTTGTTTTTGCGGCGATAAATATAGTACGGGCAGGTATGACTCTCGCCGGAGCGGACGAGGTTACTTTGGTGCTGGAAGCAGTCATGATAGAGATAATTATCACGATACTCGTGACATTGGCTGCGCTGCGGGGAGTGAAGCACCTGAATACATTTTTCAGTGAATCCATGGGCGAGATACAGGATGCAATGCGGAGGAACGAAGCAGTAGCGCAGAAGATTGTGGAAGTCGCCCGGAATGTGGAGGAGCGGGCGGAATCCATGGCCAGTGATTTGGAGGCTATTGAAACGGCCACGCAGACCGTGAGCGAGTCCATGAACAATATTTCTGCGGGAACGACCAATACGGCTGAGGCGATTACGCATCAAACCGAGCAGACGCAGGATATTCAGAATATTCTGGATGAGACACGGGGCAGGACGGAAAATATCGTGAAACTTACCGGGAGCGCAAAGGAATCGCTGGACAGCGGAACCAGAGTGATGGGCATGTTGTTTGAACAGGTAAGAGAGACGATAGAGAACAGTGAGCTGATGGCGCAGACAGCGGCTCAGTTACAGGAAAAATCCAATGAGGTAAAAGGAATTACCAGTATTATTCTGGGTATTTCAAGCCAGACGAATCTGTTGGCGTTAAATGCTTCCATAGAGGCGGCAAGGGCAGGTGAAGCCGGAAAGGGCTTTGCGGTGGTCGCGGAGGAAATTCGAAAGCTTGCGGAGCAGACAAGGCAGGAGACGGAGAATATTACCGCGCTGATTGACGCTCTGTCCGAAAACGCGCAGCTGATGACGGACAAGGTGACAGACAATGTGGAGAGATCCAGACAGGAGAACGAAGCGGCGGAGCAGGCAGCTGGCCGGTTTGCCGAGATTACAGAGAACGTGAACATGCTGTCAAGGCATATCAAAGAGGTAAGCGAGATGATGAACTCTCTGGTGGAGTCCAATAACGCGATCGTTGACAGCGTAAATACGCTTTCCGCTACCAGTCAGGAGATCAGCGCCAGCACGCAGGAGGCATATAGCATCAGCGAAAAAAATGTGGATATGGTTAAGAGCTTTTCGGTTTCTATGGATAATATTATGCGGGAGATGGAAGTGCTTCGAAACTATACAAAGCAGAGTAATTGATATCAAAAACCTGTATCTTGAATATGTGTTTAGCGGAAAGCAGGGATTCATTTTATGGAATACATACGATTGATCAATCTGGCCTCCGTGGGTGTGTTTGGCATAATCTTATCCGCATCTTTCTGTGACGCTCTCCGGACGCGAAAAAAGCGACTGGCAATAGCAGTCAGCATGGCTGTAATTTTAGCGTTTCAGGTAGTACTCTATTTCTGGGTCGGTCAGGAAGTGGTCGATCTGGTCTATCCGCTTATAACACATTTTCCGTTGGCCGTGGTGCTTTGTATTCTTAACAGGAAAAAACTCTGGCCAATCATTTCTGTTTTGATGGCATATTTCTGTTGTCAGCTGCGTCGGTGGCTGGCAGTGTTGATCGTTGCGATATTTTCAGGCGGGACGGTGATGCAGGATGTCGTTGAACTGGTTATAACGCTGCCGATGTTACTGCTTTTGCTGCGGTTTATCTCACCCTCCGTAAGGACCTTTTCCCATTATACAACATCCATGCAGTTCCGGTTCGGGATAGTGCCGGCGTTGTGCTATGGTTTTGATTATCTGACGCGTATTTATACAGACATCTTTTTAGGAGAGTCTCCGGTAGCGGTGCAATTTAAGCCGTTTGTATGCAGTGTGGCATATTTGGTTTTTGTATTTCATACAGCAGCGGCGGAACGGGAACGTAGTCAGTTGGAGCAGACACAGAACAGTCTGAATATGCAGATTACGCAGGCTGTACGCGAAATTGAGGCTCTGCGTGAGTCTCAGCGCAAGACCAGTATCTACCGCCATGATCTGCGACATCATATACAGTATCTTTCCACCTGTATTGAAAACGGACGGCTGGAACAGGCACAGGAATATATCAAGGAGGTTTATTCGGAAATTGAGTCAAACAGTATAACTGTGTTCTGTGAAAACGAAGTGGCAAATCTGATCTTCTCCACCTTTGCCGGGCGAGCCAGCGATCAGGGCATTCCCATAACGATCAAGGCGGGTATTCCCCCGGTGATAACCGTGTCCGAAAGCGATCTGTGCGTGCTGTTGTCCAACGCCCTGGAAAATGCGTTACAAGCCTGTAAGAAACAGAATGAACGAGGATTATCCGGAACAATTGAGGTTTTTGCTAGTAAAAAAGATGACAGGCTTTTTTTACAGTTTACAAATTCCTGTGATGAGACGATAGTCTTTGACCATGGAATTCCGGTTGCAGACAATTCGGGACACGGACTTGGGGCGCGGAGTATATGCGCTATTGTGGACAGATATGGCGGTATCTGTGATTTTTCGGTCAAAGACAACAGGTTTATTTTACGAGTTTTGATTTAACTGTCTTTTTATAACTGTTCAGAACCATGCGGCGTTTTGCGGCTGGTTCTGGACAGTTATTTTTTTGTAATAAAAGGCCCAATTGATTTTACTGTCGATTCGGCGCGGTTTTAGGTCGATTCATGTCGATGCTCTCTTCTGAGGGGAATTATTATGTTATATTTAATTATTAAATAGATTGGTTTTGGGAGGATATCTTGACAAAATTGATATGACCCTGTGGGGAGAAGAAAGTACATACATCAAGAAGGGAATGAAGTTTGAAACTAACGTTTCAAATACCGATTAACGCAATAATGCAAACACAGTAGTAGTTGGCTTTGCCAACTACAGATATGCAGGAAAGAGGAAACTATGAAAAACACAAAATTATATCCATTTGAGAGGAATCGATATTATCCGGGGAAAATGCTTACATCAGCAGATTTTCAGGCAGAACAGACCTATTTTAACAATAAGCGCAGGTTTATTAATAACTTGATGTATGGAGCCGGAGTGGTCTGCGGCTGCGGTGTGTTCAGCTTAGACGACTTGTCTCTCCTGGTAGAAAGCGGAGTAGCCATTGACGGTTTAGGACGGGAAATCGTTATGGAATCCTCTGTGGTAAAAAAGCTGTCCGCCATTGAGGGGTTTGAGAATTTAAAAACCAACTTGGCCAGCCTTTGCCTGCGCTACAGGGAAGAGCCTGTACATACGGTCTACACCATGAACCAGGGAGCGGGAGAGGACGGAAAAGAATACGAGTATAACTGGATCAGTGAAAACTATCAGCTGTTTTTGATGGATCAGGAGGAGGCCGCAAAGCAATATCCCATGGAAGCGGAATTCCTTACAAGTGCGGTTCTTTTTGAGAATGATGATTTCACAGTGAAACTGGTAATGCCCGCCACAGTCTGCCGCGGGAAAAATGTGAAACTGGAGATAGAGGTAGAAAAGCATTCCGCAGAGAATAAGAAACTGACTTATCATGGAAATCTGCAGATTCCGGTATTTCTGACGCCGGAGGGGCAGCATGAGCTGGAGATAGATCTGGAGGATATTTCCCTCGGATATAAAGAAAAAGTGAAAAAAGAATATTGGCTGGTGACCCAGGACGTGACGCTGCTGGACACTTCCGTGCTGCTGAAAAGCGGCAGCGCCAGTGCATGGATCGACGGGACGGCTGTGGAGACAGCGGCCTCCTGTTCCATGAAGGTGATGATTTCGGACAGCACGCCCAGAGAACTCGTGAACCGGGAAATTGGCCGCATGAGCCTGGAGATGAGAAATATGGGCGGATATAAGGACTATGTGCGTCTGGCAGATTTAAGGCTGGTCCGCACGGAGAGCGCCTATATTATCGAGGAGGTTTTGGAGAAAGAGGTAAAAACCTATATCACGGCTCCGGCCCAGGAGGATCTGCGCAGCGAATATCTGGAATACTTTGTCAAGGATGGGGAAGTCTTAAAACGCAAAACCGCCTGCCTGGAGAAAACGGAAAGCCAGAGTGGGCAGAAGGCAGAGAACCATGTGCCGGAGGTGGCTACCGGGATTTTGGAGATTCCTTTGGGTGAGTCGGCCAGAAAAGGCGATATACGTTATTCCGGCGAGATCATGCATGGTCTTGGAAGGGGCAATGTATACGTAGATATCGGCTATGAATATATCACGGAGGATGCGGCGTTACATGCCAGTGCCAAAAACACTATTTATGGGAATCCGGATTTGTTTAAAGGCGGGAAGACCGCGGCCGTGGATGCGGAGACAGCAGTCAAGGTCATGAATGATAAAGGAAGCTTTATCGTGGCGGCAAGACTTCTTGAAAACGTGGATTACCTGGTATTGACATACCGCTGGATAGCTATCAAGTTTCCGGCAGGCAATGATCTGGGGCTGGCAGAAAATTACAATGGCAAGAGCATTTCAACAGATACGCCTACGGTGGTTATGGGCACGAAGGAAAGCCATTATTTCCATGTGAAATATAACAACATGGAAAGCTGCAGCGTGGCATATGAATTGACAGAGCCTGGTAGCGGGGAGATCACGTCAGACGGCGTTTACACGGCTCCGGCAAAAGAAGGTGTGTATGAGATTCGGATATACTGTATCGACATGCCGATCATCTGTACATATGCATATGCCATTGTGAAGAAAAAAGGATTTGGTGAGTCCGAAGAATAGGGCGTTATAAGGAGATTGGCAGGTATGTTCTATCAGTCACAGAAGATGAAACTGGAATGTGTCCGCACTGTGAGGAAAAACGATATCAATGACATCCTGATATGCCAGGATTTAAATACAGCTGCCAGGAATCTGTATACGCTGCTGGTGATTAAGGAACATCAGACTGCCAGGCAATATCTGGAGGTGTTTGAACGGGCCGGGATGTCGGCCCGGGATTCTTACATTGACAGCTTTTCTGACAGTGGTGCTTTATGCATGGTGTTTGAGTATAAGCAGGAAAGACCCCTTCGGGATTTTTATATGGGAGAGTCATATACATTGGCAGAATGTGAATTCATATGTATCAATGTGATCATGACATGTATCACCTCAAACCTGCCCTATCCTCTTCTCTATCTGCTGCTGAAACAGGAACAGCTGCATTTGTCCAAGGATCATACCGTGTATTTCAGTTATCAGATCGATCTGGCGGAGCTGGATCCGGAGAAGTCGGAGAGAGACTGCGCAGTAGCCTGTGCTTCTGTTTTAAGAGAGCTTTTGAGGTCTAAAGCTTCGCAGAAGGCGTTTAGTTACCGGCTGTTGGAAAAGAAGATATCCAGAAAAAGCTATGACAGGTTCACGGAGCTTTATAAGGATATCCGGATCGCCGGGGTGTCAGGGCAGAAACAGGGGATCAGAAAGCGGATAAAGGCATGGTTTGCCCGCAGACAGGACGTTCTGTTTCGGATTCTGCTATGTATTTGTCTTGTCCTTGGGGTGCTTGCGCTGGTGTCCATACTTTTTCAGCTTATTTTTGGAGATATTCCATGGCTGCGGATATTGTTTAACGGATTTAAGACCATAGGAACGGAAACGCTGGTATGACAGAGTATCATACAGCGAATCGGAGGGTAAAGACGAATGAGAAAACGGATTACCTACATAGCGGCATTTGTGTGGCTGTTGGTGATATTGGCTCTGGTCGTTGCGGACAGTTCATTGTGGAGCAATGAACGGAGGATTTCTTCTTTTCATGACGGATGTGTGGCAGGAGACAAAGTATATGTAACAGAGAATATAGATGGGGAAGGCGTTCTCTATGTGTCAGACCTTAGTGGTAAGGTGGAGAAAGTCTTTTTGAGCAGTTCGGTCCGTCCGGGGAGCATATTTGGGAAAGTGGATTATCAGGATGGTCTTTATGGCGTCCTTGTGTCAACGGCTGCAGAATACCATATCGTCCAATTTGATGACCAGATTCGTCCGGTGGCGGTTTCTCCCGGATTACATATGGCCCAGGAGGGAAGACTGACAGGTTTTTGGGCAGAAACAGGCGGGTTTTACCTGACCATGGTGTCAGATGGCGGTGAGAAGGCCTGCGTTTATTTTGTGGACAGGCAGGAACTGACAGAATTATCCGGGGAGACTTCTCTGGCGGAGGCTCCTCCGGCGCTGGAGGTAAAGCTTTACGAGCTTGCCTGCTGTGAAGAGGGGCGGCTTTTTGTGGAAACCAGGTATGAGGAAGGGGAACTTCTGAGCCGCCTGGACGACGGCGGCGGTGCGGAGTATTTTCAGCCATCTCCGGAGGTACAGAATGCTTTCCAGAGCCGTGACCTGACAGCGGGACAGGTGATAAAGCTGCGCCAGGAGCGTTTTATCGTTTATATTCAAATCCTTCTGATTGGATATGTGGCATTGTTTCTGGTATTTATTGTGCTCCGGAACCGCAGCCACGTTGTGTATACCATTGCCGTTGTGGAGGCGGTTCTTCTGGCAATCACTGCCGGGGGAGCGCTTCAGATACCCCTTATCCGGGAAAAGGCAGAGGAGCAGGAGGCGGAGCGGTTCGGGTTTTATTATGTACAGACGCTGGCAGAGAGTATCGGGAATCCTGTAAACTACAATGTGGAAGAAGAGGGATTCTATGACAGTAAGGAATATTATTCTTTGCGAAATCAGCTGTGCAGATTTGTAGAGATGGAAGAGATTTCCCGGATATTTGCGGATGTCTGCATTGTGCGCAGCAGCGACCATCAGGTTCTGGTCAGCGCCAGCGGTTATAACGGGCAGCAGTTTGAGGAAGTCTATGGGGCCGCAGCAATAGATATGCTGAATACTCTGGCAGAAGGAGGGCAGAAGTCCGGTACGGTGGCGCGGATCGACGGGGAGGCTTATCGGGTATTGGGCGTGCCCGCCACAGACGGGCTTTATCCGAAGTATTTGCTGATCGGTATTACCAAACGGGAAGATCTATCCGTCTGGAAAGTCGGCGGTAAAGTTTATTTGAAATATGCGGAAATCCTGTTTTTATTGGGAAGTATGGTCAGCATCGGCCTTTTGGTTTTGCAGGGAAGGGAACTGAAACGTCTTGCCAAAGCCATGGAAAACGTGGCCAACGGGCAAATGAAGGTAGTGAAAAAGTCTGTTCATGGGAAAGATGCAGACCGTATGTGGAATAGCCTTCTGGAAATCCAAAAGACCATCGGCCAGATCAATTACACAAAATACCGGATCTATGAGTCCTGCTATCGGTTCGCGCCTAAAAATATTGAGAAGATTCTGGGTAAGGATTCTATCGCAGAGGTAAAGAGCGGAGATATGGTTCTGGTTCATGGAACGGTGGCGTCCATTTCTTCCACAGAGCTGGAAAACAGAGATCGCCAGTCCGCGCAGATGATGAGCCGCTTTTTCAAATTGGTTGAGAAACATCAGAATGCAGGGGACGGATTTATCGTGTCGGGCCATAGTGATCTGACTATGCTGAAGGTTCTGTATTTGGATGAATCCAAAAGCACGGTGGATTTTGCGGCGGCTTTCATGCATGAGCTTTGTGAGGACAGGAGTCTGGAGGGACTAAAAACCAGCGTATTTCTGCATTATGCCCAGTATGTATATGGAGTGGCGGGAACAGAGCAGCAAAGCTTTCCGTTCCTATTGTCCAGAGAAGGAAAAGAGATTGAGCAATATGCCAGATGGTTTCAGGAAATGGGACTGAAATTGGTGATTACCGAGAGTGTGAAAAACAGGGAGAATCCGGACGGAAATCTTCGATACATCGGGTATATTCTGATTTCAGATACAGGGGAGGAACTGCGTCTGTATGAAGCGCTGGACGCCTGTCCTCTTGCCCAGAGGAGACTGAAGGTGGAGACAGACGCCAAATTCCAGAAGGGCCTTCAGTTGTTTTATCAGCATGATTTCTACCTTGCCAGAAGCACATTCTCGGATGTACTGAGAGAAAATCCGGAAGACGCTATGGCAAAATGGTATTTGTTTACCTGTGAGAAATATTTGAACCAGGTACATATGGAAGGAGATGTCTGCAGACTGTACTGGGAGGCATAAGGAGTTTGCAGCCGGAAAGGAGGTATGGGCTTTATGGGTGATAATCTGTTTCGGGTCTTGCTGACATCAATCAAGGCAAAGGTCACACCTTTGGTAACAAAGGTGAAGATGTGGACCAGCTGGAATTTTATCCGCACCAATATTATTGCAAAAATCCGTGACTTTTTTGTCTCTTTACTGGATGTCAGACCAAGGCATAAGAAGGATTATTACTCGATTTTCGGCTGGCTGGTCAGCAGAAGGCTGGCAATGGCTGTTGTGGTGGCAGTAGGCGTCTTAAGCCTGTACTATCTGTTCAGTGCCTGTAAGGCCCTGAATTTTGATAAGGCAGAGGGAATCAAGACCTATGATTACGATTCCATTATGCTGCGCTTTGCCGATGGAAAAGTGCGGATCAGAGGAGAATCCGGCTATCTGGCCTATGAGGGAGAGGTAAAGAGTGGAAGTGTCACCGGTTACGGAACGTTATATAACCGGGAAGGCGTTGTGGTATATCAGGGATATTTTGATAAAAACATGTATCAGGGAAACGGAACCAGATATTATGACAGTGGAACCATGATGTATACCGGTAATTTCCAAAACAATCTTTTTGACGGCACAGGAAGGTTATATCGGGAGAACGGAAGCCTGGCCTATGAGGGGGAGTTTGCCCTTGGAAAAAAGGATGGCAATGGAAAGCTGTATGATAATGGCAGTAATCTGGTCTATTCCGGTGGTTTCAGCCAGGATGAACTTTTGTATGGCAGTCTTTTGGGCAAGAAAGTCTCGGAGATGGCAAACATTTATATGGGAAAAAGGATATTGTATGAGGATGACCGGGATTTTGCTGTGATTTTAGAGGATATCGACGCCATGTATCTGGGATGGGGCGACAGCCAGTCCCTGGATGATGAGATTGCTGTAGAACAGGTATTGGTTCTGAAAAGTTCTCTGGGGATGGGCGGAAAAACTTTTACCACCATAGAAGAGTTAAAAGGATATTTCGGGACAGAGGATTATGAAGGGAACTCGGAGGTAACCATGCAGGAGGCTGTAGCGATCAACTGGATGGCTGATTATCGCAATGGTTCCCAGAGAAAAGTAGACATGGAGTTATCGTCAGATTACGATGACTATTTTGTGGTAGAGGGTTTTGACCCTGCCTATACAGTCTATCTCTATTCCTTCCGCAAAGACGGACTGATATATACATTTGTCTGTCAGGACAGTGGAGACACCTTTTCCTTCTATTCAATTGAGAAAGATGAGGGCGGAGCATGAGAAAAAATGTATTGGCAAAGAGTCTGATCGCCCTCCTTGCAGCGGCTGTTCTCATCAGTTCTCCCGGCGCAAGCGGGCAAATGCAGGTTCAGGCGGCAGAGCGTCTCCTGACTCTGGATATGGTCAAGAAAACAGCGCTGGCCAACAGTTCGGATTATGAGAAACTGGAAAGTGAGCTTCAGGTGAAGGAGGTATCCTTAAAACAGGCTATCAAATCTATCAGGCTGAAACAGAAAAATATGTCAACCTTCCGATGGACGCCTCTTCTCTCTTTCAAATTTCCGGAAAAGCCCGATTTGTCAGAGGCGTATGAGTTTCAGTTTAAACCGATTGAGATTCAGGCGGAGATCGACATAGTAAAGCACAAAATGACAGATCAGATGCTGGCGGTGTATGAGAACGTATCCAATCTGTATGTGGATATCGTAGTATTGCAGGATACCATTTCCTTTAATGAAGACAGGCTTTCTTCTATGGAGACGACCCTTGAAAAAAACCGGCTGCGGCTGAAACTGGGGCAGGCGACCCAGAGTGATATAGATGCCATGGAAAAAGCTATCAAGGCACTGAACGACAAGATTGCGGCAGACAAAAGAAGTTTAGAGGCAGATAAAAAGAAGTTATCGACTGCTGTTGGCATGGATGTTACCACAGGATATCAGTTTGAGAACCCGTTTGTAGATTTCAGCATACAGAGAAACCAGTTACAGGATTTGATTCAATATACGCTCGACAGAGATGAAAATTATTATGAAGTTTCCATGAATGCCACCACCAGTCTCATCTCCCTGCGGACCAATTATAATTTGATGGCGGGGCAGTATGGCGGCAAGATGGGATATATTTCCGAGTATGTGAATCAGGCCATAGCAGGGCAGAAAATCAATGGCAAGGCGTTTAAGAGCAAGTATGAGGAATTTTTAGTTGCTATCGATGCCCCCTGGCAGGGGAAGAAAAGGATTCTTTTTATCCGCGTTCCCAGGGAGTGGTTTAAGGGACAGATCTCAGGTATCCGGTATGTGGAGGATGAGCCGTATGCACTGTATGAGGCGGCTTTGGAATATCAGGATGCCCTTCTTGAGAAGAACAATGCAAAGCAGGATCTGACCCAGCAGGTGGAGGACGGTTTCAACAATCTGATCAGTTTGAGAAATACCTATATGTCTCTCATCGAACAGGTGGAGGACGCCAAAAAACAGCTGGAAGCAGATGCGGTTTTAAACCGTCTGGGAGAACTGAGCTATGATGAATATAAGGCTTCTTTGGATGAATACGAGAATATGCAGAATGAAATGTTCGAGGCACTGGCCCTGTATTCCCAGGCCCTGTATTCCTTTGACAGGCTGACTTGCGGAGGAATCACGGCTCTTATGGAAGGAACAGGGACGGATTTAAATGCCGGCAGCGGCGGGAACAGCTATGTGGAAGATGAGTATGCCGAGGGCGCTTACTATTACATTGAATCCATTATCCAGGAGCAGGAGTTTAGGGTCGGGGTAGGCATCCCTGATGATTTTGACATCAGTGTGTCCCATTTTGAACTATGGTGTGACGGAACACGCATTGGCGACCGCACAGAGATCGATAAGACCATCCGGCATCTGGCGCTGGCAACAGACAGTGTGTCGGAGGTGAAACTCAGGTTTTATGACGGAGACACATTTATAGATGACTGTGTCATAGACCCTGATGTTTACAGCGGGCCGCTTCAAATTGTAAAAGGGTATACCACCGTAAGTTCGGAAAATCTGGAGATAGGCACCTACACAAGCCAGACAGGCAGCGTCACCGAAATGGTGACTATCACGTTAAAGCCCGATGCGTCAGAGCAGATCGCCTATTATCTGGTGAAGAATGAGGATGGGAAGTATCTGGTCACCAGTACTCCGATTCCCATAAACACAGGCTTTAAGTACCTTCCCCTGATGCAGGGCAGTATGGAACAGCTGATCATTGAATTTTATGGGGAAGATTCCATATTAAAATATACAGGATACTTTGAAACCGGTAATTTGAAACTTATGAAGAACCCGGAGGGAACATGAAAGCAGGAAGAAAAGGCAGAATAGCAGCGGCAATTTTGAGCGTAAGTGTCTTTACGTGGATCCTGTGCTGTCAAATGGCCCAAGGCGCTGTTTTTGACGAATCCAAGGCCGTGACATATGAACAGTATACGTCTTTCCATGTGATTGAGGACTCCACGCTGTTTATCGGTACATATCTTATACACATTCAGGCCCTCACAGATGAGTTGTATGAGAAGGCCATGGAAAGTGCCACAGATTCAAACCAGACCAGTATCTACTATAAGTCGGAGTTGGCGGGCGGCGCATGGTTTGACATTACGGATGCCGTAGGTCTCTCCGATATCTCGGACCAGGGAACAGTGATTCCCGAGTCGGAACTGGCGGATTTGTGGGTAACCTGCTATACCGGTTCCGACGGCATCACCCGGGATGCCAGGAGCGGCCAGGTAATCAGTATTTTTGATACGCCAGACCCTTATGATCTGTACAACCTGCCGGAATTGGAGCCCATCCGCCTTCAGTATGACAACGTGTTTTCCTCGGAAAGCACTGGCGTGGATAAATATTATTACACAAGACTCCGGGCGTTTTTTGTATTAGATTTGAGAAATGAGGTTACTGCCCAGTGTGACCAGCAGCTGGCAGGACTCCAGATCTGCTATGAGAGTCTTCAAAATTCGGATAAGAAGGAGCTGGCAGAGATCGTCAGCACTCTTATGAGCCAAATTGATGCGAGGAGAAGGGCGGAAATTTTTTACCAGTTGTCTGAGATTGATAACAATTGGCTGACGAATCTTCAGAATATCTGCTCCGGCCAGGGATACAATGCGGAAAGCTATGACGACAAACAGTTTGTGGAAAACACAAACGTCAGCGACGCCATAGGAACCAGCCTCCAAAACTGCCAGGAAAGCTATATTGAGCATTCGGGAAAAACGCTGGAGCAAGGGGAAACGGTTCTGAAAAATGCGGAATACAGAAAAAGTATGCAGGTAGTGAACGGGTCCGCAGGAGGGTGGAATTCCCAGATCGAGACGCTGCTTTTGGAATTACAGGATCTTTACCATATTCAGGATGACGTCGTGGCGGACGCGGAAAGAGAGCTGGCGCTGCTGGATGGGGAGCTGCTGGAGACTGCGGAGAACAAGTATCTACAGATATTGTCGCAGGGAGCAGGAGGCGCTTATCAGGCGGCGGTGGCAAATGGAGTCGGCCAGGCGGCAAGAAATCAGGTGTTGGATGACAGAAAGTCCGTGGCCAATGGAGCGAAATCGGAATTCCAGTATCTGATACTGGCAAAGACGAAACGGATGTCGGCAGCAGATGCTGTGGAATATCTTTACGAGCGGATCGAGCAGGCGGAAACCTTTTACGATTGGGCAGCCAATGATGATTTTCGGGCCAAGGCAGGAGAGACCATTGACGATCATATTTTGTGGTTACAGAATCAGGCTCGATCTATCTCCGGTGAGGAGGAGGGATTGCAGTCAGAGATTCAGAAAATGGAGAGCCGAAAGGAAGAGTTGCTGGAAAAACGGGCAGACGCATTGGATAACAATGATTTGAGTACTGCCAGAAAGTATGAGGCGTTGATCGCGCAGGCTGATGAGGAAATCGGGGCCATGGAACAGGATCTGAACGCGATTCTCACCAGTTCTTCAAGTACGGCGGCCCAGAAAGCCCAGGCGGCCAACCAGGCGGGAGACAACACTACCCTGAACAATATAAACCAGATGAAAAATTCCGCTCTCTCCATGATTGCCGATGGCAATATTTCAGGCAATGACAGTCTGGGAAATGTGATAGACAGCCTGGCTTCCCTGGGGGCGGAAAGCGCTTTGGAGGAAATCCGGGACAAGGTGGAGAATTCGGGAAATTCTCAGCTTTTAAGGGATATTGACAGAGCTATAGAGGACAGTAAGGAGAGCAGTCTCCATGATCTATACGGAGGCGGCAGTACAACGGACACGGGAGCGGAAGGAAGCGGAACCGGCGGAACAGGAAGCGGGTCCGGCGGGACAGGAAACGGGTCCGGCGGAACAGGAAATGAAACGTCAGGCGCAGTAAGCGGCTTGAGGGAAGAGGATATCCAGGCGGCGATCGAGGCGGTTTTTGGGGATGCCTTTGACAATTTAAGCGACGCGGACAAAGCGGCGGCTACGGCGGCGCTGAACCGTGTCGGGCAGTCGGGAAACCGTCAGGCGGCAGATATGGCACAGACTTTTCTGAATCAGTGTGTGAAAGATGGAAATGGATATATTTTCCAAAAACTGAAAGGGGAATCCGCGGAATATATTCCTCTGCGGCTTATAGGGCTGTGCAGCGGATACCGCTACGTATACAGCGATTCGAGAAAAGAAGTGACCTTGACGAAAAAATCAAATGTCTTTCGTTTTACTGTGTACAGCGATCAGATGGTGAGGCAGGACGGCTCGAAAGAGAAGCTGACAACGCCTGTCAAGGTGCAGAATGTACCATATCTGGCGGAGGAAGACGCGATTGCCTGTTTCCAGTGTCAGGCGGAGTATATAGATACCACGGATTATGGAGTGGCATTAAGTTCGCAAATGCAGAAACGTGCCCAGGAGCTTGTGGATGCATTGCAGGAAGGAGAGGGGTAAGTATGGCAGATTATCCTATTATTGCAGACGTCAGCGCCCATATTGTCAGAATGCTGCGCAAAAAAATGTGCCCGGAGCCTATCCCGTCTCCCAATAATATAGAAATCTCTTCCCCCACAGATCAGGATGTGGACTACATTTTGGGATTGTATCTGTATGATATCAGGGAAGAGAGTGATGTGACCCAGCCCCCTTTTGTGCAAAAGGGGAGGGTACAGCTACAAAAGCCGCCCAGGCCATATGGCCTTTACTATATGGTCTTTATAAACGGTTCCTCCCAGATGGGATTAAAGGCGCCGGATATACAAAAAATCATTGGAAGAGTGGCACAGATTGTCAATGACAACAGTTCTGTTCTTCCCAACCAACTGCAGTCTTGGCTTACAACGCAGGAACCTCCCATTGTACTGTCTCAGGCGAAGATAAGTTTGGAGGAGAAAGTCAGGGTGTGGCAGGCTGTCAATAAGCCATATCAGATCAGCCTGTTCTACAAGGCGGCACCCGTATTTCTGTCCAGCGAAGTGGTCATTGACACACCTCGTGTTGTGGACGCAAGGTTTGGACTGCACATTACAGGAGAGGAAGGAGGAGAAGGATAGCAGGTGGATGCATCTGTCATTTGCTTTAAGTTGGATCTATTGATCCGGCTCATTGATACCACAACCGGAGCAGAGTTGGAGGAGAGGAATGTCAGATTTTATAAGAACGGGAAGCCAATCCGGCCCATTCCAAGAGGAAGCGGTAACTACGTATTCCTGAATTGCGGACGGGAGGACGGTGATCTGGAGATCATGGCCCAGGGTTATGAGCCATGCCAGGTATCCGTGGAATATGAAATGCTGGACAAACAACTGCCTGTTAAGGAAGTGTTCCTGATACCGTCAGAGAACACGGCAAGTATTCAGCCCATTATCACTTTCTCGGGACAACTTCCGGGACTGGAGAGTGTGCAGGCAGTAAATCTAGGCTCGACCTGTTGCTGTATCAGTGAATTTGATGAGAGAAAACGCATTATGAAGCTGTTTAAGACCCACAGGTCAGGCATGGATGACATTTATTATGGTTTGATCCACCCGGACAAACAGACTTACGAGCCGTTTGTGGTGGTTAAGGAGGTATCCGAATCTTCCATAAAGATCAGTCAGCCGTTGCAGGAGCCATTTTCCGTGAATTCTCCGATTGCCCGAATTATTTTCGGAAAGACCACACCGGACGGAAACTTTTTGATACGGGTCAGGGATGACGCTGCTCGTATGCTGCATCTGGTTCGGTATGTGGTAAAAGGCAATGTGAAATTCAAAACAGTGGACTTCCACAATTTGGAGGAAGCAAAACTGATATAAGGAGCAGGGCATATGGCACAAATCGTAGTAACAGGAGCGTCGGCGGTATGTACGTTTGGAACGGCGCCCGGAACAATCAACGCAACCTCCCAGACAGTTTGTATGGCAGAGGGAAAACCCATAGCGACGATTCAGGACTGTCAGCCGGGCAATATCACTCCCTTTGGGATGTGTACGTCCATGGCCAATCCGCAGGTGGCGGCGGCTACGGCGGCGGCCCTCGGGGTCCTGACCCCGCAGCCGTGTGTTTGCGTGCCGGCAGGAACATGGATACCGACTAAGCCCACTGTATTGATCGGCAAAAAGCCCTGCCTTACCAATGACTGTACCTTGATGTGTGCCAATGGGGCAGGCGTTATCAGCATTACCGCCCCCGGGCAGGCCAAGGCAGCCATAACATGATGTATGGTACTATTGTACTTAATGAAAAGAGAGAACGAAAGGAGAACTACTATTATGGCAGAATATTTTACACCGGGCGTATACGTGGAAGAGTATGACAACTCTCCGCGGAGCATAGAAGGTGTGGGAACCAGCACCGCCGGATTTATCGGCTTTGCGGAAAAAGGTCCCACAATCGGAGCTCCGTCCCTGGTAACAAGTTTCAAATCTTTTGTAAAGCAGTTTGGAGGATTTTTAAGCGAGTTTACTCATGGTGAGTACCGCTATCTGGCAAACAGTGTGGAACAGTTTTTTATCAACGGAGGCACTCGTTGCTATGTATCCCGCGTCATTCCCAAGGATGCAGTGGCAGCTAAAAAGGAGATGGGAAACCTCTCTCTGGAGGCTGCTAATGAAGGAAAATGGGGCAACCGTATCCAGGTTTCCTTAAGCACAGTGGAAAAACGCAAAATGCAGTTGATCGCCGAGTCAGGAACCGGCTATGTGGCAAAGTCTGTGGAAGGTTTCCGTGAAGGAGATCTGGTAGAGGTAAACGGGGAGTATAACCGCATTTCCACTATCTATGATAATACGGTAACTTTTGAAGTCCCGTTCACAGGAGCGGTGGTGGACAAGGGGATCATTCCCAAGACAGTTCTCTATCTGGTGACTGTAGATGTCAGTGTCCGCTATAACGACGAAGTGGAAAACTATGGGGAGTTAAGCTTTAACGTTGCGTCTCCCAACTACATCGGTTCTCAGTTGTCAAAGAGCGAGATCGTAAAGGTTTCCGTGGGACAGCTGGAAGAGATTGGCAATCCTGTGGAAGCTATTTTTGGAGAGGGAATCCAGAGCGGTATGATAAATCTGGAGGGCGGATCTGACGGAACCATGGATAAAGTTAATGCCCTGACCTTTATCGGAGTGGACAATGGCCCTGGAAAACGCACCGGAATCCAGTCCTTCCTGGAAAACGGCACGGTAAGTATGCTGGCGATTCCGGGAATCACAGACCCGGAAGTCATCGTATCCCTGGTAACACACTGCGAGAACTTAAAGAGCAGAGTGGCAGTATTTGACATGCCCAAGGATATGTATAAGCCCAAGGATCTGATTGAATACCGCAATGTGATCGATTCTACTTATGCGGCTATGTATCATCCATGGATTCAGGTGTTTGACCGTTCCTCCAATAAGAGTGACTTTGTTCCGCCGTCGGGAGCCGTTATGGGTATTTACTCCAGAACCGATGTGAACCGCGGTGTTCACAAGGCTCCGGCCAATGAGATCGTGTTCTGTACCGGATTGAAGGTGAACTACACCAAGGCAGAGCAGGATATCTTAAATCCTGAGGGTGTGAACCTGATCCGCGCCATTCCCGGCCAGGGAATCCGTGTATGGGGCGCAAGGACTGCCAGCAGCAGCACGGCATTCAAATATGTCAACGTCAGACGTCTTTTCATCTATGTGGAGGAAAGCATCAAGGCAAATACCAACTGGGTGGTATTTGAGCCCAATGACGCTGCGCTATGGCAGAGAGTCAGCCTGACCATCTCCTCGTTCCTTGACAGTATGTGGAGAACCGGTATGCTGGCGGGTTCCACACCGAGCGAGGGCTATTTTGTGGAGATCGGGTCATCTACCATGAGCCGCGACGACATCATGAACGGCAGACTGATTTGTAACATTGGTATTGCTCCTTCCCGTCCTGCGGAATTTGTGATCTTCCGTGTGACCCAGCATACCGCTGAGTCTGGCGGAGAGCAGGCAGAGGGCTGATTGAATAACCGTTGAGAAACAACGCAACACAAAAGGAGAGATAAAATATGGCAACGTATGAGAACAGTAAAGGACTTTCCTATCCTTTGACAAAAATGAACTTCCTGGTTACGGTGGACGGAGTCTCCGGTACGGCGGCATTCAGTGAGGTAACAGGGGTGGAAGCATCGGTTGATGTGATTGAGTTCCGTCAGGGGAACGCGAACAGCCTGGCCCCGGTCAAGATTCCGGGCCTGGTAAAACACGGCAATGTGACCCTGAAGATGGGGTATACATTAGACAGCGCATTTAAGACCTGGATCCAGGAGTGCGTCAGCGAGGTGAGAGGTGAGATTCCCCGTAACAATGTGCAGATCGAGATGATCGACATCAATGGCGGATCTCCGCAGACCATGGCCACGGCCGTCAGCGGAACCAGAGTATGGATTCTGACTAATGCATGGGTGACCAAGTACAACGCGCCCGATCTGGATGCAAAGACAAGCGATGTGGCTATTGAGAGCGTTGAGATCGCTTATGAGGAACTGGTGATTCCTAACTAAAGATCGTAAAATACACGATCTTTACAGAACTGGGGGAAAGCCTCAAAAGGGCTTTCCCCGGCCAGTATCGTCTGACGAGTGATACTGTCTTGCATAAATGCCGCCTGAGTCCATGAGTTATTTATGGAATGCAGTATGAATGAGCAGGAGAGGAGAACAGGATGGAAACAGTATATGAGTTTACTTTGCCGAAAGGTTATTTAGACAGTGCCGGACAGCTTCACAGGAGAGGAAAAATGCGCCTGGCTACGGCGGGCGATGAAATCAGTGCCACCAGGGACCCAAGGGTTTTGAGCAATCCCTCTTATCTCACCATTGTGATCCTGGGCAAGGTGGTGACAGAATTAGAGGGGCTGGAGATGGTGACAGCCAATGTGATCGAGAAATTATTTACGGCGGATCTGGCGTTTTTACAGGATATGTATCAGAGGATCAATGACATCGAGCCGCCGGTAATGGAAGTGGTATGCCCGGACTGTGGAAAGATTTTTAAGGCGCCCATAAATTTTACAGGGGAGGGATAAAACTGTATCCCAAAGAGGAACTGTATCGGGAGATGGCGTTTATCTCTTACTATTTTCACTGGAGCAATGAAGAGGTTTTGAAACTGGATCATATGAGCCGGAGAAAGTGGTGCGGTGAGATATCGCAGATCAACCAGAGTTTGAATCCCTCCAAAAAGGAGAAAGAAAAAAGCATTCTTGATATGAAGGCTACACGTTAGAGAAAATTTTGTCAGAGAGGTTGATGGGGATATGGCGCTTACGACGGCAGACTCGGGGAATACTTTAGTCCAGAATTTCGGAAAGAACCCGGCGGTCAATTTTAATTTCATGCTGAGGGTAGAGGGGATCTACGATCTTCCCTGCAAATCAGTGAGGGCTTTCCAGAGGGAAAATGAGTATGAATTGATTCAGGAGGGCGGGCTTAACGATTATGTTCATATGCGCCGCAAACCGATTTCCAAGCCATTTACATTTCAGGTAGAGCGGTATGCAGGGGTGGATATTTTTGACCCGCTGGCCAATGGCACAGATCTGGTGCTCCCGGTGATACTGATGGTCAACCGGTATCTGGCATATGGTGATTTCCTTCCGGACCGCATGTATGTATTTACAGGGTGTACAGTAATGTCCAAGGAGTATGGGGAACTGAATGCGGAGAGAAGTGGTCTTTTGATAGAGACGACCACCATTGCGTACAGGGAAATGCTGTGTATAGAAAATCCCGCTACAAGCTTTTTGACAGAGGAGGCGTGGAAATTCCAGGGCACAGAAAAAAAGGGAGACGGAAATCAGTCCGCCGTGCATTACAAGGCCGGCGATGTGGACGACAGAGAACCGGTTCTGGAAGAGGCCAGAAAGCGGGCGGAAAAATGGGAGTTTAAGGGCGAAAATGAAAAGCCTAACACAGTGCCATTGAAAGCCGTGCAGCCCCAGGGTCAGAAGACCAAGGAGGAAATGGAAAGCAGTGCGAGAAAGTGGCCGAATGCCCGCAGCGCTGCCAATGTGGCGGCATTTTTAGGGAAAAAATGACTTTAAATCAGGAGGATGAGCCATGCTTACCGTGAAAGCGCCTATCGAATTGAAATGCAATACAGACATGGTCTCATCCTGGGAAATGTTTTACCATAGAATCAGCGGAAATTACGAGGTAATGTCCTCCGGGATCGACCATGAGGACCTGCTCCATGTGATGTCTGTTCCGCCGGAAGTATATATTGCAGACGGCGAAATGAGCAGTCTGGTAAATAATACCAGAATCCAAAATCACCAGGAGACTAAGCTGGAGATTATCAATAATCTTCTAAACAGAATCGCCCTGACAGAACAGGCAGACCTGACATATCAGGACAGGGTCTATATCACAGAGGTGTTGAACAAGCTGGGCATCCAGAATGTAAGCCGGTTTATGGACCAGGTTTTTGCGCTGAAACAGGAGACACGGACCACAGAACGGCTGATCAGCCTGTATTGGAATCATTTAGAAGAGTTAAACCGGGTGGTTCAGCAGTATAGCCATGTGGAAAAAGCCGGAAAAACAGTCACGGAAAATCTGGAAAGCCGGACCGACCTTCGCCTTCATGAAGAGATCATGAACCGGCTTCAGACAGGGGCAGTATATCAGATCCTTTCCAATTTTTATAGCAGCTATAACAACAGTAACCAGTACGTCTCAGGTCCGGAGCTGCAGATTACGGAGCAGAAGCGGGTAGCGGCCAATATTCTGCTGAACCGGTTGAAAAATGTGGTTCGGGAGGATAAAGTGCCCTTGGTGTACCGGCATGAAAATTATTATGAAACCATGAATCTGGAAGAAAATCTGGTGGACCAGGATACCATGAATGCCCGGATCACATCGGCGGTTCTGTTAAATCTGGTGGACAATCTTTATTTCAGCCGGTTTGAGAGACAGTTAAAAAAACGTGATACATGGCTCAATATGAAAAACGCCCTGTATCAGACTATGGACAATACACTTTGGAGACTTAAGAATGAGACAAGCAGCCATTTTGATACGCGAAACAGCAAAAACGCGTTGACTGTCTATCAGAGACAGGTCTTTAAGCAGGAGCTTGAAGCGGTTTATCAGCTTCTGGCCTTAGGGCAGGAAGATGCGCCGGAAACCGGAAGAAATGACCTGATCCGGCTCTATAATCAGATAATATCAGAAGAAAACCGCTATGAAGGAGCGGATATCCGGTATCCTGCCGCCGTGGAGGATGGAGCGGAACAGGAGAAGGGGACTGGGGAAGAGGAGGTCAGGGATAACAGACCGGAAACAGACCTGAGACTGGAGAGGGAGACAGAGCGGCTTTTGTCAGAATACAGCAGGTTCGCAAAGGAGCAGTCTGTTGTCAATCAGGGAGAAAGTCGGAATCAGATATTGACGGAAACCTATGAAAGCCCTTTAAGGCAGGATAAAGAAGAGCAGGGCGGCTTTTTGCCGACAGAAGTAAGCCTTCCTCAGGATCAAGAGAACTATTTTGTCACAGAGGAAAACAACGATCAGCAGACTCTGTACAGCCAGGAGGAGAACCTCACGGCCATTGAGCGGCAGATAAAGCAGATCAATCAGCAAAATATAGAGAATTTCAACCGTTATCAGGAGATTTTGAGGCAGCAGGAGGGGCAAAAAAAGACAGTCAGGCCGTCCGCTGAGAGAATGCGGCAGGAAAGCTTAATGGCTCTTGAAAACCCAGATCAGTTTATAGAGGAGTACCGGCAGGAGACCAGCGTGATACAACAGCAGAATCTGGTGAATTTAAGCCGTTTTACAGAACTTCTGCCGGAGCAGACCAGAAAAATATATGAGAGACTGGAACAATACCAGAGCAGTTCCAAACAGCCGGGAGGCCATGCCCAGGCGACCCGGGACAACATAGGACTTCTTCTCCATGATATTCAGCAGATCGAGAGGGAAAACGTTACGGCCCAGTCTCTTTCCCAAAAGGATATGGACCAGATCCGCCGGATGTCGGAGACTGTTTTGGAAAAATGGGAGGAGAGACAGGGGGCAGAGATCCGATCTGAAACAAGGACGACAGATGCAAGGAGCGACATTTCCCTGGTTCACAAGTCAATAGAAAATCAGGTGGATGAAGAACTGCTGCAGCAGCTTTTTGAGCAGAACAGGACATTGAGCAGCAAGGTCCGGGTGACAGAGAATGAAAAAGTGGAGACCCAGGTGAATCGCACATGGGTACAGCAGCAGACCCAGAGCAGCCTGATCAAAGAAACCGAAGATTTGACAGAGCTGATTCAAAGGGGAGTGCAGAGGCAGATCGGCAGTATCTCCGATCAGGTCTACAGCAAGCTGGAAAAACGGCTCCAGAATGAAAAGAAGAGACGAGGATACTAAATCATGAACGCTTTAGGACAAAATCTGGCAAGCAGTATCACCGGGAATATCCCCAAAGCCATTCTGTGTGTCAGGCAGATGACGGACAATGGTTCTGAGGAGGCTGCGGCAAAGGATGCCAGCACTCTCCAGGAGATGCTAAGAAAGAAGACCCAGAAGGCCCTGAATGAAGGCACCCAGACCTTTAGCTCATTAACCCAAAGCGGCGTGCTGGATTATTTCGACTATCTTGCCATGGAGGTCCAGTATAATCCCAGTTCCATTCATATGGAGACCCTGGCTGGCGTGGTTGATTATTCAGGCGGAAATCTGGGCGGCCGAAGCATCAATCAGCTTACTCTGGACAACCAGCCGGTGTCCACTACCATGAGCTTTCAGTTGATTTTTGACGATATGAATCCCTTTGATGCATTCATGCTGCAGAACTTTGTTCCAACGACTGTCGGAAACACTGTTTCCTTAGCAGGCAGTGGTGTGAGAAAGATGAAAACGGTCGGCTATTCAGTTCAGGCTCAGGTGGATGGCCTGATGGCTCTGTTGACCCAGACTGAGACCAGGCATGTTATCTTTTTCTGGGCACAAATGTGTTTTCGCGGAGTATTAAACGGTGTGAATACCCGCTATACCATGTTCAATAAAGATGGGAACCCCATCCGGGGAGTGGTGGAGCTGTCCATCAGGCAGGGGGCTGACGATGAGTTTGGTTACTGGGACAAAGCATTTACCAAAGCATTTGGACAGGCGGCGAAAAATGAGGAGCGCGGCCTGGCAGGCGGGTTTTCCAAAGTAACCAATAATAATTTTTTGAATCTCAACTTATAGGTATGCGGGGGTATAACAATGTCTTTTTTAGACTCTGTTTCTCAGAGAAGCGGGAATATCGAGAAGGCGATCATAGAAATTATCGACCTGAGAGGACGGAAAGTGGTCGTAGAGCCGCCGGTAGAAGTGCAGGGCGGCGGTCTGGCGGGAAGGCAGTCTTCCATACCTTCCATGCCCGCCCTGAACGCGTTTGAGACTTTTACAGACGCATCATCCCTGGCAGGAACCATAGCCTATGTGGATAAAGCGGCAGGATTAGATGTTTCGGGCGGTCTGTCCGATCCTCTCCCCTATGTGAACGGCGCTACGAGGAAACTTTTTTATGTGCAGTTTAACCCGAACGAGTTGTCTCTGTCCGGTTATGCGGGCCGTCCGGTCAAGAGGATGGACTTTTCAAAAGAAGGTATCGCCTCTGAATATACCATGGCAAATCCACGTATCACTATGAATGTCAAATTGATTTTTGATAAAACAGACCCTCAGGATGCATTTATGGGGGATAAGCTTAATATGTCGGTAACCAGCATAGCCACAGGAGGGGTAAAGGCGGTCCGTTCGCTCACAGGGAAAAAAGATAATTCGGTTCAGACGGAAGTAGATGGACTCATTGCGGCGCTCCGCTCCACGTATACCAGGCGGATCACCTTTCACTGGGGAACCATGAACTACACAGGGATACTTAACAGAGTTTCGGCTGAGTATACCATGTTCAATGTCCTGGGTCTGCCCATAAGGGCCTATGTAGACCTCTCTTTGACCTGTGCGGACGAGTCCGTCTCCCCCGGCAGCATGGGAATATGGCAGGAATATTATGAGCAGCTTTTTGATATAGGGGATCAAAGCTATGTCAAAGCGGCTCAAAAGGCGGGAAATTGGATTAACTTTAATGTCTGATCATTGGGAATAAATAGGACGGAAAGGACGATGGGGTCATGGCAGCATTTCAATATGGAGATTTAAAAGAAAAATATGAAAATTTTTCCCATCCTCTGGCCCAGATACTGGTCAACGGCAAAGATGTTGTGGACAATAAATATGGTTTCCGGCTATCCGATATCGAGGTGGAGATGACCAGCGGTTTTGAGGCAGCCATAGCCACCTTCTGGATATATGGCTGCTATGACGAGAATCTCAGCGAATTTCGGTTTTCGGATTTGAAAAAGTATATTTTTATGGGTTCCAGCGTGGTCATTAACCTGGGGTATGGGATACATGTCCGTGAAATCTTCCGGGGATTTATATCCAGAGTCAATTTCTCATTCCGAGAAGGAGAAGAAGCGATGCCGGGGGTGGAGGTAACGGCCATGGATGTGAAGGGTATCATGATGTCGGGAAATTACTCCAAGCAGCTGGAGGTGTCCTGCTTTTCCGAGGGCGTCCGAAAGATCCTTGAGCAGACGGCCTCCGCTTATGAAAGGCTGAGATCCATAGAGGTCATTACCAAACTAGATATTACGGACACGCCGGACAGGGAAGAGATAAGCGGCGGTTCCCAGGGGGACAAGGCTACAGACAAAACTATTGAGATGGTCTGTGAGAGTGATTATGAGTTTGTGGTGAAAGCGGCCAAGAAATTTAACTATGAGTTTTTTTCCATAGGAGGAACCGTATATTTCAGAAAGGCCAAGAACAACAAAGAGATTCTCATGGAGGCAGGGCCGGGAGATGGTCTGAGGAGCTATGATGTGGGATATGACCTGACAGGAATAGTGGGAAGGGTGGAAGTCCGAGGGATGGATGTGGGAAAATCCAAGGTGATCTCCTCGTCAAAAAAACTGCAGAACAAAATATCCCAGGGAAATAAGGCCAAACCTTTGGTAAATAAGACGCAGAAGGTGTACATAGACCCGACTGTCTCTTCTCAAAAAGACGCCGGCTATAGAGCCGAATATCTGATGGAGGATATTTCTTACCGTCTTGGAACTCTGGAGGCGGAGTTTATCGGGCTGCCGGAGCTGACGCCGGGACGGTTCATGAAGATAAAAGGGCTGGGGACGGCGGCGTCCAATACTTTTTATCTGGTCACAGTCCGGCATATTATGGACAGCCAGAGAGGATATGTGACCAAGGTAGTCGGAAAGGCGGCCAGCATGGAGACAGAAATAGTATGAGAAAGGCATGGTTATTGAGATGGGGCTGTACGATGTAATTGACGATATTACAGAAAAACAGGTGCTGAAGACAGACACAGGCGACAACCGGATCTTTGGAGTGGTGGTAGGGCAGGTGGCAAAAAACTATGACCAAAATATGCCGGGGCGTGTCTGTGTGACCGTGCCGACCAGAGATAAGGACGCCAACGAATTAAAATGGGCCAGGGTGGCCATGCCTTCCGGGGGTTCGGGGTGGGGACATTATTTTCTGCCGGAGGTGGGAGACCAGGTGCTTTTAGTCTTTGAACAGGGAAATATAGAGAAGCCTTATGTGATCGGCTGTATTCCGAAGGACAGGGACAATATTCTGAAGAAAACCGCGGACGAAGATAACCAGTACAAAAAGATCGTTACAAAAAATGGGAATACCATCTATTTTGAAGATAACAGGGAAGGGGAAGGCGACAAGGATAAGATCAAGATAGTCACCGCCAAGGGAACCCACAGGATCGAACTTGATAACGAGAACAATGTGATTTTGATTTCCGATAAAAAAGGGAAAAACCATATTCAGATAAAAACGGAATCCGGAGCCATGGAGATCGCGGTGGAGAAGAAGCTGACTGTGAAAGTGGGAGACAATATTGAACTGACCATGAACGGAAGCAATGGGGCAGTTCAGTTAGAGTCCACCAAACTAAGGGTAAAGACAAGCGGAAATATCAATCTGCAGTCGAATGGCAATACCGAGCTGGAGGCAGCCAGCATTTCCGCGGAGGCAAACGCAATGCTGAAACTGAAGAGCAGCGGAAGTGTTTCTGTGTCGGGAACGCCGATTATGATCGGGTAGAAGGAGGATAGTGTGAAAAATAAATTTTTCACACTGAAATTTGTGCTTGCGCCCAAATTTCCGGGTTGCAGCAAGAATGGAGATTAATATGCCGGAACATGAATTTTTAGGCGCGGGAATGAAATTTCCGCCCCAGATCAATAAGGCCACAGGACGGTTTGTGGTTTCATCAGAGGAGGAGAGCGTGAAGGAGTCTGTGTACCTGATCCTGATGACCCAGAAGACGGAGCGGTTTCTCAGGCCGGAATTTGGAAGCAACCTGATGTCCTATACATTTATGGACATCAACATGACCTCTGTCAGTATGATGATACGGGATCTTACGGAACAGATATTAAAGCAGGAGCCAAGGGTTCAGGATGTGGAGATCACCACTGATTCTCAGGTGAAGGACGGATGCCTGCTGGTAAACATTGATTACACTGTCCGCAGCAGCCATGTGAGAGACAGCTTGGTATTTCCCTTTTATTTAAACGCAGCAGCCGAGGAAGAAGCATATGAGCCAGAACAATATGAATCAGAAGAATTGGAATGAATGGAAAATTGATAAACGCTCCCAGAAGGATATTGAGGACCGGATAGAAGAACTGGCCTCCTCCTATGTGCCGGAGTGGCGTCCTGACCGGGAGAATCCGGATATCGGCTCGGTCATTGCCAAAATTTTCGCGTCCCAGATGGCTGAAAATCTCAAAAGATACAACCAGGTGCTGGAAAGGTATCATACAGAATTTGTAAATATGCTGGGAATCTCCCTGCTGCCTCCAAAGCCGGCGTCGGCCACGGTGGTCATGGAGCTGGTACATGATACCATACCGGGGGCTGCGGTGTATAAGGGCACAAAGCTGCTGGCGGACACGGAGCAGGACAGCGGACAGATCATCTTTGAGACTGCTCACAATCTGTATGTGACCAATTCCGTTCTGGAATCGGTGTTTATGACCACGGAGAGCGGAGGAAAGATCATTCCCTTAAAAGGCCGTTTTGAACCTGCCGAGATAGCAGGCACGGCCGGAACGGGAGAAGAAGAGGAGAACAACTTAATACCATTTCGCCTCTTTGGCAATGAGCTGGAGGGGATTCAAAAGAACGCTCTGCTCCTGTATCATTCCATAGCGCTGGACGTGGAGAACAATAACATTTATGTGAAAATCCAGGGGAATCCAAAACTGCCGGAAAAGATAGCAAAGAGGCGTTATCAGTTTTACTATCTGGCAGAAGAAGGACTGGTTCCTGTTGAGAAGGTTCAGGTGCTCTCGGATGGAGAGACGGTGATCCTTCGGAAGGAGAAAAAGAATCTTAAGACAGAACTTGAGGGAAAGCAGTACAGTCTGCTGGCTCTTGTGGCAGAGGAGCCGGTGGAAGAAAATTTTTCTGTATCCCGCATTTCCATGTCTTCTTCCGGGGAAAAGGCTTTCGCGGATTTCTCAGGCAGCGGTGCTACGGATTTTGACGTTCAGTCCTTTGACCCCTTTGGCGATACCCTGTCCTTGTACCAGGAATGCTATCTGGGACATGACGAGTATTTCAGCAAGGCAGGGTCAACGGTCTGTATGGAGTTTGACGTATCCTACAGGGAGCACAGAATTCTTAACGCTGTCCAGGACGAGGATACCCAGCTAAAGATCATCAAGAGAAAACCGAAAGTTATCTGGACAGATATGCCGGCAGACACCAGGGCGGAGGAGATTTCTCTTGAGTATTTTAATGGGATCGGCTGGAAGAAGCTGAAGACCTTTCAGGAGACCAGGAATATGTTTGCCCAAGATCAGGAAGGAACTTATGAGATCTCCTTTGTATGTCCGGATGACTGGCAGGAAACAGGGGTGGGAGCCTATCAGGGAAGATGTATCCGGATGCAGGTGCTGAAGGCGGATAACTGTTATATGCGCCCCTGTATCCATCACTATCCCCATATAGAGAATCTGAAGGTGTCTTTTTCCTATGAAAGCCATTATATGGATGCGGAGCGCCTGATTTCCATTGTGGGAACCAGGAGACAGGATCTGACTAAGGCTGTAAAAGAGGGCAGTCCCTTTGTGGCGTTTTCCAGGGGCATGTACGGGACGAATGCCCTGTATCTTGGATTTTCCAGGAAAATGGAATCCGGGCCTGTCAGTATCCTATTCCAGATGGAGGAAGGCAGCCGTTTTGAGGGAACCAAATGCCGTTTTGAATACAGCACTGCAAAGGGATTCAAACAGATGAAGGTCCTCGATTATACCATGGACATGTCCCGCTCCGGCACGGTGATGTTTATGCCCCAGGCAGATATGCATGCGATTACTCTGGAGGGAAAGAAAGAGTACTGGATTCGCGTAAGTCCGGTGGATGCCCGGAGAATCCCCGGGGAAGGGGCACTGCCCGTTATCAGGGGCATAACTCCCAATGCCGTCCAGGCGGCGAATATAGAAACCAGGGCAGAAGAAGACTTTTATCTGGATGAGCCATTGCCGAATATGTCCGTAAGCTTAGGAGTCCCCTATATCCTGGATATTGATCTTTGGGTGAACGAGAAAGGAAAATATTCCAGACGCCAGATGATTCAGCTGGCAAAAGAACATCCGGACACGGTTCGGGCAGAGTATGATATTTTGGGCGAGATCTCCTCTTTTTATGTAAAATGGCAGGAAACGGACCAGTTAGACGATCCGCCTACCAAACAATGTTATATGCTGGACCGTATGAACAGCCGTCTGACCTTTGGAGACGGAATCCGCGGAGAGATTCCGAGAGTTCTGGATGATGTGGCATATAAGGTTACGATTCGGTGCTGCAATGGAAAAGAAGGCAACGTAGCGTCCGGCCTGATCAATGATTCTCTGGAAAATATTATGTTTGTGGAGAGTATCACCAATCCTGTAAAGGCCTACGGCGGAAGTAATATTGAGGATCTGGACAGCGCGCTGCAAAGGGGAGCCAATATTTTAAGCGCCAGAAGACGCCTGGTGTCCATGGAGGATTACATACGGGAAATAAAAAGTTTTTCCGATACCATCGATAAAGTCCGGTGTGTGGTGGGAAGAACCATTCATGGGGAAAAGAATGACAATGCGGTGACGTTTGTGATTCTGTTAAAGGATTTTGCGGAGGGTTCTTATTCCTTCCACAGTGTGTCAGGAAAACTAAAAAAGCATTTGATGGAATCCTGTGAATTGACCATTGCCCCCGAAGATTTTCATATTGTAGAGCCGGTTTTTGTGGAGGTATGCGTAGACATATGGGCGGAAGTGCTCCAGATGGACGACAGCTTTGAGGTCCAGAATCTGCTGCAGGAATCGCTGGAGCAGTATTTAAGTCCCATCAGTTCCAGATATGGAGACGGCTGGGAGATTGGAACCATGCCGAAGAAGGCTCAGCTGATGATGCGGCTGAATGTGTTAAAAAGCAAGGCGGTCATAAAGAAGATGGCAGCCGTTGTTAAGTATACGGATCAGCAGGGAACCCACGAGATGGATCTGGAGGATATGGAGGAAAGTCCCTTTGTCATATGCAAAAGCGGCAGACACAGGGTAAATATCATGATTTCGGAGGAGAAGCGCCATGCTGAATAATCGAAACCTTGAGGAAAAGACCTATGAAGAGATGATGGCCGAGGCGCTTTTGCAGATTCCGCTGTATTCTGAGGAATGGACGAACTATAACCCGTCAGACCCGGGCGTCACTATCCTTGAGAATCTGACAGCCTTTGAAAACCTCCAGCAAAATTATATTAATGAGATTACCCCGGCTATTATGCAGAAACTGTTGAAACTGGCCGGGTTTGAAGCGGTAAAGGGGCGCTGCGCCAGAGTGCTTCTGGCTGCGGAGGGAATCCGGGAGCCGTTTAAAATTCCGGCCAATCAGAAGTTTATGGTGGGGGATCTGTGCTTTGAGACGAACCGCAGCCTGGAATTAGAGCCGTACCGTATGACGGGCGTCTACGGGATGCAGAATGGCAGGCAGTGTGACTACAGCTATCTGCTGGACAGAGAGGTACAGGTGCCTGCCTGTATTTTCGGGGAGTCTCCCGGAGCCGGAGACAGCGTGTGGTTTGTCATGGATGGACCGCCCCGGGCGGGAGAGGATATTTCTTTCTATGTGACTGTGGCAGACCGGTATAACAGGAATCCCTTTGTGGAAAAGGGCAATAACACGTTTGCGGATATCAGGTGGGAATGTTATACCAGCCAGGGGTTTGAGGAGCTTTCCGTGAGAGACCACACAGGATGTTTTCTGGTGAGCGGGGAAATCCGCATGCGGATGCCGCAGTTTCCGGCAGTGCCGTGTGAGGAGGCTCCCGGCGGCGGCTATGTGATCCGGGCAACTTTAGAGCGGGCGGACTATGATGTGCGGCCGAGGCTGACCAGTATCAGCGGATTTTTATTTGAGACATGGCAGAAGGAGACAAAGGCCGTATGCCATACATTTAACAAGGTATCCGCCGTAAATCTTTTAAGCGATCTGCTGCCCCAGGGATATGTGACAGTTTTTTGTAAAGAGGAAAAAGGGTCTTCTTACAGGCGGTATATGCCCGCCGGTGAGACAGAGGAAATGGGGCGGTTTTACCGGGAAACCATAGAAGAGGACCAAAGCCATACATGGAGGTTTGACAGACGGCGTTTCGGATACGGGCCGGAAAAGGTAAAAAATGCTGTTAAGATCGTAGCTTACAGTGAAGAGATGATGCGCCGGTATTTCCTTGGGACGGTTTTGGGAAATGACCGTCAGACCATAGAGCTTCCGGCCAGACATATTGTGGCGGACAATTTCTGCATTATTGCCAGAAGAACCGCACAGGACGGCGGGGATATCTATGATTTTGTCAGGCCCAGCCGTTATGGGCAGGAGGATCTGACCTATCATCTGTATGAGGATGAAGGAAAAATCATTATTGAGGATCCGGGAGAATTTATCGGCGCTGACCTGTATGTGGGAACCTTGAGCACCACCAGGGGAAGGGAAGGAAACGTCCGGGAAGACAATGTATTTCATGGAGTGGGAATCTCCCCTTCCGTAAGATTTTATAATCCCGCAGAGGGAACAGGAGGGGCCTTCCGGGAGACGCTGGAGGAAGTAAAAAAGAGATTTTTGCTGGATTTAAAGCGGCCTTATACGGCGGTAACGGCGAAGGATTATGAAAAGCTGGTGAGGGAGACGCCCCAGCTTTGTATCCATAAGGTCAGGGCATGGATGAACCCAAGCAGGAACATGGTCAGCATTGCGGTAAAGCCGGGAACCGACGAGGAGTTTCCCAAATTATCGGAAACCTACCGGACAGCTATTGAAAGACAGCTGGAAGATAAACGGCTTTTGACCACCAAAATTCAGATCGTTTCGCCGGTGTACACACCTGTTGACGTCCATGGGACCATCTATGTGAAACGACAGTATGAAAACAGCCGTTTGCTGATCGAACAGGCGATCCGCAGAGAGATCGATTATATCCATTCGGAGAAAAACTTTGGAGAGATACTGAAGTTTGACCAGGTATTCCATGAGATCGAGAGCCTGGACTGCGTGGAGTTTATCTATGAGCTGTCTTTGATCCCACGCAATCCCAGTCTGGCCAGGCTGGTGGAGGCGGACATCGTTCCGGCTCAGAACTGCCTTTGCTATGGAGGAGACATTGTGTTGGAAACAGGAATTTATATGTAAGGGGGTGTGAGGAAGAGTGGCGGGAAACAGTTATTCTGTAAATAAAAGCCGCATACAGCAAGGATATTATTCAGGCTTTGAACTGGAGGAGGACGGAAGACTGACTGTGGCAGGGGAGGAACCGGTCCATTATCTGTGCCTGCGGGCCATAGACAGCGCGGCTTTAGATTCCACATGGGGAAGGCTTAACTTTGAGGCGTCCTTTTCAGAAAACATGGTGTGTTATCTGTACGTGGCGGCGCTGAATGAGGATTCCCTTTACAGGAACGGACAGCCTGTGGCAATTGAGCGATTTCTGTGTGACAGCCGGGAGGAGATCATCACTAAAAAAGAATTTTTCCGGCAGGTGGAGGGGCTGCGTTTTGTAAACCAGAAGGATGTGCTTTTATATGGGCTCCAGGGGCGGTATCTGTACCTGCTATTAGAGCTGACAGGGCTGGGAGAAGGCCGGATATCCAATATAAGGGTAGATTTACAGGGGGATAATTTTATGAATACCTTTCCGGAAATCTATCGGGAGAGAGGGGGATTCTTCCACCGCTACATATCCGTATTTTCCAGCATATACAATGATTTCCAGAAAGATATCGAAGCGCTGCCGGGGATTCTGGATCCGGACACCTGCCAGGCAGACCTTCTGCCCATATATGGCAGTTGGCTTGGCATCCGGATGGGAGATAAATTTCTGGAAGAGGATGTTCTGCGGACTTTGGTAAAGGAAGCCTACAGGCTGAACCGGATGAAGGGAACCAGGGCCGTGCTGGAGCGAATCGCTGAGATCGTTCTGGGAGAGAAGGTCATGGTGCTGGAACGGAATGTGATGGAGGACTATATTGAGAAAGAGCAGATGGCGGAATTTGAAAAACTGTATGGGAACAGCGCCTATGATGTGACCATACTGGTGGGAGAATCCATAACGGAGGTCCAGAAATCACAGCTGCTGTTTTTGTTAGACCAGTTTAAGCCAGTTCGTTCCAGGCTCCATATTATCAGGAGGAAAAAGGCCGGAATCCTGGATTCCTATTCCTATCTGGATATGGACGCCAGAATCTCAGGGCAGCAGGAGGGCAGTCTGGACGCCGGTCAGGAATTGGACGGCTTTATACGATTAAATTGATCAATCACAGGAGGGTGAAGGAAAATGACGATTTCAGAGACAAGACAGGAAGGTATGATACAGCTTGATATAGAGGGAAGGGTAGACACCAACACCAGCCCCCAGTTACAGCAGAGTATTCTGCAGGCATTTCAGAAAGGCACCACGGTAGTTTTAAATATGGAGAAGGTGGAGTATGTGTCAAGTGCCGGTCTGCGCGCATTGTTGATCGGACAGAAGACCGCCAATTCCAAAGGCGGGAGCATGAAGCTGGTCCATGTATGTGAGACCGTGATGGAAGTGTTCACGCTGACCGGATTTGCCGACATGCTGACCATTGAGTGACCAGGGGTACCATGATTGAATTTACACATGTGACAAAACGATATGAAGGTTCAACGGAGAACGTGTTCCAGGATTTTAACGCGGAGATTCAGGCAGGGGAGTTTATTCTTCTGACAGGAGAAAGCGGAGCAGGGAAAACTACCCTTATCCGTCTTCTGCTGAAGGACACGGAGGTCACATCAGGAAAGATCCATGTACTAGATCAGGATATTGAGCAGATCGGAGAGCGGGAGATTCCTTTTTACCGAAGAAAGCTGGGAGTGGTGTTCCAGAAGGACAACCTGCTGCCGGAGCGGACGGTTTACCAGAATGTGGAACTTGCCCGCCTGATCACGGGCGGGGGACACAGAGACAACCGGGCCGCTGTCTCTTCCCTGCTTATGCTGCTTGGAATCTCTCACCTTCACAAAAGATATCCGTCGCAGTTGTCCGGAGGAGAGAGACAGAAAGTATGTCTTGCCAGAGCATTGGTGAATTACCCCTCCATTCTTCTGGCGGACGAGCCTACGGGCAATTTGTCTTATGAGGAATCCAGAGAAATCATGAGACTTCTGGAACTGGTGCACAGACAGGGGATCACCGTGGTGGCGGCCACCCATGACAAGGCCAGCGCCCAGGGGCTGGAATATCGGGAAATTATGCTGGCAGGGAGAAAATAATGGAGTATTCACGTTTCCAGCAGTTGATGAATGGAGAAAATATATGCAGTTGACAGAACGGCTGATCCGGGATACCAGCGGGAAAATGAAAAGGAAGAATGCCCAGCCATTTGAGGAGGAAGAAAGTACCATGTCTTATGCCCGGCGGGACAGGCAGAAACCTCTGAACCGGCAGACAGGCGCATTCCATCAGCAGAAACTGGAAGGAATCAATACCAGAAAAAGCGTATTTGACGAGACCGCAGTCTTTGTGACAGAGGAGAGGGAGGTTTAGGATGGCGGATTTGTTTGATGAAAAGGATAGAAGCCAGCCTTTTGAGAGCTATGATGAATATATGGAATACCTGTTTGCCTGTGTGAATGAAGGGATGAACCGGTATCTGGCGAACTTAAAGAAGGTCTATGCCACGGGAGAAGGCGGGTACAAAAATGTGCTTTATCCGGATCTGGAAATTGTCCATGATCTGTGCGTCGATAAGCTGGAGCAGTTTCAGGACAGCCGCAGGCAAAAGGAAAAGGACGAGACGGAAAGCATTCCGGGAGAAGGACAGGACTCTGTTTCCGGGAAGGACTCTGATATGTCGGATCTGGACGACCTGTTCTCTGCGTTTGCCGCGGCATCGGGCGTCTCTGCGGACGAAGACGGAGCAGGTGAAGGCGTTTCGGACTATTCTGCGGAGGAGATGATAGATTACATAAACGCGAGAGCCGCTCTGGCGGGCGAGGCGGGCGTATCCCTTTCTTTTTATGAGATATGCCGGAAACTAAACTATGAGAACTTTACGATTTTCTGTTTGGCCTGCGGCATTCTGTCCTCCACCCAGACCGATTATGCAGGAGTATTCCAGGTGATCAATGAAAACGGCTCCCTGTCTGCCCCTACCATAGAGTCTGCGGCAAAGCTGTACTATGGCAGCAGTTTTTCCATCACAGGAGCCTACGGCGATATGTCGGTCTGCCTGGAGCAGCTGATGCCCATCCTGAATCTGCATGTGCAGGGCAATATGCCCTTTTCCACTGTGGTCTCACCGGATAAACGAATGATCGACTATCTGTTTGGCAAGAATCCCCTGCGGCTGGATGAGAATTACAGCAGGTTTTTCCAAATGCTCACGGATGATGGGGAATTGGACCCGATTCTGGCAAATGAGGGCGTTCTGGAGGCCATGAAAATCTCTCATGAGGAGGGAGTGAAAATCTTTTCCTACTATGGAGACGAGGGAAGCGGCAGAAAATTTTTTGTGAAACATTTCTGCAGAGAGCAGGGACTACGTGCTGTCTCGATCAACTGTAAAAAATTGTTTGTCTATGATTACAGCTTTGTAGATAAGGCGCTGTGGGCAGTCACCAGAGAGTGTATTCTGACAGGCGCCGGCTGTTGTCTGGATGATCTGTCCTACCGGGAAGAGGAGAAGGAAAAATTTTTCGGGTATATGGATCTGGCTTTTTCAAAGCTGACGGAGCATGGCATGCTGGTGTTTGCCATCAGCAAGGAAAAGCTGCCGGTCAAGGAGATGACAAAGGAAGAGGTCACGGAGCTGGAGCTGTCCACGCCCTCCAATGGGGAGAGGGAAGCGTGCTGGAAATATTTTTCCCAGAATTATTCCCTATCACCGGAGGTGGATCTGTTGGAAATGGCCACCAAATTCCTGTTTACTCCGGGAAAGATCAAGGCGGCGCTCCATCAGGCAAGAAGCTTCGCCACCATGGATAAAGAGATCAGCATCCCGAGGGACACGCTATTCAGAGGCTGCAACAACCAGATGAGCTCGGAGCTTACCCAGAAGGCCACAAAGGTCAAGGCAAACTTTGGATTTGAGGACATCGTCATGAACCATGACCAGAGGGAGACTTTGGAACACGCCATCGATCAGATGAATTTCCGCAAACAGGTCTATGACAACTGGAATTACACGAAGAAATATCCCTATGGACGAGGACTTTCCATCCTGCTGTTCGGGGCGCCCGGAACAGGAAAATCCATGTGCGCCCAGGTGATCGCCCATGAACTGAACCTGGAGCTGTACAGGGTGGATCTGTCCAAGGTGATCGATAAGTATGTGGGAGAAACGGAGAAATCCATCTCCATGATCTTCCGCGAGGCTAAAAAGTGTAATGTGGTGCTGTTTTTTGACGAGTGTGACACCCTCTTTGCCAAGCGTTCCGACGACGGCGGCAGCAACCAGGCGTCCAACAACAATAAAACGGCCCTGCTTCTTCAGGAAGTGGAGGCTTACGACGGCGTGTCCGTCCTGGCAACCAATTATAAGCACAACATTGACCCGGCATTTTTCAGACGGATGAAATACATTGTGGAATTCCAGTTCCCAGACCCTGATACCAGGGAAATGCTGTGGCGTACCACGATTCCAAAGGGCACTCCTCTGGGCGAGGATGTGGATATCCGTTTCCTGGCGGAAAAGTTTGAGTTCGTAGGAGGTAATATCAAGAACTGTATCCTGAACGCGGCGTTTCTGGCGGCTGCGGACGGAGACGGCAAGGAGGTATGCATGAAGCATTATCTCCAGGCTATCCGCTACGAGTTCGTCAAGACGGGAAAGGTGTTTACCAAATCAGATTTTGAACCTTATGCATCGCTGATTGGGCTGTAGGCGGATGGCGGAGCGAATGGATCATGGAAAGGAGCGATATATTTATGGAAATCGGATGGATCGACCGCGAGATGAGCGGGATATTTCAGACGCTGCTGCTGCCGGAGGCAGCGGAGGCCCTAAAACAGAGAAAACCTCTGCTGGCGCTCGGCCTGACTGAGGACGATGTGGCCTGCGGGGCGGCGACAGGAGAACTGCAGGGAGACGTCTTTACCGTAACCTCCTTTTATGTAGCCCCTGACTATCGCCGCCGCGGCGGCGGAACCATGCTGATAGAGGCCCTGCGCAATCTCTTGAAAGAGCATTGCCACAGCCTGGAGATCAGTTATACCGTGACGCTGCCGGAGCATCAGGCGCTCGCTCCGTTCCTGACAGCGATGGGCTTTTTATGTCGGCCGGATTATGGGGAGACCATCTATGGTGTGACATTGGGCAGCCTTGAAAATAATTCTTTTTTTGCCAGGGAACAGAAAATTCCAGCCAATGTCCGGCCCTTTGCGCAGGTATCTCCTACTATGCTCAGAGAGGTATATCAGGCAGCCCGCGTCAGAGAGGAGGCCTATCTTCCGGTTCCGCTGACGGATTCTTCGCTGGACGCGGCAGTGAGCATGGCGGTAGTCGAGGACAATAGCGTTCGATCCTTTGCCGCCGTTCTCGGCCGACAGCCCGGTCTGCTGGAGCTGGCCTGGGTACAGAGCGGACGCCCTCAGGACATGGCTCCGATGCTTTTGGCCGCCTATGCGGCGGCGCGCAGGAGTTATCCCCCTGAAACGCTGCTGACGGTACAGGCAGTCAATGCCGCCTCCGCCAAGCTGCTTTGCGCCATGCTCCCCGAGGCCGACCCGATTTCTTTTACATACTATTGCGATTTGTAATTGAGCCGATAAAGGCTGTTATTCTGTACTTCAACGGAAAAAGGAGGAGCCAACCATGTGTTTGACAAATAAACAGGTAATTCAGCAGGAGTCCATGAAGGTTTCGGAGGAGCTTAAACGGGACGAACCGTTGTACCGTGCCCCTGTCCAAATCTCCGACGTCAGCGAGGGATCAGAGGAGGCAAAACGGCAGGCTGAGCAGTTGTCACAGCTGCAATTCCAGACGGGACTTAGCACTGTCCATGCCAGCGCCGCCGCCCCCGGTGAACCGGTCCAGCAGATGGCTCCTGCCAGGAAGACCTATAAAACGCGGAGGGCAGAGAAACGCCGTGTAAGGGAGGAAGAGAAACGCCATGCAGCGGAGGCGCGCGAACAATGTCCTGTGGGGGATATCGTTACTTATGATATAAAACATCAATTGGAGGATTATCATACACGGCAGAAAGCCCTCTTTGCCAGTTATTTTCCTTTCACAGGCTACGATGAGAACGGGAATCCCAAATACGACATGTCAAAGAACCGGTCAGGGGTGGACAAACGGATGCTGCAGATATTTTCCCACGCTTTCCGAACCAACGAGGCAGTCGTATCTGCTGATGAGGAGTACCAACGGGAAGGCGAAGCGTTTTATGATGCTTTCTGTTCCACGGACTATGAACGCCGAGTCCCCTATCTGCAGCAGATGGTGGAAGATGTGTTAAATTTTAATCTGAAGAAGGATATGTTCTCTGATAAAAATCTGCGCAGCAATGCGGCCGCTTTGAAATCCATGGCGGATCGCATAGTATACATGGAAAATGTCATGAAGGACAAAAATAATGCGTTCTTTTTTGATACTCCGCTGTGTCCTGTGAAAAAGGAAGCCTTGAAGAAGGCTCTGGATATTGCCGCTCCCATGGCCTCTCTCTTTAAGGCGGAATGCCAAAAGCGAGGGGTTGAACCGGATGACAGGGAAGTCCCCTATATAAGTGAAAAGGCGGTCATTGATAAATATTCCAGACAGGCAGAGTTTTTTGCAGGCCTGTATAAGGGGAAACCGGAAGAATATCAGAGTTTGAAAAAATCTCTCAAACAGGAGGGGGCCAATCAGCAGTCTCCCGAGATTTATCAGCAGCCCTCCGGGATTTATCACCAAGTCCGCAGTGCTTTAGAAAACGATGTCAAAAAGATATTGGACTGCAATGTGGAGAACCTGAGCGCATTGAGCGATGAAGACCTCCAAAAGAGGAGAGAAGAACTGGATAAACTGTATGCTGCCAGCCTGAAGGTGGAAAGGTGCCTGCCCATCAAGCGTCCTGACCAATTTAACCCGCGGAGTAAGCTGACCCTGCGGGAGGACTTGATAGGGCAGCGGAAACTTGAATACGAATATAAATCAGCGCTCCTGCGGGGGCTGGCCGAGAGGGCGGCGGGCTTTAAGAAACAGGGAGAACGGACGATGGAGGCTGCCTCCGCACTCTATCAAAAGCGGATGACGCCGGGGACTGAGGAGTGTCAGAAATTTTTTGAGTATTTTGGTAAAGAGCATAATCTCCAGGAGCTCATCATCAATGCCCCAACATTTGATGATGTTGCAAAGGAATTTTACGCAGGCACAGGGGAGTTGGCTGAAGCCGAGAAACGGCTGAGACAAAACCATTACTTCTCTCTGGACGAGGAGGAACGTATCAGGTTGGACATGCCAAAGACCATTGGGGAACCCCTGTTCCGCAGTCTCGGAAGTTTTTTGCATTTAGAAGCCACTCATACCCGCCTTACTCCGGAGCAGTTTAAACAGATGCTGCTCAACCTGGGAGCCGGAGCGGGGCTGACCCCCGTCTCATCTGAAGAGGAGCGGAAACCAGCGATAGAAAAGAACAATGCCGGTCTGGACACCTTAAGGGACGTTATGGCCGCCCAATATGAAATGCTGGAGAGAAAATATGGGAACAGCATTGAGCAGCTGACCATTAAGGACGTTATGGAACACTTTGTAGATATTGCGAAAGACTTTGCCAATATACAGGTGGATCTCCATATGACTAAACGTTTTCCGGGTTTTATACGTGAGAACAACCCGGACGATGAGCGCCTCGACAACCGGATTCGGTACTACAACACTTGCGCCTTTCATGTTTTTGACATTGTATCCTTTATTGGCAGTGGGCTTATAACCGCTGAAGAGGTATCCGACGAGATGTTCAAAGTAAAGTTCGGCGAGATATTCAAGGATTTCGAGGATCCCCAGAAACGTGATAAGATCGAGGAGCTCGAGAAAATCAAGGAGCGCTTGAAACGTGATAAGATCGAGCAGCCCAGAACTCTCGAGGAGATGGAGATGTTCACGCAACTCATTGAGCTAGATAGGTTCAGGGATCTCGAAAAACTCCGGGATGCCAGAGAGGCCCTGATGAGGGATAACAGTTTCCAACATCCTCTGGACTGGTCCCAAAAGGTCAGAGAACCTATTACCGATGATATAAAGCATCAAATGGAGGATTACTATCAACAGCATGCTAACAGCCGGAAAAGCTATTTTAAATCCCATACCAATCAGTCAGGGGTGGATCCGCGGATGGTGGATGCCTATACCCACGGTTTTCGAACCGACGAAACAGGCAAGCCGGCCACCGCTGATGACGAGAAATATCAGCGGGAGGACGAAGAATTATATGATGCTTTCTGTTCCACGGACTATGAACGCCGCCGCCCCTATCTGCAGCGTATAGTGGAAGAAGTGTTAAGTTTCGATCTGGAGAAGGATATGTTCTCTGATAACAGCCTGCAAAACAATGCGGCTGGCCTTAAAGATATAGCACAACGCCTGGTATTATTGGATAATCAAATAAATGATGAAAACAACCGGTTCTTTTTCCGCGAGCTGTCTCCTGTGAAGTGGAACGCCCTGGGGCAGGCTCTGGAAATGGCCCCTCTTTTTGGCACTTCCCTTGGAACGGTGTGCGGCACGAAGGGGGTAATGGAGTCTACCTGCAGTTACGGTGAGCAGGAGGATATTGATATATATTCCTCTCAAGTAGAAATGATTGTTTCCGAGTATCAGGAGAAGGTGGGAGCATATCGTTCAATGAGAGATATGCTCAAATCGGCAGTGGCCATCGAGGAGCGTGTCGGCCGGATAGGTACGGTGGACCCCGAAAGACTGCCAGCCGCCGAGTTTTATCAGCATGTCCGCAGTCTTTTGAAACCCGAGGTCCAAAAGCTGTTGGATCTCAATGTGGAAGAACTGCAAACCATGAGTAATGGAGATATCCTGGAACTGTATAATGCCAGCCTGGACGTGGACAAGTGTCTGACCCATAAGCATCCCGACCAACCTGAGCGGACCATGAAGGATGAGTTGATAGGGGAGCGGGGGAGTGAATATGAGCATAAGTTAACTGTCCTGCGGGAGCTGGCCGAGAAGGCAGCCGACCGCAAAAATGAAGCAGGAGGGAGTCATGGGGGCAAGTTTTAACGGGAAAGCGTATGAGGAAATATACAAACACAAGGACTGGGAACAGACAGCGGACAAGTATGAGGAAGAGTTTGCGGCGAAACTGTACAAGACTTCCTATGTGCAGGAGGCGGCCAAGACAGCTCTGACAAAATTAAGCAGAATGCTCAATGCCTATTATGATGATCAGGGACAGGCCTCGAATCTTGATGAACAGACCGCTCAGGATGCGGCAGCGACGCAGCAGGCGGCTGCTGAGATAGTCGGGGAACCTGCGGCGGAGCAGGCGGCAGTCGCGCGGCCCGCAGACGGCGGGAATGATAGGGTGGAGATCACGGATACCCTATTGGAGGCATTACTTCCCAAGGGAGACAGCTCAGGGGGAGCCGGACAGATCGGCAATTACAGCGATATGTATCAGGGCGCCAGCGAAGAGGTGCGTCAGGCCGCCCGGGAGATAGACGAAAAAAATCTGAATGCGGTAATCAATGGCGACGGGAATTTACGCGAACGGATGACCCTGTTGTACAATGGTACGTTTATAAACGGAGGAAAGGACAAAGAACATATTGCCGCAAGCCGTTCTCTGAAGAACTTGATGGCGTATATCACGGAAGAAGAGCGGGAAAGAATCCCTGAGCTTCAGGGTGTTCGAATGGATCTGCTGGAAGAACTGAGCCACAGGAAAAGCAAGACAGATGTGTTTGAAACCTTTTCCTTTGCCAGAGACTTAAAGAATGCTTCTGACAAGCGGTTGGGCAGGGGAAACAGGCTGACACGGTTTCTCCGGGGATTACACCGGGGATATATCGCAGCCATATCCAGTAAATTCACCAGAAAGAAAAGGAGCGAAGAGGAAAGACAAAAGAACCGTCTGGGAGAAGAGCATTACAACCGCCTGGGCTTGGAATTGTCCGGACGGGAGGCAGTCAATGGGCTGAGAGGCACAGAGCTTCAGTGGCAGGAAGGGAGAGCCTGGTATAAAATGAGAAAGCGGATCAACGCACAGGGAATGCTGCAGACGGCGGGACCCTCCGGAACCACTCTGCGGATGCTGGGAGCCTATAAGCTGATGGGCGCTTCCCTGAAAGAGTTGCTGTACTTTCGGCTTGCGCTGATCGCCTGGATGGTAACCAGCAAGGACCACTCTCTGTATGAGATCATGACAGGTTCCCAAAATGCGGGAATTACCGGGGGTGAAGATTTATCGGAACCTGCTACCATGTATATGACCGTGGACCCGATTCCGGTGGATGTGCTGCGTCAGGAGTTTGCGCCGCAGCAGCAGTTCCCCCATGAGATTGTCTACAAGCTGATGTTAAATGAACTGCGGGATAAGAGAAAAGCTGGAGCCATCAGGAGAAACGCCTTGCTGGGAAGGAAGGTGGCAGATACGGTAGACGAAAGAGACTATTTGAGCAAGCATTTGACTGAGCTGACGGAAGCAATAAATGTAATGAAAGCTAAGAAAGATAAAAATGACCAACTCATACAAAAGTCTGCTGCGATTAAAAAAATAATTTTGCCGCTGATCGATAAGATGATAAAGGCAGGAACATTGCTGGAAAAGGATGGAGATCGATATAAGGAAATGGATTTTGAAGAGATTTTGAACGGGTCGATACTGGAAACGCTGCTGTCAGGAGAGGAAAAAGAAATGGCAGGACTGAGGGGGAAGATCAGGTCCAAGACAGATGAATACCTGCGGGCAAAGGGAGAAGAGGGGCAGCTCCAGAATGACTTGGAAATCTATGTACATCAGAAGAATTATGTAAATTCTCTGGTAGAAACGCGTCAGGAAAAACTTTCGCGGAGAGGCTATGAAGAGACGGACGACACCAATTTTACTCTGTATGGAAGATCCAGACAAGGAGTCATGCGCGATATAGGAGCGGATGCCAATAATGCGCAGGCACAGGACATTGCCCTGAATATTTATACCACAGGTGCATTTCTGGCTATGACCAGAGGACAGAAATACTGGGGCGGTCTTGGCAGAAGAGCTCTTCAAGATGAACGTGTAGATCAGTATGCAGCTACTGGTTTTGGTTCCTACGAGCATTCCTCCAGTAAAGAGATGGCGGATAAAGAGATAGCGGATTCCATTTACAACATGGTCAGGATATCTTCCAGAATGGCGCAGGACGCATTGGAGGAGCGGGGACAGAATGAGGAGATAGGGGCCGGGAAAGATGACGGCAGCAATGTGGAGGGAAAAAGCGCCTTCAAGGAACACACGTTCCGAGGCGGCAAGTTAAGCGGACAACTCCGTTCTTCCGAAGGTTCTGTCATTAAGATCAATTCCCTGATGAGCAGCTCGAAGAATATTGACAAAGCAGCGGAATATTACCGAAAGAGCTGTAATAGAGAGGGGGAGGACAATTCGGTTCTTATCGAATATTCCATGAAGGGAAAGGGTGCTGTGGATATTTCAGGAGTGTCCAAGGTTCAGGGCGAGGGAGAGGTTCTTATACCTGCCAATACGGAATTTAAAATCGTGAGATCTCTGCGCAAGGCAGTCGCCTATAGCGACGGAATCCATTGGGAAGACGGTGACAACTCCAGGCAAGCGGCCCCGGAGAATAACAAATTCCCTCTATACGGTAATGTGGTGCTTCTGGAGGAAGTAAGAGGCCCCGGCTCTGCAAAAAGAGAGGAGAAGGGAAGGGTTGCCGCCATGCGGCGGGAAATCAGAGAGGAATACCGTCAACGGGTGCTGGAACGGAGCAAACAGGCAAAAACAAATAAAAAAGGAAAAGCAAAGAAATAGAATAGAAATAGCATAGAAATGGTATCATGGGCAGGCCCGTGATATGCGGGAGTACGGATATGGCAGAATCAAGCTGGGATATAGAAGGAATTGTGAAAGCATATTTCGGAGAGTGTACGAAAGAGCCTTTTAGGGACCGGCAGGAGGAGTGGCAGCAGTGGCAGAGGTTTCTGGACATGCTGTGTGCCACGACCCTGTTTCTGAAAGAGCAGGACAGAGATGAGGCGGCAATGAGAGTCGGCGGTATGTTAAGCGACAGGGAGCTTATGAAGGCGCTGGAGCCTCATGGGAGGGCGGAGTTTGCGGGCAAGGCGCAGTTTCGGCAGGTGTTTGAGCTGCTTTTGTCAAAAGAACAGAGTCAGGAAAGCTCGGAGGGTTCTCTGCCGTTTGCGGGATTTTTTGAGGGCGGCATGCTGTCCTATGGGGAGATACTGGCTTTTCTCATGGCGGCGGCAGTCGATTTAAGCAGGAAGTATGAAAGGGTGTTTGGAGTCCTGCAGGAGGAGACGCAGCCTGTGGCTAAGCCTACTCTGGGGCTGGTGTGCGATCTGTGCTGTCTGTTTCTGGAGGAAGAGGAGATTCGGGAACAGCTGTGGGATGAAGACAGCTTTTTATATCGTTTCCTTCTGGAGCCGGGGAGAGAGGCCGCCAATATGTCCCGTCTGTCGCGGCCGCTGTCCTTGAACCGGCGGGTAATTCAGATTTTGGCAGGGGCCCCCATGCAGCTGGGAATGCTGTCGCCCTATATAAAAGTGCTGGAATATAAAGCGGAGATGGAAGAGATCCTGTGCAATACAGAACAGCTTGAGGAACTTTTGCAGGTATTTTCCACTATGTCGGGCAGGCAGAGCGGAGGGATCGTCCATCTCTGCGCCATGGAAGGTACAGGTAAGAAGTTCCTGATGGAGTCGCTTGGTTCCATAGCCGGGCTGGACGTGTTGTGCGTGGATATGCGCCGTCTCCTGGCGCAGGATGACGGAGCGGTCTATCCGGCGCTGAAGGATGTTGTATTAAAATGCATTTATGAAAAAAGTCTGCTGTATCTGGACGGAATGCCCCTCGAGCGGGAGATTCTTCCGCGGATCCAGAGGATACTGGGATTTCTTCAGGATTATGTAAATCTGATTTTTATCGGGACAGAGGGACAGAGACCGGGAAAGCTGTCCACGCAGGGCAGCTGGTATACCATCACCCTGAAACAGCCGGGCATGGCGGTGCAGAGAAAATTCTGGCAGTATTTTGCAGAAGTGTATGGGATACGGTTTAAGGAGGATGTGGATCTGGACCAGCTTGTATCCAGATACCATATGACGCCGGGAAGAATCAGCCAGGTGCTGTCCTGCGCCCTGCTGGACGCGGAGATCGATCCCCAGGGCTTTTGGGTATCGGAAGAGCTTTTGGAGAGGCAGATCAGGATGAAATGCTGCGCGGAATTCGGAGAGTATGCCACCCGTCTGGAAAGCCCGTTCACATGGGAGGATCTTGAGCTGCCTGAAAACAGTAAAAAGCTTTTAGAGGCGGCATGCGACCGTATCCGCTATCGCAGCATTGTGAATGACAGCTATGGATTTGGCAGGAAGCTGCCCTATGGGAATGGTACTTCCGTTGTGCTTTACGGACCACCCGGAACAGGAAAGACCATGGCGGCCCAGGTCCTGGCGCGGGCGCTGGGACTGGATATTTATCGTATCGACCTGTCCCAGATCGGTAGCAAATATATCGGAGAGACAGAGAAAAATCTGGGAGCAGTGTTTGAGGCGGCGAAGTTTTCCAATGCGGTCCTGTTTTTTGATGAGGCAGACGCCCTGTTTACCAAGAGAACGGACGTCACAAGTTCTAATGATAAATATGCCAATGCGGAGACTGCCTATCTTTTGCAGAAGATTGAAGAGTACTCGGGAGTATCCGTTCTTGCGACGAATGTCATGCAGAATTTTGATAGTGCCTTTAAACGCCGTATGACCTTTATGATTCCGGTGGAGCAGCCGGGAGAAGAGACCAGGCTGCGGCTTTGGCAGAAAGTATTTCCAGAGGAGGCGCCTCTGGAAGAGGATATTGATTTCGGCATTTACGCCAGGATAGCGGAGCTGACGGGAAGCAACATTAAGTCTGCGGCTCTGGCGGCGGCTTACAGAGCGGCGGCGGAACACAGGAAAATCAGCAACCGGGATATCATTGAGGCCATAGACTTTGAGTACCGAAGAATCGGCCGTGTGGGAATCAGCAATGAGCTATACGGGGAGCTCTACATGGGGACATAGTGTGAGAAGAACTTCTAACGCTGTAAGGACACAAAATCAAGGATGGGAGGTCAATTATTATGGATGATTTGGAGATTCGTCAGGAGCAGCAGGAGCAGGAAGATGAATGGGAACAGAATGATGAGTTTCCGACGGTGCAGCTGTATTCTATAGGACCGCGGGAGGTAGACCGGGCGGCGTCCCTGCTGACGACGGAGGCTGTAGAGCTGATTCGCGGCGATGAGGCGTTTGGCCTTGCCATCGTGGAGGAGGACGAGGTGCGGGGCGCTGTCTGTGCCCGCCTGGCGCCGGAGAACGAGATGTGTTTGGAACTGCTGAGCCTGTATGTGGTTCCTCAGTATCGCCGCCGCCGGTTGGGCGGTACGCTGCTTATAGAACTGCTGGAGGCGTGCGGGGGGATTTTTGACGGCACTGTCGCCAGAGTTGAGGCAAGCTTTTGCCCGGAGCCGGGCTTGGAGGCTCTGCTGAAGAAGGCCGGATTTTTGTTGGAACAGGATGAGGAGGGTGTGTGCAGTCATATAGTCTCCGTTTCAACGCTGGCGGACAGCCCATTGATGAAACATAAGGCCGTCCTGCCCAAAGGCTGCACATTGGTATCTTTTGAGGACCTCTCACCCATTCTTATCCGTCAGCTCTTCCAAACGCTGGAACAGGCGGATGCGGATTACATAGATCTGAACCGACTTTACCAGGCGCTGCCGGGCGCCAGCTTCGTATTGCTGGATGCGGAGAAACGTCCTATGGCCTGCGCCGTTTTAAGCGGCGGGGAGGAGGGAATGTGTCTTTCTCAGTTTTTTACCGCCGGAGGCAATACCTCTGCCGGTATGGCAGTGCTGCAAGCCGCCGCCAAGGCGCTTTTGGAGCAATATGCCGACGCATGGCTTGAGATTCCTCTGTTGACGGCATCCTCCGCCGGACTGGCAAAGCGGCTGCTGGGAGGCGAAGGGAAGAGGGAGCCGCTGATCCGCGCCGTGTTGGAACTGTAAGACGGTGGCGGTTTGTGCGGATAAGGGCGATCGAAATGAACATCAGGAAAAATGATAAAGGGAGGTAGACTACTATGGATATGCATGATGCCAGAGAGCGTGAGATGTTTGGAACGCCTCTGTTTAAGTTTGCGGAAGATGAGAAGATTCAGAAACTCCAGGATGATTTAATAAAGAAAAAACCAGTTCATTTTCTTATGGAGGAGGCACTGGAAGAGGAACGGACTTCGGAAAAGGGTAAGAATAAAAAGATTAGCTACAACGCTCTGATTTTGAGCACTTTTCCACCCCTCGAGGAGTATGACCCATCCATGGATGCATCCGCTTACAGCAGCCCTAACCTGAGCTATAAGCAGCGGAAAGCTGAATACAAAAGGTGGAAAAAGCAACACGCAGTGTTCGTACTACAAGGAGGAGAATTCGTATTAAAGCCAAGAGAGCAAGTAAAGGAAAGGGATGAAGAGAACTACGAAAAGCTGGGTTATAAGAAGGTGATGAAGAATGGCAAGGAGGTGAAGGAACAGAGGCTGGTGGATTACACGGACGTGAAGAAACAGAGATTGTTCTTGAACAAAGAATGGCGAGAGGAATGGGCCAACACCAAGATGGGACGTTCTAATCTGACCAGGCGCGAGATAATACAACAGGTGGGCAATGGGGATTATTCCCATTTTGAGAACCTGGATGACACGATGCGCAACATGTTTGCCAAAGAGGCTTTGGATCGGATGGTAAAAAAGTATACTGATAATAAATCGGTTTTTGACTATGAACCGAAAAAAATCTGTAATGCGATCCTGGAAGAAGGCGGCGTCAGTGCGCTGTTAGATGCGCCTCTGCGTTTGGGTCTTTCCCTGGCCCAGAGGGAGAATACATTTTATCCGGAAGATACTCAGAAGAACTGGTTCCGGAAACTGGACGAACAAATGTCCGCCGCTGTCATGCTGGAGACGCTGAAACAGAAAGATCAAAATCAGCTGCAAAACCAAGTAGCCAGTGAACTCATGAAAAAACCGAATATGAATGCACAAGACGCTCTCAAGTCCGCACAGGGCATGGTTGAGGCAGACAAAGCCCAGAAGATACAGACTGCCAAGCGCCTGTTGCTGATGCATCTAGGCCAATTCACCAAAGTTGATGAAAGAGGAGAGCAAAGTGATTGGGATAAGCCCGTAGCGGTGGCACTGAGCCACTGTTCCCGGGTGACTCTGATCCTGCCCAAGCGTCCCGCGGGGAAGTACGGCCAGAAGGCGTACAAGGAGATGTGGAACAGCATTTTTTACCAGCAGGGCGATGAGGGTCAGTTCAATTCCAATCTCGCTCAGGATAACAGACGGGCAGCCTCCACCCACTCCATCAAAGTTCGAAAGAACGCAGTTGGGGAAAAAAAGGTGCCATTTAATCTTCGGGGCCAGCGGGGGATGAATGTGGCAATCGGCGGTCTGGGCAATCAGGGGGTTAGTGGGAAGATGCTCCTCAACGATGGCTCCTGCGGCCACTTCTACTCCATGTACAAAGAGGGCGACACCAGACATTACGGCGCTATACTTATGGGGCTGGAGTCGGACAGCCCCGGAACGATGAACCAGTTGGGGCACATCCACGATGCCAGAGCTACCGCTGAAAAGGCGTCCAGCCTGGGTGGTCAGCGGACCGATGAGGTGGGCAAGAAGTATGGGGGCCGCAGGTGCATCATCAGAAAGGATCCCAATACGATTGCCAGTTATATGAAACTGCTGGAGGAGGTCATGAAGAAAAATGCCCTTGATATGAAAGCCATGGAAATGTTGGTGGGTCCGCCAATGTCAGATAACCAGTTATATGAGTTCGGAACTTTGCTGGAAATCGGCGCGAGTTTGTGATAATGATGAAGAGTATGCTCGTATCGATTAGGACGCCCCGCATACAAGAAGTACAGGAGATAGAAGGGATAAGGAGCATGGACAAAATATTTTCCAAAGAAATCATAAACAGCGGGCGGCAGCCTGAGCTGGATCTGGCGAAAGCCGTACTGATCTTCTGCCTGGCGCTGATACACTGCACCATAGAATGTACGCCGGAGGAGCAGCTTGCCCATGGCATTCCGTTCCTTTTTGACTCCGTGATAGGAGGTCCTCTAAGTGCGCCCATGTTCATGTTTGCCATGGGCATCGGGATGGTATACACAAAGCGTCACGCGCCGGGAGATTATGTGCGCCGGGGGATCCGGATCGGTATCACTGGTTATGTGCTGAACATATGTCGGTTCCTGTTCCCTTTTCTGGCGGGATATCTGCTGACCGGAGACATTGAGAAATACATAAAACCGCTGCCCTACCGGGTGCTGGGCAATGACATGCTGCAATTTGCCGCGCTTGCAATGATAATGATCGCTTTGTTTGTCAGGTTTCACCTTTCAAACGGGGCAATGCTCCTCGTCTGCCTGGTTATGTCTGTTTTGGGTACGTTTCTGAACGGAGTGGACGCCGGGTCTCCGGCGGGCAATATCATTCTGGGGTATCTCATAGGAACGGAGGATCCCGCGGGAGCAGTGATTTCGGATTTCCCGCTGTTAAACTGGCTGATCGTTCCGGTGAGCGGTTATATCTTCGGCGGGCTGCTGCGGCATGTGAAAAACAAAAATCTGTTTTACGGGATTCTGTCAACGGCGGGGGTTCTTGTCTGCATGGCCTATTTCCCGCCTGCCATCCTTGGCGGTTTCGGAATGTTTGGCGAGGGACAGAACTGCTATTATCATATCGTTACCACAGATGTACTTGTCAGCATCGCGGCGGCCTTCGGCATACTGGGGATTTACCATGTGATCGTCCCGCATCTGTCGAAGAAAGTGACTGGCTGCATCGAGGAGATCAGCCGCAATATCAACACGGTATATTGTATACACTGGGTATTTGTCATATGGATCACCAATGTGTTTCTCTATATTCTGCGTGGGACACAGGAATTGCCGACGCCGCTGACGCTGCTGCTTGGCACGGGGATCAGTATTGTGTCTATTGCGGCGGCGCATTTCTGGTCTGAGGCAAAGCGAAACAAATTGCAGCAAGCGGCAAATATACTTCGAAAAGCGATTGAACAGGAGGCAAAAGATGAGGCATCATAAGCTTGGAATGAAGGCGCTGGCAGGATTGTTCATCCTTGCGGTGGTTGTGATATTGTCAACCTGCCTGACAATTGATATCCGTTATAAGAAAGAACAGATGAACACATACAACGATATCGCGTTTTCCTATGCCCGGACGGCTGCGGAATATATCGACGGAGACAGGATCCGTTCCTATGAGGAAGACAATACGGAGGATGACTATTACAGACAGGTACAGAGATTTCTTGCCATATCGCAGGCACAAACGGACCTGGAATATTACTCTGTGTTTATACCCTACGAGGAAGACCTTGTCTATATCTGGGATGTAGGAAGCGGCGAGGGCGTCCGTCCTCTGGGATATCGCGAGCCGTACATGGAGGGGGGCCGGGAGGTCATTGAACAGGTTTGTGCGAACACCTATACCGAGAGGATCGTTTTAACACATGATCCGGAGTATGGCTATATCGCGTCGGCCTACGCGCCGATTCTGGACAGCGCCGGGGAGACGGTGGCAGTGGTGGGCGTCGATTTGTCAATGCCGGGGATACGCAAAGCGCTTTTTCATTTCCTGATAACGGTCATATTAAGCGTAACGGCGGTAATTGTCGTTTGGATGGGAATTTTTTATGTGTTTATCCGAAAAAATATTATCACGCCCATCGATCGGTTAAACAGCGCTACGAAAGAAATGGTGGGCAGTCTGGAGAGCGAAGAGACCTTTCATGTGGAGATTCGCACAGGTGATGAGATCGAAGAACTTTCGGAATCCTTTGCGCAGATGTATCAGGAGCTCAGGGAATATCTGCGGGAGTTATCCGCTGTGACAGCGGAAAAAGAACGTATCGGGGCGGAGCTTGATATTGCCACACAGATTCAGGCGGATATGCTTCCCAGCATTTTTCCCGCTTTTCCGGAGAGAAAGGAGTTTGATATTTTTGCGTCCATGGATCCGGCAAAAGAGGTGGGAGGAGATTTTTATGATTTCTTTCTGATAGATGAGGATCATCTGGGGCTGGTAATCGCCGATGTGTCGGGGAAGGGCGTTCCGGCTGCACTGTTCATGGTCATAACAAAGACATTGATCAAGAACCATATGATGATGGGCGCATCTCCGAGAGCAGTTCTTGAAACGGTCAATAATCAGCTCTGTGAGAACAATGAGGCGGAAATGTTTGTCACGGTATGGCTTGCTGTTTATGAGATCTCAACGGGGAAAGTGACCGCGGCAAACGCAGGACATGAATATCCGGCGATCAGGCGTGCGGGAGGCAGCTTTGAACTGTTTAAGGATCCGCACGGATTTGTATTGGCGGGAATGGAGAACACCCGGTATAAGGAATATGAACTCGAGCTGCACGCCGGGGATACACTGTTTGTATATACGGACGGTGTTCCGGAGGCAACGGATGCCGGGCAGACCCTGTTTGGGACAGAGAGGATGCTGAAAACGCTGAATAAAAAGAAAGACTCTGATCCCAAGGAATTGGTTGGAGGGTTAAAGGACGAGATCGACCGGTTTGTGGGAGAGGCAATGCAGTTTGATGATATTACCATGCTTTCCCTGCGGATTGCGGATTCAATGGGGATCCAATAGTCAAAGTCATAAAATGGCGGAGTTTTGAAGTCTGGAATATAGATAACGAATGGGGGAATGAAAATGAAGGAAATGGTGGTTAGCGCGACGATTGAGAGCATACCCGAGGTGACGGCGTTTGTTGACGAACAGTTAGAACAGCTCGACTGTCCGATAAAGACGCAGATGCAGGTTGACGTGGCAATTGACGAGCTTTTCAGCAATATCGCATATTACGCATACAATCCCGAAATCGGAAGTGCGACCGTGCGCGTTGAGGTGACGGAAGATCCGATTGCGGTAGTGATCACATTCATTGACAACGGCGTCCCGTATGATCCGCTTGCCAAAGCAGACCCTGACGTCACGCTTCCCATCGAGGAGCGGGGTATCGGCGGCCTGGGGATCTATATGGTGAAAAAGACGATGGATGATGTCTCGTATGAGTATAAAGACGGACAGAATATTTTGAAGATTAAAAAGAATATTTAGGAGAAATAAGGCATTGAAAATAGGACCGCATTGCTTAAAACGGCAATCGGTGGTATAATATCCCCATTGCACAAAAGGGGGAGTCTGCAAATGATCAGGGTTGCGCTTATTGACGACAACGTAGTATTTTTACAACACATTCGGCAAATTGTAGAATCCTGCACAGAATTTACAGCGGACATGGCCTGCGACATCTATTCCAGCGGTCTCGATTTTCTGAGTTCCGACAGCGGGGAGTATCAACTGGTCATCCTGGATATGCAGATGGAGGGCAAAAGCGGTTACGAGACGGCAAAGCGGCTGCGGGAAACGAATAAAGCGATGGTTATCGCTTTTATTTCCGGGGTGGTGCTGCCGGAGCCGAAACATTTTAAGGTACAGCCCTATCGGTATTTGCTGAAAAACGCGGACCCGGAAGAAATCCGCCGGGATATAGAGGAGCTGCTGCGGGAGACCAAGCGGCAGTGTTACGGCGAGACGGTGGAGGTCACCAGCGATGGGAGAGCCTGGCGGGTGGCAGCCAAGGACATTCTCTATATTGCCAAAGCCAAGCGGGGCAGTTTGCTGACCATGTCCGGGGGGAATGAAACGGCTCTGCGGAGCAACGAGAAACTGGAAAACTGGTACCTGCAGCTCCATTCTCTGGGGTTTGAATACGCCCATTCCAGCTATATTGTGAACCTGAAAGCCGTTATTAAGATCATGAATGACGAGCTTACTCTGAGCAATGGGGAGATTTTGAGCATCAGCCGGGCATGCCGTGGGAAATTCCATGAGAGTTTCTCTCTGTACTTCCACAAAGGCTATCATAGAGGAACGGTACAATGATATTTTGGATTTTGCAATTCTGCGGCAGCTTTTTTGCCAATTTTGTGTTCTATGACTTTTGCCGTGGCCAGCTAAAGCCCCGGGTAAGGAATCGGAAACAGATTTTTCTCATTCTGCTGCTGTGTGCGGCGGCGTCCCGGGCGGTAATTGCCCTGCAAAACGGCTTGCTGACTTTGGTTTCCGGGGTGCTGATTTTGGCCTTGCAAATGCTGCTGCTTTTTCAGGACGATCATCGGAAGGAGCTGTTTTTGCTTTTGGTAGGTGAGACGGTAGCCCTTTTCCTGGAGCTGACAACGGACATCTTTTTGGTGGGTTTTCCCCTGTGGGTCCGGCTTTTGGAGACGTGGGGCCTGAACCGGAGGGCGGGAGACTTTATTCTGGGCGCTTTGTCCTATACCCTGTGCTGGCTGGTGCTGCACAGGCTAAAGCTGTATTTTCTCCGTACAAAATGCGCCATTGTGGAGCGGTTTCCTCTGTCCTTTTTTGTGCTTCCCCTTACCACGGCGCTTATCTATCTGGGTGCTTTTTTCAGCGAGATTGGCGGAAAATGGGCCATATACAGCCAGCTTTTAGGGTATATCCTGCTGCCGGTGTCGAATATCCTGCTGTTTTATACGATACATAAGCTGTTTTACATCAGCGAGGAGAACCGAAAGCAGCAGNTGGCGGAGCAACAGGCNGCCNTGCAGCAGAGGTACTACCAGCATNTGGAGGAAATTGATCTGGGCCACAAGCGCTATGCCCATGACCTGAAAAACTGCATGACCTCCATTGGGACTTTGGCTGCCGCCGGGGGCAATGANGAGATCATGGCGCTGCTNAAGGACATGGAGGTAGAGCTGGATATNCTGACNGGCCAATGCTATACCGCCAGCCCTATTCTTAACGCTCTGCTCTGGGAAAAGGAGGCGNTGGCCGGACGGTGCGGCGTGCTGATGGAGATAAAAGCGGAAACTGCACCGGAATGGGCCCAGGTTCCCGGGCGGGATNTGATTATTATGGTGGGAAANCTGCTGGACAATGCCNTTGAGGCGGCAAAGCAGTGNNAACAGGGNCGNNTNCAGGTTGGGCTGTATTCCGAAGAGCACTTTCTGGTGACGGAAATAGAGAATACCTGTGGAGAANNNGNCGGTACNCCTGGTGAGGGGCTTATGTCCACCAAGACGGATGGGGGANACCACGGCTTTGGCCTTGNCAATGTGCGGGACACGGTGGAAAAGTACGGNGGGACCCTGTACACAGCCCAGAAGGACGGCCTGTTTACCGCCGTTTTAACAGTGGCAAAAGTCTGCCTNGCNCCGGGCACACNGTAAAATTTGCCGATTTAGGTGCTGATTTGGCCGGGGTGCTTTACANCCCCNGCCNACGGAGTTATCCTCATTATGANACTGTAAANTTGCTGTCGCGGACGGTANTGTANGCNANNTANCTTCCGCGGCANNNTTGTTTATTNANNGNAAAGTGAGGATTAGTTATGGAAGAAAATNTTTTACACAAACGTCCAAANGAACAGCAAGCAAAGGTTTTACGCAAAGTGAGNATTNCTANNGANGANAACNTTNTNNGCGCAAAGGAAATGGCNGATTTGAGNATCAAACAGGAAGTAGAAGAGTCTATCCAGACGCTGACTGNGCTGCAAAATCTGTTTGATGAGAATCCNAGCGAGGAGGTTGCNGTTGAGCTGGCCAGAGGCTTGCGATGGCTGTGCGGCAGGGCNTCCGCAGTGCAGGNCCAGGTGGCCTANGGCGGGCTGCAGNGTCTGGGCATGATGTACGTNGAAAGCAGGCCCGTGCTNGAGGAGCAGGCCAAGGGCATTNTCAACNTGTGCGCNAAGTTGGATGAGACNTCGGCCTTTGTGTACAAGGCCCAGCTCCAGGGAGTGCTGTTCGCCTGTCCTGAACTGGCCGATGTCATCGAGAACTATCAACCAAACGGAGATTAAGGAGGAAAAACCTATGTACAATCAACTGATCAGCTATATTGACGGCTGCTGCTTTAACTGGCACAATGATCCGGCCAACTGTTTCGGCGCCCCTGCTCTGATGGAGGAGAAACACTTTTGGGACGAGGTCGATCTGTGCGACGACGAGGATCTGGGNGCNATCATCGAGTTGGCCCGGAAGGCCCTGTCTTTTTCNCAGGAGTCGTGAGGAGGAACCCAATGCGGATTTTGTCAAATACTTGATGGATCATGGTTTTGATATCAACGCCAGTGTTCCGGGTCACGAATGCCTGCTGATACAGTCCGCAAAGCGNGATCTGAGCCCCATGATGTTCCAGAAACTGCTGGATCTGGGNNTCGACCCCTATGTGGAAAACTCCGACGGAGAAAANCTCCTGTTGATTGCGGCGAAAAAGGAGTACGATNCGGATGAGGAAGAGGAGAGGGGNGCGCTGGCNCGCTGCCTGGTGGAACATGTGGACCTCTCCCGAATCGACGGGCCGGANCGCTATGGCATTACCCCTTTGATGTACGCTGTCATGAACGGACATATTCTGTTGGTCAAGACCTTATTGGACAATGGCGCGGATGTGAACGCTGTTGGCACTGTGCCGGATGGCGGCAACGGTTATTGGATACCTCTGGACGGCGTAAGCCCCCTGGCTTTGGCCTGCCGGATGGGCGAGGCGGGGATCGCCAAGCTGCTGCTGGAGGCCGGCGCGGACGAAAAGCTTCGGGACAACCGGAACAGGCCGCCGATCTTCTCCCTGCTGCGTTATCCCCACCGTTTCCAGCACAGTGCCCAGAAGTCGCTGCCCATCTACAAAAACAAGCAGGATATCCTGGCCATGCTGAAGGAGATCGAACTCACCGACGGCGAGGGCTATACCCTGCTGATGCGCTCTATGCAGAAGGTTGACGATTGGCCGGATACCGCCGCCGAATCCTATGACAATCTGCTCATCACCCAGGATCTGTTGGCACGTGGAGCCAACATCGAGGCCGCTGGCAACGACGGCAAACGGCCGCTCCACCTGGCAGTACTTACCCTGAATGCGGGGGATTTTCACAAAAATCTGATCAAGATGGGGGCGGAGCTGAATGTGCAGGATAACGACGGTAATACCCCGCTGCACATTGCCTGTCGTAAAAGCACTGAGATTATGGTGCGCTACCTCATCAAGGCGGGAGCAGATACCACCATTCAGAACAATGAAGGCAAAACTGCTATGGATCTTTGCGCCGAGCGGGGTTTCAACAGCGCCATTGAGCTGATGATGGAGCAATGAACGGGATGGAATCGCGGGACAACGGACTTTTCCCGGCTGATGGTCCCCTGTACCGGGCCTTGACCTTGGGCGACGTGCCAGGCGCATGGCTGCTGGCACGTCCACTTTTGGAACCGGGCAGGACGGAGTGCCTGAATATGCCCACCATGTTTAACTGCAGCCTGTGTTTGTTTCGGCTGGAGGAGTACGAGCGGGCGCTGACTCTGCTAAAACGGGCGGAGCGGCTGCTGGGCAGCGCTGCCGGACTGAATACTGCTGAGCGAAAGCTGTTTGTGCAGGCGGTGGAAACCACAGATGCGGCGCTGCTGCCTTTGGACCCGGAGTGGGGTCCGGGGATGGAGCGGTATGCTTTGATTCGAGTGCGGTGGCTTACCGCATTGTGCCTGCTGCGGCTGGGGCGTGAGCAGGAAGCCGCGCCGATTCTGCGTTTTTTGGCACAGTACCACATTTGCCCAGCCCAAAGGAAAAACTAATCGTTAGTGAGTATATAAAGTAGAGAAAAGAGGAAAACGATTATGCAACTTGACAATATGTTTCTGCAGGCTTGCAGAAATAACCAGAAAACCGTAGTGCAGACCTTCCTGAAACGGGGCGGCGTGGACGTGAACAAGCGGGATGAGTCCGGCAATACCCCGCTGATCTATACCTGCCTGAAGGGCGCCAGAGATTTAGTAAAATTGTTACTGGACGCAGGTGCGGACGTCAATCTCCCCAACCAGCGGGGGCGGTCGCCATTGCATTTTGCGGCGGAGAGCGGCAACGCCCAGATCATTGCCCTGCTTATCGAGGCCGGAGCGGAGGTAAACGCCACTGACAACGACGGGATGACGCCGCTGATGATTTTAGCGCAGCACAGCCGGACGGATGCGGCCTTGAAACTCATCCAGAACCCGGAAATCGATATTTCCATTAAGAATAACGTCGGCCAGATGGCCATTGACTATGCCACTGCCAACGGTTTGCGGGAGCTGGTGGCGGCGCTTTCCGCAAAGGAGGAGGAGCACACCGACACTTACGGCAACACTACCCTCCACCATGCCTGCTGGAACGGACAGAGCGAGGTGGTAAAGGTTTTGCTGGAGAAAGACCCGGCCAGCGTAAACAAGCTCAACGACGATGGGGAGTCTCCACTGCTGTTGGCGGTGCGCCGATCCAGTTTGGTGATTGTGGAACTGCTGTTGAAGGCGGGGGCGGAAACGAACCACGCCGACTTGGACGGTGTTCTGCCCTTGCACATTGCCGCCGGGAACGGGGATCTGTTTGTGGGCAAGGCTTTGCTGGCTGCCGGGGCGGAAATCAACCAAAGAACCACCGACGGACAGACGCCCCTGATCGTTGCGGCCAGGAATGCCCGCAACGACTTTACCGCTATGCTCATCGAAAACGGAGCGGATGTGAACGCTGTGGATAACGACCAGCACAGCGCTATGTACTACGCTTCGGAGGCAGGATTTACGGAGATCGTAGAGCAACTGCTGATGGCCGGGGCAGAGAATTAAGGCGGGAGATAACCTTATTCTGCAAGGAGTTTTGGACATAAGATACAGAGCGATTTGAAAGGGGCAGAAAGAGAAAATAGATAAATCATTGAAACGATAAGAAATATGGGGTGTGGCGGTTGCTATGCCCCATATTTTATGATGGTAAATAGAGCGCGAAAGTGGTACAATCAGAGAAATACATTAGGATTGTGAAGAAGACACTACGGATAGTTTGATTTTGAGAATAGAGTTTGGAATTAACATTACAGAGGCATGCCACAAAACCTAATAGGGCGGATTTTGGCGAGCAGGACATATAACCAAAGACTTAAGTGTTTCAGATACAGTTGATATGATTTATAATCTTGTATAGTTGATAATGGCAAAGAACACGCCGATTGGGAGGATGTGCTATGGTAAAACTAGGGTATGCAGAAACAGATATAACCCCCAATATCCCGCTGCAGTTAGTTGGATTTAATAGAGCGGACAATACATCTAAAGGGGTATTGAAACCATTACTTGCGCAAGTGTCAATATGGGAAAGCGATAATCACCATTGCTTAATTACAATTGACAGTATTGGATTTAAGAAGGAATTGGCTGATATATTGCGAATTAAAGTGGGCAATATGTTGAAAATTTCGTGCGATAAGGTAATGCTATGTTTTTCACATTGTCATTCCGCACCGGATGCAGACCATTCGGAAGAATACTTTGAAATGGTATGCAGAAATGTTTTGACGGCTGTACATAGTGCAGCGGCAGATACGCATCCCGTTTCAGTTGGGTGGGATAATGTAGAGGTTGACATTGGAGTTAATCGACGAGAAGATAGCGTAAGTTTGGATAAAAGGGCTGGTATATTAAAAGTATGTGGTTTAGACAAAGAAGATAGAAAGCTCCTTTTGATTCGAGTGACGGCTCATTGTAATGTATTGAAACGAGACAACTATTTAATATCGCCGGATTATTTTGGAAGTATAAGAGAAATGCTGCAGGAAAAATATGGTTGTCCTGTAATGGTTATTCAAGGCTCGGCAGGAAATATAGCTCCTAAGTATTTTAATTCCACAGAGACGCCAATAGACGCAAGGGGACCACAGTATATTAGATCGAATACAGCTTTGGAAGATATGGCAGCTGTCGTCTGTGAAAAATTGTCACCGAGGATGGCGTCGATTGAAGTGTCGGATACGTTGACTATTAATATGTATTCAAAAGAAATACTTTTTTCTGCTAATGTACCATCTCTTACAGTGGCAGAGAAAATTGCGGAAGAAGCAAGGAATAATTGCGGAATAGACGGTACGGCGTGGTTAGAGGAAATAAGGAGACTGCATAACGCAGGGGTGTATAGTCAGGAGGAAATAATAGAAGTTCAATATTTTGCAATTGGAAAGTGGTGTATTTGTGGAGTTCCGTATGAGTTAATGGTTGAATTTTCTCTTGAATCAATGGAAAAGTCAAATAATGAGTTCTTTTATGTAAATGGATATACCAAT
>JAAUZI010000011.1 GCA_014804645.1 Lachnospiraceae bacterium | reverse complement strand
CGGCGCCAAGCTGGAATGCTTGCATTCCAATTTGGCGCCGCCCGCGAACGATGAGAAACTCGCAAAGCGCGTTTCTCATCGTTTTTTGTCAAAAAGTTTTTGGTTTTTTCCGCTTCTTTTTGACAAACTGTTCTTTTGGCTTTTTGTATAATAATCCTTTACAGGAGGAGATTGTATGAAAAGGCAGAATTTAGGAGAACGAGAAGAATTTGGTAATATTCTTCCGGAATACGGGAGAAGAAAACTGCTTACTTATGCGGATTCTATCAGAGAACTGGCGGACAGCTTCCGGGATACAAGAGCCGAGGGGATAAACGGACAAGCAAAAGAGGTACAGGATCGGAGAGATTATATATGGCAGAAACGACTTTATGAAAATAAGGAATTAATGGTTGCTCATTTGGAAGAGATGGCACAGATCATGTCGGAGCTCGCCCAGGAGACCAGAAGATGTATTCCTATGGGAGAGAGAAGGTTTAAGCAAATTGCACATGCGCTCCGCGAGGTGGATATTCAGATCAAAAATCTGTACCTGATTGAGAATGAGATGGGGCATATGGAGGTTTCTCTCACCATGAGAAATATGAAGACTGCCAATTTATCGGCGGAAGAGATTGGAGATCTTTTGTCTGTGCTGCTCAATATGCATCTGGTGAGCGCCGGGGACAATTCTTTTTTTGTAGGAGGAGAATGGCAGACCTTTTATTATGTACAGGAAGCGAAATTCCATGTTCTTACGGGAATTGCCAAAGCAGTGAAGGAGACGGAGAAAATTTCCGGAGATAATTATGCCTTTTTTGAAGGAAGTGCCGGAAATCTGACAGCACTATTGTCTGATGGTATGGGATCCGGCGAAAAGGCGTGTGCGGACAGCACTATGGTGGTGGAGCTGATGCAGAAGTTTCTGGAAGCAGGCTTTCAAATGGAGGTTGCTATTCAGATGATCAACAGTGCTTTGCTTTCAGGCGGGGAAAATACCAATATGTCTACGCTGGATATCTGCAGTCTGGATCTTTATAACGGTGAGTGCCGGTTTGTGAAGGTGGGAAGCGCCTGCTCTTACATCAAAAGACAGCATTTGGTAGACCGGATTTCCTCAGGGAATCTGCCCCTTGGGATTTTTCAGAAGCCGGATACGGAAGCGGTTGGAAGAACGCTTATGGATGGAGATTATGTGATCATGATCTCTGACGGCATTCTGGATGCACTATCGCAGGGAATTGGGGAGGACATGCTCTCTGAGCTGATCGGCAGCAGTAATCTGGAAAATCCGGGCGAGATGGCAAATGCCATATTGAATTTTTGCATTCATCAATGCCGGGGGCATATCCGGGATGATATGACGGTGCTGGTCATAGGAATCTGGAAAAAAGACGACTGACACTTTCTTTTTTTGGCAAATTCCGTTATATTAATAAGTATGATAAAAAAAGTAATGGATTATGTGGAAAAATATCAAATGATCAGTCCTCACGATACGATAACAGCGGGGATTTCAGGAGGCGCAGATTCTGTCTGCCTCCTTTTTATGCTGTTGGAAATACAGAAACGAATTCCGCTTGCAATCAGAGTGGTGCACGTTAATCACAAAGTACGTGAAGATGCAGACCAGGATGCTGAGTTTGTGAGGAAGCTGTGTGAAAAATTTCAAATACCTTTTTATCTGGTGGAGAAAAATATCAAAGAACTTGCAGCAGAGTGGAATTGTTCTGAGGAGGAAGCAGGAAGAAAAGTCCGCTATCAGGCGTTTGATGAGGTGCAGGGCAAAGACGCAGGCAAAATTGCGGTGGCTCATAACAGCAATGACCGGGCGGAAACTATGCTGTTTCACTTATTCCGGGGAACAGGGCTGGGCGGGGCNGCAGGGATNCGNCCGGTAAATGGCAGAATTATCCGGCCGCTTTTGGGAATNACCCGGGAAGAGATCGAAAAGTGGCTTTTNGACAGAGATATTGCATATTGCACAGACAGTACTAATAAACAGGATACCTATACCNGAAACCGGATCCGGCATCACATATTGCCCTATGCGGAACAGGAGATCTGCCGGGGGACAGTGATAAATATGAACCGCGCGGCGGATGATCTGATGATGGCGGAGGAATATCTGCGCAGGGAAACACAAAAGGCNGCAGAACGCTGCGTGTGTCAGGNTGAAGAGAGGAATGAGATTCGGATTGATCTTAACGCTTTTGGGCAGGAGGATGAATACCTGAGAGGAAGAATCCTGCTCTTTTGCCTTGAAAAAGCNGCGGGTTCAAGAAAAGACATCACAGCGGCACATGTACGGTCTGTGGAAAGACTGTTTCAGACATCCGGCANCANGGAGATNCATCTTCCGTATCAGATTACGGTTTATAAGCAATATGATCTGGGAATGATACAGAGGAGNCNCNCTGCNTTAACAGTTCCGGAAGAGCAAGTCTGTGGAAAAAGCATATCGCTGAGATCTGCAGCANGAGAGAACCGGAGGGAACGAAAGGTGGATGTACCCGGNAGAATTGAGGTTCCTGAACTNGGAATAGTGGANTTTACCGTGTTTCCGATGGATAATTCGCAAAATATTCCAGAAAAAACATATACGAAATGGTTTGATTATGATAAAATATCATCGTCTATGGTATTTCGAACAAGGCAGGCAGGAGATTACCTGACGGTAAAGAGCAGCCTGGGGGAAAGAAAGCATAAGCGATTACAGGATTTNTTTGTCAACGAAAAGATACCAAGACAGGANAGGGAGAAGATTTTTTTACTNGCTGAAGATNCTCATGTTATATGGATACCGGGTTACCGGATCAGCGAATACTACAAAATAGATAAAAATACCTGCAATATTATGCAGGTCAAAGTGTCAGATAAAGATNATTAAGTAACGAGAGAAGAAAGGAGTCNTANAAATGGCTGAAAAGATTAAAGTAATGCTTACAGAGCAGGAAGTNGATGCCAAAATNTGTGANATCGGAAAACAGATCAGTGAAGACTATGCGGGTAAGCANGTTCATCTGGTATGTGTGNTGAAGGGNGGAAGCTTTTTTATGTGCGAGCTTGCCAAGAGAATTACCGTACCGGTATCACTTGATTTTATGTCNGTTTCNAGCTACGGCGGAGAAACAAAATCCAGNGGTGTGGTAAAAATNGTAAANGATCTGGATGAACCNCTTAAGGATAAGGANGTAATNATTATTGANGACATTGTGGATTCGGGNCGTACGTTAAGCTANCTGATGGAAATGCTGCGGGANCGGGGNCCNGCAAGNTTAAAGCTCTGTACGCTGCTTGATAAACCGGATCGCAGAGTGGTGGATGTCCATGTGGATTATACTGGTTTTCAGATTCCCGATGAATTTGTAGTGGGATATGGGCTTGATTANGATCAGAGATACAGAAATCTTCCTTATATCGGAAAAGTGGAATTTGAATAAATAATGAAACCGGNCATAGCCGGTAAGTGAGGTAGTAGGATTGAATAAGAAAAATCGTGGTTATAATGCATACTTTATTTTAGTATTGCTCTTACTGGCTCTTCTGGTTATTCCAAGTCTTTTGGATAATAATCAGATTGAGTACACCAGAGGAGAGNTGATTTCCGATCTGGAAGAAGGNAAAGTGCTTTATGCGAGCATTTCNCCAAGCAGAGAGACACCTACNGGCGAGGTGGATTTTGTGATCAGCGGTCAGCCGAATAAAACCCTGTATGTTACNGATGTGTCGGAAATCGAAGAATTGCTGNTNTCTTACGGGCTGNATCCCGGAGTCAAGAAGGTTCAGGAGGAAAGCTGGTTTCTGACCAGTGTGTTCCCNGTNCTTCTTGCNGTGATCGTGATGGTGTTCTTNTTTGTCATGATGAACAGCCAGAATGCAGGCGGAAGCAGCAAGATGATGAATTTCGGCAAGAGNCGTGCNAGACTTTCCATGGGTGACGGGAAGATCACATTAAAGGATGTAGCGGGTCTTAAGGAAGAAAAGGAAGANCTGGAGGANATTGTTGAATTNTTACGTGATCCGGCTAAGTTTACAAAGGTNGGNGCCAGAATTCCCAAGGGAGTACTCTTAGAGGGTGCGCCCGGTACCGGTAAAACACTTCTTGCCAAGGCAATTGCAGGAGAAGCCGGTGTTCCGTTCTTTACTATTTCCGGTTCTGACTTTGTGGAAATGTTTGTAGGTGTGGGAGCTTCCAGAGTNCGTGACCTGTTTGANGAAGCNAAACGTCATGCTCCCTGTATCGTATTTATCGATGAGATCGATGCCGTAGCGAGACGCAGAGGNACNGGNATGGGCGGCGGTCATGATGAGAGAGAGCAGACCCTGAACCAGTTGTTAGTTGAGATGGACGGTTTTGGTGTCAATGAAGGCATTATNGTNCTNGCNGCNACCAACCGTGTTGATATTCTGGATCCCGCAATTATGCGTCCCGGGCGTTTCGACCGGAAGATCAGCGTGAACAGACCGGATGTGGGNGGAAGAGAAGCGATCCTCCGGGTACATGCAAANAATAAACCTCTTGCGGAGGATGTGGATCTGAANCAAATNGCTCAGACCACGGCAGGNTTTACGGGAGCNGATCTGGANAACCTTCTGAATGAGGCGTCTATTGTNGCNGCAAAGCANGAGCGGAGTTATGTNCTCCAGGAGGACATCAAGAAGGCCTTTATCAAGGTTGGNATCGGNGCAGAAAAGAANAGCCGNATNATTACGGATAAGGAAAAGAANATNACNGCNTATCATGANGCNGGACATGCGATCTTNTTCCATGTGCTTCCGGATGTNGGNCCTGTTTATACNGTATCCATTATCCCNACCGGNCTTGGNGCAGCNGGATATACCATGCCNCTTCCCGAAAATGACGATATGTTTATTACCAAAGGTAAAATGCTNCAGGATATNATGGTNTCNTTAGGCGGAAGAATTGCAGAGGANATNATCTTCCAGGATATTACNACAGGCGCTTCCAGNGATATCAAAAAGGCAACCAAGGCAGCGCGGGATATGGTGACCAGATACGGTATGTCGGAAAGTATTGGTGTGATCAATTATAACAGCGATGATGACGAAGTGTTTATCGGAAGAGATCTTGCACATGCGAAAGGTCACAGTGAGCTGGTTTCCGGTGAGATTGATAAGGAAGTAAAGCGGATCATTGATGAGTGCTACACAAAGGCAAAGGCTCTGATCTTAGAGCATATGGAGGTACTTCACGGATGTGCGCAGCTCCTGCTTCAAAAGGAAAAGATCGGGCGGGATGAGTTTGAAGCGTTGTTTGAGAAGAAAGATACTTCTCCGGAAGCCTTTTTCCAGGTATAAAAGATGGAGTTTGGTGAATTTGCACAAAAATTAAGGACTAAAATTGTAATATTTGTGAATCGTGAGTATTTACGCAAAGTGGGGGCTATGCTATTATACTACTTGTAACCCCCCCAATACATTATATAGTTTTTTGCTATACCCCATAAGAAAGAAATACCTTCTCTAAAAAGAACAGTACTCGTACTGTTCTTTTTACTATGCAAAAATACTGGCAGGTAATTACATTTGCCATGAGATTTGTTTATTATCCTTCGTCTGAAATCCAGTATTTTTGGATAAGCTT
>JAAUZI010000010.1 GCA_014804645.1 Lachnospiraceae bacterium | reverse complement strand
GTAAACCGTTTCAACAATCCCTATGTGGACCATGCGCTGCTGGCAATCTCCTTAAACTCCGTGTCCAAGTGGAGGGCCAGATGCCTGCCTAGTCTGTTGGGCTATGTGGATAAGTTCGGCAAGCTGCCGCCCCACATGACTTTCTCCATTGCCGCCCTGATGGCTTTCTACTGTGGCGATGAGATTAAGGACGGCGCGCTGCAGGGCAGCCGGGACGGCCAGACCTACCCGATTAAGGACGACATGCCGGTGCTGGAGTTCTTCCGCGACAATTGCCGCAAGGACACCCGCAGCTTTGTGACAGCCTATCTGGGCAGAGAAGATTTCCACGGACAGGATCTGAACCAGGTGCCGGGTCTGACGGACGCAGTGGTAACTTATCTGGATGATATTAAAGAAAATGGTATGAGGGCCGCATTATGCAGAATTTCTTAAAAATAAATGACAATGACAATGTGGTGGTGGCTTTGAATGCCATTCCCCAGGGGGAGAGCATCACGGTGGAGGTATCTGGGCAGAGCCGTCAGATCACTGCCCGGGAGGAGATTCCCGCCGGGCATAAGATGGCGGTCTGTGACATCCCCGCTGGCGGCGAGGTTATCAAGTACGGCTACCGCATCGGCAATGCCAAGGAGGAGATTCCCGCCGGGGCCTGGATTCACACCCACAATGTGGGTACTGCACTGGGAGATCTGCTGGAGTACAGCTACGAGCCGGTGACGGTGGAGGAAAATGTCACGGAAGACGCAACTTTTATGGGATTCAACCGTCCGGACGGCAAGGTGGGCGTCCGCAACGAAATCTGGATTATCCCTACGGTGGGCTGCGTCAACAATGTGGCCACGGCCATAGCCAGACAGGCAGGAGCTTTTGTCAAGGGCTCGGTGGAGGACGTCATTGCTTTTCCCCACCCTTACGGCTGCTCTCAGATGGGGGACGACCAGGAGCATACCCGCACGATTTTGGCGGACTTAATCAATCACCCCAATGCAGGCGGCGTGTTGGTGCTGGGGCTGGGCTGTGAGAACAGCAACATAGATGTGTTAAAGCCCTATATCGGGGAGTATGACGAGAACAGGGTGAAATTCCTGGTGGCACAAGAGTCGGAGGACGAGATCGCGGACGCGGTGGAGATCATAAAGGGACTGATCGATTATGCCGCAGATTTTAAACGTGAGCCAATCAGTGTCAGCAAGCTGGTGATAGGCATGAAGTGCGGCGGCAGTGACGGTCTCTCGGGCATTACTGCCAACCCTCTGGTGGGACGTTTTTCCGATTTACTGATCTCCAAGGGTGGCACCACAATTCTGACGGAGGTGCCGGAGATGTTCGGGGCGGAGACGATTCTGATGAATCGCTGCGCCAACGAGGAACTGTTTCACAAGACCGTTGATTTGATCAATGACTTTAAGAATTATTTTAAGAGCCACAATCAGACGATATACGAGAATCCGTCCCCGGGCAACAAGAAGGGCGGGATCTCAACGCTGGAGGATAAGTCCCTGGGATGTACCCAGAAGTCCGGCAGCGCTCTGGTGAAGGGCGTGCTGCAGTACGGCGAGCGGGTGCAGACGCCGGGGCTGAATCTGCTCAGCGCTCCCGGCAACGACCTGGTGGCAGCAACGGCGCTGGCGGCAGCAGGGGCGCATATCGTACTGTTTACCACAGGGCGGGGGACGCCTTTTGCCTCCCCGGTTCCCACGGTGAAAATTGCGACCAACTCCAGGCTGGCGGGCAAAAAGTCTAATTGGATCGATTTTAACGCCGGGGTGCTGGTGGAGGATAAGTCCATGGCCCAGGAGACGGAGCATTTGTTTGACTATGTGGTGGAGGTGGCCTCCGGTAGACAGGTGTGCAGCGAGGCGGCAGGATTCCATGATATGGCGATCTTTAAGCAGGGGGTAACTCTGTAAGAACAGGTTTTCCGCAGCGTGGCTGTTGGAATACGACAAGGGCTACAGGCCGGGCGGCATGGAATTGCCCCCGGCCTTTTAGGTTTTGAGTGGGAGGCTGTGACGGGAGAGCAAAAGTGTTCAGAAAGGAAAACGGCTATGAGACAAGAATTGGAACAGGCCATGGAGCTGGTGCAGCAGGGCGAGGTGGCAGAGACAGCGAAAGCGGTGGAGCGTATCAAGGCACTGCCCAGGGATGAGCAGGGCGTGTTTGATCTGCGCGATATGGAGGATGCCACAGAGATCAAGCGCATGCTTTACCCGGTGTATGCGGCCTATGAGACGGACTGCAACAAAAAAGAGGGGTATCCTGATATTCTGCGGCAGATGCGGGTCATGGACGCCCGTCTCCAGGAGGGGTACGACATGGTGGAGGCGGCGCTATATATGGATATGTCGCTGCGTACTCTGATGTACATGAGCCAAGAGATATATGAATGTTATCGGGAGCTGATGGACCTGTATAAAAAGAATGTACATCGCTTTATTCAGGAGTTTTACGGGGAGGGGAAGATCCGGCCCGGAGCAGTGCCCACCAGTCTGGCGGAGGTGCTTTTCGTGGGGAATCTGATGCTGGCATGTAAAAAATATGTCCTGCTGGCGGAAAAATATGAAATATATTATGAATTCATGAATGCAGCTGGAACAGACTGCGCAGAAAAGGAATAGGGGAGGTAAGCCATGGAAATCAGTATGATAATGTATACGGCCAGGAGCGCGACGCTGGAAATCAAAGACGGCGGCAGACACTTTACCAAACGTCCCTACCGGGTGGAGGTGAATGGCCGGGAGGTCATGACTACGGAGAAAACCATTACCAGTCTGTTTGGATTAAAGCCCCAGACGTCCTACCGGGTGGAGGTATACGATGGAGAGCAGCTGCTGGGCAGCACGGAATTTATCACGGAGCATGAGTTTGTGACCCTGGATGTAATCCGTTTCGGCGCCAAGGGGGATGGGGAGTCCGACGACACCCATTTCATACAGGCGGCGATCATGGCATGCCCGGAACATAGCCGGGTCTATATCCCTGCGGGAACCTATCGGATCACCAGCCTGTTTTTAAAGAGTCATATCCGGCTGGAGCTTGCGGAGGGAGCGGAGCTGAAAGCGTTCACAGAGCGTGAAAAATTTCCTATATTCCCGGCCATGCTAGAGAGCTATGACGAGCAGGACGAGTACAATCTGGGAACCTGGGAGGGGAATCCTCTGCCCATGTTTACCGGTATTATCTGCGGCGTAGACGTGGAGGATGTGGTGATCTATGGCCCTGGTGTTATCAACGGCAACGCTTCCAAGGCAGATTGGTGGGACAATCCCAAGGTCATGAGAGGGGCTTTCAGGCCCAGGCTGTTTTTTATCAGCCACTGCAGGAATATTGCGCTGCAGGGCGTAAAATTCTGTAATTCTCCCTCTTGGACGCTGCACCCCTACTTCAGCAATCAGCTGCGTTTTGTGAATTTGACAGTGGAAAATCCGGCGGACTCGCCCAACACGGACGGCCTGGATCCCGAATCCTGCAGGGATGTGGAGATTCTGGGAGTGCGTTTTTCCTTGGGAGACGATTGTATCGCTGTCAAATCCGGTAAAATCTATATGGGTAGAAAACACAAGACGCCCTCGGAGAATATCCGTATCCGCCAGTGCCTGATGGAAAACGGCCACGGGGCGGTGACACTGGGCAGTGAGATGGCGGGAGGAGTGGTGAACCTGACTGTGGAGGACTGCATTTTCCGGCATACGGACCGAGGACTGCGGATCAAGACTAGGCGAGGCAGGGGACGGGATGCGGTGCTGAACAATATCACATTCCGCAACCTGACACTGGATCATGTGATGACGCCGCTGGTGATAAACGCATTCTATTTCTGTGACCCGGACGGCAAGACCAGATATGTGCAGTCCAGGGAACCCTATCCGGTGGACGAGAGGACTCCCATTATCGGAAGGTTGACTTTTGAAAATATGGATTGTACCAACTGCCATGTGGCGGCGGCCTATTTTGACGGCCTGCCGGAGCAGAAGATCGAGGAGATCGCGCTGAAAAATATCTCCGTCAGCTATGCGGAGAATCCCAAATGCGATGTGCCCGCCATGTCCGAGGGCGTGGAGAAGAGCAGCAGACGGGGTATGTTCGTGCGCAATGTCAAGCGTCTGGTGATGGAGCATGTGTCCGTCAGCGGACAGGACGGCGAGGCGCTGGAGTTAGAGGGCGTGGACGATATGGTGGTGCGGCAGTAGGAGAGATACGAGGAGGTATTGATAATGCAATTAGGAATTCGTCTACATGATACAAAGGAGTTGCCTTTTGAAGAGAGGATTGCGGATGTACATAATCTGGGCTTTGCCTGCGGGCATCTGGCCCTTTCCAAGGTAATCAAAGAATTTCCCACCACCGATGAGGCGTTGACCCCGGGGCTTGCCATGTATATCAAAAATGTGTTCGCACGCAACCAGGTGGATATTGCGGTGCTGGGCTGTTACCTGAATCTGGCAAATCCCAACCCGGAGCAGCTGAAAAAGATCACGAATCGGTATATGGCTCACATCCGCTTTGCCTCCTGGCTGGGCTGCGGCGTGGTGGGTACAGAGACGGGCGCGCCTAACGAGACCTATACCCATGTGCCGGAGTGTCACGGGGAGCAGGCGCTGCAGACCTTTATCACCAATCTGCGTCCCATCGTAAAGTATGCGGAGCAGATGGGAGTAGTGGTGGCCATTGAGCCGGTGTGGAAACATATCGTATGCAATCCCGGGCGGGCCAGGAGAGTGCTTGACGAGATCGCCTCTCCCAATCTACAGATTATTCTGGACCCGGTAAACCTGTTGGACATCAGCAATTATCGGGAGCAGGAGGCTATTGTGGAGGAGGCCATCGATGTGCTGGGGCCAGATGTGGCTATGGTGCACTTAAAGGATTACATGCCGGAGGGAGATGAGTTGAAGCCCATGGGCTGCGGGCTGGGCATGATGAAATATGAGGCGGTGCTGAAATTTATCAAGGAGCGCAAGCCCTACATTCATGTGACGCTGGAGGACACCAAGCCGGAGAATAACCAGCAGGCCAAGGCGCATATCCTGGAATTGTATCAAAATCTGTGAGCGGATACGGGCAGAACCATGAAACGGGTTCTGCCCTGTTTTATGCTTTGGCTCCGGCTGTAGCAATCCTGTTCATTTCTTCCCGAAAATCATCCATATTGACGGCTCTGGCGGCGGCTTTATGCCATCCACGTATAATATCCATATCTTCCATCGTATTGATCTGATTCTGGATATCTTCAGGAACCGGTCCGAGATCCTCCAGCAAATCAAAAATATTCTGTCTGCTCTGCCAGAGCGCTCCCTCTATTCTGGAGTCTCTCTTGAGCCGTCTCATATGTTCCTTTTCGTTGTACTCAGTCAGCAATCGCAGCATACTCAATACCCCCGATCTGTTTGTTTTGAGAAAATCCGTGAGAATTCCCTGTTCCAGGCAGTAGGAAACGGACTCCTCCACTGCGGGTTCCCTTGCCATTCCATGGGCCAGGTTCGTCTTTATCCTGTCCACCAGAGTCGCATATTCCCACAGTTTATGACACTGTTCCATCAGTGCGCTGTTGTGCCCCAGATTGATATTCCGCAGATGAACGGTAAGTTCCAGATCCGCAGGAATATCCTTGTTCTGAAAAGCATCAGACAGGCGCAACACTTCCTCGTCCTCTGTATCCTGGCAAGTCCTCAGCTTGTAGACCGATAATGGAGGATTTACAAGGAGGCGAGAGCCTTAATGCAGCGGCACTAGGGCCTCCACCCTTCCAGCACCTGCTCCGCGCTGTATTCTTTCGCCTCCCGCGCCGTCAGCTGACAGGAGTATTCGACTCTCTGTCCGGTATCGCTGCCGGGGCCGTAGCAGGCATATTCGCCATAGTAGAAATGCCCGTGTTCCTTGCCCCAGTCAGTCCATCCGGCGGGGTGTATATGCTCGTCCATATAGCATTCCAGATAGACCGTGCGGGCGTACTCCCGCCAAGGACGTCCCAGATAGACGGAGGCTTTGGGACAGTCGCCCGACAATCTGCAACGATGGAACACATAGCCGTAAGGCCGCTCCTGAAAGGTGGATGCGGCGGTGAGATATCCATAGATCCGCTGGCCGTCAGGACTCTCCGGCGGCAGCTGCTGCGGTTTGGCTGCAAAAATCTCACATTCCTCAAAATAGCAGATTCCGCCTCCGAAAATAAAATCCACGTCCCCCTGTATATAGCAGTGCTCGTAATACTGCCTGCCTAGGGTGCGGGGCAGATGTTGGCCGGGGCCGATAAAACCGCCGGGCTGGGCCTCCTTTAAAGGCAGCGGCGCCGTAAACAGCGTGTCTTGGCTGCCCAGCAGACGGCAGTGATCCAGATGGAGCCGGTCTCCGTCCGCATATAGGGCGATGGCCTGCCCCACTAGGCGGCCGCAGCCCGCATCGTTTTGGACGGTCATATGACGCAGCGTCACGTCATGGGTATGAATGCGCAGAGTGGCCGTGCGGAAAGTACCTCGCTTGCTGCCGTCCTCCAGAATCTGTTGGGCATAGTCTCCATATACAAGCACCGTATCTTCGGCGCCGCAGCCCTCCAATGTCACATAGGGGCGCTCAAGCACCAGCTTTTCCCGGTAGACGCCGGAGGCAATATGGATAGTGACGGGGGAAACTGCCTCTTCAGGGGCGGGATAGGCGGGGGGCAGAGGGGTATAATCCCTGCTGATATAGGCGATGGCCTCCCCGATGGTGGTAAAACAAGGGGCAGGATGCTCCCCGCCCACATAGACATGAATAATCTCACACATAATGTTCTCCATGCATATCGCAGATCATGTCTGTGATATCGCTTAAATAGATAAACTCCTCACAACAGGGGCTCGATACGCAAACCCGCATTTAGAATGACTTTAATTATATCGAAAAAGGCAAACAATGTCAAATTTAACATAAAGTTTACAAAATGTTTAGGGATAAGTATTTTTCTGTGGTTGAATCCTGGGCACAAATCTGCTACAATGATTCTATTCGAGTTTTGTCCCAGTGGGACAAGACGGGTATTTTGGAGCAATATCGCAGAGGCTTGCGATATGCAGGAAAGAGTCAAGTTTGAAAATAAATTTTCAAATATTGATTGGAATGTGCGCTAAAGCGCACAGGGGGTATAAGGATGAAATTAATAGACAAAATATTTGGGACGCATAGCCAGAGGGAACTGAAACGTATTCTTCCCATTGTGGACTCCATTGAGGCACTGCGCCCCCAGATGATGGAGCTGACGGACGAGCAGATGAAGGCGAAGACGGAGGAGTTTAAGGCACGTCTGGAGAGCGGGGAAACCCTGGACGACGTTCTGCCGGAAGCTTACGCACTGGTTCGGGAGGCTGCGAGGAGAGTGCTTAAGACGGAGCACTATAGGGTACAGCTGATCGGCGGTGTAATTATGCACCAGGGCCGTATCGCTGAGATGAAGACCGGTGAGGGAAAAACACAGACTTTTTTGCTGCCTGCCTATCTTAATGCCCTGGAGGGCAAGGGCGTGCATGTGGTTACGGTCAACGACTATCTGGCCAAGCGTGACGCGGAGTGGATGGGCCAGGTGCACGAATTTCTGGGACTGACCGTGGGCGTGGTGCTGAACAGCATGACCCCGGAGGAGCGGCAGAAAGCGTACAACTGTGATATCACCTATGTGACCAACAACGAGCTGGGATTTGATTATCTGCGTGACAATATGGTGATCTACAAGGAGCAGCTGGTGCTGCGCAACCTCCATTTCGCTATTATCGACGAGGTGGACTCGGTGCTGATCGACGAGGCCCGGACGCCGTTAATTATCTCCGGACAGAGCGGCAAGTCCACGGCCCTGTATGAGATGTGCGATATGCTGGCCCGGCAGATGAAGCGTGGAGACGATATGCAGCAGCTGTCCAAGATGGACGCTCTGATGGGAATTGTCCAGGAGGAGACGGGAGACTTTATCGTCAACGAGAAGGATAAGGTCATCAACCTGACTGCCGCTGGCGTGGAGAAGGTGGAGAAATTTTTCCACATTGACAACTATGCGGACCCGGAGAACCTGGAGATTCAGCACAATATCATTCTGGCGCTGCGGGCGCACAACCTGATGTTCCGCGACCAGGACTATGTGGTCAAGGACGACCAGGTGCTGATTGTGGACGAGTTCACCGGCCGTATCATGCCGGGACGGCGCTATTCCGACGGTCTGCACCAGGCCATTGAGGCCAAGGAGCGGGTGAAGGTCAAGAGAGAGAGCAAGACGCTGGCCTCCATTACCTTCCAGAATTTCTTTAACCTGTTTGACAAAAAATGCGGCGGCACCGGCACGGCGCTGACTGAGGAAAATGAGTTCCGCGATATCTACGGTATGGACGTGGTGGAGGTGCCCACCCACAAGCCCATCGCCCGAAAGGACCTGCAGGATGCGGTGTACAAGACCCGGGCAGAGAAATTGAAAGCCATCGTGGAGGCTGTGGAGGAGGCGCATGCCAAGGGTCAGCCTGTGCTGGTGGGTACTATCACCATCGACGCCAGTGAGGAACTGAGCAAGCTGCTGAACAAGAGGGGCATTCCCCACAAGGTGCTGAACGCCAAATTCCACGAGTTGGAGGCTGAGATCGTGGCGGACGCTGGTATCCATGGGGCTGTGACCATCGCCACCAACATGGCGGGCCGTGGTACGGATATCAAGCTGGACGAGGAGGCCAGGGCTGCAGGCGGACTTAAGATCATCGGCACGGAGCGCCACGAGTCCCGCCGTATCGACAATCAGCTGCGCGGCCGTTCCGGCCGTCAGGGAGATCCGGGCGAGTCCAAGTTCTATATCTCTCTGGAGGATGAACTGATGCGGCTGTTCGGCTCTGAACGTCTGATCAGCATGTTCAACGCTCTGGGTATCCCCGAGGGACAGGAGATTGAGCACAAGGCGCTGACCAATGCCATTGAGTCCGCCCAGAAAAAGATTGAGAACAACAACTTTGGCATCAGAAAGAATCTGCTGGAGTATGACCGTGTCATGAGCGAGCAGAGAGAGATCATTTACGATGAGAGGAGCCGAGTGCTGAACGGCGAGAGCATGCGGGATGTTATTTTCAAGATGATTACCGACATTACCGAGAACGCCGTGGATATCAGCATTGGGGACGAGGGAGACGCGGAGGAGTGGGACTACAACGAGCTGAATACCCTGTTGCTGCCCACAGTACCCATTGAGCCGGTGACCAGAGAGCGGGTCAGCAAGCCTAAGAAGAACGGCTTAAAACAGCAGCTCAAGGAGGAGGCGGTGAAACTCTACGAGTCCAAGGAGGCGGAGTTCCCGGATGCGGAGGCGGTCCGCGAGATCGAGCGGGTGATTCTGCTGAAGGTCATTGACCGGAAGTGGATGGACCATATCGACGATATGGATCAGCTGCGCCAGGGTATCGGCTTGCAGGCTTACGGCCAGAGAGATCCCCTGGTGGAGTACAAGATGAACGGCTACGAGATGTTTGATGAGATGACTCAGAACATCAAGGAGGAAACGGTGCGTCTGCTGTTCCATGTCAAGATCGAGCAGAAGGTGGAGCGGGAGCAGGTGGCCCAGGTGACCGGCACCAACAAGGACGAGTCTCTGGCTAAGGCGCCGACAAAGCGTTCGGCGGCCAAGATTTATCCCAACGATCCCTGTCCCTGCGGCAGCGGCAAGAAGTATAAGCAGTGCTGCGGCAGAGCAGGAAAGTAGTGTAAGAAGAACTTCTAGGACTTGCTGGGCAAGTCCAGCTTACAGCAAAGGCTGTTTCGCAAAGAAGTTCTAATCTTACACTTAAAGAATGCTGGACTTGCGTTGCAAGTCCAAATACAGCATTCTTTATGGTTCATTAAGACAGGTAATAAATCCGTAAGTATATCTGACTGTGCCCAGAGAATTTCCGGACGATGAAATGGCTGGAAATGACTCTGCCGATCAAAGTACTGTCAGATGTACTTACGGAACTTATAATATGAAAGGCGGTGACGCAAAGTGGTAGAATTAGATTCTATGAAGTCAGAACTTTTGACTTACGAAACTCCATTAGCGGAAGTGAGGGATTCACTTTGACCTGGCTAACAAGGCCAAGCGAATCGAGGAGTTAGAGATGGAGATGGAGGCTCCCGGATTTTGGGACGACCCGGAACGCTCCAACAAACGGATGAAAGAACTGAAAAACATGAAGGACACAGTGGAGGGCTTTCGCAAGCTGGAGACCCAGTATGACGATATCCTGACACTGATCGAGATGGGATACGAGGAGGAGGACGCTTCTCTGATCCCGGAGATACGCAGCGAACTGGACGAGTTTACCGAGGAGCTGGACGGACTGCGAATCGGCATACTGCTGTCGGGAGAGTATGACAAGAACAATGCGATTCTGAAATTGAACGCCGGAGCGGGCGGCACGGAGAGCTGCGACTGGTGCAGCATGTTGTACCGCATGTACACCCGCTGGGCGGAGCGCAAGGGATTTTCCCTGGAAGTGCTGGATTATCTGGACGGGGACGAGGCAGGAATCAAGTCGGTGACTTTCCAGGTCAACGGCGTCAATGCCTACGGCTATCTGAAGTCGGAGAAAGGGGTACACCGCCTGGTGCGGATCTCTCCCTTTAACGCTCAGGGCAAGCGTCAGACCTCCTTTGTATCCCTGGATGTGATGCCGGATATCGAGGAGGATCTGGATGTGGAGATCGATGAGAAGGATCTGCGCATCGACACCTACCGAAGCAGCGGCGCGGGCGGACAGCATATCAACAAGACCTCCTCAGCCATCCGCATCACCCACATTCCCACAGGGACGGTGGTGCAGTGTCAGAATGAGCGCAGCCAGTTTCAGAATAAGGACAAGGCCATGCAGATGCTGAAGGCTAAGCTGTACCTGCTCAAGCAGGAGGCCAATGTGGAAAAGCTGTCGGATATCCGAGGCGAGGTCAAGGACATTGCCTGGGGCAATCAGATTCGCTCTTATGTCCTGCAGCCCTACAAGCTGGTCAAGGACCTGCGCACGGAGGTGGAGAGCGGCAATGCGGACGCCGTGCTGGACGGGGCGCTGGACCCCTTCATCAACGGCTATCTGAAATGGATGAGCGTTCAGGGAAGAACGCCCCAGGAGCAGTAATTTGTTTATGTAAAAAAACAGGCAGCGGAGCTGGTCGCAATCAGTTTCCGTTGCCTGTTCTTTATATCTCACACTTGAATCTTTTCGACCAGTTCTTTCTGGATATAACCCTTTTGCAATAAATTGTCCTATCGTATTTGTACCCATAACAGAAATCCCCTTTCAGATACTCATATTATAGCGGATAACTGGCAGGAAAAGGAGGGGATTAGGCATAAAAGTGTGATTACTTTCCTCCAAAACAGGAATAATTCTGTGATAAAGGTTGTAATTTGTATGAACGCAGTATATAATAAAAATGTGATTAGAATACACAAAAATCTAAATTAAAGTGTGAAGGAGCGTTTCTATGGAACGATTAATTTTATCGAAACTGCTGGATTGGAAGAATTCCCCCTATCGCAAGCCTTTAATCCTAAAGGGCGTGCGTCAGGTGGGCAAGACGTGGATTCTCAGGGAGTTCGGCAGACGCTACTATGAGAATACAGCCTATTTTAACTTTGATGAGAACGAAGAGTATAAGCAGTTTTTTGAGACCACCAAGGATGTGGANCGTATCCTGCAAAATCTGATGTTGGCCAGCGGTCAGAAGATCATGCCGGAAAAGACCCTCATNATTTTTGACGAGGTGCAGGATTGCCCCAAGGTTATCAACTCCATGAAGTATTTTTGTGAGAACGCCCCGCAGTATCACATTGCCTGCGCNGGTTCTCTGCTGGGAATTGCCCTGGCGNAACCATCTTCTTTCCCGGTGGGCAAGGTCAACTTTATGCAGNTTGATCCAATGACCTTCACGGAATTTCTGCTTGCCAACGGCGATGAAAACCTTGCCAAGTATCTGGAAAGTGTGGATACCATTGAACCGATTCCCGANGCGTTCTTCAATCCTCTTTATGAGAAACTAAAAATGTACTATGTCACCGGAGGCATGCCGGAACCAGTNTTGATGTGGACNAATGCACGGGATGTTTCCGCTATGCAGGAANCCCTGGCTGGGATNNTNGGTGCATATGAGCGGGATTTNGCCAAGCANCCNAATATCAGCGAGTTCCCGAANATCTCTATGATNTGGAAGTCCATACCGTCTCAACTGGCACGGGAGAATAAAAAGTTTATCTACAAGGTTGTCAAAGAAGGCGCAAGGGCCCGCGAATACGAGGATGCTCTGCAGTGGCTGGTNGATGCCAGGCTGGTGCATAAGATCTACCANAGCACTGCTCCGGGCCTGCCGGTGGCTGCCTACGATGATCTGTCNGCATTTAAGATTTATTTGGTGGATGTGGGTCTGCTCCGNCGNCTGGCNCAGTTGGCTCCTACNGCNTTTGGTGAAGGCAACCGCCTGTTCACCGAGTTTAAAGGCGCACTGACGGAGAACTTTGTACTTCAAACCTTAATTACGCAGTTTGAAGTGGTTCCCCGGTACTGGAGCCAGAATAATCCGCCCTATGAAGTGGACTTCCTTATTCAGNGGGAGAATGATATTTTTCCNGTAGAGGTCAAGGCNGAGGCCAATACNACCAGCAAGAGCCTCANGAAATTTAAGGCGCTGTTTCCGGATCAAGTCAAGCTCCGTATCCGGTTCTCNTTAANCAATTTGAANCTGGATGACGATGTNCTGAATATTCCCTTATTCATGGCCGATCANGCAGANNGACTGATTGGTTTGGCNTTGGAGCAGCGNCAAGTCCAATAAATNANNNCCCACAGNCCCAGACNTATGAGGCACAGAACCCCTTTGTTGNNCAGCCATATGNCATNGNCNACCTCCNACAAAGCGNATGAACNNGTANAAATAGGCCAATCNNGGAAANNGCANCAGACTGCGGAGCATCAGNGANACCAGCCAGACCAGGCCNCAGACCAGGGTNGCCGTATGCTCCCGGACATNGACCAGACCGGTCAATACAGCCAGNGAGGAGAGCAGAAANGCNGTGGGGAAATAAATNCAGANCANTTCTCCCANNGTCATCTCNCTCCGTATGAAAAAGACTGCCGCCATCCCGCCCAGNGCGGAGAGNCTGCAAATGNNCCAGACTGTCAGATAGCGCATCAGAACCCAGCGAAACAGNGATTTNCCCTGGGCNGCGATCACNTCATAGTTGGCATCAGNCCTTNTTTTGCCCCATTCTCCNANGGCAATGGCNGTAAAAANNGGGAATATGACCTCGAAACCCGCANAGCTTAAGTTGATCAGATCACCGCTGATCAGTGCAAAAAAGACGAATGCCGCAANGATTGCCACGCAGATGCAGGGCAGATTGCCCCCTATGATNTTTGTTTCCATCAGGATTTCGCTACATATCCGTCTCATCATTCTGTCCTCCATGGTCTGTGTCCGATTCCAAGCAGTCCTGTGCAGGCCANNCCGCNTCCTATCAGAAACAGGCAGTTGGCCAGGACACTTGTGGGATAGATGNNGGTCCATTTTGGGTGTACCCAGATCANTTTCACCAGATCCCCTGAGGTGATCAGGTAAAAGGGCATGGGCCGGGCGCTGTCGATGGTGTTGGCATTTATCAGAAAATATATGGCGGCGAGCAGATAGAAAAGCCGTATATCCATCAGATCCGCCAGAGNTATGGAGCAGATACCGATAAAAAAGCTCACGGGCAGGACAGATACCAACAGTGCCTTGCCAANGGAAACGGTGCTGTCTAATGCATCCACTTCAAACGGCGCGGCAAGAGAATAGACGAGAAGGTTTACGCTTAGAAAAAGGCAGAGCATGGTCAGGGTGTAAAGCCATGCTCCCAACAGCTTTCCTGACAGATAGTGCCTTTTCTGTACGGGGAAAGTCATAATCAGATGGTGCAGGCCACACNTGCGATCCGCNTGGAAACGTCCCGACAGCAAAAACAGAAGACCAAACACCAAAATAAGGGTGTCAATGCTGATTGTCCGATAGAGAAAATAGGCGGGCTGGTCCAGAAATTCCAGACGGGCAAGGTTGTGGNNGGAGGGATATTTTTCCAGCAGGCTTAGAAAGACAGCTGCCACAAACACTCCCCAGGTGGCCCATCTTGTCATTAACATTTTGTATTCGTAATGTGCAATAGCAGATATTTTACGCATCTTTCCCTCCCATGCAATAGATGTAGGCGTCCTCCAATGTGGCAGGCACTGGGGCCTGCGGAATAATCTGGTTTTCATCAATGACTCTNGCAGTCAATCCGTGGCTTTCATAGGCAGTAGACAGGACAACCACTTGCTTTTGCAGTGCAATAAGCGCATCTTCCCTATCCAGATGTAACAGCTTGACTTTTCCTGTCACACGTTCCATGAGTCCGGCTGACGAGCCCGCATAAAACAGGCGTCCGTTTCGCAGTACGGCCAGTTCCCCGCAGATCTGGTATATATCTTCCACAATGTGAGTAGACAGTAGGACCGTCTTCCCATCTTTGGCATAGCGGGATAATATTCCCCGGAAACGCACTCTCTCCTCCGGGTCCAGCCCCGCAGTGGGTTCGTCCACAATCAATATTTCCGGGTCTCCGACCAGCGCCTGGGCGATGCCAACCCGCCTTTTCATGCCGCCGGAGAGCTGTCCGATTTTTCTTTTGGAAAATTCCTGCATTTCCACCATTTCCAGCGCCGCATTGACAGCATTTTTCCTGGGAGCATTTTCTCGAAGCCCCTTCAGCTGCGCCATATAGCTGACAAAGTCGAACACGGACAGCGAGGGATACATGGCCAGCTCCTGGGGCAGGTAGCCGATCCGGGANCNGACCTGGTCNCCCTGTTTTANCGTGTCANAACCACAGATGCGGACGGTNCCGGCGGAGGGCCGAAGAATNGTGACCAGNGCNTTCATNAGCGTNGTCTTNCCNGCNCCGTTNTGGCCCAGCAGNCCGTATACNCCGCNGCGTACCCGAAAGCTGATATCCTCCAGNGCAGTNNCGCCGCCCNGGTACTGNTTGGTGAGATGNTNNACTTCTATTGCATAGTTTTCTGTATCCATATGTNTACCTCCNATNAAACTACAAATGTAGTTNATTNAAACAAAAAAAATTACGNTATGCTCTCGNCNCNGAATTCCNNNTGNCCCTGGAGAGCCGGATAGGGATAGAAATGGGNTCTGCTGGCCCACAGGGAGAACAGGACGGNCATTGCCAGCATGANGCCGCACAATGCNAACCTCACCGGCTCTACCCAGNCTTTTTGNCTTTTTANAATNAACTGNATCCGCNGCCGGGCCAGCAGAAAGTCCAGCGCTCCCATACCTAAGGCCGTCCGGCGGATCTGCGTCAGAGAGTAGAGACGCAGNAGGGTCTGTGCGTAGTCCTGTCTGTCGATGTGACCTCTGAGGGCACTGAGGGCAAAACGGTCGCAGTCTGTCTCAAGGCAGGCTGTAAACTCCCTCTTTATGAGCCAGACAAAAGGATTGAACCAGTTGACGATACAGATCCAGTCAAAAACACAGTCAAGCAGCATATGTCTCCGCCTAACATGCGCCAGTTCATGGCATAGCACCGCCATAAGCTCCTTTTCTGAGAGCTGCTCTGCCACGTCCTTTCGCAGAAGGACAGCGGGGCGCGCCAAACCATACACGCAGGCCGGATCACGCAAACCTCCCCAGAGCAGGATGGGCATTTTCCGAAGTCCCACAAGGCGGGCGCAGTCATGGCAGCAGGAGAGAATGCTCTCCTCCCGGCATGCGTCATAAGACCGGAGCGCATGCAGACCGAGGGCGCAGCGCACAAGCCGCAGCAGCGCCAGTATGGCTATTCCCGTCGCCCANACAGCGCATAGGACATAATAGAAATCCACCCAGCCATGCTCCTCTTGAGGGATCAGCCAGACCTGCGGCACATGCAGTGGGAGGACAAAGGCCGCCGCGCAGCATACGCCGAACCACAGGGGCAGGGGCATGCCGAGTACTCTGCCTGCCAGGAGGGCCGACAGGGCAAGCAGACTCCCGATCATCGTGGTAAATAATAGGATATTGAAAAGNTCACAGATCGTCTGCATCGTTTTCCTCCTGTTGTCTGATGATCTCCCGCAGAGCCTCCAGTTCTTCCGGGGAGAGACTGCCGCTCTTCACAAAGCCCTTTACCATCCGGGACAGGGAACCCTCATATATGCGGCTTAGAAAATTTTTGCTCTCAATGAGCTGACAGTCGGCCTCGNACAGGGCGGGAGAGTAAAGATAGCCCTTGCCCTGCCGCTCCGTCACCAGCGCTCCCTTTTTGACCAGGCGGGCGAGATAGGTCTGGATGGTTGTGGTACTCCAGGCGGTGTGTTTCAGACGGTTTAAAATCTCCGGCAGGGTTCTGGGGGAATCCTCCCATAACACTTTCATAACAACCCACTCGGACTCTGAAATGGATATCGGATTTTTCATAAGTTCCTCCATTGATTGATCGTATGTAGTTTATTATATCGATTCAACTACATGTNGTCAATCAAAAATAAACAGAATAAAAATATTGTNATAAAAATCTAAAAAATGTTATTGACATCTATTAGAAGTTAGCATATACTAACTGTTGAAAAGAGAAAGTGGATACCATGGAGAAAGCGAGGTTGATGTTATGCCCCTGACAATGGCTAAGGAAGGCGAAGCGAATGTAATCAAAAAGGTTGGCGGCCGGGAGGAGACCCGCAGATTTTTGGAGGGACTGGGCTTTGTGACCGGAGGACTGGTGACGGTGATCTCCACAATAGGCGGCAATATGATCGTCAATGTGAAGGACGCCCGCGTGGCCATAGGGAGAGANATGGCCTGCAAGATATTGGTGTAAGGGCCGCCGCTGTAAGGAAAAAGAGGAGAAAGAAGGAGAGAGAATATGAGGACATTGAGAGAGATTCCCGTGGGCCAGACGGTCACGGTGAAAAAGCTGACCGGGGACGGTCCGGTGAAACGCAGAATCATGGACATGGGGATAACCAAGGGCGTGGAGGTGTATGTGAGGAAAGTCGCTCCCTTGGGTGATCCGGTGGAGGTTACGGTAAGAGGCTATGAGCTTTCCCTGCGGAAGGCGGACGCTGAGATGATAGAGGTAGAGTAAATTTTTTTGACCATGAATTAGTTGTGACTAATAAAAGTAAGCTAATACTTGAGAGGAGGAAAATTATGTCAGTAAAGATAGCGCTCGCAGGAAATCCCAACTGCGGCAAGACAACATTATTTAATGCGCTGACCGGCTCCAACCAATTTGTTGGAAACTGGCCCGGCGTGACGGTGGAGAAAAAGGAAGGGCGGCTTAAGAATTCCTACGCAGCACAGGAGACCATTATTATGGATCTGCCGGGTATCTATTCCCTGTCCCCCTACACCCTGGAGGAAGTGGTGGCCCGCAACTACCTGATCGGAGAGAGACCGGACGCCATACTGAATATTGTGGACGGTACCAATATCGAGAGGAACCTGTACCTGTCCACGCAGCTGCTGGAGCTGGGCATTCCCGTGGTCATGGCGGTGAATATGCTGGATGTGCTGGAGAAGGACGGCAGCAGGATCAATGTGAAAAAGCTCTCCGAAAAGNTGGGCTGTCCGGTGGTGGCGATCTCTGCTCTGAAGGGAACCGGCATTGGAGAGGCAGTGAAAATGGCTGTGGCGGCGGCCACGGAAAAGAAGGCGGCAGCACCGGTACATAAGTTTGANGCAGGCATTGAGAATGCCATAGAGACCGTGTCCGGCAAACTGGGCGCCGACGTGCCGGAAGAACAGAAACGCTTTTTCNGCATNAAGCTGTTGGAGCGGGACGACAAGATTNGTACNCAGCTGAAAAAGGNNCCGGATGTGGATTCGGAGATNGCNGCNCTGGAAAAAGAGTATGANGANGACACAGAGAGCATNATCACCAATGCCCGCTACGAATATATAGCCTCCATTATCGGAGACTGCTGTACCAAAAAGCAAAAAGGCGGCATGAGTATTTCCGACAAGATCGATAGAGTTGTGACCAACAGATGGGCGGCGCTGCCGATCTTTGCGGTGGTAATGATTCTGGTGTACTATATCTCCGTGTCCACGGTGGGCGGCTGGGTGACAGACTGGACCAATGACGGTCTGTTCGGAGACGGCTTTCATCTACTGGGCATCAGCGGGGACTACGATGATGAGACAGTGGCTTATGCCAATGAAAATATCTGGACTGAAGAGGTTATCGCTGCCGTAAATGCGGCGACAGATGCCGGAGTGGTCGGAGCAGAGGATATTCAGGCTGCCATCGAGGAAGAAGATTTCGATGCTTTTGACGAGGCCTACGGCTTTTACGGCGAATCCCTGGCAGAGGCGGGATTCGACATCTCCGACACAGTGGATGCGGCCATGGAGGAGACTCCCGACCCGGCGGAGTATGGCGTGTGGGTGCCTGGTATTCCCGTGCTGGTGGCGAACGGCCTGGAGGCAATAAACTGTGCTGAGTGGCTGGAGAGCCTGATTGTGGATGGTATTGTGGGCGGCGTGGGCGCCGTGCTGGGCTTTGTACCTCAGATGCTGGTGCTGTTTATCTTCCTGGCATTTTTGGAAGCCTGCGGCTACATGGCTCGTGTGGCATTTATCATGGATAGGATCTTCCGCAAGTTCGGTTTGTCCGGCAAGTCCTTTATCCCCATGCTGATCGGCTCCGGCTGCGGCGTGCCCGGTATCATGGCGTCCCGCACCATCGAGAGCGACAGGGACCGTAAGATGACGATTATGACCACCACCTTTATTCCCTGCGGCGCTAAAATGCCCATCATCGCTCTGATCGCCGCAGCGCTGTTTGGCAATGCCTGGTGGGTGGCGCCCAGCGCATATTTTATCGGTGTGGCTGCCGTGATCTGTTCCGGCATTATCCTTAAGAAGACCAGAATGTTTGCGGGAGATCCGGCGCCCTTTGTTATGGAGCTGCCCGCCTACCACTGGCCCACTGTGGGCAATGTGCTACGCAGCATGTGGGAGCGTGGCTGGTCCTTTATCAAAAAGGCAGGCACCATCATCCTCCTGTCATCCATCATTATCTGGGCAGGCTCCTGTTTCGGCGTAGTGGACGGACATTTCCTGTTCGACGGTGAGATGGAACTGGAGACCAGTGTGCTGGGGATCGTGGGCGGTGCCATCAGCTGGATTTTCGCTCCGCTCGGATTTGACAACATCCGCGCCACCATCGCCACTATCATGGGCTTGGTGGCCAAGGAAGAGGTGGTGGGTGTGTTCGGCGTACTGGATTTCGAGGGAATGTCCCGGCTGGCGGCTTACTCCTTCCTGGTGTTCAACTTGCTGTGCGCTCCCTGCTTTGCGGCCATGGGCGCCATCAAGCGGGAGATGAACAACGCGAAATGGTTCTGGTTTGCCATCGGATACCAGTGCGGGCTGGCCTATGTGGTGTCCCTGTGTCTCTATCAGATCGGAATGCTCTTTACAGGAGTCTTTGGAATTGGTACAATAGTAGCGTTCCTGCTGCTGGCCGGTTTTATCTACCTGCTGTTTAGGCCCTACAAGGAGAGCAGGACGCTGGAATTGAAGTCAATGAAAAAGGCGGCATAAAAAAAGCGAGACTCTGAAGGAGGGGCAAGATGGGAACATTCATTGTACTGGCCGTGCTCTGCGGCGTCGTGGCACTGATCGTCAGAGGCATGGTGCGGGACCGAAAAAATGGAAAATCCATTCAATGTGGCGGAGACTGCAGCCACTGCGGCGGCAGCTGCCACTCTTAGGAAATACTTTTCACTCTCACAAGACAGAAGGCCATCCGGCATACGCCGGGTGGCCTTTCTGGTTTATCTGGTATGTTCTCTCTATTCCTGAGCGGGCGTCTTCTGGGGATTCATCAAATCCAGGAAGAAACAGGTGTAGGTCATCTGCATATAGGGATTCAGCCACAGCATGCCGATGCCGCAGGTCAGCAGGGCCAGTATAATCAGGGGAATAAAGCTTACCTGTATATAGAACAGGCGTCCCATGTGGCCTTTCATGATCTGCATGCTGCTCTTAAGCAGCTGCCCTGCCGTGTAATCCGGGAAATCCAGCAGCAGAAAGTAGCACTGGGAAAAAACCAAAGAGAACACAGTGCCGGCCACCATGGACACGGAGGCAAACAGCAGGTACGCCATCATCCAGTACACATTCTGGGTCTGCTGGTACATGCCCCTACAGAACTGCAGGGGCAGCGTAATGACAAAGGTGAAAAGGGCGAAAAAGCCGGACAGAGTCAGGCATTTCCGAAACTGCCATCTGAAACCATAGAACAGGCAGCCTATGTCGCAACTGCGTCTGCAGGCCGTATTCAAAAAGAACAGAGCATAGCCTGCTGAAAAAATATTATTGAACAGATAGATCACTGTGCTGACAACCAGCGAAATCATAGCAATTGCCAGAGGAGATATATCCAGAGCCATCTGGAAAATCGTCAGAAAGCTGTTGCAGGTCATGGTCACGGTCGTATTGAACACACCGCCCAGAAACATAATCAGAATGGCGGAGCCGAAACGTCCGTCCAGCAGATCCTTTGCCCGGGTCTTCAACTCGGAGGAGGTCATATATCTTTCATTCATAGTATTCTTTCCTTTCGGTATTATAGTTCCGCCGGTACCGAATTGTACAATGCCTCACTCATTCGGTGGGAAACAGTTCGTCCAGATCAACGCCGTAGGCTCTCTCAAACAGATCGTCATAGCTCTCGCCGTACATACTCTCAGAATAGCGATTCAACATGTCTCGATACTCCGGATCGCGCAGCATGGAGGGCATCATGGCAAACACCATTCCATAGATCAGCACGGAAAAGGCAAGTCCCACGCAGGAGGTGGCAATGCCCGCCAAGGTCATGGTGTCCATAGAGCGTCCCTTTCGATAGGACAGGACGGCAAAGAGAATTCCCAGCGCCCCCAGAGGCAGCGGCAATATGGCCGTGCAAACGGTTGCCAGGGAACATATGCCCAAAATCAACGAGGCGACTGTAAAAGGGTTCCTGCGCGCGGCAGGAGGGGTCTGACGATAATCCATAATAAATGTACTCCTGTTTTTTTATTGCAATTATTATGCCATAATCTCATGCGCTTTAGCGCATGTTCCGTTCAGTAGAGTTAAATGCGGAGCATTTTACTCATTTTACCATCATTTCAGGCATATGGCAAACGATTTATTTCTTGAAAAAAAGGGGGAGTATCTGTTATTATAAAATAGAAAATAAGAAAGGGCGAAAGGCAAGGACATACATATGGACATTTTACAGACAATCAAAGAAGAACTGCAGGTGGAAAAGTGGCAGGTGGAGGCTGCCGTCAAGCTGATTGACGAGGGCAACACCATCCCTTTTATCTCCCGCTACCGGAAGGAGGCCACAGGCTCTCTGAATGACGAGCAGCTGCGTGATCTTCATGAGCGCCTGCAGTATCTGCGCAGTCTCGAGGATAAAAAGCAGCAGGTGCTTGGCAGTATAGAGGAACAGGGGCAGCTGACGGAGGAGCTGAAGGCCAAAATTCTGGCGGCCCAGACGCTGGTGGCAGTGGAGGACCTGTATCGGCCCTATCGCCCCAAGAGAAAGACCAGGGCCAGCGTGGCCAGAGAGAAAGGACTGGAGCCTCTGGCCCAGATCATTCTGGCCCAGGAGACACAGACGCCGCTGGAGGAAGAGGCGGCGAAATACATTTCCGAGGAAAAGGGAGTGACCACGGCCCAGGAGGCGCTGCAGGGAGCCATGGACATTTTGGCGGAGCAGATATCCGACGAGGCGGACTACCGCACATATATCCGCCAGGCCACCGCCGAGGAAGGTATTATCAGCAGTGAGGCCAAGGACGAAAAGGCCCAGACCGTATATGAAATGTACTATCATTTTGAGGAGCCGGTGAAAAAGATTGCCGGGCACAGAGTGCTGGCCTTAAACCGGGGGGAGGCGGAAAAGGTGCTGACCGTCAAACTCACGGCCCCGGTGGAACGCATTCTCCGGTATCTGGAAAAGCAGACGGTAAAAGGGGACAACCCTGTGACAACGCCGGTGCTGCAGGCGGTGTGCCGGGATGCCTATGAGCGATTAATAGCACCTGCTATTGAACGGGAGATTCGCAGCGATTTGACAGAGAAGGCCGAGGACGGAGCCATATCCGTGTTCGGCAAGAACCTGGAGCAGCTGCTGCTGCAGCCACCCATTGCGGGCAAGGTGGTGCTGGGCTGGGACCCGGCCTTCCGCACGGGCTGTAAGCTGGCGGTGGTGGACGCTACCGGCAAGGTGCTGGATACCAAGGTGATCTATCCCACCGCTCCCCAGAATAAAGTGACGGAGGCCAAGGCGGAGTTGAAACGTTTGATCTCCAAATACCATGTGGATCTGATCTCCGTGGGCAACGGCACGGCCTCCCGGGAGTCCGAGCAGGTGATTGTGGAGCTGCTGAAGGAGCTGGACCGCCCGGTTCAGTATGTGATCGTAAACGAGGCCGGTGCTTCTGTATATTCCGCCAGCAAGCTTGCAACGGAGGAATTCCCTAACTTTGACGTGGGACAGAGAAGCGCAGCCTCCATCGCCCGCAGACTCCAGGACCCGCTGGCAGAGCTGGTGAAAATTGATCCCCAGTCCATCGGTGTGGGTCAATACCAGCATGACATGAACCAGAAAAAGCTCAGCGAGGCCCTGGGCGGCGTGGTGGAGGACAGTGTGAACAAGGTGGGCGTGGATCTGAACACCGCCTCGGTATCTCTGTTGGAGTATATCTCAGGCATAAACAAGACCATCGCCAGAAATATTGTGGACTACCGGGAGGCAAACGGGCGTTTCACCAACAGAAAGCAGCTTTTGAAGGTTCCCAAGCTGGGTCCCAAGGCGTATGAGCAGTGCGCAGGTTTCATGCGGATACTGGATGGTGACAATCCGCTGGACGCCACCAGCGTACATCCCGAATCCTATGAGGCGGCGCTGCGGCTGCTGGACAAGCTTGGTCTGACGATGGAGGATGTGAAGGAGGCCCAGAAAAAGGCGGCCGCCGAGAAGGCGGCGGGCAAAAAGGCTCCGGCGGCTGTATCTGCGCAGCGCCCGGCCCAGAGAAAGCAGGGCAAGACCATACAGGTGAGAAATACGGATACGGCTATGGGCAGGGCTTTGGCGGCGGCCATGGGCGGCATGAAGGCGGAGACTGGCGTCGGAGGCGTGCAGGATGCGCCCGCCGCTAAGGCCGCAGCAGAGGATCGCATCAGCAGTCTGGAAAAGCGCGTGAAGAATAAGGCCCAGCTGGCGCAGGAGCTTGGAATAGGCGAAATCACCCTGACCGATATTTTAAAGGAGTTGGAGAAACCGGCCCGTGACCCCAGAGACGATATGCCCAGACCTATTCTGCGCAGTGATGTGCTGGATATGAAGGACTTGAAACCGGGCATGATACTGAAAGGCACGGTGCGCAATGTCATCGACTTCGGCGTGTTTGTGGATATTGGCGTACATCAGGACGGTCTGGTACATATCTCCCAGATCACGGAGAAGTATATCAAGCACCCTCTGGAGGCGGTCAGCGTGGGAGACATAGTGGATGTGCAGGTGCTGGATGTGGATATGCAGAAAAAGAGGATTTCCCTCACGATGAAGATCAAAAAATAACCGCGCCAGAGGTGCTTAGGGCATTCAATGCGGAGTCCTATTTATCATGTTCTACCAGCCTTGATAATGGGACTCAGGCGTTTATAGACCAGCATGGTTATAAGCGATACACTTCCGCCCTTAATCACGTTCATGGGAGCCACACAGCAGGCCACGAAACTGATGATGCTGCCGTCAGTCACCAGCGGGTTGACTTCTGCGCCCATAGCCAGAATATCCTCCAGAGGCATGCCGTAGAGCTTGGAGAAAGCGGGCAGCAGATAGACAGCGTTAAAAGCGGTTCCAAACAGGGTCAGGATCAGTGTGCCGACGATACAGCCTGTGACAGCGCTCTTTTTGCTCTTTTTAAAATAGTAGATTGTGGAGGCCGGAAGGATGAAACTGCAGCCGATGACGAAATTGGCGAGGTCTCCCACGAAAGCAGTGCTGGTGCCCTTGATAAGGAGTTTCAGAAGGATTTTTACAGCCTCAATGACAACGCCTGTCACAGGACCGAAAGCAAACGCCCCAATAAGCACCGGCAGTTCGCTGAAGTCCAGCTTGTAAAAGAAGGGGGCGAAGGGCAAAGTAAAGTCCAGCAGGTGCAGGATCATGGCTATGGCTGAAAACATGGCTGTAACAGTCATTTTTCTGGTGGAAAAGGTACGCTCCTTTATGCCGCTCTTTCTGTCGGCCAGTTTTTCCAGGGCGAGAGCCACCAAAAAAATGGCCACGATGATCAGGAGAAACTCCGCCGCAAACAGGGTGTTTTTCGCTACACTTTCAAAAAATCCGTTCATAATTTTCCTCACTTTCTGGCGCGCTACGCGGCCTGTGGGCTTGTGTGCCAAGCCATTACTATGTATGATGCAAGGAAAGTCTTACACATAAAAAGCCCCGATCCTTGCGAAAAATCGCAAAGATCAGGGCCGATTCGCATGATACGCCAGCCGACACCCTGCAGATATCTGCACAGGCTGCCGCCCGTTTCCATGTTCTTCTTCCATCCAGACTGTACTGTTGGTACCGGATTCTCACCGATTCAGCCGCAGTGTTGCCACTGCGGGTCGCGGACTGATATGCTGCCATACATCACCGCCAGTAGGGAATTGCACCCAACCCTGAAGACTCACCTTATGCACCATAGTATAGCGCCGCCCTTGCGGTTTGGCAAGTCTTTTTTTTAGACTTGCATTTTGGGCGGCACCTGTTTATAATTTATGGTAGTCAGACAGAAGAAAAATGGGAAGGATACAAAAGCTATGAAAAAATTTTTGAAAGAATTCAAAGAGTTTGCGGTCAAGGGCAATATGATGGATCTGGCAGTGGGTATGATTATCGGCAGCGCATTCACAAGTATCGTGAACTCTCTGGTCAACGATATCTTTATGCCGGTGATAAGCATTTTTACCGGCAAGCTGGATTTTTCCAACTTATTTATCTCGCTGGACGGGAATCACTATCCCACGCTGGCAGCGGCCCAGGCGGCCGGCGCGGCCACATTGAGTTATGGGAGCTTTATCTCGGGACTGATTAATTTCCTCATTATGGCGTTTGTGGTGTTTATGATTGTGAAAGCGCTGAACAAGCTGAAAAAAGAGGAACCGAAGGCAGCTCCCACTACCAAAAAGTGTCCTTTTTGCAAGAGTGAGATTGCCCTGGAGGCCAGCAGATGCCCCCATTGTACCTCTCAGCTGGAACAGTAGTAGGGAGAAAGGCCAAATACCATGATAGAATTTGACGTGAAAATAGATGCGGATGACTTGTACAATTACATGATGGCCCACGCCTACGGCAGCGCCGTCGGCCTTATCGGCAGCTGTTTTGGCGCATTGATGGTGGTGATCTTCGGTATGGATCCCCGGCAGTGGATATTTTTGGTCTTTGGTGTGATTCTGCTGCTGTATCTGCCGGTGAACCTGAGACTGAGGAGCAAACAGATAGCGTTGACCAATCCCTCCTTTCAGCAGCCGCTGCACTATGTGCTGGACGAAGAAGGGATCGCCGTCTCCCAGGGGGAGACCACGGAGCGGCAGGCGTGGGCGGACTTATACAGGGCCACGGCCACAGGGAGAAGTGTGATTGTCTACACCACAAAGGTCAGCGCTGCCATTTTTCCCAACCGAGATCTGGGGGACCAGCGGACTGCGGTGGTGGAGATGATTAGCACCCATATGCCGCCGAGGAAAGTAAAAATACGTAGTTAATGCAGGAATGGAATCATTATGACAGAGACAGAGCGCATCCGGGTGTGGGAGAGCCACGGCCCGGAGGAGACCTTTTCCATAGGAGAGCGGCTGGGACGTGAGGCTGTGGCAGGCCGGGTCTACACCCTGGTCGGCGACCTTGGGACGGGAAAGACCGTGTTTACCCAGGGTGTTGCGGCGGGGCTAGGGATTACTGGGCCGGTGAATAGTCCCACCTTTACCATTATGCAGGTGTATGAGGAGGGGCGGCTGCCCTTTTATCATTTCGACGTATATCGCATCGGCGATGCGCAGGAGATGGAGGAGATCGGCTATGAGGAGTATTTCTACGGGGAGGGAGTCTGTCTGATCGAGTGGGCTGATTTGATCCCGGAGCTGCTGCCGCAGAGCCATGTCCAAATTACCATTGAAAAGGACTTGGAAAAGGGTTTTGATTATCGTAAAATAGAGATGAAAGAAGTGAAAAGACCATGAAAGTACTGGCGATAGATACCTCCGGCCTGGTGGCGAGCGTCGCTCTGGCAGAGGGAGACGAGCTGCGGGCGGAGTTTATCACGAACGATAAAAAGACCCATTCCCAGACATTGCTGCCCATGCTGGAGCAGCTGCGCCAGATGATAGGGCTGGAGCTGGACACGGTGGACGCCATTGCCATTGCTGCCGGTCCAGGTTCTTTTACCGGGCTGCGGATTGGTTCGGCCACCGCTAAGGGACTGGGGCTTGCGCTGCAGAAGCCGCTGGTGGAGGTGCCTACGCTGGAGGCGCTGGCCTACAATCTCTACGGCACGGACAGGCTGGTGTGTCCGATGATGGACGCCCGCAGGAATCAGGTATACACGGGTCTCTATGAATATGTTCCTCAGGGCGAGAATTATGAGCTGCGTGTCCTGATAGAGCAGTGCGCCGTGGATGTGGCCCAGATTGTGGAGGAGTGTAACCGGCTGGGCCGGGAGGTAATCTTCCTGGGGGATGGCGTACCGGTGTACAGGGAGCAGATACGGGAGGGAATGAAGGTGCCATACCATCTGGCCCCGGCCCATGTAAACCGCCAGAGGGCGGGCAGTGTGGCAGCCCTGGGAGCCGTGTATGCGTCCCGGGGGCAGACGGTGGAGGCGGCGCTGCATCAGCCCATATATCTGCGAAAGAGCCAGGCGGAGAGAGAAAGGGAAGAGGCAGATGATCATACGGGAGCTTAGGCCGGAGGACGTTAAGCCGTTGAGCGCCATAGAGGCAAAGGCATTTTCCATGCCCTGGTCCGCGGAGGATTTCGCCCGGCTGATACGGGACCGCAACAGTCTGTATCTGGTGGCGGAGGAGGACGGCCAGGTGGTGGGCAGCTGCGGAGTCACCAATGTGTCCGGGGACGGCGAGATCGACAATGTAGTCGTGGATGAGGCGTACCGAAACCGGGGCATAGCCACGGCGCTGCTGCAGGAGACTCTGAGAAGGGGTCGGGCCATGGGCGTGGAGGCATTTACGCTGGAGGTGCGGGTGAGCAATGCGGCGGCTATCCATGTCTACGAGAAGGCGGGCTTTGTGTCAGAGGGAATCCGCCCCCGTTTCTATGAAAAACCCACGGAAGACGCCATGATTCTGTGGAAGAGGGACACTTAGCGCATATTCCAACAATTCCCTCGCCAATTCGACAAAAGCCGTGCTACAATGTATGCGATACATGGAGTATGGAGCATAGATTGGTGGAGGATGAAGGATGAAAAAAGAAAATAAAATTTTTTGTAATCATTGTGGAAAAGAATTACAGCAGCGGGAGGACATGATCCAGGAGGGATATTTTTCGGCGGATGTGACCTTCGGCTATTTTAGCAATAAGGATGGTATGCGCCACCGCTGGGATCTGTGCGAAAGCTGCTATGACGCGCTGACGAGAAGTTTTCAGATTCCGGTGGAGGAGACCGAAGAGAGCGAACTTGTGTAAGAAGAACTTCTCGGACTTGCGTAGCAAGTCGGACTTGCATAGCAAGTCCAAGGCAGCGCCATCCAATCAGTGCAGATAGGAGACGGCGATGCTGGATGTTTGTTTGTTGGGAACGGGTGGAATGATGCCCCTGCCTTATCGGTGGCTGACTTCTCTGATGATGCGGTACAACGGAAAAAGTATCCTGATCGACTGCGGTGAGGGTACACAGATCGCGCTCAGGGAGAAGGGCTGGAGCCCCAAACCCATTGATGTCATATGTTTTACCCATTATCACGCGGATCATATCAGCGGCCTGCCGGGCATGCTGCTGACTATGGGCAATGCGGAGCGAACCGAGCCGCTGCTGCTGGTGGGGCCTAAGGGGCTGCAGAGAATTGTAAATGCGCTGCGCTGCATTGCCCCGGAACTGCCCTTTGAAATTCGCTGCGAGGAGATCACGGAGCCGGAACAGACATTTTCTTTTGAAGGATTTCAAATTGAAGCTTTCAAGGTGAATCATAATGTGTTATGCTATGGATATAGCCTGATAATTGAACGCATCGGCAAGTTTCAGCTGGAGAAAGCCAGGGAGCTGGGCATTCCCCAGAGGTGCTGGAATCGCCTGCAAAAAGGGGAGACTCAGGAGGTGGACGGCCACGTCTACACACCGGACATGGTGCTGGGGGAGCCTCGCAAGGGCCTGAAGGTCACCTATTGCACGGACACCCGGCCCACGGAGAGCATTGTGGCTCACGCTGCGGGCGCGGACCTGTTTATCTGCGAGGGAATGTACGGGGAGCCTGAAAAGCTGGCCAAGGCGAAAGAGAACAGGCATATGACCATGTACGAGGCGGCACGTATGGCCAGAGAGGCGCAGGTGCCGGAACTGTGGCTGACACATTACAGTCCCTCCCTGAACCACCCGGAGGATTACATGCAGGAAGTGCGGAAGATATTTCCGGCTGCCGTGGCTGCCAGGGACGGCAGAAGCGTGGAGTTGAATTTTGAGGATTAGGAGCAGCGCATGAAGAAGAAAAAGGGAAAGTTTACAACCCAGACGACCATAGTGATTATGATACTCATTGTAATAGTGGTGGGATACTACTGCTATTTGGTGAACCGCTCAAACCGTTCGACGGACGAGAGAACCCCGACGACGGTGGAGGACGTGCTGCTGCGGGATTTGGAGAACTATTATCCCAGCAGCCCCACACAGGTGATTCGGTATTACAACAGCATAATCAAGTGTTTCTACAACGAGGAGTGCAGCCGCGAGCAGCTTGAGGAGCTGGCCCGCAAAGCCAGAGACTTGTACGATCAGGAGCTGCTGGACAACAACGAATGGGATACGTATATTTTTAATCTGGAGAAAGAAATTCAAGATTTTAAGAACAACAACCGCAAGATTTCCAATATCTCCCTGGCGTCCAGCATCGATGTGGACGAGTTTACGCAGGACGGGTACAGGTTTGCCAAAGTCCGCTGTGCGTACAATATTCTCCAGGGACGGGACAGCTCTTCCACCATACAGGTGTATCTGCTGCGCAGGGACGAGAACAGGCACTGGAAGATCTATGGCTGGGATCTGGCTGAGAATCTGGACGATGGCTCGGGAGAGGACTAGGGGTATGGAAACGGAAAAGGACATATATATATTAGCCATCGAAAGCTCCTGTGACGAGACGGCGGCGGCGGTGGTGAGAAACGGCAGAGAAGTGTTATCCAACGTGATTTCCACGCAGATAGCACTTCATACTTTGTACGGGGGCGTGGTGCCGGAGATTGCCTCCCGCAAACATATTGAGAAGATTAACCAGGTCATAGAGGCGGCGCTGGAGGAGGCGGGGACAGAACTGCGGCGGATGGACGCTATCGCTGTGACCTACGGGCCGGGCCTGGTGGGAGCGCTCCTGGTGGGCGTGTCTGCGGCAAAAGCACTCAGCTTTGCCACAGGAATTCCGCTGGTGGGCGTACATCATATCGAGGGGCATATCAGCGCAAACTACATCGAGCATAAGGAGCTGGAGCCGCCCTATGTGTGCCTGGTGGTATCCGGCGGGCATTCCCATCTGGTGGTGGTGAAGGATTATGGCGAGTATGAGATTATCGGACAGACCAGGGATGACGCGGCTGGAGAGGCCTTTGATAAGGTGGCCCGGGCCATCGGCCTGGGATATCCCGGAGGGCCGAAGATAGACAAGGTCTCCCGGGAGGGCAACCCGGACGCAATCGCCTTCCCCCGGGCAAAGCTGGCGGACAGCGCCTATGATTTCAGTTTCAGCGGCCTCAAGTCGGCGGTGCTGAACTATCTGAACGGATGCAAGATGAAAGGGGAGGAAATCTGCCAGGCGGATGTGGCGGCATCCTTCCAGAAGGCAGTGGTAGAGGTGCTGGTGGAGCATTCCATGCAGGCCCTGCGGGAATACGGCTACGACAGATTTGCCATCGCCGGAGGTGTGGCGTCCAATTCCGCTCTGCGGGAGGCCATGAGCGAGGCCTGTCATAAAAATAACATACGTTTTTATAATCCCAGTCCAGTGTACTGCACGGACAATGCCGCAATGATCGGCGTGGCGGGGTACTACGAATACAGGCGCGGGGTGCGAAACGGATTGGATCTCAACGCGGTGCCCAATCTGCGGCTGGGTGAGAAAGAATTTTAGCGGCGCTTGGGCGGAGGGAGTGGTCTGATGGAAAAGAAGAGATGTACAGCCGTGGTCCTGGCGGCGGGCAGCGGCGCCAGAATGCACAGCAGTGTGCCCAAACAGTTCATGGAGCTGGGGGGTAAGCCGCTGATCTGGTACGCCCTGGAGGCAGTGGAACGCTCGTCCATTATAGACGACTGCATTCTGGTGACAGGGGCCGGAGACATTTCCTATATGCGGCGGGAGATCGTGGAGAAATACGGTTTTTCCAAGGTTGATAAGATCACGGCGGGGGGCAGCCAGCGTTTTGAGTCGGTGGCCCGCGCCCTGGAAGTGCTGGAAAACGGAGAGCTGAGAACGCCCAACCGGGAGGGGTACGTATTCATTCATGACGGGGCAAGACCTTTTCTGACTGAGAAAATTCTGGAGGACACCTATGCCGCCGCCTATGCCTACGGCGCCTGTGTGGCTGCCATGCCCTCCAAGGACACCGTAAAGCTGGCGGACTCAGAGGGCTATGCCGTGCAGACGCCCAACAGAAACAGCGTGTGGCTGGTGCAGACGCCTCAGGTGTTTGAGGTGCAGATGATCTGCGAAGCCTATCGCATGCTCATGGGGCAGCTCCCCCTGCTCAAACAACAAGGGATTGAGATCACGGACGACGCCATGGTGGTGGAGACCATGCTGCGCCGCCATGTAAAGCTGGTACAGGCCTCCTATGAAAATATTAAAGTGACCACACCGGAGGACATGCGGATTGCGGAGGTCCTGCTGGGGTAACTACGGCTCACTGTCAAGAATTCCGTACAGGTGCCCGCTGTACTCACCGAACAGACTTTCTTCCTGCTTTTTCAAGAAAATAGTCACATCATTTTCCCCGAAATACAACTGGAAATGTATGCTGCCCACGCTGGTGTCCAGCAGGTGGGTGCGTATGTAAAAGGTGTGCTCGTCCAGCCACATGCCGCTGGAGGCGCAGAACATGTCGTATCCCGGAAAGCGGCTGGGGATTACCTCCTCCAGTCCAAAGGGCAGACTGCATTCGACGCCTCCCAGGGTGTAGTGCAGAACGCCGCGTTCGTGAGTCAGTTCCAGGGAAAGCCGGGTGAATGAGCTGCCTTCCTGAATCTGATAGAACCTTCCCTGTATTCGGGAACCGTCCGTCCGGGCGTCCAGAAATCGCACTGCCCCGGCAGACAGCTCCGCAGGGGGCGCGATGCGAAGAAGGGGGCTGCAGCTCAGGGAAAAGACATGTGACACCGGCTCCATGCGCAGCTGCGCAACTTGCTGCCACAGTTTCTCCCGGTCGGCATCCGAGGCGGCGCCGGATTCTGCATGGCCCTGCAGCTCAGGCAGCAGAAACCGATGGACGGCGTCATAGATCAGCTGATTGGCGCCGTTCATGCCCTGAGTGTCCGCAGTGGTCACCACCAGCAGTTCCAGGGCGGGATAGCAGAGAATCAACTGGCCGCCCATGCCGTAGCAGACCAGAGCGTCATGCTCTCCGCGCCAGAAGGAATAGCCGTAGCCCTGACGCTCGGAGGTGATGGGACCGGTGACTGCCGTGGCGCTGTGCCAGGCCAGAGCCTGTGCCAGCAGCTCTCTTTTTAACAGCTGCTTTCCGTTCCAACAGCCCTCCTGCAGCAGCAGTTTTCCCAGCAGTACCAGATCCTCCGCCGTGGCCATGAGTCCGCTGCCGCCCAGAGAATGCCCGAAGGGGTCGGTCAGCATATAGGAATCCTCGCTCCATCCGATCTCCCGCAGCATCACATCCTTTAAATAGTCCAGCATGGGGCGGCCGCTGAGTTTTTCCACAAGGGCGCAGAGCGTGTGGGTAGCGCTGGTGTCATAGTGAAATACCGTTCCCGGCTTGTGCGTGGGCGGAACGGTGAAAAAGCTTTCCACCCAGTCCCGTGTCATATCGAATTTGTAGGTGGTGGAAGCATGGCAGCTGCGCATCATCAGCATATTTCTTATAGTGGTTTGCAGCACCCAGGGATGGGTGCTTTCGCCCGTATATTCGGGAAAATATCGGCAGATAGAATCCTCCAGGGAGAGCGCGCCGGTCTCACAGAGTTTTAACACCGCCAGCGCAGTCAGGTTTTTGCTGACGGAAAACATGCGGTGCAGCTGTCCCTTATGGCAGGGGGCGTAGTAGGCCTCCAGCTCGGTCTGCCCGGACAGCAGAACATGCAGGCTGTGCATGGGGATACGCGTCTGCTGCAGACAGTCCAGCAGACGGAGCAGTGCGCCGGGAGAGATTTCTCCCCCGGAGGACGAACTAATGTATGATTTATCCATGGGAGTCACCGATCCTTTCCAAAAATATTCTGATAATTGTGGAGTCCATTCATTTTAACACGGGATTTATGAGATTTACAAGGTTTTTTGGTCTGCATTGGCAAAAATGAAAGCGATTACATAAAATGAGCAAATTGATTATGTAAATTATGTCAAAGCGCTTACAAGGACAAAGTGATCGATTGCTCCCGAAAATGTTGCGAGATAATGCGGCAATGGGGAAAATTCACAAAAAGCCTGAAAATATCGAGTATTTTCGCATGTTAGGACGCACTCATTCCACAGGTGGAGAAACAGAGGTGCCATTGCGTGTTTGGGGTTGAATACTGCCGGAAGCGGTGCCATCAGCATGAAATGAAAGCGCTTACGCAATAGATACAGGAGAAAATGCACATATCAAAGCACAAAAAAACAGCACAATTAACAAAAAAAAGCAAAAAAACAATGTTTTTAGAAATATGACTTGTTAAAATGCCCAATGTGTGCTAATATATACATACCGCCAGAATTGGAACGAATGGCGGAACAGGTTAAAAACCTGTAAACACTTACATTTTTAGGAGGAGGATATATTACTATGAAAAAAGCAAGTAAGTTTGTTGCATCCCTCCTGGCCGGAAGCATGGTGCTGTCTATGGCAGCCTGTGGTCAGGAAGGTGGAGGTTCTACTCCCAGCAACGAAGGTGGTCAGCAGTCTAACGTAGGCTCTTCCACAGGTGGCGAGCAGTCTACTCCCGATTCCGGCAATGCGGGCGGCGAGGTTGAGAATCAGGCTCCCGAGGTGGCTAAGCCTGACAAGATCAAGGTTATGATTGATGGTACCGTACCCACTCAGGAGAACTACGGCAACGATTTTTGGGCAAAGTACACCGAGCTGACAGGTGTTGAGGTTGAGGTGATTCAGCCTGACCATGATGCATATTATGATGTGGTTGGCCAGACCTTTGCAGGCAGAGATTGGCCGGATGTTATCATCCTGTCTTCTACCTACTATACCGGTTATGCCTCTGAGGGCGCTCTGTGGGATATGACTGATGCATATGCTGCATCCGATTTGAAGACCCGTCATGACGCCAAGGCCGGCAGTGACACCGTTGTGGACAGCTTGAGAATCAACGGCTCCCTGTATGGTATGCCCGCAACCCACGGCAATGGCTGCGTTACCTATGTAAAGCAGGCTTGGCTGGATAACTGCGGTATTACTTCCGTACCCACCAACTATGAAGAGTATGTAGCAATGCTGGATGCGTTCACCAATGGCGATCCCGATGGTGACGGTACTGACGGCAACACTTTTGCAGTGGCAGCAGCTGGTTTCGTAGGTAGTGAGGCACCTTACACCAACTACCTGGCTGAGTTCTATCAGGATGCTTATCCTTCCTTTATGCAGGATGCGAGCGGCAACTGGATTGACGGTTTCGAGACTGACGCTATGAAGGCTGCTATGGGAAGACTGGCTGACGCTTATGCGAAGGGCTACATTGATCCNACCACTCTGACCAATGGTACNGGCGACTGCCGTAACAAGTTCTATGATGATTCCTTTGGTGTATTCACCTACTGGGCNGGTACATGGGCTAACAACCTGAAGACCAATCTGGAAGCCAACGGACTGTCCGGTGATCTGGTTGCTCTGCCTCCTATCGCTGAGGTTGGNGCTTATGTAGACCGTATCACTCCCGCATGGTGCATTACCTCTACCTGTGAGAACCCTGAGGGNGTGTTCAAGTATTTCATTGAGGCTATGCAGGATGGCGGCGATGTGCAGTTCCTGTTCACCTATGGTGTAGAGGGNAAGCANTGGTCTACCGCTGCTGAGACTCTGTGGGCTGACACTGACAAGGCTAAGACCTATGNGGANGGAGANTTCCANTTCCTGCCTAACGCAGAGAAACCTGAGACCGCNTACACCAAGGCACANATNGATCCCATGCTGGCTCTGGTTAATCTGGAGGCACCTGAGAACAGCGTGACCCAGACTGCTATGGATGCNCAGGAGCTGTTCAATGCAAACTGTAAGCCCNCNTTCATCGTTCCTTCTACTGATGAGATGAGCATGTACAACGGCGANCTGACAACTCTGAAGAATGAGTTGATTGCNAAGGTTACCATGGGCGAGATGACCATTGAAGATGCCTATGCAAAGTATGAGTCTGACGGCGGCGCAGAGTGGTCCAAGACCATTGTTGANTCCCTGAANGCTCAGTAANGTAAGTTGATTGNGGTTAGCAAAANNAGAATTTGTGGAGCTGTGGAGNAATCCATGGCTCCGCATGTTCATGAATGTATGGGCGATTATATTTTAGAAGAGGAAGAGCAGATATGAAGAAAACGAAAACAGCTGTGCCGAAGCAGAAGATGAGCGGTGCGAAGCTTCGGGCCAAGATATATAAGTACAGGGGATTTTATTTGATGTTTCTGCCTGTATTTGTTTTTGCACTTATATTTAACTATCTGCCAATGTTTGGTATCGTTCTCGGCTTTACCGACTATAACGGCATCAAGGACCCGACTTTTGTNGGATTTAANCATTTTGAGAGAATGTTTAAAATGGCCAACTTTTGGTCAGCNTTNACCAACACNATTGTGATCAGTGTGGTTAAGCTCATATTGACGACNNNGTTTGCNGTGCTAGTGTCCTTGCTNNTGAATGAGATTGTGANTTTACATTTTAAAAAGGTGGTTCAGACGATTATNTATCTGCCCCACTTTATGTCNTGGGTAGTGACNGCATCTATTTTCTCCTTGATTNTGGCACCTACGAACCAGGGTCTGGTNAATACTTTNNTGGTAANNATCGGNGTNCTGGATNCNAATNGTATGATTTATTTCCTGGGATCGGAGAAATGGTGGCGATTTGCGTACTACNTAATTAATATTTGGAAAGAAACNGGTTGGCANACCGTTATNTTCATGGCTACGCTGGCNGGCATNAATACAGAACTTTATGAGGCNGCNGCNATTGATGGCGCTGGGCGGTGGAACAANATGCGCTTTATCACTTTCCCNGCATTNGCCAATACCNTCCTGACNGTGTTCATTNTGAANCTGGCAAAGGTTATGAACCTGTTCGAGTCNGCATTCGTATTGCAGAACGANGCAGTGCTGGGNACGGCGAACGTGTTGGAGACCTATATCTANTACCAGACCTTTAACAGCGGNGCTATTCCGAACTATGGATATACCACAGCTATCGGTTTGTTNAAGTCGTTAGTNGGCTGCGTGCTNGTGCTTGTCTGCAACCAGTGGAGTAAGAAAGTGCGCGATGGCCGCGGAATCGTATAGGGAGGAGNAGACGGATATGAAGACAAAAAAGAAATTTCCGGTTTTCCGGATTGTCAACGGCNTGATTTTTATCATTNTGGCCTTGATTATCATTATTCCTATGTGGAAGGTTTTGGTGGACTCATTTGACTTAAAGAGTGCTTACGGTATGAAAGTATGGCCGGAGNAGTTTGGTATGGANGGCTATATATCTGTGTTCCGGAACCCGACGCTGTTCCGCCCTCTGGTAATATCCTTTATTACCACGATCNTNGGTACGATTTTGGCGTTGACNCTGTCTACTCTGGGNGCCTATGTGNTGATCCAGTGGGAGATGCCCGGCAGAACATTTTTTGCCAATTTTCTGCTGTTCACCATGATTTTTAACGGCGGTATGATTCCTACCTATCTGGTGTTGAGCACAATGAAACTGACTAACACCCTGCTGGTGGTTATACTGTTCCCGGCGCTTAATGTGTACAATCTGGTGCTGATGCGTAATTTCTTTGAGGGCATTCCTCAGAGCTTGTTTGAGTCGGCGACGCTGGATGGCTGTTCTCCGATGCAGACATTTATCCGTATTGTGCTGCCCATGTCTAAGGCGGCTCTGGCCTCCATCGGTCTGATGTACGCCGTGACCTACTGGAATGATTATACCCATTACAAACTGTATATCACAGATTCCAAGTGGTATAACTTCCAGATGAAACTGCGCAGCGTTATCATGGGTAGTGATCTGCCCGCGGCATCTGGCAGCGCTACCGAGAATACGGTTAAGAATGCGGCTATCATCGTGGTTATCATTCCTTTTATGATTTTGTATCCTTTCTTACAGAAGTATTTCGTAAAGGGCGTGAATATCGGTGCTGTAAAGGAGTAAGCGTCGATATTGCATATACAGGGTACACTGACAAGGGAAACTTCGGTTTCCCTTGTTTTGCCGAATGAGCGGAAAGAGGAAAAAGTTATGAATACTATCTTTTGGGCGGGTGATTCCACCGTGCAGACAAATGACTACTCTACCTATCCACAGACCGGAATTGGACAGGTGTTTTCTCTGTTTATAAAGGAAAGCTGCCATGTGGAGAACCATGGAAAAAACGGACGCAGCACCAAGAGCTTTATGGACGAGGGAAGGCTGCGGGAGATAGAGGGGCGAATTGGAGAGGGGGATTTTCTCTTTATCCAGTTTGGACATAATGATGAGAAAATCGAAGATCCGACCAGATATACGGAGCCTTTCTCTGCTTTTAAGGATAATCTGGAGTGTTTCATTCGGGTGGCTAGGGAGCATGGGGCCAATCCTGTGCTGATTACACCTCTGGAGCGGAGAAGGTTTGACAGTGAGGGAAAACTGGAGCCGAGTCTGCATGAGGATTATGTGACAGCTATGAAACAGACGGCGGAGCAGAGCAAGGTTCCCCTGATAGATCTCTGCGGTATGAGCCGTGAGGTTCTGGAGCTGGCGGGGGAGCAGGAGAGCAGACGGTGGTATATGTTTTTCCCGGAAGGGACTTACCGGGAGCATCCTCAGGAGTCGAAGGACAACACCCATCTGCGCTATGAGGGGGCCGTGCAGTATGGCAGTCTGATTGCCAGGGGACTTCGGTCACTGGGCGGGATTTATGAGGATTTGTTGGCAGATTTTTGACACCGCAAATTTTTGCATATTTCTTTAAAAAAGTTGTTGACAGTGCTGCGCTTTTTTGCTATTATATTTCTTGCCGTTGAGAAAACGGAGCGAAAAGAATGGCTCGCTATAAACTATTGGAGAGATATCGAAGTGGTCATAACGAGGCGGTCTTGAAAACCGTTTGTCCGCAAGGGCGCGTGGGTTCGAATCCCACTCTCTCCGCTGAGAGATAAGGGATTGTCTCTGCGATTAACAGAATATTTATCAATAGAATCAACTTACCTGGAGAAGTACCCAAGAGGTTGAAGGGACACCCCTGGAAAGGGTGCAGGTCGTTAATAGCGGCGCGAGGGTTCAAATCCCTCCTTCTCCGTTTGATGGCGTAGGCCATCATGTTCCTTGACAAATAAACAGCAATGCAACCCTGAAAATTCTATTTTCAGAGAACGAACCAAAAGACAGTAATGCCAGATAACAACTGGCAGGAAAAAACTTTTAACATGAGAGTTTG
>JAAUZI010000009.1 GCA_014804645.1 Lachnospiraceae bacterium | reverse complement strand
TTATACTCACTAACGATTAGATTTTCCTTTCCGCACAGTGCAATGTAGTTTGCCAAATGGCAAACTACTGTAGTTTATCTTTGATAAACTACATCTGCCCGATTATGCGACATGTGCTGTGCGGAAACCTAAAAATCTTAACGTTAGTCAGTACAATGATCCATTCCTCTAAATTATACACGATAACTTTCCCATCGCAATATTTTTCGGAATTTTTTTCAGTAATTCTGCATTTTTCCGCCATGATTTTTCATTTGACTGATTGTAGTCAAGGATTGGGGTGTGTTATAATCAGGATAGAGTTTACACTTCGCCGCAGCAGGGGATATGCATCCGCCGCTGGCGGCAGTTAGGAGGACTAAATGAAAGTATTAGGAAAAAGAATCCTTTGTGTTGCGCTCTGCACTGTGGTGATGCTGCAGACCACAGCATGCGCCTCGGACACGGGGACCAGGGAGCCGGAGGTTGACACTACAGAAATCAACAGTACGGTGGACGACAGCTCGGAAAATGCTGAGACGGAAAATGGCGAAACGGAGGAGGCAGAACTCACGGAATCCGGATTCCAGCCCACCGCCTCTGCTCTGGTTCCCATGGACTATGACGCAAAGGTGCTTACAAACCGAAATGAGGACGGGAGCAAAAAGTATGTGACCAGTGATGTGGCCCCCACCATCTGTTACGATAACCTGTCTCTGGGATTTTTGACAGACTCCTCTGTGTCCTACAAGCTGGAGCTTGTGGAGGGCAGCCCCATTGACAATGTGACCCTGTCCGCCGTTGACGGGCAGTATGCCACCATCCCGGTGGAGCAGCTTGCCACATGGGACAGCGAAAGCAGCACTTTGACGGCAAATCAGGACGCTGAAACTGACGGGATCGTATTCCTCGACCTGCGTAACGGCGATGACGTAGTATATACAGTGAGCGTCCGAGTTGCAGCCGCATATCCGCAAAACCCCGGCTATGATATCAACACGGTCTCCGTGGCAGATGACGAGCTGGAATACATCTGGGGCAGCAATACCAAGGGGGAAAATGATGAGAACTGCAATGTACATGACCCGTCCCTCACGGAGGCGGAAATCGACGGCGTCAGGTATTACTACATGGTGCAGACGGGCTGGGAGGGCGGCAATATCATACGGCGCTCCACCGATCTAATCTGGTGGGAGTTCCTGGGGAAAACCACTCCTGCTGCAGAGGAAATGGAGAACTACGGCTGGACACAGGTGAACGACTGGATGCTGAAGGACGCCGCAAACTGCCAGTACTGGGCAGCGGATCTTGTGCCCGCCACCTACGGCGGCTACTGGCTGTACACCTGTCTGGTAAATTCCGCATACGACGAGGAAAAGCATGACCGGGTGTGCATCGCCCTCGCATGGTCGCCCACGCTTGAGGCAGGCTCCTTCCAATATGTGGGGTGTATTCTCCAGTCCATCAGCGATTATGCCCAGGACGCGCTCTATTACAATGTGGTGGCGCTTGACCCCCAGGTGGCCTATGACGCCAAGGGCAATATGTATCTGACCTATGGCTCCTTCGGCGCCGGAACCTACATGATTGAGCTGGACAATGAGACGGGCCTGCGCAAGGACGGACAGACCGAGTGGCTTGACGAGGATACCATCAACACCTATATGGAGGAGGCGAGGGCCACCGAAATCGGGGAGAACCATCCCTACTATGGCACGCATATGACCTATTGCGCGGAGGGCAGTGTCATCACCCACCAGTATGATGTGGCGCTGGTATCGGAGACCGGAGAAATCACCCAGACCTATGACGATTATTACTATCTGATGACCTGTCTGGGCGTTCTATCAAGAAATTATGTGCTCTTTACGGCAAAGAGCGATACCATCACTTCCTTTAGGAACTTGAGCGGCGATCCCATGGCCTCAGGCTGGATTGGAAAAGAGCTGGTGACCGGCCTGTTCCCGCCCCTCTCCGGCTATCGCAGTGATTTGGACCGGGAAGGATACATTACAACTGCGGAGCGCATTGACGGAAGCTGCGAGTATATAGCCATGTCCTCCTTCAAATGGGCGGATTATGATTTTGACATCCATGCGCCCGGACACGGCGACCTGTACACCACCAGCGACGGCGTCAATATCGCCATGCTGATGGTGAGGACCCTTGCGCTCCAAAAAGATAAGACGGCGGAATGTGACAACGGCTATCCCCTTGCGGCGTCAAGTACAAGGTATTTGATGCAGGCACACCAGTATTATATCAACTCCGTGGGAGACATCGTAATCAATGCAAACCGGTATGCAAAAGAGGCCGACCGCGCTGTGACAAGAGAAGAATTCCTGTCCTTTGCAGAAAATAACGAGTTCCAGCTGGTTCTGGCTGGCGACCCCTATGTCACCACCGAGGCAGTGTACGTCACTCTGGGCGAGGACGGAACCATAAGCGGCAGTGTGACCGGGACATGGTCCATGTACGGGGATCGGTACATCAAGCTGGAGATAGACGGGCATGACCTGTACTACGGCGTTGTGGCTGTATGCTGGCTTGACAACAAGGATTGTGTGGGCACTACCGTCACAGCAATGGGACAGACAACGGGCTGCCCTCTGTATATGAACAGCGAGACCACCCCGTAATCCCGACACCAAAAAAGCAACCGCTGCCCGTCAAGGCAGCCGGTTGCTTTTTTCTGTATCAAACGCAGCGTCATATCAAAATATCCCTCCCAAACGTCATTTTTTCAACGGGGATGTCATTCTCCGTCCGGCAGCTTGCCGCAGGACTACAGCAAATCAAAAAAATCCAATTGCGCATTTTTCCAGGATCTTTGGTCAGCCTGCTTTATCACATCATTTTCAGACACTTCCCCGATCAACAGCGGAGATGAAACATTATGGAGTTTCCTGTTTTTTATGACGGTTTCTATATCGTAATTCGCGTAACAATACAGGCAGCCATGACCGCAGGTGTTATATGCCCCAATATCCGCTCCCAGCAGGCAGGAACATTCCTTTCGGGCTGTTTTCCTCTGCGGCACATTCAGCCTGCAGCCCAAAGCCTTCTCCAACACAGCCTGGGACATACAGCCATCGGCATCCACATTTTCTCTCACCAGACCCGCATTCTCACAGCACAGGTGTATCTGCAGCTCATTCTCTTTGGCTATTTCAGAAAACGCGGCGATCATTTTTTCCTGCTCTTTAGCGGTGACACAGTGAACCTGACTAAAATTCCGCAATGTTTTCTCATACAGATCAATAAAGCTCACCACGCATTGATCGGTATACCCTGAGAGTGCTTTCGCCATCTGACCAAACTGCTCTATATGATAATCCACCGAATATCTGTCCGTGACAAAAACCGGATCATACCGCCAGCTTATCCGCTCCTTTCCAATCAGTTCAGAAAGTTTTTGAAAGTACCCGACAACCAGCTCTTTAGGCGGTACATGCGGTTCAATCTCTTTTCCGTAGGGAGTGATTGTCACAAACCAGAACATATCAAACGCCGATAACAGCGCAATCCGGTCAAGCATGGGAGAAGGATTCTTGGTACAGAATACTATGACATCTATAACTTCCGGCTTTAACAGGTATTTGGTTATCTGCGTCGGATAATAGGGATTGCGGGAAAGCACATATCCTTCCTTGACTCGGTTGTAAAACCAGTCGCTGTAATAGGCAGGTATATCTGTCCTGCTGCCAGTGTTCAGTATCATCCCAGTCGCACCCCTTTTCCTTCATTTATGAGTAAATTCCCGTTGTTACCCTCTACCGGTACAGGACATAATCCTGTATCTCATGCGTAAACCCGCCAGCCGCCAGCGCCTGGGCCGCACAGGTCGGGTACTCTTTCACGGATATGCGTTTCTTGCCCGGGAAAATCCTGCCGCAGCGAAACTCCTCCGCAAAGAGGGCCAGAGCCTCATACAGAACATCCCCCTGCAGAATAGCTTCCGCCGGAATGTTATCCCCCGAAATAGCGTCCTGCCCTTCTCCACCCTGCCGCTTTTCTGTCCCGAGTAAGCGCAGAACCTTACCCTGCCTCTCGAAAACCATAATAGGCAGGCCGCCCTTGAAAGCCACCGCCGTCCCCGGCACATTGACAAAATTTCTCTCCGGCTCATGGGCGAGCAGCTTTCCCCATGGCTGCATGGGCTCGGCAGCATTTAGCCAGACAAGCTCGGCCTGGGGATGCATCAGCCGGGCCGTGACGCTCTCAAAGTCCTGTCTGCGGATAAACTGCGCCCCGGAGAGACCTTTCACAAAATATCCTCTGCGCACCTGTCCCGTGTACTCCCACACCCGCAGGAGTTTCAGGGCCTCCTGCCAGGGCAGCCCCCATGCGGCGGCGGTCTCCCGGCACAGGACTACATAGCGGTCAAAACATCTCTCCATCTGCTCCGGAATTGTCAGCGGGCGCAGAGGCTTCACCAGTTCAAAGCGCCCTGCCTGCAGCGCCTTAACTCTGGCGCCCACCCGCTGTCTTGCCGCCGCTTTCTGAATCTTCTCCCTGTTCAGCCACTGCCGCACCGGCACAAAGCTGTCCGCGCATACCAATCCCTTTTCCAGCAGTGAGAGCAGCGTGTCATAGGGGGATTCCCCATCCAGCACATGGCTCAGCGCCTGCATAAAGCTGGCCCCGCGCCTGGACAATGCCTCCGCCACACGCCTTTCCCCATCGGACAGTTCCTCCCAGGGCACCTGCGCCTCCTGGTCCCAATCGATCTCCTCTACCGGGTCAAAGCGCAACCTGCCGTCCTCCTCCATATGCCAAAAATACTCCCCTCCGGCAAGCAAGGTATCCAAAAGTCCCTCCCGATAGCTGCGCACCCGGGCGGGCAGGACAATCTCCTCCCAGATGGGCGCAGGCAGAGCCATGCCCACGAAAGATTTTATGGTATCCTGCAAAGCCTCCTGAGGCGGAGCAGAGCGCTGTATGCGTGACAACAGCAGCGCCGCATAGTTCTCCGGCGGACAGGTGGCGATTTCCTCTCTGCGGTTTTTTAAGGTGCGGATTCGGGCACGTTTGTATAGCTGGGCATGATAGTATACCATTTCCGGGAATTCCATAGACCCGTCACCACGCCGCTGCTCCTCCTGCGCAACAGCCTCCTCCCTGCGGCACAGTTCCTCCAGCACCAGCCGGGCCTCTTCCTCCGTCCAGCCGTAGCGCAGCGCCACCTGGTCCGCCGTGGCCCCGCCCCGGTAGCGCAGCATCCGCCGCACGATATCCGCCGCAGCCCCACTCTGGGCAGACGCAAGCGCCTCCTCATACAGCTCCCGCTGCTCCGCAGCAATCCAAAGCCCCTGCTCCAGGTACAGAGCGCGCTCCTCTCCAGCCAGTTTTTCCAACCATTCCACCGGGATCTCCAGCTCCCCTGCCATCAGGTCTCCCTCCGTCATCAGCAAGGCATGGAGCTGTCTTTCGTCCTGAGGCAATTTGCCTCTCTCCTGCGCCTGCGCCAGCTCCTGACTGCCCGGGCGCACCAGTTCCTTTTCCTGCTGCAGCATCTTCTCCCGTTGCAAAGCCTCCTCCACCGCCGCATGGATTCCCCTGGGCGTGGGGGCATAGTCGTACATCACCGCCGCCTCCTGGCTCCACTGCAGGGGCAGCGACATGGGGGATGCCGTGTCGGTATAGATCTCCCTCACCTGTATCTCCCCGGCCTGGATGCTTTCCAGAAGTTCACGCACTCCCGCCACATCCCACAGCTGGTTCATGCACTCCCGCCGGGTCTCACGCATCAGCGGGTGGTCCTTTTCCTGTACCACCTGGTTTAACATTTCCGCGCTCCTAAGCCTCTGCATCCACAGGGGCTGTCTGCTCTTGCCCCGCACGCCCATCATCAACGCCCTGCCGCAGTTGTAGCGAAAAGCCATATTGAACAGGGGCGTGGACGGCAATAGGGCAGATAGAACCGCCTCCGCGGTCTCGGCGCAGACCCGGTGCAGCAGCCCCTCCGGCATTGCCTCATCCCCATAGGAATACAGCAAAAATCCGTCCTCCTCGTCCACGCTGCCCACGTTGACACCCAGCTCCTGCCCGGCTCTCTGCGCCGCCAGCAGAGCCAGCGGACTGTTGATCTGCCGCCCAAAGACAGAATGCACCATCAGCTGGCTGTTGCCGGACTGATCCTTGAAATGCTCTATCAAAATCGTCCTGTCGTCAGGCAGACCGCCCGTTGCGGCAATCTGCCGCCGCAGATATCCGCCTGCCAGCTCCGCCGCAGACTCGTCCAGCCCAAGCTCTCCTAAGGCGTCCGTCAGTTTTCCCTCTTGCTCCGCCTCCTGGAGCCTTCGGAGTATCCTGCCAAACGCAGTTCCCGTCTCCCGGTTCCTGCCCTTTATCTCCCCATGCCAAAAGGGCAGCCTGGCCCCCTCCATCGGGGCCTGCACCACCGTCACCGTGTCCCTGCCTATATCCGTCACTCTCCAGGCAAAAGCCCCCAGGAGAAAACGGTCTCCCTTCTGGGTCTCATAGACAAATTCCTCGTCCGCCTCCCCCACCTTGACGCCGTCCTCCGTGCGCACGGTGTACAGGCCCTTGTCGGGGATGGTCCCCCCTGCGGAGATTGCCAGCATCCTGCTGTAGCCGTCACCCTCCACTCTGCCGTGAATGCGGTCGTAGAGAATCCTGGGCCGCACCGGGATCTCCCGTTTGTGCTCATAGTCTCCGGCCAGCATCCTAAGCACAGCCTCCACGTCCTCTTTCGTGACATGCCGGAAGGACCATGCCCTGGGCAAAATCCCCATGACCTCCTCCACCTCATATCCCTTGAACGCCGCCATGGAGACCAGATGCTGGGCCAGGATATCCAGACAGCCCTCCGGGGGATTTAGCCGCTCCACCCTGTTTTCCCGGGCCAGCTGCGCCGTCATGCCGCAGAGCACGCACTCCGCCGCCGTCCTGGGAAACAGGTACATAACGCTGGTGCGGGAGGGATTGTGCCCCGCCCGGCCCAGTCTCTGCAAGGTGCCGGAGATGGTGCGGGGACACCCCACCTGCAGCACCTGATCGATCTCCCCCACGTCAATTCCCAGTTCCATGGAGGAGGTGGCGCACAAAAGCCGCAGCCTCCCCGCCCGCAGCGCCTCTTCCGTCTCCTGTCGCTGCTCTTTTGCAAGACTCCCATGGTGTACGCGGGCAAAATCCTCCCCGCCCAGGAGATTCACATAGTAGGCCAATTTTTCCGCATACCGTCTGCCCTCCACAAAGGCGATGACGCTGCGATTGCCCTGGCAGTACTGGTACACCAGCGCCGCCAGCTCCTGCCACACCGGGTCCTTCCTTTTCTTGCGGGCATCCGCATAAGGTCCCAGAATCTGCAGCTGTACTCTTTTTTCCATGGTGGGAGCCGCCACCGTCACCGCCTCGGGGGCCAGATACTGGGCCGCCCGGTCCAGAGGTGCGATGGTGGCGGACAGGCCGATACGCTGCAGGGGCTTTCCGCACAGGGCGTCCAGTCTGGCCAGAGAGAGCATCAGATGCGCTCCCCGCTTAGTGTCAATCAATGCATGCAGCTCGTCTATGATAATGGCTTTGGCGGTGCAGAGCACATTTTGCCCCGTTTTGCTGGTCAACATCAGATAGAGGGACTCCGGGGTGATAATCAGGATATGGGGCGGCTTTTTTACCATCTGCTGCCGCTCCCGGCTGGTGGTGTCCCCGGTGCGGATGGCAACGGTGAGCAGTTCCTGGCCGCCGATTCCTTCCAGCGGCTTTCGCAGGTTCTCACGGATATCCGCCGCCAGAGATTTTAAGGGGGATACATAGATCAGCTGCAATTCCTGGGGAAGATTTCCCTCCAGAGCCTGATTTTTCAGCCGGTCTAAGAACACCAGAAAAGCCGAGAGGGTTTTGCCCGTTCCGGTGGGAGCGGACACCAGCACATGTCCCCCTGCGGCGATGGCTGGCCAGGACACCTCCTGCACCTGTGTGGGCTTTCCAAGTTTATCCCGAAACCAGCCTGCTGTGTGGCTGCTGAATAGTTGTAGACAATCTTTCATAGTATCCTCTTTTCTCCATATTGGGATGGCATTTACCGGCCACTGAAAAGTACACTAAGAAACAAAAATAACCGTTCGGCCACGAGCGGTTATTAGGTTTACACAATTGCAAGACACTTTAAAATTTATAGTTAATCCCACTTTGCTCTAAAATTGCGTTGGCTGTATGTCTTGATTTAATTCGTATTTGTAATTTTTACATATATATTATAGCAAAAATCAATACAAACTACAAGTCTGGTATTTCCTCCGTTCTTCTGATAGATTTTCATTAAAATCTAATATTATAGGAGGCACAAGGATGGAATACTTTCACGGATCAATAAAAAAGGGACTCTCAGAGCTAAAGCCAATTGCATCTCCATTTTCCAATTTAAAAGAGCCGCTTGTGTATTTGACTACAAGCAGGCAATTAGCCTTACATTATATTTGGGATATGGAAAGGATTGGTGTAAAAATGCCGATGCTTGATATTCGCAAGGACGGAACTCTGGTCTTTCAGGAAATGTTCAGCGGTGCTTTGGAATATTTCTATAAGGGAGTTTCCGGGTATATATATCGCTGTATCGGCGACTACGAACGCAATTCTGCTACTGGCGTACATTCTTGCGCGACATCCAGTACAGCCGTCCCTGTTACAGATTTTGAGTATATTGAAGATGTTTATGAGAGCATTATCAGCTACGGCGATAAAGGCACATTTATATACGAAAAATACGAGGATTTACCTCAATGGCGCATCGACGTTATACGGGGACATGTCATCCGTTTCATTAAGAGATTTGACTTATTAAACGATATGACACATCCAAGCTGTAGATTTATTCAGGAAAAATTTCCTCAATATTGGAAAGAAGCACAAGTCCTAAACGATTACAAATTACTCTGATTTTCAAATCCCAGTTCATCGGGCAGTTCCCCATAACAGCGAACTGCCCATTGAGCCATTTCTATCTCTCTCCCAAATAAGCATCCAGATAAGCTTGGTGACGGCTGTCCGCCAGACACTGCTTGACCTCCTGATAGAAATCCGGATCGTCCAGCAGGGCCACCACCTCCGGCGCATAGCGGGTTCCCCGTCCGGCTCTCAGCTCCTCCACCAGCTGCTCATAGGTCTTGGCAGCGGCATAACTGCGGCCCACATTGTCGGTGCCCGCATCCAGGGCATCCACTACGGTGATGATGTCCACAATACGCCGGACAGAGACCGGGCAGTCATCCTGACCTGCCGGATAACCCCCTATACCATTGAAGGAACGATGGTGATAAAATGCTGCATTGGATATATCCTCCATCCCCAGGGTTGTCAACAAACCACAGCCAAAGAGAGGGTGCAGCTTGATACAGGCAAACTCCTCATCCAAAAGCCTACGTCCATACAGGCTGATATAGTTAAGCAACATACATTTGCCCAAATCATGGTAGAGCCCACTGCGGTAGGTCTGCTCCGACAGAAAATCCAACTGGCCTGCCACATCCTCCACGCCGAAGATTCCATTTAGCAACTCCGGCGCCGTCTGAGCCATACGGAGGCAAAAATGACGAGCAAGACTTGCCACCACCATGGAGTGTACATAGGTAGGCGGATGGCAGGCCAGAATATAGTCCAAAATCTGCCGGTAGAACTTGGTGTCCTGGCGGCTGCCGGACAGGGCAATAACCCGGACACAATCAGAGACCTGGATAGCATACTCGTTCTGGGGAAGCATGAAAAGGAACTTTTTCTGCCGCTCAAAAAGCCGCTCCAGGCGGGGCCGCAGAACCAGGCTCTCCTCCTCTTCCAGCCGTAAGCTGTACTCCCTCAGATACTCCGGCGCATAGAGCACCGCCCAGATATTATCGCCGGAAAAATCGTTGAGATCAGTTTCCTCACACAATGAAAAAAGAACATCTATCAACTCCCTGATGTCAGCCTTACCCGCATGGTAGCGGGCGGCAGCATACACATACTGTGTGCGCAGACCCACGTTCTTATGCCGCTCCCGGGCAATGTGCTGCTGATTTTGGTACACATACTCCGCTGACTCCAACACTGCAGCTGCAATCACCGGGTCATTCTTACTGCGCAGCCCGGCGAGAAACTGGGTACGGTCATAATGCATAGAGTACACAAAGGTATCCCACGGAATCTCCGCATTCATCTCCCTGTAGTATGGTGACTGAATCACAGCCATGGTCCGATCAAAAGCCTCCATGTAATCCTTCCAGCCATCATCGGTGCTGCTAACCCCCGTATCCGTCCTCATGCGGACACTCCGAAGACCTAATTTGGTATTACCCAGGCAGCGGATGATAAAGCCTCTGGTCTCCGAATTAGTCAACTCCTCGTAACGCTCCAGATAGGAAGCTCCTTTTTCATAATATTCCGCAATCCGATCAATAAAAAGATTCGTCTTCCGGTCAGGGCTTTGGACATTCAAATAAAAGATGGTGATCCCCTGATAGTACAACTCACGCACCATCAGATCCTCATCTCCCTTAAGCTGCGCATAGGCATAGAGCAACTGGTGGATCTTATAGGCAATTCCCACATCTACGCTGCGGTTAAAGTCAAAAAGCTTATCCGCCAGCCCGGACAGCTGCTCCGCCTCCCACTCTGTCAGCGTCTCCGCCGTCTTGGTAAAAAGGATATCTTTTAGGATAGCATCATTCTCCTGATGAACAGAAAAAAGCCTTTCCGCACTGTGGTGAATGGTCTCGATGGCCTGCTCCTCGGTCATATCCGGTGTCACCGGCGGCTTAACCAGACTGCGGGCGACAGCCAGATTGTCCAAGTATCTCTGATAAATTTCTTCCATTGAAATTCCTTTCCGAGCCATAAACAACACCTTGCGGCTCCGGCCCTTGGGGGTGTCGGGCAGATTGAGGGAATCCTCATTGTCGGACAAATTATTCTATTATAATATCACTCACTTAAAAATATGCCAAATTTTGGCTTTTCTTGCTCTACAGATAATCACAGCGGCACGATTCTAATTAGATACTATTAATTCTGTCCTAAAATACTCCCAGAATCATCCCACTAATATGCATGTATATCAGGCATATCCGACGTCTTATAATACTGATACTCATTTATGCTCGAATATGCCTCCCACTGCGCGCTGTCAAATGCCACGGTGGCGACCTCACCCTCCAGAGTTATCGTGCCATTTATGGGATTTCCGTCCGAACCTGTAGCAGAAAAGTTAATGCCATCCTCCGTGGCTGTCCCCACACCGTCATCCAGATAGGCCAATCTGAATATACCAATCTGGATCGTATAGGTTCCGTCCTCATTTTTAAGGATTTCCAGACTCGGTTCATTTGCGTCATAGTCGTTATACTCCCCCTCATAGGGGTCGGTTTCCGGCTCAACATACGGCTCGGATGCACTCTCTTCTGACGTAAAAGTCGTCTCGGAATAATTTGTCTCCGGCGGGATGCTTACTGCGATTTCCTCAAGAGGGGAGACCCCTGCGGCATCCGGATCACCAGTCTCCCCCTGTCCGCAGGCAGAGAATAGCACCGTCAAAAGGCACATAGCCACTCCCCATAGTCTCTTCCTTCTTTCAATTCTGTACTCTATAGTTTTCATCCGTACTCCTCTCTCTTTTCAGATTGATTTGCAAAATCAAACAGTTATCCGCCGACCATCATATGTCCAACGATCTTTTTGTCAAGTTATTAATTTCTTACCAGTTCNTAGATATTNCTCATCTCTTCACTTTCAATTCATTCTCCAGCACGTCGGCAAAACGCTGTATAGGCTCCCCNAGCGTTTCCGCATANTCGAAGATCTGTTTATCGTTCTTGTACTCCAGTGGCGCTCTGCGAACTTCCACNGCGATTTTAAGCGCCTCAGGGACCGGACACAGATCGTTTTCCATAGCCCAGTCGGCNGCAGCNGTCTTCGCAATGATTTTTCCGGTGCGCAGGGTNTACAGGCATCGTGCGATATCCAACAGCCAGCCNAATGAGTACAGGTCGCGTCCCGTATTCTGCGCATATTTTCTTATGGTTTCGTAATGATGTTTCACATCGGCGTGCANATCNTTGAACCCCGGNGCCTTNANCTGGCTGCGAACATCGCGNCCATANAATAAAGTACTGCTTTCAATCAGCTCCACCATACTGAAACTGTCAAACATATATGTATCGGTAATTCTCTCACCGCTTGTCCCCCAATAGACCACTCGGTCGGGGGTTTTCNATATAAAGGCGTCCAGTGTCAGCATACCGCCCTCAAACGAACGNTAATATNGATTGCCGGGCTCTCTCTCAAGCATTGTCTGGCGGAGTTTTACGAGTTTCTGAGCCTGTTCTTCAGATATCTGCCTGTCGGTTAAGACGAGGATATCAATATCGCTCCATCCCAGTCTGAAATCATCCAATACTGAGGAGCCGTACAAATACATTGACAGCTCACAGTCCGACAAAATACTGTGTATCTCATGAACCATCTTGTTTATGGCTTTCTGGCGTTCGCCGCGTTCCGCACCGANAGGGTGAAGAATGTATTCCTGATTCGGGTATCCCATAGCCACCACAAGGGCATCCTCAACAAAACCATACTTTTCATAGAGCGCTCTCGGCGCAGGGCCTTTCTCATCANCGGCCCGAAAGGTGCAGACCGATATCTCTCTGGTNCTGTCCAANTTNCGNAGGGTTTCATCCATAAGCATTGAAGCGATACCNNGTCGCCGATNATCGGGAGAGACGCCNAGACAGCAAATCATATTGCGATTTCTTGAGAAAAGCATAACGCCAGCGATCTCACCGTCAACCTTTACACAAATAGCCTGCCGTTTCCCCATGAACTTGAGAACGGTAGCTCTGTGCTCGTCCAGTTTCTCCCCAGTCTCCAGACCCGGGAAATTCCAGCTAATCCNTTTCACAAGACTCATCCAGTTATCTATATCTTCCGGTACACCGTAAAATAGCTGCATNGCTTTCCTCCGTTATATAAAAGCACTCTCATAATCAACACAATAGACCGACAAATTCACTTCCCCATCTCCGTCATATACAGAATCAACTTTACGCAGAAGACATCCCCCTTGGTTTCCACCTCCATGACGCCATTGTAAGATTCCACGATCTTCCTCACATTTTTTAAGCCGATTCCGTGCTGCTCCTTTACCCTTTTGGTAGTCAGTAACGACCTGTTTCTCCCGCCCTGCTCCTCCCATACCAGGTTCTCCGGCCTGAAACTGTTCTCCACTTCTATCTTCAGCACTTCTCTGTTCAGCGTAATCTGTACCCCCAGGTACTTTCTCTCCGTCTGTTTCGCCGCCTCTATGGCATTTTCCAGCAGGTTGCCCAGCAGTATGTTGATATCAAAGGAATGCTGTATTTCCTCCGGCAGCACGACCTTCACCGTCACGGTATCCAGCTCCTCCCTGGCCCTTTGCAGCATATAATTCAATACGCTGTCAATCTCCACGTTGCCGGAAGAGACCACCTCTCTGGGATTGTGTATAAAATCTTCCATCCGATCAACATAGCGCCGGATTTCCGCCGCCCCATATCTGTCCGCCAGCAGCCGGATTTCATTCATATGGTGTTTCATGTCATGCCGCAGAGCCTTGGCCTTTTCCTCGCCCTGCAAGATTACGTCCAGCTGATTGGCATATACCTGTACCTTCTGCCTGAGCATCTCCGTCTCATATCTCTGCGAGACAGAGCCAAGCAGCAAGTCATACAGATAGAACATGAAGAAATTGATCGCCAGCAAACCTATGCTCACGATGCCGATCCCCACTCCGCTGCAGTTGCCAAAATAGAACAGAAAATAAATAATCCCCACGCTGCACAATGGTACAAAGAACANGGAAAAGCGCTGCGTGATCTCCTCCTCCTTACGGCTGGTGAGNATTTTCTCCACCACAAGTTCACATATTAGAAACATAAAAATGGATAGTGCCGAATAGANCTGTGCGAAACTNTGTCCATCCACATAATGAACAAATGGCANGGTAGCCAANGTATCACAGCCCATATTGATTATGTATNTGGAACAGGTCACAAACAGGTTGGTCCTAAANGATTTTGTATGCANNNGCACCACTGCGCCGATTCCTATGAGNCTNCAGGCAATATTGATCCACACTGTATGAAATGTCCAATACAACAATATGTTGGCAATATANAAACAGGCACATACCCCGAATACCTTTNTTCTGNCCGCCTGAGNTTTNCCCAGAAANACCCCCACNAATCGCTCAATCACATANATCCGCAGGAGATTGNCGACTGCNCAGATTGCNAAATCAAGCATGGNTATTCCTCCCTCAGGAGCCTTTCCCNGACNCGGNTGCGGTTGGCCTGGCTGATNGCCAGAACAACNCCGTTATAAAGCTCCACTGACTCATAAGCGTACCGCAGCACATGTCTGNGATTCACCACATAAGATTTATGGATCACNAGAAAATCCTCCGACAGATTCTTTATGACGTCNTTNANACTGCCATAGAATTCATNGGTTTCCCTCAAAGTTACCAGCCTGATCTTTCTGCCNGCGCTCTCCAGATAAANGATATCNCCCATAGGCACATAATAGTNATCCTTCCCTCGCCGNAATTCAAACCGCTCGTTTTTNCTGTCTATAATCCGCACCGCCATGTNCAGGGTTTCNNTTATCTGCTCCTTAGAAATGGGCTTGACCAGAAAGTCCAGGGGCTGCGTCTTAAACAACTGCCGNGCATAGGACGCCTTCCCGGAGATATAGACGATCTGCAGNCCCATATTGTCCAGTTCGTTGCGGATATAGGCGCCCACCTCTATGCCNGTCATCCTGAAAAGCTCTATATCCAGAAANAGNAGATCCAGATGATTGCCCAAGGNAAGATAATCCCTTAATCCCTCGCCCGTGTTCCAGATGGATATCTCCACCNCAATGTCCTTCTCCTNTGCACAACACAGCAGCATATTTTCCAGAGACGTGCAGATATTTTCCCCGTCGTCACATATTCCGATATTATACTTTTTCTGCGCCAACCNGCCCCCTCCTCTCTGGAATNGNATCNNGTCCCAGAGCNAATCATACCATGTTTCNANTTAAACAGCAATAGATAGGTATTTTTTACAAAATANATATGAGTTATTACATCNAANGGCACAGGNTGGCNTTTCATGATAGAGTCATTATCNNNTGACANACATATTGCGNNAANGAGNAAGAAAAAGAGAGGAAAAGACAANATGAANAAANTATGGANAACTTTNGGCNNNNTNNTCCTNGGNATGGCTTTTTTGANGGGATGCGNANACGAGCCGNCGGGTGTAGTCTCTCAANGGGCAGCCGATAGACTCAGCNGAAATTGCCACGGAAAGTAATGACCAGAGCGGCCANGANGAAAACGGCGANCGGATCACNCTGACTCTGGGGACTCTGGGTGAGGACTACTANCTGCGAAGTGTGGTGGAATCCTANAATGCCCTGAGTGAGANGTACTATGTTGAAATTGTGGACTATTTACCCGAGNATTACGACAATGTCATATATNAGGCNNCCGAGGACAGGTTTCGCATGNATCTTGCCACCGGNAAGGGAACAGANATCGTTNNNTTTGGCAATCTGATTGCGGATGAANTNGGATATGCGGNAATNCTGACAGATCTCAATANCTTTCTGACCCCGGAAGAGAAACAGGAGAAATATCTGGGCAATATTCTGGAATGTGCCCAGACCGGTGAGGCNCTTTACGAAATCTCTCCCNCATTNACGCTTGAACTCATAGTNGGGGATGGCTCTAAACTTGGCATGGAAAACGGCTGGACTCTGGAGGAGATGCTGGAANGNTTTGAGAGAAACGGCCGGGATGGGNCAGCGCTGGGCAAGGGCCANGTACGGACNGTGGCCTATCTGGTAGCGAATTCCATTGAAGACTATGTNGACTGGNACATGGGCACGGCAGATTTCTGCAANGAGGAATTTTACCGTNTTNTGGAATTNGGAAAAGCCGCCGACAGNGGTGAATTTATCCGCCCCACCAGAGAGAGCGTCGCATCGGGAACCCATCTCGCCAGCTGTGAAANGCTGGTGAATGTGNCNGACATTCAGAAATTCAANTGGCTGTTTGGAGACANNANGGCGGTAAAAGGATGGCCCANCAGCTATGGTACGGGAGTGGCCGTCAACATNTCAGNCTCCTCNATGGGAATCAGTTCGTATAGCCAGTGTCCGGATGGAGCNTGGGATTTCCTGGATTTTTANGNNGGAGCNACCTGGACAGAGNGAGAAGTTTATGCAGAGGNAGTTCTGATAAAGGAATCCTTTTCNTTTCCGGGNTTTCCTNTAAANAGACAGCTTTTTGAGGAGNCANTGGAAAGCTCCATGGTGCAGCANTATACGGATGCCGGANNNCCNGTGGCTTTGCTTTGGGGAGAANGCGGCATNCCGAACTTCTATGCCAATACNGCGGAGGACGTGGAAAAGCTGCGCGAGGTAATTGCACTGGCAGACAGGCGGAGTGTCACCCCNCGATTGGCAATCATTCGAATCATNGAAGAGGAGATCAGCGGGTACAACGCCGGAGTNCTGACCGCTANAGCAGACNGCAGAAAAGATTGAAAATCGCGTGCNNNTNTATNTGAACGAGCAGAAATGAGCGCAATTTTTNATACATAGAACCTNACAGAAAGANGAGGAAAAGNAAAACATGAAGATGGTGAAAAAAAGATTGGGAGCNATTNTATTAGNAGCAGCAATTGTNCTGGCNGGNTGCGGAGNCAGACAGACNGANGAGNNTTCAGGNANNTGGTCTGNNGAGNCNGNCAGCANCGGTANAGAAGACNNNGGNNAAANNNGNNAGAGNCAGAGCNNTCANGGGCAAANNATATTGACATTGGGAGCATNNGAGACTCCNTGGGAGTTGACAANNGCNGTNGATGCNTATAANGCAAGNAACGGGAAATACTATGTNNAGATTGTGGANTANNNTCAGGANTATCANGATTATGATACTGCGAAGGANCGGTTCAANCTGGATNTGGNTNCTTCAANNGGAACGGATATCATCTGGNTGGGAGATCTGGTTGCGGATGAACTGGGATATGCGGGCGTATTGGCAGANTTGAATACATATCTTACNNCGGAGANCAGGGAGAAATACTTGACCAATATTTTGGAATGTGCNCAGACCGGTGATGCCCTTTACGAAATNGCAGCCACATTTGAGCTTGGGTTTATTGCCGGNNACAGTGGGAAACTTGGTACGGAGACCGGCTGGACTATAGAGGAGATGCTAAAGACATTTCATGCCGACAACAAGGATGCCAATGCGCTTGGGGGNGTTGGAGTGTATACAGCACAGGAGTTGGTTTTACATGCCATAGAAGATTTTGTGGACTGGGATGCTGGCAGGGCAGATTTCTGCAATCAGGAATTTTATGATATTTTGGAGTTTTGCAGGGACGAGAGNGGCCGCTGGGCAATGGCCACTCAGGAAAGCGTGGCGTCAGGGACCCATCTGGCTGTCCGGACTGGAATTTCAAATATGACGGACATACAGTATACGAATTGGCTGCTTGGGGACGATTGGGTGGTAAAGGGATGGCCCTGTAACCAGGGGACAGGTGTAAAAGTCCAGTTTTATAATACGTTTGCTATTAGCTCCTACAGCCAATGCCCGGAGGGAGCCTGGGATTTCCTTGAGTACTATATGACTTTGGACTGGCTGGAGGAATGTGCGGCACTTCATCCGGACCTTCCGCCAAAAACATATGCAAGTATTCATGGTTTGCCACTTAATAGGCTTGCGTTTGAGGAGATGTTGGAATGGTCTACAGTGCAGCGGTATTATGATACAGGGGAGCCAGTTCCTTCCTATTTTGGAGAAGAAGGCATACCGAATTTTTATGCGAATTCTGCGGAGGATGTGGAAAAAATAAGGGAGATCGTAACGTTAGCGGATGGAAGAGGTCTGTCCAATCAGTCGTTCGTCTGTCGGATTATCGGCGAAGAGATCAGCGGGTATAAGACAGGAGTCCTGACCGCAGAGCAGACAGCAGAAAAAATTCAAAATCGGGTTCAACTCTATCTGAATGAGCAAAAATAAGAGCACCAACACTACATAAGTCCGCCCTCTATGACCAGACCCTGAGGGCGGGCTTATTTCTTTTTGCAGATACTGTCATCAAAAATCTTGTAGAATCTCCCCAAATCCGCTATAATGTTCACTGATAAAAGAAAAACTGATTGCAGGAAAGAGGAAAACCATGAAAATAGTGCTACAGAACCTGACCAAGAAATTTCCCAGCCGCAACAAGAAATCCCCTGGAGAAGTCATTGCGGTAAACGATTTTACCTTCGAGATTCCCGACGGCAAGCTGATCGGTCTGCTGGGACCCTCCGGCTGCGGCAAGAGCACGGCGCTGAACCTGATCTGCGGCCTGCTAAAGCCCACCAGCGGCAGAATCTTTTTCGGGGAGGACGATGTGACGGACTTGCCCCCTGAACACAGGGGCGTGGGGCTGGTGTTCCAGAGCTATGCCCTCTACCCCCACCTGACCGTGCTGAAAAATATTACCTTCCCGTTAGAGAATCTGCGGGGAGCGGACAAGCTCTCCAAGGAAGAGATGGAAAAGAGGGCCTTAGAGGCAGCCAGGCTGGTACAGCTGGAGGGCCTGATGGACCGCAAGCCCAGCGAGCTTTCCGGCGGCCAACAGCAGCGTGTGGCCATCGCTCGAGCCTTGGTGAAAACCCCCCGTGTGCTGCTGCTGGACGAGCCCCTGTCCAATCTGGACGCCCGGCTGCGCCTGCAGACCCGCGAGGAGATCCGCCGCATCCAGCGCCAGACCGGCGTCACTACTGTCTTTGTCACCCACGACCAGGAGGAGGCCATGAGCATCTCGGACATGATCGTGGTCATGAAAGAGGGCGTGGTGCAGCAGATCGGCAAGCCCCAGGAGGTCTATGACGAACCGATAAATCTGTTCGTGGCTAAGTTCCTGGGCACTCCGCCCATCAATATTTTTCAGGGTAAAGTATCCGGCGGTCAGCTCTATATCGGGGAAGAATCCGTACTGCCCCTGCGGGATGTGCAAGACCAGAAAGTTACCGTGGGCATCCGCCCCGAGGGCTTTATCCTACAGGAGGACGGCCCCCTGACCTGCGACCTGAGCCGCGTGGAGGTCATGGGACGGGACATCAGCGTGGTTTCCACCCACCCCAGCTCCGAGAACGCATCCATCCGCTCCATCATCAATGCGGAAACAAAAGTGGACCCCGATGCGCAGACCGTGCGTTTCGCCCTGAAACCCCGCAAGCTCTACCTGTTCCACCCCCAGACCGGGGAGCGGATACACTTTACCGCTGAGTAACCCAAAAGGAGACCCTATTAACCATGGACAATAAAAATGTAAAAGGGTGGCTCTACCTGCTGCCCGCATTCCTGTTTCTGGGCGTGTTCATGATCTACCCGCTGATAGACGTGTTCGTGTATTCCTTCGAGGAGGGATACAACTTGGCGTCCCAGACCTTTTCCGGCACAGGACTGTACAACTACTCCTATGTGCTCCACGACCCCTATTTCCTCCAGGCGGTGAAAAACACCCTGATCCTGGTAATCATCACCGTGCCCCTGTCCACCGGACTGGCCCTGCTGATCTCCGTGGCCCTGAGTTCCATCAAGCCCCTGCGGGATCTGTTCCAGACCGTGTATTTCCTGCCCTATGTGACCAACACTCTGGCGGTGGGCTTGGTGTTTATGATCCTGTTCAAAAAGACCGCCTACTCCGACGGCCTGGTAAACCTGCTGATCCAAAGCTTTGGCGGCAGCTCCGTGGACTTCATCGACGGACCCTACTGGGCCAAGATGTTCGTGCTGTGCTTTTACACGGTGTGGGTGGTCATGCCCTTTAAGATTCTGATTCTGACCAGCGCCCTGGCCTCGGTGAACCAGATCTACTATAACGCAGCTCGGGTGGACGGCACCCCCAAGTGGCGGATTTTTACCAAGATCACGCTGCCCATGATCTCCCCCATGATCTTCTATCTAGTCATCACAGGCTTTATCGGAGCCTTCAAGGCCTACAGTGACGCTGTGGCCCTGTTCGGCACAGACTTAAACGCCTCGGAGATGAACACCATTGTAGGCTATGTCTACGACATGCTCTACGGGGACAGCGGCGGTTATCCCTCCTATGCGTCGGCGGCGGCCATCATTCTGTTCGCCATTGTACTGACCATCACCTGCATCAATCTGCTGGTCAGCAAAAAACATGTACACTACTAGGAGGGTAAAAATGAATAAAAATATGGACTATCAAAAAATAGAAAAGCGTGCCCGCACAGGCAGAGTCGTCTCAAACATTGTGATATACACCCTGCTTGCCCTCTGGGGACTGATCGTATTATTCCCCTTCTATTGGATGCTGCTGACCTCGGTGAAAAGCTATGGCTCCTACAATGCGGAGCATGTACCCTCCTTTTTCACCTTGTCTCCCACCCTGCAGAATTATGTGGACGCTTTCACCACCGTGTCCCTGGGCAAATATCTGCTGAACACCTTGATCTTTACCTTGGTCACCACAGCTATCATGCTGGTGGTTATCACGCTGGCGGCCTTCGCTTTTGCCAGGCTGGATTTTAAGGGGAAGAATCTGGTGTTCACCCTGTTTTTATCATTGATGATGATTCCCAATGAGCTGGTGGTCATCACCAATTTTACCACCATCACCAATCTGGGGATGCGCAACACCTTTGTGGGACTGATTCTTCCCTCCGTGACCTCGGTATTCTACATCTACCTGCTAAGGGAAAATTTCGCCCAGATACCGGACGAGCTGTACTATGCGGCCAAGGTGGACGGCACCTCTGACCTGCGCTACCTGCGCCGGGTCATGATACCCATATGCCGCCCCACGCTGATCACCATTATCATCCTCAAGATCATCGAGTGCTGGAATTCCTATGTATGGCCCCGGCTGATCACCGACAATCCCGACTACTATCTGGTCTCCAACGGCATACAGGAGATCCGGGAAAACGGCTTTGGAAGGGAGAACATCCCCGCCATGATGGCCGCCGTGGTAGTGATCTCCGTCCCCCTGATCGTGCTGTTTCTGATCTTCCGCAAAAAGGTCATGGCGGGCGTGGCAAGAGGAGGTACTAAAGGATGAGGAAAAAGAAAAGAAGAATCTATACCAGACTGCTGACGCTGCTCACTCTGCTGACTGCTCTGCTCTCCCTCACCGGCTGCCACGGCTCCCGAGGACTGGAGGCATTTCAGATACCGGAGGCCTTTGATCTCACCCGGGACTATGAAATCACTTTCTGGGCCAAGAACGATACCAACAAGACCCAGACCGATATATATAAGAAGGCCATTGCGGATTTTCAGGAGTTATATCCCAATATCACGGTGAATCTGAGGCTGTACACGGATTACGGCAGAATCTACAATGACGTGATCACCAATATCTCCACAGGCACCACGCCCAATGTGTGCATCACCTACCCGGATCACATCGCTACCTACTTAAGCGGCGTGAATATCGTGGTACCGCTGGAGGAACTTTTCGAGGACAGCCGCTATGGACTGGGAGGCAGCAAACTGCGCTTTGACGGGCCTTCCCGTGAGGAGATCATTCCCCAGTTTCTGGCGGAGTGCGCTTTCAGCGAGCACTACTATGCGATTCCTTTCATGCGCTCCACAGAGGCCTGCTATGTGAACAAGACCTATGTGGAATCTCTGGGGTATACCCTGCCGGAGGAGTTGACCTGGGATTTCATATGGCAGGTATCTGAGGCTGCTACCGCCAAGGACGGCGACGGAACTTATCTGGTCAACGGCCAGAAAGTCATGATTCCCTTTATCTACAAGTCCACTGACAATATGATGATACAGATGCTGCGGCAGAAGGGCGCCGGTTATTCCACCGACCAGGGAGAGATTCTGATATTCAACGACACCACCCGGGAATTGCTGTACACCGTCTCGGAACATGCGAAAACCGGAGCTTTTTCCACTTTTAAGATCTCCAGTTACCCGGCCAACTTCTTGAATGCGGGCCAATGCATTTTTGCCATTGACTCCACTGCCGGAGCCACCTGGATGGGCACCCACGCCCCGTTGTCTGACATCAGCGAGGAGGCCCTGGTGGAATTTGAGACAGAGGTTTACCCCATACCCCAGTTTGACACAGACAACCCCCAAATGATCTCTCAGGGGCCTTCCGTCTGCGTGTTCAACAAGCCCGACAATCAGGAGGTTCTGGCGTCCTGGCTCTTTGCTCAGTATTTGCTCACCAACGAAGTCCAGATCGCCTACGCGGAGACGGAGGGCTATGTGCCCGTCACCTCCAAGGCCCAGAGCAGCGCTGAATATCAGGATTATCTGAGTCGCTGCGGCCAGGACAACAGCACCTATTATGATGTGAAGATCAAAGCCTCCCGGCTGCTGCTGGACCATGTCGGGGACACCTTTGTCACTCCGGTGTTCAACGGTTCCACCTCCCTGCGGGACGCAGCGGGACAAATGATTGAAAATGTAACCAAGTCAGTCAACCGCAAGGAAACCATTGACGACGCCTATATGGATAAACTCTATGAAGACGTGACAAGCCTGTACCGTTTAGGCTCTACCTCCCAGACCTCCGACGGCAAGAAAGATTTGGGGCCTCTTCCCTTCATGGCAAAGCTCCTGCTGTCCGGGCTGGCGATTACCTGGGTGCTGATTGGTGTATATGTAGCACGGGAGGCGCTGATAAACCGTAAAAAAAGGCAGAATCACCATTGATTTATCAGAGTTTTGATGTATAATAGCATTGGTTACAGAAAAAACCATTAGATATGCGGAACTTAAATCAAAAGGAGAGGAAAACTTATGAAAAAATGTTTTATTGCAACTCTGGCACTGACTTTAGTGCTGGCACTGACCGGCTGCGGCAATGACAACAATAGCGGCAACGGCGCGGGCACAGCGCAGGATGAGAAATCCGAGGGTGTAATGACCTATGCCGAGTACGATGCGGCCGCTCTGGACACCGAGGTGGTAATCGAGGCCTATGTGCAGGCCAAGCAGAGCTGGTGGGAGAACCAGGCCACCGTGTATGCGCAGGACAAGGACGGCGCTTACTTCCTGTACAACATGGCATGCTCCGAGGAGGATTACGCCAAGCTGACCACCGGCACCAAGATCAAGGTGACAGGCTACAAAGCTGAGTGGTCCGGTGAAGTGGAGATCATTGACGCAACCTTTGAGATCATGGACGGCAATTACGTGGCTGCCGCCACAGATGTAACCTCCCTGCTGGGCACGGACGACCTCATCAAGCACCAGAACGAGTTCGTTAGTTTCAAGGGCATGACAGTTGAGGATGCAGGCAACGGCACCGCTTTCATGTACAACTGGGACGGTTCCGGCGAAGAGGGCAGTGATCTGTACTTCAACGTATCTCTTAACGGCACAACATACACTTTCACCGTGGAGTCCTATCTGTGCGGCGCTGACACGGATGTGTACAAGGCTGTCAAGGCTCTGGAGATCGGCCAGACCGTAGATATGGAGGGTTTCCTGTACTGGTACAACGGTGTGAATCCTCACATCACTTCTGTGACAGTAAAGTAAAAGAACTGCTATAAGATACAAAAAAATCTGACAGCTTACGGTTTTCGCCGGGCTGTCAGATTTCTATTTTCATTCTTTAAAAACCACTGGATTTGACATTTACCACCCATTCCCCGCTGTTTGCAGTGATCTCAATGTCCACGATACATTCACACTCCATTCCCAGGCAGGTGACAGGGATATCCACCCACAGGCGATTCCCGCCCTCCAGCTGATCATACCCAATTTCCTCCAGATCCAGCCATGGACACATCAGATTGATCTGCTCTTTCATAATGGGAAGGACCTTTTCGCCCATCTCTGCCGCGCTCAGATCATTGAACTGCTGACCGATATTCTTCCCGTTGAAACGAAAGGCCAGGGATATCATCTGATCGTCACGCTCCGACACCGTATACTCCATATCTATAGAGGGACATTCAAAAGCGGGCACATCGACAAGTCCCTGTTTGTACTCCAAGCTGGACAGACGGTATGAGATCACCCCATCGTCTGACAGGGTTTCCGAGTATACTACCAGATCCATTGTGTTTCGTATGAACGCATTGCCCACATCGATAGCCGTGTACTCTGGCATGTCACTGCTGAAATGCGCTAGATCCCATCCGCTGACATTCCCCTCTGTGAAGAATCCCAGATCATATTTCGCGCTGTCAAGCATAGGTGTCATTCCACCGTCATAGCATTTAAATGAATTCATAAAACCAGGGTAATCTACCTGCAGGGTAAACTCGAGATCCCACACCCCATCCTTCTCTTTCATCTTTCTTTCAAGCAGATAAGTCTCCCCGCTCGAAAGATCGATATATTCCTCCAGTCCATGGTTCTTTGCGCCCTCAGTCTCCGCATAGACCAAATATTCCGCGTACTCCCCACCCAGGGTTTCTGTCAGGAATTCACACAGGTTCTCCTGTAGGCCATCTTCCCAGGGAATGTCCTCAAATCTAATATAATATGAATAGACATTGTCATATTTCGCATAGTTCGTTGCCGCGCGGAACAAAAATTTATTGTAATATTCTTCCCCGCCATCCCAAAACTCACCCTGGACAGACTGGTTCATGGTATAATCATGAAAGTCCCCCTCCTGGTAGCTCTCCGCCTCAGATACGACCTCCCCTATGCTCTGCCGCAGCTTATAGTGGTCGGTGATAAAAGAATTGGCCCTAATCGCCTGTTCAATATCATCGAAATCATAACCGATAGGAGGCGTGGCAATCTTGACAGATACCCCCTCCACGATCTCTTCCTCATGAACCCACATCTCCTCAAAAGAGGGCGGCTCCACTTCCCTTGTCTTCCAGACAAATTCTTCCGCTCCATTGCTCCCGGAACCTCCATCCACAGCTGTGGATGCTCCTCCCGGCTCCTGCACACTGACTTCCCGGCCTGTACTGCTGCCCGTCTCTTCCTGCCTCTGTGCATCCGCCTCCTGTTCCACTGGTCCCCCGCAAGCTCCCAGCAGTAAAACTCCCAGCAGCGTGACCAGCATACCTGCGCCTTTCACTTTCTTTTTCATCTTCCCTCTCCTTATTCACTATGTTTCGAGTAATTTCAACACACCAAATTACTTATGTAAAATAGATTACAATAAGGATTCTATCAAAAAAAGGGAACCTTTTTACAAAAAAGGTGTGGGCGGCCTATATTGTGGTGTGAGCGGTCATACTTTCTGTTGGATTCCTTTCCGCCGGATTTTCCGTCCAGACTGCAGCCACTCCCGAAACTCCGGCAGCGCCCGGACGCCCTGCTCCGTCACCGGCTTAATCCATCTGCCGGACGCCGTGTACCGTGACTCCACCAACAGCCGGATGATCTCGTCGGTATAAATAAAAGCAAACACTCCCAAAAAAGGCAGTTTCAGCACCATACCGGCGATCCATGTGGCCGGTACACTGATGGTAAACAGGCACCCCACCTCCAGCACCGTGCCAAACACAGCCTCCCCGCCTGCCCGGTAGGACTCATTCATAATATAGTTGCAAGTGCGGATAGTGCCGAACAGCAAGTAGATCAGCAGCATATATTTCCCGTAAGTCATGGCCGTGGCTCCCAGCCCGAAAAGCCCCAGGATCGGGCCGCCAAGTAGCGTCATAAAAGCCACCACCCCGAAAGTCACCATAGGACAGAACAGCGAGGATTTGCGGCAGTAGTTGTAGGCCCTGGGCAGATGCCCGGAACCCACCTCCTTGCCGATTATCACACTGGCCGCGTTGGTCAGTCCACCGAAGAAGGCGAACACAAATCCCTCGCAGACCCGGAAAGCTGCCATGGCGGCGATGGCCGACTCGTCCTGATGCCCAATGACGATATTAATAATCATCTGCCCCACTCCATAGAGCATCTCATTGGCCAGAATCGGCAGACACTTGGACAGATAAGCGCCGAAAAATTCTCTCTGAAAGCCGAACATTTCCCGAAGATGCAGTCTGATCTCGCATTTTGAGACCAGCAGAAAAATCATCAATAAAAGCAGATTCACAATTCCCGAAACCAAAGTTCCCACCGCAGCGCCTGCCACTCCCATCTTAGGCGCGCCAAATCGGCCGTAAATCAGCACAAAGTTCAGCACAAAATTTACCACCAGAGAGACAATGGAACAGAAAAGCGGCGCTTTCACCCTCTCCGTGGCTCGCATGAAAAAGCTGATGAGCACCGCGAAAACCTGCAGCGGATAGGCAAAACCCACAATGCGGATATAGGGCGCTCCCATGCGTATGATATTCTCCTTGTCGGTATAGATTCCCAGCATGAACTCCGGATTCGTGACCGCAGTCACAGCAAACAAAGCTCCCACCACAGCCATAAAGAGAAAAGTCACCCCAAAGGTCTGATTGATTCCCCGCTGGTTTTTGGCACCCCAATACTGGGCAAAAAAGAGCATGGCTCCCCCCGCAAATCCCCAGTAACAGGAAAAGAACAGAGAGCTGATTTGAGAACAGATTCCCACGGCAGCCACAGCCTGCTCCCCCAGACTGCCGATCATAATTGTATCCACCATTCCGGCGGTAGTGGACAGCAGATTCTGCAGCGCCACCGGAAACGCAATGGTCATCATCAGTTTTAGAAAAGATGGCCATGTGATTTTTTCTTCTGACATACTTACCTCTTTCCTACTATATATGTCTTAGCTATACGCATGAGATATACTACCACGTTTTAATGCCTTTATGCAACATCTTTTATAGCTTTTCTATATAGAGGCAACGCAAAAAACTGCCGCCTGGCAGACGGATTATACTATCCATCTGCGTCAGCGGCAGTTTGATAATTAATGGTTATCTGGCAAATCTCTTTTTAAGACCAAATATAATGGCTGCCAGACCGATAACTGCGATCACATAGAACGCAACCGGTACGGAATCTCCAAGGGCGGCAATCAGAGTGCCCTCATTGAATGCGGTCACAAAGGTGCCAACCTGAGCCATCACATGAATCTGCACATTCTTGCCGACTATCTCAGCGGGTGTGATTACCAGCGTACAGATCTCTTTACCTGTGGTATGATCCGTATAGCGAACCGTAAAAGTATTTCCCAAGCGGGTGACAGTCACCGCATATGTATGTCCCTCTACTAGCTTGCTGTCCAGCGTTTTCGGAACGCCGGTGACCAATGTGGTATCAGGGTTAAATCCCTCAGCCGTCCAGGCGTTCTTATCCGATCCGGTGGTGATATATCCGTTTGTGGAAGGATCATAAATCTCTACGCTGAATGCGCCGTATCCGTCCACCAGGGAAGACGCCTGCACCGTCCATGTCCAGGTTCCGTCGCCGCTCATGAGTCGATCGGCTCCCTTCATCATACCTGCCCACCATTCAGTGCCTTTCAGAACCTCGCCGCCCTTAGCCGCCTTAGCTCCGGCGGGAGCATCTACCAATGCGCCCTCGCAGAATGCGGTCACATAAGTACCGACCTGAGCCATCACATGAACCACAACATCATTGCTCACCATCTCGCCGGGTACGATCGTCAATGTGCATATCTCTTTATTATCGGTAAAATCTACATACTGAACTGTAAAGCTGTTGCCGGAACGGGTGACAGTCACCACATACGCATGTCCCTCTACCAGGTTGCTGGCCAGTTCAGCCGGAACACCCAAAACCATCGCATTCGCAGGGTCAAATCCCTCTGCCGTCCAAGCGTTCATATCTGATCCTGTTGTGATGTAGCCGTTCGTGGCGGGATCATAAACCTCTACACTAAATGCACCGTATCCGTCTATCAGGGAGGTTGCCTGAACCACCCAGCTCCAGGTTCCGTCGCCGCTCATGGGCTGATTGGAACCAATCGCCATACCGGACCACCATGCGCTGCCGGACAGAACCTCGCCGCCCGCAATGGCCTGAACCGAGGAGGCCGGAGCCGCCGGAGCGCTGGAATTGTTGGAGTTATTGCTGGGGGTAATCCCAGCATCTGCGGCCGCTTTCGCCGCTGAGAGATCCATATGCTGATCACTGGTCTGCAGATTACTCAATGTGCAGAATTCTCCGCTCAGCGACAGATAATTTTTGACTGCTGTATCCACCGGAACCGCATAGGTGGTAGTTATCCCATTATTCTGCACAGCAATCAGGGCGCAGCCATTGTACAACTGAGTGGTAACACTACAGTCTACGCCGGCTCTGTTAGCCGCTTGCCATGCTGCCCATGAGGCGTCCCAATCGGCGTCGAATCCCGCAGGGTACACCGTGGATGCTGAGACTATGGGACCAACTATATCTCCAGGTGCATCCCAGTAAAAGTTATCGGAACGTATTACGCCGTACTCTCTGTATCCCTCGCCGTTCACCAAACCATCGTCACTGTGGAAAGCAATAAACAATGGTGTCTCCCAGTTAGCAGTATGTCCTGCATCGGTCTGAGAATGGAATGTATAGGTATGAGGTTCCTCAGTAATCTCAAATCCAGGATAATGTGCACCCCAGAAAGCATCACAGTCAAGGAAAACGCCTCCGGGAGTGTCGGTTCCGGGCTCATCGGTTCCGGGTTCGTCTGTACCAGGTTCGTCTGTGCCAGGTTCATCTGTTGGAATCTGTTCAATAGCCGCATTCAGATCAAGATGAGTATCGGATGGCTTAATATCTGTCAATTTACAATTCTCTCCTGACAAGGCAACAGATATAGTACCCGATGTAGGAATCGTGGTAATGGAAGTTACACCGTTATTGGAAAGGGCAACTACCGCATAATTCCCAACCTGACGCATCGTAATCTTACATTCAACACCGGCTTTATTGGCAT
>JAAUZI010000008.1 GCA_014804645.1 Lachnospiraceae bacterium | reverse complement strand
CTCTCCATGGGCGGTAAGTCAGGACTGGAGGATTTGAGCCAGCTTATGGCGGCTGACGGCAGCATGTTCTATGGAGATGTTGCTTTTCAGGAAGTGAGTTATGTGAGTCGACGCTACTCCTACAATAATGAGACATCCCGTTATTATGGTGCAGGCTATGTGGCTGAGCTGGGTCTGGTGAATCCTGCAACTCTGCGTAAGACTTCCGGACTGGGCTATGCTGAGAATCATTATTTCCTGATCTCTCCCAAGTTCCTGGTGCGTTATGTGGATGCCTTTACGAAGAAGATTGACAAGTTCGATATCGGCGGTATCTCTTTGAGGGATCTGGGCTATGAGCTGCATTCGGATAAGAAGCGTACCAATATTATTGACCGGGAGGCAGCGCTGGATGTTGTGCAGGCAAGCCTGGGACAGATTGAGGATACGGGCAAAAATATCATGGTCAATGCGGGTAATGATTATACCTTTGCCTATACGGACGATATGATTAACGTTCCCCTGTCCTCCAATGATTACTATATTGTGGACAGCACCGTACCCTTCTACCAGATGTTGATACATGGTTATATCGACTATGCAGGAAGCAATATCAACCTGAGCGATACATATGACAGAGCGGACATTGTTTTGAATCTGGTGGAGTATGGCGCAGCGCCGCACTTCATGTTTACCTACCGGAATGCCAGCGATATCAAGAACACCGGACTGAACCGGTACTATGCTACCACTTACAGCAACTGGAAGGATGACGCCATTGCCATCTACACGGAAGTAAACAATGCGCTGAAATATGTAAGCGATGCAGCCATTGTTAATCATGAGGTGCTGGACAACGGCGTGAAGGCTGTATCCTACAGTAACGGTGTGGTGATTTACATCAATGAAAGCACGGCAGACCAGACGGTGGATGGGATAACAGTTCCCGCAAGAAGCTATAAGGTAGGGGGTGTTAATTAATGGAAGCAGTAAAGACAACGAAACGTAAAAAGCGCTCTCTATCCCAAAGACGGGCAATCAAGGGATTCCTCTTTATCACTCCCTGGTTGATCGGATTCATCTGGTTTTATGCGCGCAGCCTGTTTATGACCATACAGTTCTCCTTCTCGAAGATGGTGGTAAATCCGGGTGGCGGCTACACATTGGATTTTGTGTGGCTGGATAACTTTATCTATGCCTTCAGGGCACATGCCACCTACAAGCAGGTATTGACCACATCCGTGGGCAATATGCTGGTGGATGTGCCGCTGATTACCTTTTTCAGCTTGTTTATGGCTATGCTGCTGAACCGCAAGTTCAGGGGACGTACACTGGTGAGAGCCATATTTTTCCTGCCGGTCATTCTGAATGCCGAGGCTATTGTGGACGCCATTGGATTGTCCAGAGTGATGATGAGCGGCGGTATATCCAGTGCCAGCGCCGAGATGGCTGCAGGCGCCAGCAGCGGTATGAGCATAGAGTACTACATACAGATGTTCAGTTCACTGGGATTGCCCGAGGTATTGATTGAATACATTTCCGGTGCGGTCAGCCGTATCAGCGATATTATCAATGCCTCTGGTGTGCAGATTATTATCTTTATAGCGGCGTTGCAGTCTATTCCCGGATCCATGTATGAAGTGGCTAAGATTGAGGGCGCAACCGCCTATGAGACCTTCTGGAAGGTGACCTTCCCCATGGTAATGCCGCATATTATTACCAATATTGTTTACACCGTAGTGGATAGTTTTGCTAAATCCGATGTTATCGAGCTGGCCTATGACACAGCCTTCGGCCCGCAGATGAATTATGGATTGAGCTCAGTATTCAGTCTGGTGTCCACGGTGGTAACCTGTCTGATTCTGGTAATTGTCTGTGGACTCATACAAAAACGAACGTTCTACTATAACTAGGAAAGGAGAAAAAGGATGAATAAGCAAAAAACGATACCTTCCATAAGCAGTATCAGAGCCGGCATCCAAGCCATGAAGGATGATAAGCAGTTTGCCAATGACAGGCTGCGCTGGATCAGCAACATCAAGGGTTTTATAATGGGAATATTTAGACTTGCTATTATTCTTGGCATCTGCTATGTTATTCTTGGACCGGTTATTGGTATTATTAGCAGCTCTTTTTTCTCTGACGCTGATAGCTACAATCCGATGGTGTATCTGATACCCCAGGAGCCCACCCTGTACCGTTACAAGCTGGCTTCCCAGTATTTGATTTACTGGAAGACCATGGGCAGCTCTCTGTTGTACTCTGCTACCTTGATGATGTTGCAGGTGATCATGTGTTCTATGGTGGGCTATGGATTTGCAAGATTTAATTTTCCCTTCAAAAATATCCTGTTTGCATTTGTTGTGGTAATGATTGTTATTCCCACCAACACCATTATGCTTCCGCTGTACACGACCTTTACAAGATTTGATGTGTTCGGCATTATCCAGGCTGTGAAGGGATCACCCATCAACCTAATGTCCACACCGGTTCCAATGTATATCATGACAGTATTTTGCTGTGGTCTGCGTTCCGGTCTGTACATATACATTTTTAATCAGTTCTTCAGGGGACTGCCCAAAGAGATTGAGGAGGCAGCTTTTGTGGATGGTGCGGGCACTCTGTATACCTACTTCCGTATTATGCTGGTCAATGCCCTGCCCTCCGTTGTCACAGTGGCGATCTTCTCTATGGTGTGGCAGTACAATGACACCTTTTATGCAAACCTGTTTTTGATTAATGATAAGATAATTATCAGTAAACGTATCGCCAACATTACGGGTTCTATCTCTAATGTGGAAAGAATCATGGACCCCAAGATCCTGGAACTGTTTCTGGATGCAGGCATCGTGTTGGTGATGCTTCCCATCATTATCATCTATGTGGCATTGCAAAAGCAGTTCATTGAAGGCGTGGAAAGAAGCGGAATCGTCGGATAACGGCGAGAGGCTTTTCCAATATAGCAATTTCAACTAAATACTAAAAGGAGGATGAAAAAGTTGAAGGCAAAAAAAGTTTTAGCACTATGCGTAGCAGCAGTTATGACCATGAGTCTGGCTGCATGCGGCAACGACGAGAATGCCGGAGGCAGTGATGTTCAGAATTCTACTATAGAGCAGTCTTCTGAAACTGTTGAAGAGTCCAGTTCCGAAGTTGCCCCTGAGTCTTCTGAAGAGCAGTCTGGGAATGCTGTCGTGGAGGCGGGCCCGGCCAGCATTGACTTCGAGGACGGACTGTTTGGATTTGCGGGGGTTGACAAATCCGTCAATTCTGCAAGTGATGATTTTGCCATGGAGGTAGCTGACTATGCCGGTTCCAAGGCTCTGAAAGTGAGTCCTAATGGCAAAAAGCCCTATGTGGGCATCCAGGTGGATGCGCTGTTAGGTGATAAGGCCGCAGATGTCAAGACCATCGAGATGACTATCGGCACCGAGAGTGCAGAAAAGTTCTATGCTACATCCGGTAAGATCTATGCTTTCCTGGGTGAGAACAATGACAGAAGTGATGCGGCGTGGTCCGTTTATCTGGAGAATGCCAATCCCAAGACGGTAAGTTTTGCGGTCCCCGATGGCATGAGCTTTACTGAAGGCAACTATATTGTGGTATCACTGGAGACTGATAACGGTCAGAGCAGCACTGGTACGCCGTCCACAATGTACATTGACAATATCGCATTTAAGGATGCATCCGGTAATGTGCTGGAGGCTGACACTTCTGCTGAGTATGTGGCAGTGGATACCGGCGTTGACAGATCCAATCTGTGTGCTTTGACAGATGTTGTTGAGTTTGAAGGCTTTGCTACTTCTGCAGCCGGTTGGGCACAGGATGGATTTACCATGCCTCAGGAGGTTCTGGATGCACTGGTACCCGGTTCCGTGGTGGAGATCAGCTACAGCAGTGTAAACGGTGATATGTGGATTGTTATGAATGAGGCAGAGGCAGGCTGGATGAGAGTCGGTCAGCCCGGCGGCGAGGGTACTCCTGCATATTATAACAGCTCCAAGAATATTGCCCAGATTACTTATGAGCAGTTGGCTGCTCTGTGTGGCGACGATGTATCTACATGGGGAAGCACCATGCAGTGTGAGGCATCTGATGCATGGGAAGTTTTCAGCGTAAAGGTCGGTAAGGAAGCTCCCAGCTATGCATTGGCTGATGCAGTTGAGTTTGAAGGCTTTTCCACTTCCGGCGCAGGCTGGGCGCAGGCCGGTTTTACTATGCCTCAGGAGATTTTGGATGCACTGGTACCCGGCGCAATGGTAGAGATTACCTACAGCAGCGTAAATAATGATATGTGGATCGTTATGAATGAGGCAGAGGCAGGCTGGATGAGAGTCGGTCAGCCTGGCGGCGAAGGAACTCCCGGTATTGCAGATGGCAGCAAGTGCTATATTTCTTATGAGCAGATTGCGGCTCTGTGCGGTGATGATGTATCTACATGGGGAAGCACCATGCAGTGTGAGGCATCCGATGCATGGGAAGTTTACAGCGTGAAAGTCGGTACTGCTCAGGAGTTTAAGATGCTGAACAACTTGGTTGAGTTCGAAGGCTTTAATACATCTGCAGCCGGTTGGGCACAGGCAGGATTTACTATGCCTCAGGAGATTCTGGATGCGTTGGTACCCGGCAGCGTAGTGACAATTACCTACAGCAGCGTAAACAATGACATGTGGGTTGTTATGAATGAAGCTCAGGCAGGTTGGATGAGAGTTGGCCAGCCCGGCGGCGAAGGAACCCCTGGCGTGATGAATGGCAGTGTTTGCCAGATTACCTACGAGCAGATTGCGGCTCTGTGTGGCGATGATGTATCTACATGGGGAAGTACCATGCAGTGTGAGGCATCCGATGCATGGGAAGTTTACAGTGTGGCGGTAGGTACTGCTGCTAAATAAGTAGTTATTGATTCCGAGGGGGACTTTCGCCCTCGTCGGAATAGGCTTTCAATTCAAGATAGAATAAAGTAGGAGGAAAAAACAACATGAAGAATGTGACAAAGAAATTACTTTCTCTGGGTCTTTGCGCTGCTATGGTTGCAGGTATGACAGCCTGTGGCAATGAAAGCGGCGGCAGCACACCTACCGGAGATACCCCGAACACCGTGCAGCAGAGCGGCAACGGCGGCGAAGGGAGCAACGGCGGCGGAGAGAGCAGCGGCGGCAACACCCTGTACAATGAGGGCGAGACCAGAACCATCCGTATCGGTACCTGGTTTGACCAGTACTACGACAGCACTCACACGGATATCTATGACAATCCGAACATGAACAATGAAGATCAGGCCAATGCACAGTTTAACAATCTGAAAGAGGTTGAGGAAAAGTACAATGTAAGGATCGAGTTCGTCAACCTGACTTGGGATGGTATCCAGGAGTCCATCAATACCTCCATTCTGGCTGGTACACCGGACTGCGATATCTATCAGGGCGATATGACTTTCCTGATTCCTGCGGCATTGAACGGATTCTGCACGAATCTGGCGGATATACTTCCCGCAGATGATGATCTTTTCAATGATCAGATGATTTTTGCTCCCACCGATCTGGGCAATGGTGACGGCGTGTATATCTTCAAGACTGTTACAGGTGAGTCTAAGTACACCGATACTTACCCGTTGGCATTCAACGGTCAGATGCTGGCTGATGCGGGCCTGGAGAATCCCAACGACCTGTATGCAAGAGGTGAGTGGACTTGGGAGAAGTGGAGAGAGTATATGATCGCTCTGACCCAGGATACCGATGGTGACGGCGTGATCGATCAGTATGGTTTCTCTTCCCGTTTTGATTTCCTGGTGAACAACCTGCTGACCAGCAATGGCACCTACATTGCGCAGAACGGTACAGAGAACCTGACCAGCACTGAGGTAGGCGAGGTTCTGGAGTTCATCTACAATATGTACAATGTTGACCGTGTGGCTCGTCCTTGGAATGCTGATGATTTCGATGAAAATGCCAATGCGTATCTGAACGGCAATATCGCATGCTGGATCACTGCAGCTTGGATTGCTGCTCCCAACGGCAACAATGACGGCGCTCTGGGCTGGGATATCATCTGGGCTCCCTGGCCGATCGGCCCTCATGGCAATCAGGAGACCAACAATCTGAGAAACGGCGCTGCCGGTAACGCATGGATGATTCCCACAGGTGCTAAGGATCCTGAGCTGATTTACGCTGTATTCCAGGATTGGCAGAACTGGTACAAAGGCGACACCGACTTCCGTGACAGCGATATGACATGGTGGGAGGACTCCGCTATGACCGAGGAGAACCTGGAGGTTATGGGTTATCTGGGAAGCCGCGAAGGTATTGAGCTTTGGAACGCGCTGGGCGATATCTGGCAGTGGCCTGATCTGCTGAACGGCGTGAATACTCCCGCACAGTATCAGGAGATCTACAAGCAGCCTTGTCAGGATGCTCTGGACGGTTTCTTTAAGTAAGCCGGACTCTGAAACGGACACTTGGGTGGAGCACCGCAAGGTGCTCCACTGTTCTTAAAAAATAAAAATGTGAGGTTCCTATGAGCGAGATTAAGATGATTGCCCCTGCCGTGAAAAATGTTCCTTGGCAGGAGAAGCCCGAAGGGATTAAGGGTGCTCCGATCTGGAGATACACCGAGAACCCCATTATCGGCCGTAACCCCGTGGAGGGCGTGGCCCGTATTTTCAACAGCGCAGTAATGCCCTATGGCGATGAGTTTATCGGTGTGTTCCGCGGAGAGCAGACCAATGGTATCCCATATATTTATCTGGGGAGAAGCAAGGATGCGATCCACTGGGATTTTGATAAAGAGAAGATTCCGTTTGTGGATGAGGAGGGCAAGCCTTTTATGCCTATCTATGCCTATGATCCCAGACTGGTAAAGGTGGAGGACGCCTATTATATCATCTGGTGTCAGGATTTCTATGGCGCATCCATCGGCATGGCGAAGACTACGGATTTCAAGACCTTTGTAAGGCTGGAGAACCCTTTCATTCCCTTCAACAGGAATGCGGTTCTGTTCCCCCGCAAGATCAACGGCAACTATGTGATGCTGTCCCGCCCTTCCGACAGCGGTCATACGCCCTTTGGCGATATCTTCCTGAGCGAGAGCCCCGATATGGTATACTGGGGCAAGCACAGACATGTGATGGGCCGCGGCAGAGAATGGTGGGAGTCCGTGAAGATCGGCGGCGGCGCTGCTCCTATTGAGACCAGCGAAGGGTGGCTGTTGTTCTACCACGGCGTCAGCGGCACCTGCAACGGTCTGGTATACAGCATCGGCGGCGCGATTTTGGATCTGGACAATCCTTCCGTCGTGAAGTATCGCTGTGAGACTTTCCTGCTGACTCCCGAGGAGTGGTATGAGGAGAGAGGGTTTGTGCCCAACGTGGCTTTCCCCTGTGCTACCATTCATGATCCCGAGAGCGGAAAGATTGCCCTCTACTATGGCTGTGCTGACAGCTATGTGGGACTGGCTTTCTGCTATTTCGACGAGATTGTGGCATATATCAAGGAACACAGCGTTGTGACGCAGGAGGATACCGAGATCGGCAAGAGATAACAAGATAGTGGAGCGGGAGACAGAGGATTTGTTTCCCGCTTTTTCCACTTGTTTCAAATATTGATTGGTATGTGCGCTAAAGCGCACAGGGGGTATAAATATGAGATTTGTGTATCCGGAAGGAAAAAGCAAGGCGCTGACCTTCAGCTATGATGACGGTCAGATTCACGATAGGAAACTGGTGGAGATTATGAACCGGCATGGGATGAGGGGAACATTTCATCTGAATTCCGGCAAGCTGGCCCCGGACAGAAATCACCCTGTTTTTGTGGCCGCCGAGGAGGTGGCGGAGCTGTACGCAGGGCATGAGGTGGCGGCTCACGGGGTGCAGCACCGCAATCTGCCTACCCTGACCCATAATCAGGTGGTGAATGAGGTCCTGGAGGATCGCCGTGCGCTGGAAAGGCTCACAGGCGGCATGGTACAAGGATTGTCCTATGCCTTTGGGAACTATTCAGAGGAGATTATTGTGATCTTGAGGAGCCTGGGAGTCAAGTACTCCCGGACAGTCAATTCCACCAACGGGTTTTTCCCGCCGGCGGATTTTATGGCGTGGCATCCCACTTGTCACCACAACGGCAGACTGATGGAATTGGGACAGAATTTTTTGTCCGTCCCCGGCTATGTGGAGCTGCCCTTGATGTATGTGTGGGGGCACAGCTTTGAGTTTGCGGGAAACAATGACTGGAACGTGATAGAGGAGTTCGCCGAACTGATGGAGGGAAAAGAGGATATCTGGTATGCCACCAACGGAGAGATATGCGATTACATTCTCGCCGTGCGCAGCCAGGAGTTCAGTGGCGATGGACTGACCATGAAGAATCCCACGGCCACTGACATATGGCTCCGAAAGGACGATAGCCGGGAGCTTTTGAAGGTTGGCCCCGGACAGTGCGTTTTCCTCGGAGAGAGATAAAAAAATCCCATGGCAGCCTGCGCTGTCATGGGATTTTTATAGTATTACCGGGATGCTGCTTCCTCGATCAGCCTCACAATAGTGCGGATGGAATCCATCTGTCCGCTGCGGCTCATGGTATCATGGTAAGACTGCCGATTGGAAAAAAGTTCATGCACTTTGGCTGTCAACAGATCGGTGGTCAAATCATCCTCGTTTATAACAATGGAGAAACCCTGCGCCTCAAAAGAGGCGGCGTTGAGCAGTTGATCTCCTCTGCTGCTGGCGGCGGGCAGAGGAATCAGAATATTGGGCTTTTTCAGCGCCAGCAATTCGCAGATTGAGTTGGCTCCGGCCCGTGAAATGACAATATCCGCCATGGCAAACAGATCCTTCAGCTCGGCTTTAACATACTCAAACTGTCTGTAGCCGGGAGTAGCCAGCAGCACATTGTCGATCTTGTCCTTGCCACACAGATGTACCACTTGGAAATCTGTCAGCAGTTGGGGCAGAGCGTCCCGCACCGCCTTATTTACATTGGCGGCTCCCAAGCTGCCGCCTATCACCATAATCACCGGCATGTTGGCAGTGAAACCGCACATGTCCAGTCCGGCGATCTTGTTGCCCTGAGCCAGTTCCGCCCGAATAGGGGAGCCGGTGAGTACCGCCTTGCCCTCCGGCAGCATATTCATGGTCTCGGGAAAATTACAGCATATTTTTTCTGCTGCGGGAAAGCACAGCTTGTTAGCCAGGCCGGGCGTCATGTCGGACTCATGGATAATGCAGGGAATTTTCAGGGACGCAGCGGCGCGCACCACGGGTACGCTGACAAAGCCCCCCTTGGAAAACACCACGTCAGGGCGGTATTCTTTCAGATATCTCTTGGCTTCGGAAAAGCCTTTTATGACCCGGAAAGGGTCTGTAAGGTTTTTTATATCCAGATAGCGGCGCAGCTTGCCGGTGGATATGCCCGTATAGGGAATATCGAAATCAGAAATCAATTTTTTCTCAATACCGTCGTAAGACCCCATGTAGGCAATCTCATATCCGGCCTGGCGCAGCGCCGGCAGCAGTGCAATATTGGGAGTCACATGACCGGCCGTGCCGCCTCCGGTCAACACAATTCTTTTCATCCCAGCGTTTCCTCCAATGCATGAGCCAGCTGATCCGGGCAGGAGGTGGGTTTGAAACCGCATCGAATGCCCTTCAGCTTGTCGATAACCTCCTCCACCTTCATACCCTTTACCAGGGCGCATATGCCCTTCAAGTTGCCGTTGCACCCGCCGGTGAACTGCACAGACTGAACAATGCCGTCTTCAATCTCAAAATCTATGGCGCTGGAACAGGTTCCCTTTGTATGATATGTCATAAGTATCTCCTCCATTCCCTTTTGTTGAAATATAGTATAGCAGATTTTTCCTGTCACTTCAAGGCAATCTGAAATCTGCCAAAGTAAAATACTCGAAAAGAGATTGCAAAAGATATGGCTGTCTGCTAAATTTATCTTAAGAATACTGTGGGAGGCGGGACATGAAAATACCAAAGGAGATCATAGCATTATTGGGCGTGGTGCTTTGCGTGGTGCTCGCAGGATGCGGAAAGGGAGAGAACTCGGCGGAAAGCCCGGAAACAGAGCAGGAAGAGACGGTATCAGAGCAGGAAGAGACGGAAACGGAGCCAGAGGAAACGTCATCAGAGCAGGAGGAGGCATTAGAGCCAGAGCCGGAAACGGAGGATTCCCAGGTGGCCTCTTCGGAGTTGTCCGGCGCCTACCAGCAGATGGCGATGTACATTCAAGAGGGCTTTCGCATGTACCATGTGGAGGGGGAGTATCAGGCGTATTTTGGCCCTATAGAGGGCGGCGCGTCGGGAATCTGGGTGGATGGCTGCTATGTCGGTATATGGGACGAGACAGACAGCAATTATTTTATCTGTGATATCCTGCTGGAGGGAGAAGGCGATCAGTGGCGAGAGGAGTTGGCGTTTACCTATGATGCGGAGGCGGACTGGTATGTGTTTTCCAGTCAGTATGAACCGCTTTTTGCCGGGGACTCTTTATGGAAGGAGTGGGGTGACTCCTATGCGACGGAAGTCAAGGATAACTGTGTCTGCCAGATTGCGATTGCCCGGGACGCGGATATCGCCGCTCCTATCCGGTATGACTCCGAAAATGGACCGATGGAGAAAGATCTGTATCTGGATCACCTATGGAATTTTAGTCACAAAATAATTGCCTATGAGATTATCCCGAAAGCCTATTTTTACTGGGATGAAAGGCTGGACGTCGATATTAGCATTCGATATCCCCAGGTGGAACTGGAAACAGGCAAGGAGGAGATGGAGGAGGCCATCAATGAAAAACTGCGGGAGGCCTTTTTTTACGGGTATGGCTGGGGAGATGAGGACAATGTGCTGGTTCCCGGCGAGGAGATGTATACGGATATTGAGCGCTACTATATGATAACCAGAGAGGATGAGCGGTATCTATCCATGCGTATTTATGAGTATAATTCGTCTCGGTTAGCCAATCATCCGAATGAATGGGAGACGGGGATTACCTTTAATATGCGCACGGGGGAGGTAGTGCAGCTGGAAGATGTGCTGGGGCGAGATAGGGCAGGAGATGATTATACGCTGGGAGATCTGCTTGACAGTGGAGCTTTTCGCAAGCTGTGGGTATGGCTGCCGGAGGACGGGGACTGGATCGAGGAATTGAAGGAGGAAAGTGGGGACGACCTGTTGAGCGAATATGAGACTGATTTCTATCTGACGGATACGGGGCTGGGCCTGATTACCTCTCTGTACAGATACTATACCTGTCTGGAGGCGGATTATGAGGATCTGGGTATAAAAGGGTTTTAGTTTTTTGTCGAAAAGACGGTTCAACATGGGAAAACAGGCGGAACATGCCGGAAAAAATCGGCGAGTATACAGTCGGGAAATATTGCAATGTCATGTGCGTAAGATATATGATGTAGGTGGAAGGTATCTGCCGGGGCGGCAGATGCGGAGCGCCAATTTAGAAAGGGATGATTGCAATGTTTTCGATATTTGAACAGGAAAAAACGGTTTCGGCGGTCATGCTGCTCTGCATGGTCTCAAGTATACTGATGCGGGTGGGCCTGGGGCTGATGTACCTTCACTTAATCCGCGAGACTGACAATATGGCCAGCACCCGCAGCAGGCAGTTAAAGCAGTGCAAGTTGAAATTTGCCAACTGCTATCAACTCAACAACGGTATAGCCAACGTCCCGATATTTGTGGACAAGTTTATCAGCCGTATGAGTCTGGGTCCTGTCTCCCCGCACATGCTGGAGCATCTGTCGGGCCAGCTGATGCTCCTGTCCGTGGTCAGCTCCGGTGTGGGAGTCTGCAGACGCATTGTCGCAGGCAGCACGCTGGGACAGATACTGCCTTTCTATATTGTCAGTATGATGGGACTCTATCTGTTTTTTTCCATCTCCGCCATTGTTGACTTGAAGGAAAAGAGACGTGTACTGAAAATCAATCTGGTAGATTATCTGGAAAATCATCTCTCCGGCCGCATGGATGTGACCCGGGAGGACATGGAGATGCTCTTCGGAGAGGAGAACGTCCTCAGAGGCAGGAGACGGAGCAGGAGCAGTCAGAACGCTCAGAATACGGCCCAGACCAGGCGCGATATCAAAAGAGGAGTGGACGTGATTCCCGTGGGCGGCCGGAGCGGGGAGGAAATAAAGGTCCTTCTGGAACGGGAGCGGGAGCCGGACAAGGATACCCCGGAAGAATATAAGAGCAAGTTTACCGCCGTTCAGCAGCAGGAGCTGGAGCAGCTGCTACGGGATTTTTTAACCTCGTAATATCTCCAATTTAGTCTTGAATAATCGACACAATTTTGCTACACTGTAGTTGGAAAACGGCTGTGTGAAAGCCGGAATATGTGTATAGAAAAGGAGAGGGATTATGAGTAAGCGTGTTACATTTGACTATTCCAGAGCAGGGGCATTTATCTCTCAGGAAGAGATTGAGAATATGAAGGGACAGGCCCTGGCCGCCATGGATGTTTTGATTGGCAGGGAAGGCGCAGGCAATGACTTTTTAGGGTGGATCGATCTGCCTGTGAATTACGACAAGGATGAGTTCGCGAGAATCAAGAAGGCAGCCGCTAAAATCCAGAGCGACAGCGAAGTGCTGCTGGTGATCGGCATCGGCGGTTCCTATCTGGGAGCCAGGGCGGCCATCGAGTTTCTGGGTCACAGCTTTGCCAATGTGCTGGACAAGGATGTGCGCAAGGCGCCGGAGATCTACTTCTGCGGCAATTCCATCAGCTCCACCTACTTAAAGCATCTGATGGATGTGGTGGGCGACAGGGATTTCTCCATCAACATGATCTCCAAGTCCGGCACTACCACGGAGCCTGCTATTGCTTTCCGTGTGTTCAAGGAACTGCTGGAGAAAAAGTATGGCAAGCAGGAGGCGGCTAAGAGAATCTACGCCACCACCGATAAGGAGAGGGGCGCGCTGAAACATGTGGCGGACGAGGAGGGCTATGAGACCTTTGTGGTGCCTGATGATGTGGGCGGACGTTTCTCTGTGCTGACCGCAGTGGGTCTGCTGCCAATCGCAGTCAGCGGGGCTGATATCGACAAGTTGATGGAGGGCGCGGCCAGCGGCAGAAAGCGCGCTGTGGAGAACGCTTTTGAGGACAATGACGCGCTGCAGTATGCGACGCTGAGAAATATTTTGCTGCGCAAGGGCAAGAGTGTGGAGATTCTGGCCAACTATGAGCCCTGCGTACACTATGTATCCGAGTGGTGGAAACAGCTGTACGGCGAGAGCGAGGGCAAGGATCACAAGGGGCTGCTGCCTGCCAGCGTGGATCTGACCACAGATCTGCACTCTATGGGCCAGTTCATTCAGGACGGCGCCCGGATCATGTTTGAGACTGTGATCGACATTGAGAAGTCCCGGGAGGAGATCATTATCGGTGAGGAGCCTGTGGACCTGGACGGCCTTAACTATCTGGCGGGCAAGACTGTGGACTTTGTGAACAAGAGCGCCATGAACGGCACAGTGCTGGCGCACACGGACGGCCAGGTGCCCAACTTCATGGTGCATGTGCCTGAGGTGAATGAGTTCTACCTGGGCGAGTTGTTCTATTTCTTTGAGTTTGCCTGCGGTGTCAGCGGCTATCTGCTGGGCGTGAATCCTTTCAATCAGCCCGGTGTGGAGAGCTACAAAAAGAACATGTTTGCGCTGCTCGGCAAGCCCGGCTATGAGGCCCAGAGGGAAGAACTTCTGAAGAGATTATAAGGTATAGCGAGCCTGTGGCATATCTGCTGCAGGCTCATGTTTTGCGCAACTCAAATCGTTTCAAACACTGATTAACAAAGTATCGCAAGCACAGCAATGCAGGAAAGAGGAAACTATGAAAATTGCCGTACTGGAAAGACACAGCGTGGGCACCGATGTACCCGTGCAATATGAACATTTGGGCGAGACCGCCTATTACCGCAACACCACTACTGCCCAGGAGGTGCGGGAGCGAGTGCAGGACGTGGATGTCATCGTTGCCAACAAGGCTCCCCTGTGCGAGGAAACGCTGAAGGACGCTCCCAATGTAAAACTGATCTGCGAACTGGCCACAGGCTTTGACAATGTGGACCTGGCCTACTGCAAGAGCCGGGGTATACTGGTGTGCAATGTGGTGGACTATTGCTCCGGCATGGTGGCCCAGCACACCTTTGCGCTGGCGCTGGCTCTGATGGAAAAGCTGCCCCACTATGACGAGTATGTGAAGTCCGGGGCCTATAGCGCCCAGGATCGTTTTTCCAACTTTGACATACCATTTCACGAGCTGGAGGGCATGACCTGGGGGATCATAGGCATGGGAAACATCGGCCGCCGGGTGGCCAAAATAGCCACGGCTTTCGGCTGTCGGGTGATTTTTCACTCCGTCACAGGAAAAAGCAACTGTCGGGAGTATCCTCAGGTGGATATGGACACGCTGCTTGCGGAGAGCGATATTCTGTCTCTGCACTGTCCCCTGAGTGAACTGACCCGGGGGATCATTGATGAAAAGGCTTTGCGCCGCATGAAAAAAACAGCGATTCTGGTGAATGTGGCCCGGGGGGCGGTGGTGGACAATTCCGCTCTGTATGAGGCTCTGATGGCGGAGGAGATTGCCGCTGCCGGACTGGACGTGGTGGACGGAGAACCCCTGCGCAGTTCCAATCCTCTGAGCCGTCTGAAGGACAGCAACCGCCTGATTATCACGCCGCACTTGGCCTGGGCCAGCGTGGAGGCCCGCACCCGCTGCGTGGAGGAGGTGGCAGAAAATATAGCCGCCTTCCAGAGAGGAAAGCCGCGGAATGTAGTGAACCCCTGACTTGACAAGTCTGCTCTCTCATAGTAAAGTAGAGAAAGCGGTTGACAGCGGAAGTTACGGGAAAAGGGGATACACATGATTGAGAAAATAAAGGGTTTGATGAAAAAATACGAGGAAATGATCGCGTACCTGATCGTGGGCGTGCTTACCACTCTTGTGTCCTGGGGCGCCATGTATCTGGCCAGCTGGCTGCTGTTTGGCAACCCTCTGCACCCCACGTCTTTTGAAAATGCGGTGATGAGCGCAGTAAACTGGGTGGCGGGTGTGACATTTGCCTACTTTACCAACAGAAGGTTTGTGTTCAAGAGCCACGAACCCATGCAGAAAGAGATTCCCAAGTTTGTTCTCTCCAGAGTATCCACCCTTGTGCTGGACTTTGCAGTCAGACAGCTGTTCGGTTTGATGGGAATAAACACCTATATAACCACCCTTGTATCGGCGGTGCTGGTGTTTATCGGCAACTATGTGTTCAGCAAACTGCTGGTATTCAAAAAAAGCGGCAAGTAAACGCAATAAAACCGGCAACAGGAATTTCCTGCTGCCGGTTTTTGTTGCCGGGAAATTATACGTTATAAGGATTCGAATTTTGGTTGGGATCAGCGGAGTATGTATTGTCGGCAAAACCCTGAGCCTGGTTCATATCCGCCTCCTTCTGGCGACGCAGTCTGGTAAACTCGTCATAATTTTTGTTAAACATCTGTTTGAGCTGATCGCTGTAGCCGAAAATACCGGCGGGGCATTTCCTGTTCAGCTCGTCTATCACCTGGTTGCATATGGCCTGGCCGGGCATACTCAGCGTATGCTGTTTTTTGTCCTCCGTAAACAGCATGATAGAATAGGTGGTGCTGATAGTGCGCCCATACTTCTGGTGGTTGACCTGATGGGTATAGGCCCATGCGATCTGACGGAAAGGATATACCATTGTCTTGGCCGTGGTGCAGTCAAACAGATAATTGCGGCCAATGCGTATGCCGCTGGTAGGTTCGGAGGCAGTCTCGTAATCTGAGTCCGCGCGCTCCAGCTCCATCTCGCCCAGTGCCTTCAGAGCTTTGACCAGTTTTTTCTGATAGCCACCGGTGAGAGCCTTGATCAGCATATACAGCGCTATCACGAATAATATCGCCGCCACGGCGTTCATGAGCAAAACGATCTCCACAGCGCCTCTGGACAAGCTATCCACCTTGATATAGTAGGGTGCGCAGTATGCGGCAAACTCCTCGTCGGTATAATCCGCCTCCTTAAAGAACTGACGATAGTATCTCAGCATTTCATCATTCATGGGGACGATCTGGCCCGTTATCTGCATGGTTTTATCCAGCGCTCTCAGGTCATAGGTCTCAAAGAACTCATCGCTGTTTTTGTCAATGATCTTGGTTGTGTCAAAATATTTGGCAGGGACCGCCAGTCCGATAAACTCCCAGTACAGGTCTTCAGTGCTGTACAGATAGCGGTCCAGGCCGCCCACCAGCACCGCGTGGTACTGCATGGAATCCCGCTCGGAGACTTTACGCCCGTTTTGCGTGGTGGTGGTAACCTGGGTGGCGTAGGTACCCCAGGTCAGCTCAAAGGTCATGGTGACATACTGATTCTCGATCTCATCAATGGTCAAGTCTTCAAAGGTTACGGGTCCCTTCACCCAGGTGATAAAATCCGGTCCGAAATACACCAACAGACCTGCTGAGATGAGGAACATAATAATAATCCCAGGCAGCACCTTTTTCAGGGACATACTCTTTAGTTTCTGTAACATTTCTTTCTCTCCTTCATTATTATTTTATAGCTTTTTTACCAGAACCTCAACCAGCTGGGCACAGTGGCCGGCAGCCTCGCGCTCAAAGGTTGGATAATCCATCTCGGCGCTGTCGTCCGCCTTGTCGGAGATGGCCCGGATCACCACAAAGGGAAGCCCGTTCAGATAGGCGGCATGGGCGATGGCCGCCCCCTCCATCTCTGTACAGTCTGCATGAAATTCCGCAATTAACTTTTCCTTTACCGCTTTGCCGGAGATAAATTGATCTCCGCTGACGACGCGGCCCACCGCGGTATGTAATCCGGGATTGGCCTCCTCGCAGGAGTCCATCGCCAGGCGGATCAGAGTCTCATCACCGGGAAAAGCCAGAGTGTCTAACTGGGGAACCTGCCCCAACGCATAGCCGAGCGTGCGGACGTCCATATCGTGATGAATCACATCGCGGGAAATGACAATGTCTCCTATATCCAGAGCGGCGTTGAGAGAGCCTGCCACACCGGTGTTGATTACATGGGTGACGCCAAAAAGGTCGGCGAGGATCTGAACGCACATGGCGGCGTTGACTTTGCCGATACCGCAGCGGACTACAACCACCTGGGTCGATCCTAACGTACCCTCAAAAAACACCATGCCAGCTCGGGTGGTCTGGCTGGTAACCGCCATCCGTGCTTTCAGTGTGTCCACCTCAAGCTCCATGGCGCCGATAATACCGATTTTGCTCATAGCAATCCTCCTGTTTTTTACTTTACTATTCCGGGTAGATCAGGCGGCTGTCATCGATATGGTACAGCACCTGCTCTAAGTACCTCTCAGCCAGATAATTGGCCATATTTAAATTCATGTCCAGATAGTTGCCGCAATCCCTGGGGGACGCGCCGGGCACCTCGCCCCGGAAATCCCGAATGAATTCAAACATCTGGGTGACCAGGGGAACGATATCTCTGGAATGATAATCTCCTGCCAGCAGCAGATAGAAACCAGTACGGCAGCCCATGGGACCGAAATAAATCGTCTTGCTCCCGTAGTCCTGATGGTTGCGCAGGAAGGTGGCTCCCAGATGCTCAATGGTATGTACCTCCGCCGTGTTCATGACAGGCTCGTCATTGGGGCTGGTCATGCGCAGATCGAAGGTGGTAATCACCTCTTGCCCTACCGTATCCCTGCGGGAGACATAGACGCCGGGCAAAAGCCGAATGTGATCGATGGTGAAACTCGCGATTTTCTCCATGAAACATTGACTCCTTTCCTCAAATATTAAAAACGCATAAACTAAGTTCAGTATATACCATTTCGGTATAAATTTCAAAGATTTTTTATAAGTTAATTGCATTGTTAAAGGCCCGCACCATCGTGCAGGCCCTGACATGTAAACGACGCTATTTTACAGTAAAGTCTGTGAGAAGGCTGTCCTCGAACAGATCGCGGCTGTTCTGGACCCTGTCGGAATAGACATGGTCATAGAAATCCTGGTTCACATACACCACGGCAAGCCGCTCACAATCCTCAAACATGGAGTATATATGTGTCAGATAATTGTAGGGCGTAAAGTGGCTGATGTCCAGCTGCTCCAGACTGCCGCAGCCCTTGAACATTTCAGACATATCCCCCACGCGATGTGTGTCAAAGCTGTCTAGGTCTATGCTGGTCAGATTGCTGCAGCCGCTGAACATTGCGCTCATATTTTCCACCTGCTGGGTGTCAAAATTGCTCAAGTTCAGACTGGTCAGACTGCTGCAGCCGCCGAACATGCCATACATGTACATTACCTGCCGTGTGTCAAAATTACTCACATCCAGATTGGTCAAACTGCTGCAGCCGCTGAACATTGCGTTCATGATCGTGGTGTTGGAGGTGTCAAATCCGCTCACGTCGATGGACGACAGTGAAAAGCAGCCGTCAAACATGGAGATGAAATCTTGGGCGTTGCTGGTGTTTATGTTCTCCAGATTGACGGTTTCCAGACTGACGCAATGTTCAAATAAGTAGGCAAAAGAAGTTACTCGGCTTGTGTCGATCATAGAGAGATCCAGCTCGGTCAGGGAATCACAAAAGCTGAACATGCCATATAATTCCTCAAGGCTGTCTGTATTGAGGGGAGACAGATCAAGCGCCTGAAGAGAAGTACAGTTGGAGAACATGGCGGAAAAGTCGGTGCAGCCGCTGGTATCCAGACCGCTGAAATCCACTGTCTCCAGGCTGGTGCAGTAGGAAAAATAGTTGCTGCAGTTGTCAAGCTTTACGCCGCCTATAAAGGAAATGGAAGTTATTGTCGTATTATCCCTAAAGGGAGAGGTCATAATGTTGTCGATAGTGCCGTCCTGAAGACGGGTCTTGTATTCTTTTCCTCCGATTTTATAGGAGCCGTAGACTGTTACCTGCTCCTCGTCCCCGACATAGTTTGTCAGTAGTACGGTGTTTTCCTCCTCAATCAAGGTGTACTCAAAGGAACTGTCGAGGGGCTTATCACTTGCAGCCCTGTTTGAGGTATCTGCATTTAAAGAACTGTCCCGTGTGTTTTCGGGGGCGCTTTCTTCCCTGCCATTTAAAGAGTTCTGCGGCGCGTCGGCGTCCGAAGTGCCACATGAGGCCAAAGACAGAATGCTCAACAGTGTCACAAGTACTATCACTTTTTTGTTTCTCATTGTAAAATATCCTCCCTGTACTGGTCATCTAAAATAAAGTACTCTTGTATTTTAGCACAGGAGTGGCCAAGCTGCGAAAGAATGGTGTGAACGGTCAAAAAGACGGCGCGAGCGTTTCTTTCGCAGTCCTTTCCGGGGCGAAAGATATACCAATAATCCGTTGATTCCGCATAGAAATCATGCTATCATAATTAATATGGCAAAAGAGCCTTGCCAGGTGAGATAGCTTGGCATAAGGAGGTTGGTCGATTATGGCATATGAGGAGAGTCAGAGCAAGGGTATGCGTCTGCTTAAACGAGGACAGAAAGGGTTGGTACATGCGCTGTTTAGCCGTTTTGGAGTAATTCTTCTGCTGTTTTTGCTGCAAGTGTTTATTTTGCTCGGTATTTTTTTGAAATTCAGAGATATACAGATCTATATTTCGGGTGCGACAGTCCTGTTCACCGTAATTATGGTGCTGTATCTGCTTAATAGCCGCCTGGACCCGACGGCGAAGATCACATGGCTGGTCATTATTATGCTGATGCCCGTGTTTGGTGCGTTTCTGCTCTGGTTTACCAAGAGTGAGATTGGGCACCGACTGATTAAGGCGCGGGTGAATCAGATCGCACAGGAGGCTGGGGACTGCATTCCCCAAGATTCCGAGATTATGGACAGGCTTGCCCGGGAGAACCCCGGAGCGGCGGCGCTGGTGCGCTATGTGGGCAGGAGCGGCTGTTTTCCGTTGTGCGATAACACCGCTGTGACCTATTATCCCGTGGGTGAGAAAAAATGGGAGGAGATGCTTCGTCAGCTTGAGGAGGCGAAACACTTTATTTTTCTGGAGTATTTTATAGTGGACGAGGGTTTGATGTGGGGCAGAGTTCTGGAGATACTGTCCAGAAAGGCAGCGGAAGGAGTAGACGTGCGGGTCATGTATGACGGCACCTGCGAGTTTACCACTCTGTCACACAGCTATCCGGAGAAACTGAAAAAGCTGGGCATAAAGTGCAAGATGTTTTCGCCGCTCACCCCCTTTGTATCCACTCATTACAACTACCGTGACCACCGCAAGATTCTGGTTATCGATGGACATACGGCTTTCACAGGCGGGGTAAATCTGGCGGACGAATATATAAATCACAAAAAAAAGTACGGACATTGGAAGGACACGGCTGTCATGCTGAAGGGACCGGCGGCCAGGAATTTTACGCTGATGTTTCTGGAGATGTGGGGAATCGGGGAGAAGGAGATGGAATTCGAGCGCTTTTTGTCCTATCCCGCGCCGCCCTGTGAGGACGCTCCCGGCTATGTGATGCCCTATGGGGACTGTCCGTTGGACGCCGACTTGGTGGGGGAGCGGGTGTACATGGATATTCTGAACCGTGCTCAGAGATATGTACACATTATGACGCCCTATTTGATTCTGGACGGGGAGATGGAGACTGCGCTGAAATTTGCCGCCGAGCGCGGGGTGGACGTGAAACTGATTATGCCCGGTATTCCCGACAAGCAGGCGGCCTATGCTCTGGCCAAGACCCACTATCGCTCTCTGCTGGATTCCGGTGTAAAAATTTATGAGTACAGTCCCGGATTTGTGCATGCAAAGCTGTTTGTCAGCGATGATCGTGAGGGGGTGGTAGGGACCATCAACCTGGACTACCGCAGCCTGTACCACCATTTTGAGTGCGCGGCCTATCTCTATGGCGTTCCCTGCCTGGCGGATATGGAGGAGGATTATCAGGCCACGCTTGCCCAGTGCCGGACTGTGACGTATGAGACGCTGAAAGCGGAGCCTCGAATCAGAAAGCTGCTGGGCTGCATCATGAAAGTGGTGGCGCCGCTGATGTGATAGGAGGAGCGTCTGGGAGGGTGTGCTAATGGCACTGTCGGATATTCTTGTTTTTGCGGTAAATTCGGTGCTGCCCGTAATTCTGCTGGTGGCACTGGGATATATTTTAAAGGAAAAGGGATTTTTTTCTAGGGAATTCCTCAAAGTTGCCAACAAGACGGTATTCCGCGTTCTGCTGCCGGTTCTCCTGTTCACCAATCTGGCGGAGCTGGACAGCTTTTCTCAGCTGAGATGGGATGCGGTATTGTATGTTTTGGCGGCCATCGCCATACTTTTTGGCATTGGGCTGCTCTTTGCCCGCGCCGTACCTGACAGGTATCAAAAAGGAGTGTTGCTTCAATGTGTTTTTCGCTCCAATTTTGCCTTGGTGGGGGTTCCTCTTGCCCAGCTCATGGCGGGGGAAAAGGGCGTGCAGGCTGTAGCGATTTTATCCGCCTTTACCATTCCCGTATTTAATGTGTTGTCCGTGATCTCCCTGTCCGTCTACATACAATCGGAGTCCGGCGCCGGAGGACGAATTGCCAAAACAATGCGGGGAATTCTGCACAATCCGCTGATTATCGGCGTGCTGGCGGGCATAGTATGTGTGTTGCTGAAACCGTTGGTACACTGTCTGCCCACCGGCATGACTCTTTTTCTGGGTAAATTTACTTTTGTGGGGACGGTTCTGGACTATCTGGCAAAAGCGTCTACTCCTGTCGCGTTGCTGGTGTTGGGCGGACAGTTTGAAATGAGCAGTATCAAAGATCTGAAAAGACAGATTACCCTCGGAGTCATTGGGCGTCTGCTCTTTGCTCCGCTGATAGGTATAGGAGGCGCTGCTTTACTCCAGGGGCTGGGGTTTTTCCGATTTGACAACGGCACATATGCGGCCCTGATTGCCTTGTTTGGTACGCCAGTGGCAGTGGCGAGCGCCATTATGGCCGAGGAGATGGGCAATGACGGACAGTTGGCCGGGCAGTTGGTGGTCTGGACAACCTTGCTCTCCGCAGGCGTGATTTTTGGATCGGTGTTGTTGATGCGGGCTTTGGGGTTTGTGTGAGGCATGCGGCAATTTGACGCAAACGGCGGTCTATTTCGTATTTGACAAAGCAGATCAGGTATGCTAGAATGGCACTATCTTAAGGAGAGGGGTGAAAGGATGAGAAAATAGTTCGCTTTTGATTGCATGAAGGTTTGGAGACAGTGCAGGGAGTTTTTGCGCGCTGTCTGGTCATGTTGCCAAAAGTGGATTATGTTCTCATAACCTCTCTTTTTTGTGCGATATTTTTCGGCATAGATGTGTCTTTTTATTCCACATAGCGGGGCAGAGGATGTAACGGAGCGATTTGGCAGCAAATGGTTCCGTTTTTTTACCTGGAATCCTGAATGGAGGAATGTATATGGCGCAAATCAATGTCAGTCATCTGACCTTTGCCTATGAGGGCAGTTTTGACAATATTTTTGAGGATGTTTCTTTTTCTGTGGATACGGACTGGAAACTGGGTCTGATAGGGCGCAATGGGAAAGGCAAGACCACCTTTCTGCGGCTGCTGCAGGGAAAATACCCCTGTCAGGGAGTCATAAGCGCCTCTACAGTGTTTGACTATTTTCCCTACACTGTTACCGGGAAACAGATGCCGCTCCCTGCGGCGGAGTTCGCAGAGGAGCTGAAGGCCGGATGCGAGCTGTGGCGTGTGATGCGTGAGCTGGAGCTGCTGGGCGAGGAGGCGGAGATTCTGTACAGACCCTTTTCTGAGCTGAGTCCCGGGGAATGTACCAAAATCTTGTTGGCGGTTCTGTTTTCCGGGGAGAATGATTTTCTGCTGATCGATGAACCCACCAATCATCTTGATCAGGCTTCCCGAGAGGTCGTAAAGCGTTATCTGGCGTCTAAAAAGGGTTTCATTCTCGTATCTCACGATCGCGATCTGCTGGATTGCTGTGTGGACCATGTGCTGGTGCTGAACCGAAAAACCATTGAACTGCAAAGAGGTAATTTCTCCACCTGGCAGGAGAATAAGGAGCGGAGGGATCGGTTCGTCCAAGCGGAGAATGAAAAACATCTCAGGGAGATTGGCAAACTGAAACAGGCGGCGGAACGCACTACTCGGTGGGCCAATAAGAATGAAAATACGAAGATCGGGTTTGACCCCATAGAGGAGCATGACCGATCCAAAGATACCAGAGCGTTTTTAGGCGCTAAGACCAAGAAGATGCAGAGCCGGGTCAAGCAGATGGAGAGGAGGATTCACCGGGAGATAGAGGAAAAGGAGGGCTTGTTGGCGGATTTGGAGCAGCCGGAGGAGTTGAAACTCATGCCGCTGGAGCATCACAAGAAAACTCTTGTAAATGTGCGGGACTATGGGCTGGGATACAGAGGTGCGGAAGACATGCTTTTTGAGGGGCTGACATTCTCAGTGCAGCAGGGGCAGAGGATTGCCATACATGGCAGCAATGGGTGTGGAAAGTCAACGCTGCTGAAAATGGTATTGGAAAAAGCGGGTACGGCGGACAGGAATCTGCCTGTCCGTGAGGAGGGCGTGTGTGAGACAGCCGCCGGGCTGGTTATCTCCTATGTAAATCAGGATACCTCCACGCTCCGCGGCGGCATATCCGCTTTCTGCAGGGAGCATAATCTTAAAGAGAGTCTGTTTTGTGCCATACTCCGGCAGCTGGATATGGAGCGCAGCCAGTTTCTGAAAGGCATGGAAGAATATTCCGAAGGCCAGAAAAAGAAGGTGCTGTTAGCTGCCAGCCTTCTCGCTCCGGCGCATTTGTATGTGTGGGACGAGCCGCTGAATTATGTGGATGTCTTTTCCAGAATGCAGATAGAGAAACTGATTCTGGATTATAAGCCGACCATGCTGTTTGTGGAGCATGACGGCAGATTTCGAGACAGGATAGCTACGGAAACTGTTGTACTGGCAGGAGGGTTGTGAAATCATGGACAATTATTTTATTGAGGGAATACAGGGAATGGGCAAGTCCACCCTGCTGCAAGAGTTAGCCGGAAAAAGACCGGAGTACCGGGTGTGCCGGGAGGGGGATTATTCGCCGGTGGAGCTGGCCTGGTGCGCATGGATGGACAGTGAACAGTATGGCGGCGTGCTGGAGAGGTACAAAGCCATCCGCAGTCAGATAGAGGCAAATACGTTTCGGGAAGGCGAACACTATATCGTCACCTACACCAGAATTATCACGGATATTCCAGGTTTTCACAGGGATTTGGAGCAGTACGAGATATACAACGGCAGAAGAAGTCTGGAGGAACTGGAGAGGATAGTATTTGAGCGATATGAGAGGTTTCACGGCAGTGGTTATCTGTTTGAATGTGCCTTTCTGCAGAACATTGTGGAGGATTTGATTCTGTTTCACCAGCTGAGCGACGAGGAGATTCTGGACTTTTACCGCAGACTGTACGCCGTTATGCCCAGAGAGCATTTCAGGCTGCTGTATCTGTACAGTGACAAAATTGCGGAAAACATCAGAATCATACAGAGGGAGAGGTCTGACGATCAGGGTAACCAGCTGTGGTATCCGCTGATGATGGAATACCTGGTAAACTCGCCCTATGGAAAGCGCCATGGATATGGGGAGTTTGAGGACCTGATCTCCCATCTGCGGCACAGGCAGCGGGTAGAACTGCGCATTGTGCGAGAGATCGTAGGGGACAGGGCCAGGATTCTTCCCGCCAAGGAGGGGCCTTACTCCGTCCTTTGATGCATTCTGCTCTGTAGGAACTGGAGGACCTGCTCCCTGTGCCAAATGACAAATTTGTGCTCAAAACCATTTCTGTCAAAAACAGAAATTCCATTGGGGACAATGCCCAGAGTGTTACGCTTGGAGACTTTGACAATATCTCTATATGCGATTCTTGTTTCTCCGGTCTGAATATTGAAAGAGTGGGACTTAAAGGTCATACCGCTCTCGTCAAAAAATATATGGCCGCCCACTGCCTCTGCGCCTCGGAAATAGTTTGCCGCGATTTTGGTATTTGTGTAGTCGTTCATGTCTCTCTCCTATAAACGGATTATGTTTAAAAAATAGGGGATATGTTACTATCATGATAACATATCCCCTATGGCGTTACAAGATTTTTATGTTAGCTGAAATATCTCTTGAGCAGACCCTCAAATGCCTTGCCGTGTCTTGCCTCATCGCGGGCCATCTCATGTACAGGGCATAAGGATTTGCCGCTCCTCGATCTGTAGATATAGTAGCATTTACAAGGGTTTGCGTCAAGAGAAAAGGACAACATTTAGGACAATCTAAACAACAACTATAAACAACCTCTTTAGAAGTTAGGACAACAAAAGGACAATTTCTAAGGAGGTTTTATCATGGCAGAACAACAGGCAGCAGGAGTATATCAGTTAGACAATGGGTATTGGGGTTATCGTTTTGTACTTACAGTAAATGGAAAGAAGAAAGCGCAAAAGAGAGTAAAAGACGAATTAGGCAATCCCTACAAGACGCAAAAACAGGCAGTAAAGGCAAGAAGTATAGCATTAGCGCAAGAGCAAGCTAAAATCCAGTTGCCGCCACAAAAGCAGATTATAAGGCATACTGTAACAGAAGTATATCAAGAATACTGTGAGAAAGGTAGGAGCGGAAAAGCCTATGCAACTATCAAAAAGCAAGATTCTTTATGGAACAACCATATTAAGGAACGCTTTGGAGAAAGATACATTGATGAAATAACAGTTGCGGAAATACAAGATTATCTGGAAGAATTGTATTACACAGACAATAGAGCATATTCCTATACAGAATCTTTTTTGAAAATGTTCTATCTGATATTTGGACAGGCATATTCCAGAAATTATATTGATGTGGATTCCTACAACAAATTATGTGTAAACAAAGATACTAAAATACATATGCCGAAACTGAAAATTGATGATGATTTAGACATTGTTTCTTTTGATGATAAGGAGATAGAGCAATTAGACAGCTATTTCAGCGGTACTAATGCCGAAACAGCTTATATGTTGGGGAAATATTGCGGTTTGCGTATCAATGAATGTTATGGCTTGAAGTGGTCTAATGTAGATTTGAAAAGCGGCGTTATCACAATAGACAGACAAATGCAGTATCAAGAAGGATTGATAAAGTTAGTTTCTCTGAAAACCAGAAACGCAAGAAGAAAAATCTATATGTGCAACAAATTGAAAGACTACTTTAAAAAGCTAAAGCGGCAGCAGGAGAAGGACAAAAAAGAATTAGCTTTACAAAGGCAGCAGAACCAGACATTTATACAGGATTTGGATGGAAATATGATTTCTTCTCTTGAATTGGTTAATTCCTTACCTAATGGCAAGATACAGACAGTAAATTCCATGAAATACCATTCCAGAACTTTGCAAGGCAAACACAATATATCCTTTAAATACCATTATTTAAGGCATACCTATGGAACAAATTTAGCTGCCTTAAATACACCAGAATTTCTATTGTGCAATCAAATGGGGCACGCTAATAGCAATGTTACACATAAATACTATGTTGCAATTTCTAAAATGGGCATTGATGAATTGATGAAGAACCTCGAAAAGATGTAATTGTATACAGTCACTAAAAAAATAGGGAGAAATTTTGTTGAACCATTATTTACAAGATGATATTAAAAATTTTCTCCCTATTCTTCAAGAAGGGAGATTAAGAAAATGGAAGAACTATATTCAATTATGAGAGAGTTTTTAGAGGTAGAGTATAATCAAGAATCCCTGTTATGTCTTTTAAAGGCCGCAGAAGTCGCATATACAGGCAAAGAACAGGCAGAAGCTAAATTGATTGCCAACAGTACAAAATACTATTTACAAGCCTTACAAGAGGAAATAAAGGCGGCTATCAGTAAAATGGATTTATACATAGCAGAAAATGCAAAGAAACAATAATGCAATAGGCAACGGCATTATAGAAATAGAAATGCTGTTGCCTATACTTTTGGATATTCTGATTTAATGTTGCTTGCTCCTGTGATGTAGTCCATAGACACATTGTAAAATTTGGCAAGAATCAAGAGATTGTCAACAGGGATTCTTGTTTTGCCGCTTTCATAATCTGCATATGTCCTTTGCCCTATGTGCAGCAGGTCAGCAACTTTTTGTTGGGTTAGAGAAGAATCTTCTCTTATTTCCCTTATCCGCTCATTGTATTTCATGGATTGTTCACCTCTGAAATAGTATAAGTGATAAGAGGATAACTCTTGACAAATAGAGTTATAAACTCTAAAATAAAACTATACAAGAAGAAAGGAGAGGAATGGTTATGGATAGATATTTTATAAATACTAATCGAAATACACTTCATAAAATAGGGGGCTGTTGCCATTCAAAAGTTGTGCCAAAAGAAATGCCAAGATTCAAAACAGAAGATGAAGCAATAGCATATGCACAAAGGTATATGCAATATTGTAAGTTGTGTTTTAAAGAACAATAATGGGGAGGCGCATAGGATATAAGTAGCATCATCACAGCAAACAAGGAAGGAGGGTTATCATGGCTTTGCATCTTTGCCCCGATTGCGGGAAACAAGTGTCATCTACAGCAAATTGTTGCCCCTTTTGTGGATGTAGAAATGTAAAAATTGAGGGATATAAAAACCAAAGGCAAGTTTACGAAGAGAGCGTAAAATCATTGGAAAGAAATTCAAATTTAAGTCCAGAGTTAATAAAGTTATTGAAATCTGCTTTATAACAAATGAAATACATGTAAATGTGAAATGTTGCACCAAAAGAAATGCCAAAGTTTAAAACAGAATAGGAGAGGATAATGTCAAGATATGAATATAGGAATATTAATAGGTATAATATTAGTGTGTTTGGGTGCAGTAACATTTTGGGGAATGTTATTTTCAGATTTAAAATGTTTTTATAATTTACCGTCTACTGCAATATATTTTGCTATTGCAGCAATTATATGTGGTTTTATAGTTATTATTTGTGCATGTGCATATAAACCATATAATCCAAATGCTGTAAATGAACAGCATCAAGTAAAGTGTCAAGTATGTGGAAGAACATTTGATAATACATCATCAGACGCAAAGAGTATAAAATGGAAAAATATGTGTAATCAGTGCTATAAAAATTATAACACTGCACAAGATATGATAGGCAATTGATATAAAGCAGTAGGATCATGATTTCCTACTGCTTGTTTCAATTCTGCTTTGTATTTGTAGTAAGAATTTCTGGAAATGCCTGCTATTTTGATAACTTCTGAATCTGTGTTAGTGCCATTAAAATCATTGCTGTTCTTCAAAATGATCTCTTTGGCAGCAGTTTCTTTTTTGGTGGTGTATTTATTACCTTTGATTCTGCCTATCTGCTTTCCATTCAGCTTTGCGGTTTTGATTCCCTTGGAAGTCCTCTGGTGCGGGTCTAAAACCTCTTTTTTGCTTGCTCAAAGCGATTCTGATTTGTTCCTTTGCAAGAGATAACAAGTATTTGTTGATTCCCTTTAAGATGTTTCTTCCCTGTCTGTCAATGTTTTGTTTGGGTGTACTGATTCTGCAATATCCATATTCTTCTTTCATAGTCTTTCTATCTCCTTTAGTACAAAATTTTGTACACCTAAAGATATAGAAATACAGAAAAAGCCTTGGAAATAGAGCATATATGGGGTAGAATAGGGGTGTAACAAGGGACAACTTCTAAAAAGGACAATATATAGTAACTGTTGAATTATCCTAAATGGTAAAGAACATCAAAAGGACAATCAAAGAGGGAACGAATCATTTCTGATCCATTCCCTCTTGTTTCAAAACTCCTTTAAAATAAGGCTTTCTACTTAGCTGAAATATCTCTTGAGCAGACCCTCAAATGCCTTGCCGTGTCTTGCCTCATCGCGAGCCATCTCATGTACGGTATCGTGGATGGCGTCCAGACCCAGCTCCTTGGCTCTCTTGGCCAGATCGGTCTTGCCTGCGGTGGCGCCATTCTCAGCGGCAACTCTCATCTCCAGGTTCTTCTTGGTGGAGTCGGTCACTACCTCACCCAGCAGCTCCGCAAACTTGGCGGCATGCTCTGCCTCTTCGTAGGCAGCCTTCTCCCAATACATGCCGATCTCGGGATAACCCTCGCGGAATGCCACTCTGGCCATGGCCAGATACATGCCGACTTCGGAGCACTCGCCGTTAAAGTTGGCGCGCAGATCCTCAATGATATCCTCTCTGACGCCCTGTGCCACGCCTACCACATGCTCGGCTGCCCAGGACCTCTCCTCGCTCTGTGCTGTGAACTTGGAGGAGTCCACGCCGCACTGAGGGCACTTCTCGGGAGGATTGTCTCCCTCGTGAACATAACCGCATACCTGACATACATACTTCATACTTTTTCTCTCCTTTATCATAAAATATTTGATACCTTATACATACTGTCGGGATAGGCTCCCGTCAGTCTCCGCTGTTTTGGCAGCACTGCTCGCACAGCCCATAAAAATAGGTCATTCGCCCTGTGATCTTTCCCTTGAAATGCAAGCTGTCCACGTCAGGAATATCCGCCATGCCATCCATCTGCAGATCCTGTACGCAGCCGCATTTATTACAGATAAAATGATAGTGTGGGGAGATATCCGCATCAAAATGATCGGTTCCGTCGCCCAGCCGCAGCCGCCGGATCTCGCCTCTGTCGGTCAGCAGCGCCAGATTGCGGTATACCGTGCCCAGGCTGATGTTGGGGTTCAGCAGTCGGACATTTCTATATACGATGTCTGCCGTAGGGTGATCCCGCCGCTCCCGGAGAAAATCCTTAATCAGCTCCCGCTGCCTGCTATATTTCAGAGCCATGGCAGCTCCTTTCCAAATAATATCAGTAATAATTACTATTTTTAGTATATCCATTTTCTGGGAAAAGTCAAGATATTTTGGACAATCAATATTAAACTTTAGATTTTTTTAATGAACATATTCGTTTGTTTTTACACATTGCGGAGGGATTTGTGTTATACTATTTTATTATCGGAGCGGTCTGTGCCCAAGTTATTTCCGGACACTGGGAAAAGAGGAAATCATGAAGTTTAAGACAAGGCTCAAAGTAACCTTTGCCACCATTGTTTTTTTGCCGCTGCTGCTGACGATGCTGGCATTCTGTGTGATCGGCGTCTATCTGGTGAACGCCCAGCCGGGGGTCTCTGTTCAGAATCTGGATTTCGCCATGATATCGGAGCCGGTGGAGACCTATACCGGACGCGCGGACAATGTGTATCGTCAGTTGGTGGAACAGGCGGAGCGGGATGTGGCGCTGCTGGAGGACAGAGATTATCTGGAGAGAATGGGAGGAATGCTCCATTCCCGGTCTGCCTATTTGCTGGTGCGCAGGGACAATGAGATTTACTATGCCGGCAATCAGGAGGCGGCACAGCAGATTTTTAATATTTTGCCAGGCTTTGGCGAGGGCGATCTGGAGGAAGGAACGGGCTATTATTTCAGCGAGATGGACAAATACGTGAAACAGATCGACTTTCGTTTCCGGGACGGCGCGGAGGGAAGTCTGTTCGTGATCATGAGAATCAATTCGCTGATCTCCCGGCGGCTGTTGATCGACATGCTGATAGCCATTGTGCTGATATTGATTTTTACCAGCCTGATGCTGACCCAGTGGATTCACAAGGAAGTGTTCCGACCCGTCAATGAATTGAACGTGGCCATGACCAAGATCAAGGAGGGCAACTTTGAGTATATCCTGCAGACTGAGTCAGGCGGTGAGATCGGTGATCTGTACCGCAATTACGAGGACATGCGGCTGCGCTTGAAGGAGAACACCGAGGAGAGCGCGGAGCAGGAGAAGAAGAACAAGGAGCTGGTCAGCAATATTTCTCACGATTTGAAGACGCCCATTACGGCCATAAAGGGCTATGTGGAGGGCATCATGGACGGCGTGGCAGACACGCCGGAAAAGATGGACAAATACATTAAGACCATATATAATAAGGCTAATGACATGGACAGGCTGATCAACGAACTGACCATTTACTCCGGGATAGACAACCACCGGATTCCGTACAATTTTCACCGGATCAATGTGTCGGAGTATTTCGGAGACTGCGTGGAGGAGGTGGGGCTGGATCTGGAATCTAAAAATATCCAGCTCAATTATACCAATCTAGTGGAGCAGGGTACGCTGGTCATAGCCGATCCGGAGCAGATGAAAAAGGTTATCAACAACATTATCAGCAACAGCGTCAAATATATGGACAAGCAGCGAGGGGTTATTGACATTCGGATTCTGGACGAGCTGGATTCCATTCAGGTGGAGATCGAGGACAACGGAAAGGGAATCGCGCAGAAGGATCTTGGCAAGATATTCGAGCGTTTTTACCGCACCGATACCTCCCGCAATTCAGCGCAGGGCGGCAGCGGCATCGGTCTGTCCATTGTGAAAAAAATCATAGAGGATCATGGCGGATATATCTGGGCCACCAGTCGGGAGGGCGAGGGCACCTGCATGCACTTTGTGATCCGCAAATATAGGGAGCTGCAGAACGAATAGCATTGTGGAAAGGCAGGATATAATTATGAGCAGAATTTTGATTATTGAGGACGAGGAAGTCATAGCCGATCTGGAAAAGGATTACCTGGAACTCAGCGATTTTCAGGTGGATATCTGTAACCGGGGAGATACGGGCCTGGAGACTGCGCTTGCGGGAGAGTATGATCTGATCATTCTGGATCTGATGCTGCCGGAGATGGATGGTTTTGAGGTGTGCAAGCGGATCAGAGAAAAAAAGAATATTCCTATTCTGATGGTCTCTGCCAAAAAGGATGACATTGATAAGATCAGGGGACTGGGTCTGGGAGCCGACGATTACATGACCAAGCCATTCAGCCCCAGCGAGCTGGTGGCCCGCGTCAAGGCTCATATGGCCCGCTATGAGCGGTTGGTGGGTACCAGTCAGAGACCGCAGAACGATATTGTGGAGATCAGAGGTATCCGCATTGACAAGACAGCTCGCCGGGTGTATGTGGACGGGGTCGAGAGGACATTTACCACCAAGGAGTTTGAGCTGCTGACTTTCCTGGCAGAAAATCCCAACCATGTCTTTACAAAGGAGGAGCTGTTCAGAGAGATATGGGATATGGATTCTATCGGGGATATCGCCACCGTCACGGTGCATATTAAGAAGATCCGAGAGAAGATAGAAGTAGATACTGCCAAGCCTCAGTACATTGAGACTATATGGGGCGTGGGATACCGTTTCAAGGTATAGTGAGTAAAATGCTCCGCACTTAACTCTATTGATCAAAGTGTGCGCTGAAGCGCACGGAATCAAGGTATAGCGAGTAAAGTGTGGTGCAGGGACAATAAGTGCCGGAAAACAGGAGGAGATAGGAGATGGGAGAGTATGTACTGAGCTGCAGTTCCACGGCGGATCTGCGGCAGGAGCAGTTGGAGGAAAGAAATATCCATTATGTCTGCTTTCATTTTGAGCTGGCGGGAAAGCAATATATGGATGACCTGGGGAAATCCATTTCGCTGGCGGAGTTTTATGAGGCTATGGCCCAGGGTGCGGACACTAAGACCTCACAGATCAATGTGGAGGAATATGAGCAGTATTTTGAAGGTTTTTTGAAGGAGGGAAAGGATATCCTGCATCTGACGCTGTCCAGCGGTATCTCCGGTACGGTGAATTCCGCTCTGATTGCCAGAGATACCCTGCAGGAAAAGTATCCCGACCGCAAAATTTATGTGGTGGATTCCCTGGCTGCCTCCTCTGGCTACGGCCTGTTGATGGATAAGCTGGCGGATCTGCGAGACGAAGGCATGGATATTGACCAGCTGTATCGCTGGACGGAGGACAATAAGTTAAAGCTGCAGCACTGGTTTTTTACCAGTGATCTGACCTATCTGATCCGAGGCGGCCGTGTATCCAAGGCGGCGGGGATCGTGGGCAGTGTGCTGAATATCTGTCCATTGCTAAATGTGGACTATATGGGCCGTCTGATTAACAGGGCGAAGGTCCGCACCAAGCGCAAGGTTATCCAGGCTACAGTGGAGAAGATGAAAGAGCATGCCCAGGACGGCGCGGATTACAGCGGCAAGTGCTATATTTCCCAGTCGGCCTGCATGGAGGATGCCAGAGCAGTGGCGGATCTGGTGGAGGAGGCATTCCCCAAGCTGCAGGGCAAGGTGGAGATCAACGATATCGGCACCACCATCGGCAGCCATACCGGACCCGGCACAGTGGCCCTGTTTTTCTGGGGCGATGAGAGAGTGGACTGAGAGCGGGAGTGCCATGAGAACACAGATTGTCTATGAAGATCGAGATATTCTGATCTGTCACAAGCCAGCCGGACTGGCTACTCAGTCGGCCACTGTGAGCCAGCCGGACGTGGTCAGCGAACTGAAAAACCACTTGGCCGGGGGCTATGTGGGGATCGTGCATCGGCTTGACCAGCCCGTGGAGGGATTGCTGGTGTTTGCCGTAAATCCCAGGGCAGCTGCGGCGTTAAGCCGTCAGTTGGCGGAGGGCGTATTGCGGAAACGTTACTGTGCGCTGGTCTGGGGCCGTCCGCCCGGTGACAGCGGCGAGATGGTGGATTATCTGCGCAAGGAGGGCAGTCTGTCCCGAGTGGTTTCGGCGGATACGCCGGAGGCGAAAAAGGCAGTATTGCGGTATCAGGTCAGAGGAACACAGACAGGAGCAGAAAATCACATTTGTCTGGATATCTGTATTGATACCGGACGTTTTCATCAGATCCGCTGTCAACTTGCCAACGGAGGAATGCCCATTTTGGGAGATCAAAAGTATGGTACGGCCGAAAGTTTGGAGGAAAGCAAACTCTTGGGAATTCGTCAGATCGCATTGTGTGCGTGTGAGATCAGGCTGCGGCACCCGACATCGGGACAGGAGATTTGCCATGAGATCACTCCGGGCTGGATAAATTTCTGATCTTTCCCACATACTACTTCGTAGATACGCGGGAGTCCACGGGACTGCCGCACAATGCGGAGGTGGATATGCTGGAGAGAGTGAAACAGAACAAACTTATTACACTATTGTTGATCGTGGCAGTAGTGTATTTTTTTCTGCAATATCTGACACCGCTGTTTTCCCCGATACTGGTGGCCATGCTCTTTGTCACCATCTTCGGGCCGCTGTTAAAGAAACTGCAGACCAGACTCCATGTGCATCGGCAGCTGGGAGCTATTCTTCTGCTGATTCTGGGCAGCGGTCTGCTGGCGATTCTGGTATGGGTACTTTTCTCCTGGACGGTGGGAAGTCTGCCAATGTGGGTCGGTCAACTGGAGACAGTGGAACAGGAGCTGCAGGAGCTGATACAGAGGGGCAGTGCCTCCATCGGAGAGACCCTGGGAATCGACGGAGAGTATCTGGAGTCCACACTGCTGGCGAGACTGGAGGAGTGGATGGACTATCTGCAGACCGAGGGGGCTGCAGGCATGTTGTCCGGCTCCCTGCAATACCTGAAAAAAATAGCGCTGCTGGGAGGATTTCTTGTAACCTTTGTCATTGCGGCGGTGCTGCTGGCCAAGGATTACGACCGAATCATGAACAACCTGCTGGACCGGGAGGAGTTTCATGTGCTGCTGGAGGTGATCTGCGGAATTATACGGTACATTGCAACCTTTATCAAGGCCCAGGTGGTTATCATGTCCGTTATCTCTGTGGCAGCGGGGCTGGTGCTGAGCGTTGCCGGTATTCGGCACGGAACGCTGTGGGGAATGCTGGCGGGACTGTTGGACGCACTGCCCTTTATCGGCACGGGGATCGTGCTGGTACCCTTGGCATTGACGCAGCTCTTTCAGGGATATTACGGCAGAGCGCTGGCATGTCTGGTGCTCTACGGCGCCTGTGTGTTTCTGAGGGAGATACTGGAACCCCGTCTGATCGGCAAGCGCCTGGGTATCTCTCCCATTGCCGTATTGGCTGCCGTCTATGCGGGAATCCGCCTTTTTGGCGTGTGGGGAATCATCAAAGGTCCCCTGGGGTTCATGATTATATACCAGATATGGCAGAGCCTGCAGAGGCGCTTTCAGGGAGCGGAGGAGGCAGTTCCACCGACTTAAAGAGCGGTTGACTTCCCGAAACAACAACTTTATAATAAAGCTGTTATCTCAGAACAATCGCGAAACGATGCGGATTTATACTGACTAACATTAAGATTTTTAGGTATCCGCACAGCGCATGTCGCATAATCGGGCAACATGCACTGTGCGAAAAGGAAGGACTAAATCGTTAGTGAGTATAAAGCAGTACGGAGGAGAGCATGAGCGCAGTAAAAAAAGTAAGATCCGGAGTGAAAAAAAACACGCCTCTGGAACATATCTGCGAGATCATATGGGATTTGCTTGACATTGTGGTTAGCCTGTATATGGTGGCGCTGATGGTGATGCTGCCGCTGTATTCTACGGAGGCCGGTTATCGCAGCATAGGGACGGATAAATGTATGCTTTTTCGCTCTGTCAGTCTGCTGGCCTGCAAAGTGGTTCTGCCCCTGACGGCCCTCTATCTGCTCAGTCTGGCTCTGAGGCGGCTGCGACCAGGCAGTCAGGATAAGAGGCGCATGCCGTCAGTGTCCGTCACAGACCTGTTTGCTCTTGTGTATCTGGCGGCGGTGGTCTGCTCCTATCTGCACTCCTCCTTTAGGGAAAAGACGGAGTGGGGTGATGCTTTTTACGGCGTCTCCGGCTGGTATCTTGGACTGCTGACACAGCTGTTGTTTTTGGGAATTTATTTTGCGGTCTCACGTCTGTGGCAGAGAAAGGACTGGTTGATAGGACTGTGGATTCCCACCATAGCGGTGGTCACTCTGCTTGGGTATCTGAACCGTTTCGGTATCTATCCTCTGGAGATGAAGGCATCCGGTCCACAATACATTTCCACTATCGGTAATATCAACTGGTATTGCGGATATATTGTGACGATACTGTCAGGTGTGGCGTATTATCTGTGGCAGGGAAAGGGATGCGCAAAGAAAAAATGGATGAATATAGCAGCCATACTTTTTCTGGGCGTGGGTCTTGCCTCTCTGGTAACGCAGGGCAGCAGCAGCGGAATTGTGACACTACTGTTACTGCTGGGTGTGTTCTATCTGTTGTCCATGAGGGATGAGGAAAAATTACAGCGATTTTTTGGAGGTTGTATTTTGTTGTCCGGCGTGTGTATATTTACCTGTCTGATACGGCAGATATGGCCTCAGGCTATTAATTATATTGAGAGTACTACAGACATGCTGACGATGTCGCCGCTGCCGTTTTTAATGTTGGGCGTATCACTGCTGTGCTGGTTTCTGATATGTCGCAGCCGCCGCGCTGGGCGTTTTCGAGCCAGGGGATGGACCCTGCTTGGGTTAGCGGCATGGACCGGCGCTGGCGTGGCCGTGGTAGTCTATGTCATTTTGCTGGCGGTCAATACCAGGTATCCGGGAAGTATAGGTTCCCTGGCGGAACTGGAAACATTTACCTTCAATGCCTCCTGGGGCAGCAACCGCGGTATCACCTGGACTGCGGGACTGACCTGCTTTCTGGATCAGGATCTGGCCGGAAAACTGCTGGGAGTGGGGCCGGACACCATGGCTCTGTATATTCGCAGCGGTGCTGATCCGGAGTTGAAACAGATGGTGGAGGATTATTTTGGCAGACTGATGCTGACCAACGCCCACAACGAATGGCTGACGGTGCTAGTTAACGAGGGATTGCTGGGAGCGGTGGGATACATAGGGCTGATGGTGACGGCTATTTGTCGGTACCTGAGGGCCGGCAGGAAGGACGCGATGGCGGGCGCCATGGGCATGGGAATATTGGCCTACACCCTGAACAATATTTTCAGTTTTCAACAGGTCATGGGTACCTCTGCCGTATTTTTGATCCTGGGGATCGGGGAGGCATGCCTGCGCCGCGACAGTAAAGTATGAAACTTCGTTTCATATGCATAGTAAGGTTAATTTGACTTTGCGCCATGCATCTGGTAAAATAAATTTAAGAAAGGTATGAGATGGCGTATGAAGATCGAGAGAGTGGATGAAAAAACAGTAAAATGTTTCATCTCCAACGAGGAACTGGAGGAGTATGACATTTCTTATAAGGATTTTGTGATGCGCAGTGACAAGGCCAGAGAGATTGTGGAGGAGATCATGGCTCAGGCTGTGGAAGAGGTGGATTACAAGCCTCCTCAGTTTGCCTTTGATCTGCAGATCATGATGCTGCCGGACCAGGGCATGATATTGACTTTTACAGAGAGAACTCCGGAGGACATAAAAAACAGTGCGAATCTCATGAATTATCTGAGGGAGATGCGGCGGATTCTGAAGGAGAAACTGGGACTGGACGGCTCGACTATTGCGGGACTGCTGGCTCAAGCCATGGTGACGGCCGCGGCCGGGCAGGCGGTGGCGGACCAGGGTGGCAGTGCGGAGAACTCCCGGCAGCCCCAGGCGGAAGTGCAAAAACCCCGCTTTGCGATTTTCCGTTTTAATACCATGCGTAGTCTCTGCGAGTATGCTGATGCGCTGCCCAAGAATCTGCGGGTAATCAGCAGACTTTACAGGGACGAGGATACATATTATCTGTATCTGGAGCGGGGCGGCGCATCCTATGAGCGCTACAGCAGAGCCAGCATACAGGCGCTGGAATTTGGAGAGCTGTATGCAGCCACGGAGGATAAACTGGTGTATCTGGAGGAGCATGGAGAGTGCCTGATCGGTGAGAAGGCGCTTGCAAGGCTGCGACTGTAAAAGAGATGAGCCGTGCATTTGGTAATATGGGCAATCATTACAGGGGCATATCAGACGATATGCCCCTGTCGCTCACCGGGGGCTTGGGCACTGTGGTCTGAAATGCACAGACTTGTCTTAAAAAGAAAAAAAGCCCATAAAAACAGGCTTTTTACAAATCGGCGTGACAGGATTTGAACCTGCGGCCTCTACGTCCCGAACGTAGCGCTCTACCAAGCTGAGCCACACGCCGCTCTATGTCGAACATTAAAATAATACACTATGTAAAATGGAATGTCAAGATTTTTTCGCAAAATGCGACGAGGTCGTATTAAAATTTGAATGCATTGCGGCGTGGTGAAAAACGAAGACGGGAGGCCTAATATGGAGCGAGCAATTGTTACGTTGAAAAAAGGCGGGGGACGCACTCTGAAAGCTGGGGGAATGTGGATATACGACAATGAGATAGAGTCCGTTAAGGGAGCTTTTGAGAACGGGGACGTGGTGGAGGTCTGTGATTTTGACGGCTACGACATGGGCTGTGGATTTATCAACACCAGGTCAAAGATTACTGTGAGAATGCTGTCTCGGAAAAAGGGCACGGTTATCGACGAGGCGTTTATTCGTCGGCGTGTGCAGGACGCATGGAACTACCGCAGGGAGACGATAGATATTTCCAGCTGTCGTGTGATTTTCGGAGAGGCGGACTTTCTGCCCGGTATTGTGGTGGACAAGTTCTCCGACGTGCTGGTGGTGGAATCTCTGGCGCTGGGAATCGACAGGTGGAAAGGAACCATTGTGGAAACGCTAAAGGACATTCTGGCACAGGACGGTATCGTGGTGCGGGGAGTCTATGAGCGCAGTGACGCCAAGGTGCGCCTGCAGGAGGGCATGGAGCGCAGCAAGGGCTTTATCGGAGAGCCCTTTGACACCAAGGTGGAGATTGTGGAAAATGGAGTGCGCTATCTGGTGGATGTGGAGGACGGACAGAAGACCGGATTTTTCCTGGATCAAAAGAATAACCGGGCCGCCATTCACGGCATTTGTAAGGGCAAGAAAGTGCTGGACTGCTTTACCCACACGGGCTCCTTTGCCCTGAATGCCGGGATTGCCGGAGCCGTCAGTGTGCTGGGGGTGGACGCGTCTCAGCTGGCAGTGGACCAGGCTGCGGAGAATGCGGCGCTGAACGGACTGCAGGAGCGGGTGCAGTTTCAGTGTGCGGACGTGTTTGAACTGCTGCCCCGGCTGGAGGCTCAGGGGGAGAGCTATGACGTGGTGATCCTGGACCCGCCGGCCTTTACCAAATCCCGCAATTCCGTGAAAAATGCGGTTAAGGGCTACCGGGAGATCAATCTGCGGGGACTGAAACTGGTGCGGGACGGCGGCTATCTGGTCACCTGTTCCTGCTCCCATTTTATGGAGCCGGAGCTTTTCTCCAAAACCATACGGGAGGCGGCTGCAGGCGCACACAAACGTCTGCGCCAGGTGGAGTTCAGAACGCAAGGCTGCGATCATCCCATATTGTGGGCGGCAGACCAGAGCTACTACCTGAAGTTCTACATTTTTCATGTGGTAAATGAACGTTGACTCCATCCTAACAGACAGTTTCGCCGCGCTCTGCTTATTTCGGGGCATTGGTGCACGATTTTTAGCATTTCGTGCACCTTTTTTATGCTCAGGAGAAATATGTTGTAAACTGGTGATGTACAGGGAAAGCGGCGCAAATGCCACAGCTATGGCTACTGATTAACGCGGTATACAGAGAAGAGGAAAAAATGGAACATCACAGTGATAACACAAACAGAATAATTCTCCCGGTGTCTCTGTCCTTTTTTGGAGAGGGAGCGCCCCCGGCCGGTCGGCGGAGAAAATGAATGCCAGACTGGCGGAGGAGACAGGAATTCCCGCGCCCTATATCGAGGAAGAGCTGGAGAGGTAGTGCAGGGGGATACTGAGTGCTCCAATTGCTCCGCTGGGGCCGGAGGGAGTGCTGATGGTGCTGTGCATATAATAGCGATTGTGCCCTGGATTTTCCGTGAATCCGGGCACTTTTTTTGCCCTGTAACTCCTTGAAAACACGCACTTTTTATGATAGTATGGATATATGAAAAAGGGATGGGATACTCAGGCGTTTCAAGGTGGAAAAAATGCGGATTGCAATCTGTGATGATGAAAAAGCGCAGCGGCAGCTTTTAAAGAAATATCTGGAAGAATGGGCAGCAAAAAATAAGGTTATATTGGAAACAGAATTGTTTGTCAGCGGGGAGAGCTTTTTGTTTTCCTGGGAGGACGACAGCGACTATGACCTATTGATCTTTGACATTGAGATGGGACAGATGAGCGGAATGGACCTGGCGGCGGATATTCGGAAAAAGGATGAAGATATTCCGATTCTTTTTGTGACAGGATATGACAAGTATATGCTGCAGGGCTTTGAGGTGTCGGCGCTGCACTACCTGCTCAAGCCTGTCAATACGGAAAAGCTTTTTGAGGTGCTTGATAAGCTTAAAATAAAGAGAAAACAGGAGGAAAAGTTGTTCTTTCACACGGAGAAGGGACCTGTATCTCTGCCTGTGTCAAGGATATGGTATATTGAGGCGAGGGCGCATCAGTGTGTCCTGTACACGGAGGACGAGGAATATACCCTGCGTGCCTCCATCGGGGAGATAGCCGTGCAGCTCGATGGACGAAAGGAGTTTGTGCGCTGCCACCGCTCTTATCTGGTGAATTTGTACCACATCTCTGCCATTGCAAAGCCCGAGTTGATTCTGGACGATAAGCGTCGTCTGCCTGTAAGCCGGAGCGCAGAAAAAGAAGTAAATCGGATTTTTATTGAGATTTTCAAAGGATAACAAAATATGATCTGGCAAATAATAGGAATATTTTTGGCTCTGCTCGTTGTAAATTTGCTGCTGTGGATATTTGCCATGCCCAGATATGTAAACCGCAGAATACTGAGGTTTCAAAACGAACAGGTAAATCGGCACTATGATGAGGTGGAGAACATGTACCGCAAAATGCGGGGCTGGCGGCATGACTATCACAACCATATACAGACATTAAAGGCATACATGAGTCTGACGCAGTACGAGGAGGCGACCCGGTACTTGGAGCAGCTGGAGAAAGATCTCACGGCAGTGGATACCGTGCTGCGTACAGGAAACGTGATGGTGGACGCCATTCTGAACAGCAAACTGTCGTTGATTCAGGAAAAGGATATCAAGGTGGACGCCACAGCTGTGGTGCCCAGAGACATTCCCATTTCAGACATTGACCTGTCGGTATTGATCGGAAATCTCATGGACAATGCTATGGAAGCCTGTGCAAAGGTGCCTGTGGAGGAGCGGTTTATTCGCGTCTACATTGATGTAATCAAGAAACAGCTGTATATTTCCGTCACGAATTCCACATATGGCATGGCAAAGCGAAGAGGGGAAAGGTTCATTTCAGACAAGCAGGGCAGTCATGGTTTTGGCCTGTTGCGAATAGACGACATTGTGGCAAAGCATGGAGGATATCTCAATCGCCAGGCGGAGGAGGGGATATTTGCTACCGAGGTTATGCTTCCCATAGTAAAATGAGAAAATAGAAAGGCTCTCCGGCAGGGAGGGTCTTTTTTGACGCTAAATGCTATTTATGTAAATAGAAATACAATTCGTGCAAAAAATATTTTTATTTCCCGATATATGATAGACTGACAGTGGATTACATGATAGAGAACTGAAAGCATTATGCGGAAAGAGGTAGACTATGTTATATATGTCCAGAGTTTTTGACGATAAATCAAGGCGAAAATATGGTCTGATCAGCAATTTTGTCTACAATATGAAAGCGGCAAAGGAGTGGGATAAGAAACTCTTCTGGTTTCAGATACTGATGGTGATTCCCACCGTGGCGGCCTCTCTGCTGGGCGTCTATCTACCCTCTCGGCTGGTGGAGAATCTGTCCCGGCAGGTGGGCATACCTCGGCTGCTGTTGGAGGTGAGTGTGATTGCCCTGGTTATGTGGGCATGTAATGCAGCCTCCAATATAGCCATTGAGTACTGCGACCTTGAGGGCAGCTTTATCAGCAGCTACTATGCCAAAAAGTTTGTTCACAAGATTATGGATGTGGACTATGACTATCTGGAGGACGAGGAGTATCAGAAGGTGTCGGGAAATGCCTGGCGGGTGGCGCGTTTTGGCCAGGGAGTTGCCAATGCGTTGACGACTCTGCCCCTGTTTCTGTCCTCTCTGACGGGAGTTCTGATATATGGCTTTCTGCTGGCGGGAAAGAGCGTGATACTGCTGTTGACCATAACGGCGTCTGTGGGTATCAGCCTGTGGCTGCTCTCCATCGCCCGAAAAAAGCATGCGCAGTATTACGAACAGCTCCAGCTTTCCTCCAGAAGGGACGAGTATGTCACTGCACAGGCAACGGACAGCGCAGCCGGCAAGGATATCCGCATCTATAAACTGCTGGACTGGTTTCTGGAAAAATACGATGTGTCCCTCAAGGAGATTGGCAGGATATACGGCGTTATACATGATTGGTATCTGCTGCGCAACCTATCCCACGCGTTCCTGCAGTTTATCATGAATGGACTGTCCTTTGGCCTTCTGGCATATATGCTGGCGAAAGAGGAGATAACCGCGGCGGAATTTGTATTTTATATCGGTCTGGTGGGCGGATTCTCCCTTTACTTTGAACAGATGCTGCGGCAGATTATGGGATTTAATAATACCAGCGCCTCTATCAGCTACATGCGGGAGTTTTTGGAGACTCAGGACCGGTGGAATCGCGGGGAGGGTCTGGGGGCGGAAAAGCTGGCGCAGATACGCCAAAGCCCAGTGAAACTGGAACTCAGGGGCGTATCCTTCACCTATCCGGGGGCGGAAAAGCCTACTCTGCAAAACATCAATGTAGTGATAAAGCCCGGTGAGAAAATTGCGCTGATTGGACTCAATGGGGCCGGAAAAACTACGCTTGTCAAGCTGATCTGTGGTTTTTACCATCCTACGGAGGGGGAGATTCTGCTCAATGATATCCCCATACAGGATTTTAACCGGGAGGAGTATTACAGCCTTGTGTCAGTACTGTTTCAGGACTCCACTATGCTTGCGCTGACTCTGGACGAGAATCTGGCCGGACAGAGCGCCCAGGACATAGACAGACAGAGACTACAGGAGGCCTTGAAACGGTCGGGCTTTGACGCTGTATACGAAAAACTGGCGGATGGGGGAAAATCGCTGCTGGTCCGGGAAATCAACAAAAATTCCACCGATTTTTCCGGCGGGGAAAAGCAGAAAATGCTGTTTGCCAGAACCCTGTACCAGGATACGCCGCTGGTGATTTTGGATGAACCCACCGCAGCGTTGGATCCCATAGCGGAAAATGAGCTATACTTAAACTATGGGAAATCCATGGAAAAAAAGACAAGTATCTATATCTCCCACAGATTGTCCAGCACTAGATTCTGTGACCGCATCTTACTTCTGGAGCACGGGGAGATTATTGAGGAGGGAACCCACGAGAGCCTGCTTGCGGGAAATACCCGTTATGCGGAGCTTTTTGAAGTGCAGAGCCAGTACTATAGGGATGAGGATGAGCGCCGCCGCAGGAGCGAACTGATGGACGACGCCTATCAGGCAAAGACTGGAGAGAGGGGTGTGTTTGATGAGTAGGAAGGACTGGAAAAATATCTTTGTTCTGCTGGGCAGTCTTTCAAAAAAGCATAAGGATGTGCTGGTGGGACTTATAGGACTGTCCGTCTTTACCGCTCTGCGTCCCTTCGTGGCGGTGATTTTGACAGGTCTGCTGGTGGACGCCGTCTATGCCGGTAAGGCTCTGGAGGAGCTTTTGCGCTATGTGGCGGTGGGAGCCGGGGCAACCCTGCTGATGGCGGTGGCGGAAGCGGTTCTGGTCATGCTTTTCAACAGAAAGCTGGAGTACATGCAGGAGATACAGGCCCGCCCCCTAAACGAAAAGAGCATGAAGATGGACTATGAATATCTGGAAAACGTGGAAGTTCATGAGATGCGGCAGCGGCTGGAAAGGCTGGGTGGCTGGAGTCTCACGGCTCGGGTGTTAAGTACTCTGAACAAGATTGTCAAAGAGTTTGTCACGGTGGCGGTGGCTGTCTGTGTGGTGGTTCCGATGTTTGTCAGGGGCAGTCACCCTGTCTCTCAGGGCTTTATCGGTTCCTGGCTGATGTCCGCGCTGCTGTTGGCCGCAGTGCTGCTGCTGGTGGGGTTTGAGTTCAAATTCGGCAGCCACTTTAACAAAAAGCTGGCGGACGCCAGAAAGCAGATGTCCGGCCATGAGACAAAAAATAAATATTATCTGGATATTATGTCGGGGTATGAAAAACAGAAGGATTTGAGAATCTGCAAGCAGCAGCGCCTGTATGAGCGGGAATTTGAGGAGATGGCTCAGGGAATCAAGAAAACAAGTGACAAGATGTCGCAATACGCCTGCTGGAACGCCTTTACACAGCAGTCTGTGTCTGCGCTCACAGGTTTTTTGGTATATGCCTTTGCGGGGGCCCTTGCCTGCGCAGGACTGATCAGTATCGGGGGTGTTGTCACCTATGCGGCCAGTATTCTGCGGTTCACAGAGTCCATGGGAAGACTCGTGTATCAGCTCAGCTGGATGGGAGGAAATGCGATTCTCGCCAAAGATTATATAGACTACATGGAACTTCCCCAACGCAAGCACGAGGGGTGCATTCCGGTAGAGAAACGCCGGGATGACCGATTCTCCGTGGAGTTTGACCACGTATCCTTCAAGTATCCCGGGAGCGATGTCTATGTGATCCGTGATCTGAGCCTGAAGTTTGAGATCGGAGAAAGGATGGCGATTGTGGGAAAGAACGGTTCCGGGAAGACTACCTTTATCAAGCTTCTCTGCCGTCTGTATGATGTGACGGAGGGTTGTATCAAGGTCAACGATATTGATATCCGCAAGTATGACTATGCGGAGTACTGCAATCTGTTTGCGGTGGTATTCCAGGATTTTCAGGTGTTTGCCTTTCCTCTGGGAGAAAATGTGGCGGCAGGCTCCTCGGTGGATGAGGAGCGGGCCGTGGACGCGCTGGAGCGGGCCGGTATGGGAGAGCGCTATCACGGTCTGCCCGGCGGCCTTGACACCAGCATCGGAAAAGAGTTCGAGGAGAGCGGCGTGACCTTCTCCGGCGGAGAAAAGCAGAAGATCGCCATCGCTCGCGCCATTTACAAAAACGCGCCCTTTGTCATAATGGATGAGCCGACTGCCGCCCTGGATCCGGAGTCCGAGTGCGAGGTATACGCAGGGTTTGACAAGATGGTGGGCAGAAAGACAGCCATCTATATCTCACACCGCCTTGCCTCCTGCCGTTTCTGCCAGGACATTCTGGTGTTTGACAGAGGCAAGGTGATCCAGCGGGGCAGTCATGAGGAGCTGGAACGGCAAGAGGGTCTATACAGGGATATGTGGAATGCACAGGCCCAGTATTACGCATGATTATTTCTCGGGATACATCCACCCGGTATAGTCCATGATGGACATTCTCTCCTGCCGCTCCTTTGCGTAGAGCGTCTCGTTCCGATAGTCCCTGGGTGTGGTCTGCATGGTTTTCATAAAGTGTCTGTTGAAACTTGACACGGAGCGGAAACCTACCATTTCAGAGATATCCAGAATGGAGTGCTCGGTGCTGCGGAGCAGATTGCAGGCGTTTATAATGCGGGTGTTGTTGAGAAAGTCCAGGGGACTTCTGCCGATGATGCTGTGGAACAGACGCCGGAAATGAGTGGGGCTGAGGCAGCATATATCGGCCAGGTAATCAATGTCAAACTGCTCGGCGTAATGATCCTCTATATAGTCCAGAACCGGGGAGAGCGTCATGGCATTCTCAGGCGGCTGGCTGGTGAGTGTGGATCTGTGGCCGCCCATGTCCTGAATGCGGTGCAGCTCAATGCAGAGGGACAGCAGCAGCCCCATAGAACTGGTCTGATACATGGGCGGCTGCTCCTCGATCTCCCTTATAATCATGGTGGTGAGATCGTATATGTATGGATATTCGTCGCGGCTCAGTATATGCTTGTATTCCAGATACGCGCTGAGCGACAGGTCAAAGCCCCGTATGTGGGGAGCGATATTTTTAAAAAGCTCCTGCGGATTCAGAAACAGATAGGACCAGCGGCTCTCGGTGCCCGGGGAACTGTAGGTGGTATGGGGGATGTTTCTGGGAATACAGGTGATATCCCCCTCTTTGAAAAAGAGCCGTTCTCTGCCGTTGAATTCCATATAACCGCTCTCGGAATGGCATAAGCCGATCTCCAGGCAGTTGTGAAAGTGCAGGTACTTGCTGGGCACATTTGAGATCTTCCAGTGATCGCCTGTCAAAAGGAGCACAGGAAAGTCGGATGGCAGATAATAGTTGCGGTATTCAGCGATATTATTTTTCGGTTTGGGCATAGTGACCTCCATATTCATAGAAACGATTGTCCAAAAAAAACCAAATATTGAAAAGATTTCCAAGCCGATAATTCAGAAAATATTCTCAATATCTCATCAATTTGTATAACAAAAACTGGAAAAACAATAAAAACTATGTAATTCACCATTTATTAATTAACACGAGTATAACATAAATGGTCGAAATTGCATAGTTTTTATTTGCTTTTCGTTAGAAATAGAAGTCATAATGCACGAAAATATAGTTATAAACCATTTATTCCTATACAAAGTAAACGAAGAAAAGAGGGTGTTTATGGGAAAGGCAAAGAATGGCAGTAAGGAAGTTATTGCCAAGACGAGTTGGAAAAAGAGTTTTAAAAGAGACTGGCAGCTCTATCTGTTGCTGCTGTTCCCACTGGCCATGGTCTTTGTGTTCAGCTATGCGGCTTACCCGGGTATGAGAATGGCGTTTATGGACTACAAGCCGATCCGGGGATACGCAGGCAGTGACTGGGTGGGATTCGCCATGTTTAAAAAGATCTTTACGGATCGTGAGTTTACGAAAGCTCTGCGCAATTCCATTGTGTTCAATCTACTGGACCTGCTGATAGGCTTTCCGATGCCGATCATACTCGCCCTTATTTTGAACGAGCTGCGCTACCCGAGATTCAAGAAGGTGTCACAGACCATATTGTATCTGCCCCACTTCCTGTCCTGGGCTATCATCGGAAGCGTGGCCTACACCATGTTCCGTCCCAGTTCCGGCCTGGTCAACATGCTGCTCATGAAGATAGGTCTGATTCAGCAGGGTATTCCGTTTATGACGGAGAAATGGCACTGGGCCGTGACCTATCTGCTGGTTGGCGTCTGGCAGAGTATGGGTTGGGGAACCATTCTTTATCTGGCAGCTATAACCGGTATCAGCGGCGAGCTTTATGAGGCGGCCATGATCGATGGAGCCAACCGCTGGAAGAGGATGTGGTATATCACCCTTCCCGGCATCAAGGGCACAGTGGTCACGCTGTTGATTATGAACCTTGGCAAGATCATGGGCAGCAATTTGGAACGTCTGACGGCCATGGGCAACACTCAGGTGGCGGACTTCCAGTTCCAGCTGGCGGTCTACATATATAACAGGGGTATCAGCAACGGCAAGTTCAGTCCTGCCACTGCCGCGAATCTGTTCCAGTCCCTGGTTGGTCTGGCGCTGGTGCTGTTGTCTGATAGAATTGCCAAGAAACTCGGCGAAGACGGTTTGCTGTAATTTGTAAGGAGGCTGGGAAATGGGTAAAAAGGAAAAGATAAACGAAGTGACGGTATCTTCGGGCGGCGAACATGCCGTGAATAAATTTCGCGTCAGTGATTTTGTGATGATGGCAGTAATCATACTGCTCTGTGCCACCTGTATTCTCCCCTTTATTCATGTGGCCGTAAAGTCTGTCTCCGGCAATGCGGCGGTCATGGCAAAGCTGGTGTATTTCTGGCCCAAGGATATTACTTTCGACGCGTATAAGAGGGTGCTGGGTGATAGCACCATGACGTACTCCATGGGATTTTCCGCAGTGATTACGCTGGTTTTCACCGCATTGGGCATGCTGGTATGTACCTGCGCGGCCTACCCTTTGTCCAAAAAGAGATTAAAGGGAAAACAGGCCATCACATTTCTGCTGATGGTTCCCATGTACTTTGGCGCCGGTATCATCCCCTGCTATCTGCTGTATCAGGATTTACATATTCTGGATACCGCATGGGTGTTGATTCTGCCATTGATCTACTCGCCGTACAACATGCTGATCATGAAAAACTATTTCCAGACCACTATACCGGACAGCCTGGAAGAGTCTGCTTTCCTGGATGGCGCCAGCAATTTCCAGATTCTGTGGAAGATTGTGCTGCCGCTGTCAAAGCCGATTCTGGCCACATTGTCCCTGTTCTATGCGGTGGGCCGCTGGAACGCTTATTCCGACAATATGTACTACACCAGAGACGCCAAGCTGAAGATGATTCAGTATAAGCTGTACCAGCTGGTGGCGTCCGCCACGGAGAGCCAGACCTCTTCCCTGGCAGATACCGGCGGTGTGAGCCAGTCCGTGCCGGAGGTTCTGCAGGCGGCCAGCATTATGTTTGTCACCATCCCCATCATTATTATCTATCCCTTCCTGCAGAAGTATTTTGTAAAGGGCGCGATGATCGGTGCGGTGAAGGGCTGATAGGACACAGGTAGTTTTTCCCCGGAAACGGGGAGTGCAATAATAAACTATATTTTTTCAAAAAGGAGGATTTATTTATGAAGAAGAAAACTCTTCAGAGAGCAGCGGCCCTGGTTATGACAGGCGCAATGGTAATGGGCGTTATGGCGGGCTGCGGCAGCGAACCGGCTGGAAATGATAACCCCTCAGGTGGCGGAGACACACCGACAAGCGCGAGCACACCGTCAGGCGGCAACAGCGGTGGAGGAGACGACACCCCTGCAACCCCTGCCAACACAGCGGCAGGCATGGAGGGTTGGGTTCCCTTTGAGAACCCTGTAACCCTGCAGATACCGGTCTATGATCGCGGTGATAGCAGCAACGGCTGCTCGGACGTGGTGAACAACTATTGGACCAACTGGGTGCAGGAGAACTTTGGCGCAATGTACAACATCAATGTGGAGTATGTGGCCATCAACCGTTCCGATGTTATGACGGATTACACCCTGCTTGCCACCGGTCAGGATCTGCCCACCATACTGATGGAGTACGACTATGACAAGCTCGCCACATGGCAGGCGGAGGGCTATCTGCAGTCCTATGACATGGAGCAGCTCAAGCAAGTGGCTCCTACTTTCTATCAGAACATGGTAGACAACGGCATTGATATCTATACCCAGTTGGACGGCGAGGACTATCTGGCTCTCGGACAGCGTCCTTACGGTAACACTAACTACACATGGATCACCTGGTATCGCCAGGACTGGCTGGATGAGGTTGGCGTTGATCACTATCCTGCAACAAGCCAGGAGAGACTGGACCTGTTCCAGAAACTGGTGGACGCCGGGCATGCGTATCCTGCAGGCGGTACCAAGGTAAGCGGCGCAGGCGCGGACCAGAACTATGGCTGGAGAGACTATCCTCAGGACGAGGTGACATGGGCTACCACCGGTGACTACCAGATTCCCGCTCTGTCCACCGAGGCACAGAAGAGACTCTTAAAATTTGAGAACGAGCTGTACAACAGAGGTTTCAAGAATCCTGAGTACTATACAAGGGATGGCGGTGAGGCGATTGCGGACTTTGTCAACGGTCAGTGCTTTGAGTGGTCTGGCTACACCTCTTCCACACTGGACACCCTGACTTCCTTCTATGAGTTAAATCCGGATGGAAAGCTTGGCGTGGTTGTGACCAGCAGCGATTTCGTACAGGATGATGTATGGGGTTCCAGCAATGCATTCCGTCCCACCAACGTATTTGGCGCCATGACAGCATTTGCGTATGATGCAACTCCCGAGGAGGTGCAGGCAGCCATGATGTATATGGAGTGGATGTCTCAGGATAATGTCCTGTTCACCATGCAGTGGGGTGTTGAGGGTGTGAACTTCAACTATGACGGCGACACTCCTGTAAACGTAGCTGATCAGAAGGGTCTGGCAGAGCAGCAGGGTCACAACAACAACGTGGACTACTGGATGATCGTTACCGCTTCCAAGACGCTGGGCAGCATCGAGAAGGATATCGCGGCAATCACTCCTCAGGGTCTGCCTCAGGACTTCTATGCGGACATTCTGGCCAACTACAACGGACAGAACGATCTGTACAACAAGAACTGGGCTAACTCCGACTGTAACTTTGCAACATCCTTCGATGCTGTTACCGAGTACGGCAACATCCTGAAGGAGGAGCTGTATCCTCAGTATCGTGACCAGCTGACCATGTGCGCTCCCGAGGAGTTCGACGCTCTGTATGATGAGCTGAGCCAGAAGTATCTGGAGGCAGGTTATCAGGAAGTTATCAATCAGAGACTGGAGGCTTACAATTCCGGCCTGAGCACAAAACTTCCGAAATAAGATAAATTAGTCTCGGAACTTATGAAAAATAGTATAGCCCCCGACGACAGTTGGGGGCTATATTCACATGAAAGAACGAGTTTCATACTTTTTCCCATGGGTCTGAAAGAATATGAGGCCCATGGGAAGGGATGTGAAGGAGCCGGAATCGTGAGTGCAGTTCATGCGTACAGGACTACTGTTCATGCGAAAAGTGGTCCTGTCAAAAAAAATATGTTACTATAGCTATGAGGAGGATTGGCGTATGTTGAAACTGGAGTATGACAAACAGGAGATTCTGGATGTGATTGACAGGATCGTGAGAAGAACCATGAAAATGGATCTCACTTGGGACTGGCCGTGCGGCGTGGCTTATTTTGGAATTGCGGACGCCTATGAAAAGACAGGGAACGAAGAATATTTAAAGCTGCTGAAGGATCGGGTAGACGAGCTGATCGAGCTGGGATTGCCCACAGTGTGGACGGTCAACGCATGCGCCATGGGACATTGCCTGATTACGCTCTATAAGGCCACGGGAGAACAAAAATACTGGGACATTGTCATGAGTAAGATCGGCTATATCCGAAAGGATGCGCTGCGATTTGGCGACAACGTCCTGCAGCACACAGTGTCGGCGGACAATGATTTCCCGGAGCAGTGCTGGGCGGACACTCTGTTTATGGCTGCCTTTTTCCTGCTGCGGGTGGGAGTGGAGTTGGCGGATGAAGAGTTGATCGAGGATGCGCTGAACCAGTATTACTGGCACATCAAATATCTGCAGGACCCTGATACGGGATTGTATTATCACGGCTACAACAACATAACGGGGGATCACATGTCCGGCTTTTACTGGGGACGGGCCAATGCCTGGGCTGCATTTACAATGTCACAGGTGGGGGATATTCTGCCCAAATGCTATCTGTATCCCAAGTATATGGATGTGGCGGGCTCTTTAAATGAACAGCTCTCCGCCATCAAGCTGCTGCAGACAGAGGACGGCCTGTGGAGAACCATACTGAACGATGAGAGCTCCTATGAGGAGATATCGGCCTCGGCAGGTATAGCGGCCGCCATGGTTTCACGGGCCAATCCCCTCCACTCCAAATATATCAACAGGTCCATCAGGGGGCTGCTGGCCAATGTTAAGCCGGACGGCAGAGTGTTGAATGTTTCGGGCGGCACGGCGGTTATGAATGATGCGGACGGCTACCGCAATATCTCCAGGGACTGGATTCAGGGATGGGGCCAGGGCCTGGCGCTGGCGTTTTTTGACAAAGTTCTGGTTTCCGACGAACTGCAGAAGGATGGTGCGTTGTAGGTGTACAGGGACTCCTTTGATTTCAGAGATGAAGAAATCGGACTTTACAGCGCAGAGGCTGGGTTCGGTTTCGTGACGGAAGAGCACAGGCGGGGGGATGAGCTGCTGGGGATTGCGGAGCTGGGAGTAGGCTTTGATGTTCCCTACTGGTACTGCAATGAGAAGGTTACCCGGATATTGCGGGACGAACAGGGCTGTTATGTGGACTCCGGAGAGACAGTGCAGAGAGTGGACGCGGCGGCGGATCGTCTCATTCCGCTGTGTTTCAGGGCGGATGTGCGGGAGCCGGGGAACTACGAGGTGGAGCTTGTGCTGTACGGAGCGGGGGAAATATGCGTTTTTGCTGGTCCCAGAAGGCTTGCTTTCAGGGAGATTGCGGAAAAAGAGGGAGCGGTCACATGCTCTTTTCTGTTGAATGTATGCGATATCATACCCCGCGGCAAGAGTGACAGATATGAGAGGCGCAGCATAGATATTGCTGTTGTGGGGAGACAGGTGCGGCTGTCGGCGATGAACTTTAGGCCTGTAAGCTGTCCTACCCTCTATATAGCGGGGGATTCCACCGTGACCGATCAGACTGCGGAATATCCCTATGCCCCCGGTACAAGCTACGCCGGGTGGGGACAGATGATCGGCTGCTATCTGCCTCGGGGGATAGCTGTGTCCAACCATGCCCATTCGGGCCTTACGGTGGAGAGTTTTCGTGAGGAGGGACATTATGCCATTCTCCGGGACTATATAAAACCGGGAGACTATCTGATGCTGCAGTTCGGGCACAACGACCAGAAACTGATGCATCTGCAGGCTCGGGGCGGCTACAGGGACGGCCTTGCCGCCTATGTGGAGGAGGCAAGGGAGAGGGGGGCTTATCCCATCATCATCACGCCCCTTGCCCGGAATTCATGGAAGGCGGATGACGGCTCTTACAATGATCTGCTGGAGAAATATGCCGAGGCCTGTATGGAACTGGGGCACCAGTATCATGTGCCTGTGATTGACCTTCACGGACGGAGTATGGAGTTTGTGACAGGGAAGGGCCTGGAGAATGCAAAGGCATATTTTTATCCCAGGGATTTCACCCACACCAACGACTATGGCGCCTACAGGATGGCGGGTTTTATCGTGAGGGACTATCTGGAGCAGGTTTGGAGCGGCGCATACCGTCATTTGGCGCAGCTGATGACGGAGCGGTCTGATACATGGGAGGGGGAGGCGGTGCTGCCCACCGTACCTGAGCGGTATCGGGATGTGCCCCGGCCGGATTCGGATATACCGCTCTTTGCGGGTTTGGATAGGCCGAAGGAGCCGCTTACGCGCGCCGAGGCGCTGGACATGGTCATCAAGGCAGCGCGGTTTTTTCCGATTAATGTGTTCAATGATCTCTTTGAGGATATTGTGGGGCATGAGTGGTATGCCGGAACTGTAGAGTGCGCCCACCAGAACGGGATTATTCTGCCGCAGATGCTTTCGGGAAACAGACTGGAACCTGAGAAAACCGTCACGACGGAGGAATTTCTGGCGATGGTCATGAGAGGATACAGCAGTCGGAAGAAATTGCCGAAGGATAAGCCCTGTGTGTTTGACGCCGTGAGCCAGTTGTATTGTATTCCATACGTGAGAGCCGCCTGTGCCCTCGGCGTGATAGAGGACAGCGAGGATATCAGGGAGATTATCACAAGGGAACATGCTGCGGAGATCTGCAGAGCATTGAATATTTAGCAATCGATGTACTATAAATAGAGTATTATTTTGGGGAGGTAAGCATGAAGACGGTAGAGAAGGGGAGTTTTACGCTTCCTGGCGAGGCTGGATATGAGGAGTTGACACTGAGATTGGCGGATAGATGGGGCGCGGATGTGATACGGGACAGCGATGGAACGGTACTTTCCGATGAGATCACAAAGGCGGGCTATGGCATTTACTCCACAATCTGCATTATTAGAGATCACAACAGATGGGCTGAGAAAAATCAGGATAAGCTCCAGCAGTGCTTTCTGATGACACATCCGTCAGTTGCAGAGGGTGAGAGCCTTGCGATTGCGCTGATGGACGGATTTTTTGAGGAACAGTTCCGGGTGAATGACAGTGCCGATTCCATGAAATACTGGCAGGTCTATGACAGGACGACGGATACCCTGGTGGATGCGTCCGCATGGAGCTATGACGCGGAGAGCCGGACTGTAGCGCTGAAGGGCATCACGCCCTGGCACAGCTATACAGTGAGTTTTCTGGCGTATCGGATATGGGAAGAGATTTCCATGTACAATCACACCACGAACAACTGGGAGAAGGAACATCTGATGCAGATCGACCCGGTATATCCACAGACCCAGGAATATATGCTGGACTGGATGGAGAGATGGTGTGAGACACACCCGGATACCACGGTGGTGCGCTTTACCTCTATGTTTTACAATTTTGTATGGATCTGGGGGAGCGATGTGCGGAACCGGCAGCTCTATTCGGACTGGGCCTCCTATGACTTTACGGTAAGCCCTAAAATGCTTGACGATTTTGCCAGGGAGAAGGGGTATGGTCTGACAGCGGAGGATTTTATCAATCAGGGAAAACTTCATGTCACCCATATGCCCTGCGACCATAAGAAACTGGACTGGATTGATTTTGTCAATCGTTTTGTGGTCGATTTTGGGAAAAAATTAATTGATATAGTACATAGATATGGCAAGAAGGCCTATGTGTTCTATGACGACAGCTGGGTGGGTATTGAGCCTTACAAGCCCACCTTCAAGGAATTTGGTTTTGACGGTCTGATTAAGTGCGTGTTTTCCGGCTATGAGGCAAGGCTCTGCAGCGGCGTGGATGTGGAGACCCACGAGCTGCGGCTGCACCCGTACCTGTTCCCGGTGGGATTGGGAGGGGCCGCCACTTTTATGGAGGGAGGCAATCCCACTCTGGATGCAAAAAAATATTGGAACAGCGTGCGACGCGCGCTGCTGCGCTGTACCATAGACCGCATTGGGCTGGGTGGATATCTCCATCTGGTGGAGGACTTCCCCGACTTTGTGGAGTACATTGCCAAGATTGCCGATGAGTTCAGGGAACTGAAACAACTGCAGAATGCCGGAAAGCCCTATACATGCAAGCCGAGGGTGGCAGTCCTTCACTTTTGGGGCAGCATGCGTTCCTGGTCTCTGTCCGGTCATTTTCATGAGACCTATATGCACGACTTGATTCATATCAATGAGGCGCTCAGCGGACTGCCGCTGGAGGTGAGCTTTATTAGCTTTGAGGATGTGAAAACCGGCGCCCTGGAGAATGTGGATGTGGTTATCAATGCGGGAGCGGCGGGCAGTGCATGGAGCGGTGCGGACGCCTGGAAGGATGAGGAAGTGATTGCGCGCCTGACTAAATGGGTCTGGGAGGGCGGCACATTTATCGGCGTGGGCGAGCCTTCCGCAGTGCCGGGATATGACAGTTACTTCAGAATGGCACATGTTCTGGGGGTTGACGAGGATATCATTGACAGGGTGTGTCATGGCAAGTGGGCGTTTGAGGTGGACGAGGCGGCCGCGGGGAAGGTGATGCCGGAGGGGGCGTATGTTCCTGCCGGACGCACCTGTCACCTGACCGACGGCAAGGCGACGGTGCTGGCGGCGCAGGGGGCTAATCCGCTTCTCACCAGAAATACATTCGGAAGGGGACAGGGTATCTATCTCTCCGCTTTTGAGGTGACAAATGCCAATACCAGGATGCTGCTGAACCTGATTCTGGACGGGGGAGGCGAGGCTGCGTACTATCTGACGGACAATGCGGAAATGGAGTGCGCATATTATCCGGAGAGCGGAACACTGGTGGTGATCAACAACGCTGACACGCAGCAGGAGTGCAGCATACATACGGAGACCGGCGTACAGAGAGTGAGGCTGGATGCTTACGACACATTGATTCAGAGAGTATAAACATATATTGCACACTGCAGGAAAGGTAGGGTAATGTAAATGATTAAAGGGTTCAAGATGAAGCTGTTTCCGGGACAGGAAGAAGAGTATGAGAGACGTCACAATCTGTTGTGGCCTGAGATGAAGGACATGATTCACGAGCATGGAGGGAAGAACTACACGATTTTTCTGGACAGGGAGACCCTGACGCTTTTCGGTTATATTGAGATAGAGGATGAGGAGAAATGGGCGAGGGGAGCGGATACTGCCATTAACCGCAAGTGGTGGGACTATATGGCCGATATTATGGAAACCAATCCCGACAACAGTCCGGTCTCTGTTGATTTGCAGACGGTGTTTCATCTGGATTAAGGGTTTTTCGGTCCCGCCTCATGCCAACCAGCAGGGGCACTACCATCAATGCCCGGAATATGCCTGGATTCCTTTGTGAATCTGGGCATATTCTTTTGCCACCAGATTGTGTTCTCAATAGGTTGCCAGAGCGTGTGACATCTCATTTTGTTCCGGGCTTGACAAAATAGAAATATGTGATATGATTCTAAATGCAACTGAGTTGCAAATGCAAGAGATTCGCATTTGCGAAAATCCGAGGAAAGCAGGGCGGACAGGACATGTGGGAGATCATTTTAGACAGCTTACGTGACACAGCAAAATTAGTTCCCTTTTTGCTGCTGACTTATATGACCATGGAATATCTGGAGCATCAGACGGGGGAAACCGCCGCCCGGCTGGTGCGTCGGGCTGGGAAATGGGGTCCTGCATTGGGAGCGGCGGTGGGCGTGGTGCCCCAGTGCGGTTTCTCGGCGGCTGCGGCAGGTCTGTATGCGGGGCGGGTGATCACGCTGGGAACTCTTCTTGCCATCTTCTTATCCACGTCGGACGAGATGCTGCCCATTCTGATCTCGGCCCATGCCAGCCCGGTTCTGATTGTGCAGATTCTTGGTTTCAAAGTGCTGGCGGGCATAGTGGCAGGGTTTTGCGTCGATTTATTTTTAGGGAAAAAACAGGAGGAGCATGCGCATATCCATGAGCTGTGTGAGCATGACCACTGTGGCTGCGAAAGAGGGATAGTGAAGTCAGCGCTGTTGCACACGCTGCAGATTGCAGTGTTTATTCTGGTTATTAACCTGATTTTAAATCTGGTGCTGGAGCAGGTGGGACCGGATGCCATGAGTCGGTGGATATGGAATAAGCCGGTGGTGGGACAGCTGCTCTCCGGGGCTGTGGGTCTGATTCCCAACTGCGCCTCCTCCGTGGCCATTACTCAGCTGTACCTGGAGGGAGCCATGAATTTCGGCGCTCTGATAAGCGGTCTGCTGGCTAATACGGGAGTGGGGCTGCTGATTCTGTGCAGGGTAAATCGGCATAGGAGAGAAAATCTGAGAATCATAAGTCTGCTCTATGGAGTCAGCGTGGCGGGCGGTATATTGGCCGGCCTGCTGCCCATATAGAATTGCCAAAATGCATGGGGGTCAGATTAAAAATGAAATTTTCTATTTCTTATTTTAGCAATATCCCAGGCGATGCCTGCGATATGCATGGGGGCAGAATGGAAAAACAGGAATATCCTGCCGGAATTAAATGGACACGGCAGCGAAAAGACGTGTATCAGGTGCTGCAGGAGGCCGAGGAACCTCTCAGCGCCGTACAGATCTACCAGCGGCTGGAGGAAACTGCCGGGCAGCCCGGCTATGCGGTATCCACCATATACCGGATTCTGGCCGCCTTTGAGGAGCGGGGGCTGCTGACAAAGAGCAGCTGGATGGGGGACGATACACTCCTGTACGAGCTGAACCGGGGCGGTCACACGCACTATGCCCTGTGTCTGGGATGCCACAAGCGGGTGCCTCTGGAAAACTGCCCCTTTGAACATATGCATCCCCACCTGCCCCGGCCCCGGGGAGACTTCGAGATCACAGGGCATAAGCTGGAGCTCTATGGGTATTGCAAGGATTGTAAGGGCGCTAGTTGTTCTGATTTCTCCAAGTCATCCAGTCCGAAACCGGTATTGGCTGATTCTTGACATGTTTAATTAGGCGGTGGTAGAATATTTGTACTGCAAGATGAGTAAGATTCTGAAGGAGAGGGATCTGAACGTGACAGTGAAGCAGTAAGCAGAAAAAGGGGGATAATATGTCATACGAAAATTACAGCGATGCGTTGAACGCCGGACGAAAGGAATACCGTGCCCGTCTGCTGAAAGGCGGTTACCCCTATCTGCCGGTGTTGGAGGAGATACTGTCTTATACAAAAGTGGAATATGAGGTAAATCTAGGTGTGTGCGAAGTGCCGCTTGAACTGATCATCGGCACCAAGACAAAGGGCCGAACCAATTCCTTTGCCGCCAATTTTATGCCTCTTTTGGACGCCTCATCGGAGTTTGCAGGCAAATGGATACGGCTGTACACTACTCTGGAGGAGGAGGGATTGCGGGACCCGGTGAAGGTCTACGAGTTCATGAATCGGTTCTATGTGCAGGAGGGAAACAAGCGGGTCAGTATTCTCAAATATTTGAAAGCATACAGTATTCCCTGCTCTGTGATTCGGATAGTCCCCAAGCGCACGGATACAAAAGAAAATGAGATTTACTATGAATTTTTGGATTTTTATGAGATCACGGGCATCAACACGGTCTATTTCAGTGAGAAAGGCCGTTTTGCCAAGCTTTTGGAGCAGATCGGTACGCCCAAGGGAGAGAAATGGACTTACGAGGACCGAATGGAGTTCGACTCCGTCTATTTTCACTTCCGCAATGCCTTTGAGGCCAAGGGCGGCGGCAGGCTGCCTATCACGGTGGGAGACGCGCTGCTGGCCTTTATCACTGTATTCGGCTATCAGGAGACCATGCAGAAAACCGAGCAGGAGATGAAAAAGAATCTCTCCAAGATATGGGACGAATTCCTGGTGCTGACGAAGGAGCAGTCCATAGAGCTGCTCATGGATCCTCCCAAGGAAGAGGTTTCCCACAATCTCTACAGGAACCTGTTGAATCTGGTTCTCCCGGACAATGCGAATAAGATCAAGATTGCGTTTTTATATGAAAAAAGTCACAGAACCTCCAGCTGGACCTACAGCCATGAATTGGGACGGCTGTATCTGGAAAATGTATTTCCCGGTCAGGTGGAAACCAAGGCATTTGAGAATATTGTCGCCGGTGAAAACGATCTGGAGCGTATGGAACAGGTTATTGAGGATGGATACCATGTTCTCTTTACCACAACGCCGGTAATGATCCCGGCCAGCCTGAAGATTGCAGCCAATCACCCGGACGTGAAGATTTTGAATTGTTCGCTGAACATTTCTCATCCGACCCTGCGAACCTATTATGCCAGGATGTATGAGGCGAAATTCCTGGCTGGCGCCATTGCGGGTTCCATGACTACTACGAATAAGATCGGATACATTGCCGACTACCCGATTTATGGCATGGTGGCCAATATCAACGCCTTTGCTCTGGGGGCCAGAATGGTCAATCCTCATGCTAGGGTCTATCTGGACTGGCGCACACTTAAGGATCGTAAGATAAAGATTACCGATGACCCGGAAATCGATTACATAATGGATCAGGATATGAAATCAGTCGGCCAAAACTCCCGGCGTTTCGGACTTTACTGCATCAGTGGGGAAACACCGGATAATTTGGCAATGACTACATGGCATTGGGGTAAACTATATGAGAAGATCGTCCGTATTATTCTGAACGGAACCTGGAAGGAAGAGACGGATGCCGTGGGGAACAGAGCAATTAATTACTGGTGGGGTATGTCCGCCGGGGTGGTTGATCTGATCTGTTCTCAGGACCTTCCCCGTGGCACCCAGCGGCTGGTCAGCCTGCTGCGCAACAACATCTGCTCGGATGCGCTCACTCCGTTTTATGGCGAGCTGTTGACACAGGAAGGAACCATTATGAACAAGTCCGATCAGGTCATCCCCCCTAGAGAAATTATCACGATGGACTGGTTGGTTGAAAATGTGGTGGGAAAGATCCCCTCCATCTCCGATTTGACAGAGGAGGCCCAGGCTGTCACCAAAATGCAGGGGTTGGGCAGAACCAAGGAGGCAGATTCCTGACGTTTTGCAGACGACAGAAATAAAAGAGAAGTGGGAGTATCCGATGAAAATTTTGGCAATCGCTGACCAGGAATCTCCATTGTTATGGGATTATTTTGACAAGAGCTATCTGGAGGGGATCGATCTGATCCTCTCCTGCGGGGATTTAAAACCTCAATATTTATCTTTTCTGGCCACATTTGCTCATGCACCGATTCTATATGTGCATGGCAATCATGACGAAAGATATGAGCAGGTTCCCCCCGACGGCTGTATCTGTATTGAAGACCAAATCTACGTGCATGAGGGAGTCCGGATACTGGGGTTGGGAGGTTCCATGCGCTATAAGCCCGGCAGCCACCAGTATACCCAGTTCCAGATGCGCAGACGAGTGTGGAAACTCTGGTGGCAACTGAAGTACAGGAGGGGCTTTGACATTCTGTTGACCCATTCGCCCGCCTATCAGCTCAACGACGGCAAGGATCTGCCTCACATGGGCTTTGAGGCGTTCCGCACGCTGTTGGACAAGTATAAGCCCGCATTTTTTATCCACGGGCATGTGCATATGAATTACGGCAGGTCATTTCCACGCCTGTCCACCTACAACGAAACACAGGTGATAAATGCGTATGAAAAGTATATATTTGAGATGGACGTCCCAGTGAAAAAAAAGTGAAATTTTTGTTAAATTTTTTGAAAAAATGCTTGCATTTCTATATGCCATATGATAATATATCACTTGTGTTAAGAAATAGAGCAGAAATGCTTATAAAACGCACCGCTAGCTCAGTTGGTAGAGCACCTGACTCTTAATCAGGGTGTCCAGGGTTCGAGCCCCTGGCGGTGCATTAGAAGTCTTAGGGCTTGCAGATATGCGGGTTCTGGGGCTTTTTTTTGCGCTGGAGATCGAAAATATATTGTAAAGGGTGGATATATTATATATGAGAAAAAAGGAATGCCCTAAAAGGATAAAGCGTATGACCGTTTGCACTATGCTGGCAGTATTGTCGCTTTTGTGCGTGGCAGCGGTTTTGATAGTGTTAAAGAAAATAAATATCAACCCGTATCTTGTGGACAAATATCCCGTACAGGGAGTGGACGTCTCCCATTACCAGGGCGAGATCGAGTGGGAACAATTCAAGGAGCAGGGTATTGATTTTGCGTTTATCAAGGCAACGGAAGGCAGCAGCTTTGTAGACGAGAGGTATGAGACAAACTGGGAGAAAGCCAGAGCCGCGGAGCTGTATGTGGGCGCTTATCACTTTTTCGGTTTTGACAGTCCGGCATCCTCCCAGGCGGAGCACTTTATTGCCACGGTGGGAGACCTGAGCGGAGCCCTTCCGCCCGCAGTGGATATTGAGTACTATGGGGATAAATCGAAAAATCCTCCAGAGAAAGAACAGGTGGTTTCCCAGCTGCAGGAACTGCTTTCAGCCCTGGAAGAGGAATACGGTGTAAAGCCCATCATCTATACCACTTATACGGTATATAATAAGTACATTCGGAATGAGTTTGAGGATTATCCGCTCTGGATTCGGAATGTGTATTATCCGCCGGGGGACATAGGCAGGCAGTGGACTTTCTGGCAATACTCCGACACAGGAACGCTTCTGGGAACCTCGGGGGTGGAAAAATATGTGGATTTGAACGTATTTTGTGAGGATCAAAAGGAGTTGGAAAAACTGCTCGTACCATGAAAAATAAACGGTCATATTCTGAAAAAAATATAAAATCGCAGATTTCTCTCCAAAGAGACATTAATTCATGCTATAATAAATAAAATGCAGAATATGCGATAAAGCGTATGAAATCACGGTGTTATCAATTTTTTTTATGAATATGAATGCAGTGCTGCGAGAGAGCCGCAGTATGCAGGAAGGAGAGAAATTTGAATCCAAAATTAAGAGAGAAAACCTTGGAATCCCTTTCAGCAGTTCTTCCGATCACCGGAATCGTGCTGCTTATCAGTATATTTTTGGTGCCCATGGAACTGGGGAGTCTGGTTATGTTCGTGGTCGGCGCAATCATGCTGATTGTGGGAATGGGCTTTTTCCAGCTGGGGGCGGAGATGTCCATGACGCCGATCGGAGAGGGCATTGGCACTCAGATTTCTCGGACGCGCTGGATACTGCTTGTGCTGGCGATAGGTTTTGTCATGGGCGCGCTCATCACCATATCCGAGCCTGATTTACAGGTGCTTGCCCAGCAGGTGCCTTCCGTGCCCAACCGGGTGCTGATTCTGACTGTAGCGGTGGGAGTGGGCATTTTTCTGGCTTTGGCGATTATTCGAATCAAGTTCCAGATTGATCTCTCAAAAATGTTAATTGTGTTATATCTGCTGTTGATTGTGGCCTCTTTCCTCGTTCCAAGAGAATTTTTGGCAGTGGCTTTTGACTCCGGCGGCGTCACCACCGGGCCAATGACTGTGCCTTTTATCATGGCTATGGGTATCGGTCTCGCCTCCCGAAGGACCGACAAGAACTCCTCCAGTGACAGTTTCGGTCTGGTGGCTCTGTCCAGCATAGGCCCTATTCTGGCGGTGCTGATTTTGGGCTGCTTTTACAAGCCTACGGAGGCTGTATATTCGTTGGGGGAGGTCGCCGCGGTGGTTACTACCCGGGACGTGGTCAGAGTGTTCGGCGTCAGCCTTCCAGCCTATGCCCGGGAGGTGCTGGTATCGCTGCTGCCCATTGCCGCGGTATTCGTGATTTTCCAGTTGATTACCCGCCGCTATCAGAGGAGACAACTGAAACGTATTGCCGTGGGTCTGATCTACACTTATATCGGTCTGGTACTGTTTCTCTGTGGCGTGAACGTGGGATTTGCACCGGTGGGTTCCTTCTTGGGACAGGAACTGGCGTCGCTGCTTTTCAAGTGGATACTGGTTCCAATAGGTATGCTCATAGGTTATTACATAGTGAAGGCAGAGCCTGCAATCCAAGTGCTTAATCACCAGGTCGAGAACGTGACCGACGGCGCTGTCTCCGTCAAAGCCATGAACCGCTGTATGTCCCTGGGCGTGGCGATCAGTGTGGGCCTGGCCATGATGCGGGTATTGACCGGATTGCCCATACAATGGATACTTATTCCCGGATATCTTATCGCTTTGATAATGTCCCGATTTGTTCCCAAGATATTTGTGGGTATTGCCTTTGACTCCGGCGGCGTTGCCAGCGGTCCCATGACCTCCACCTTTCTGCTGCCTCTCAGCATCGGTACATGTCAGGCTCTGGGCGGCAATCTGATGACGGACGCGTTCGGCGTGGTGGCGCTGGTGGCGTTGACGCCGTTGATTGCCATACAGATAATGGGTATTGTGTATCAGGTTAAAACCAATGCTATGCACAAGAGGGCGCTGCAGAATGCCGCGTATCTGGATGACTGCGACGATATCATAGACCTGGAGGAGATAAATGCTTATGGAGAATCATGAAAAAAATCCGTCCTTTCAGCTGCTTGTGCTGATTACAAACCCCAAGCTGGCCGAAAAGGCGACCAAGATATTCCAAAAGAGTACCCTGCCTGTGCAGTACAGACTCAACGCCGAGGGGACGGCATCCAGCGAGGTCATGGATATGCTGGGTCTGGGCAGCATAGACAAATGTATTCTGATGAGTACAGTGCCCCGACAGTTAGGGGATGCCATGTTGTCCAAACTGCGCGTTGAACTGCATCTGGGCGCAGTCAACAGTGGCATTGCGTTTACCATGTCTCTCACCGGACTGAATAAACTGCTCTTGCGCATGCTGACAAAAATAGACGAGGAGAATGCACCCTACAGTATAAGAAAGGTTGGAAACATTATGTCTGATACCAAATATGCACTGGTAGTTGCCACAGTAAACATAGGATTCAGCGGGGATGTCATGGATGCGGCCCGAGCAGCGGGGGCCAGCGGCGGAACTGTGATACACAGCCACTGGATTGGAAATCAGGAGGTTGCCGCCTCCTGGGGACTGAGCATGCAGGAGGAGAAGGAGATTGTGCTGATTCTGTCCGACACGGAGAAAAAGGTGGAAATCATGAGCGCTATCAGCGAAAAATGTGGTATGCGCAGTGAGGCCAAGGGACTTGTGGTATCACTTCCCATCGACGCTGTGATGGGACTATAAGCGCATTGGAGAACCGTTTTGGAGATTACCAAGACGGTTCTTTTTGCTCTTTCTTAGAATGGATGCGGCTCTGCCCGGAAAAGCGCAAACATTTTTCGGGGCAGGCGCTCACGCATCTGCCGCAGCGTATGCACTCCGGGGAGCGGGATATCTCACGGACGGAAAGAGATACGGGGCAGGCTTTCTCGCAGGCTCCACAGGAGACGCATTTTTCCTCCTCCCAGCATATCTGAACCAGGCTGAACCTGTTGAACAATCCATAGATTGCTCCCAGGGGGCACAGATACTGGCAAAAAGGCCGATAGACCTTCACGGAGAGAACCAGAATAAGCAGCAGGATTCCCAATTTCCATAAAAACAGGCCTCCGGCCTGACTGCGCAGCAGTCCGTTTGCAGCCAACAGAGGCAGCGCGCCAAACAATGTGCCGGAGGGACATATATACTTGCAAAATGCCGGTACTTTCGCAAATCCGCCGAACAAAAACAGTGAGCCAAGGCCCACGAAAAGAAACAGAGTAAGATATTTTCCATACTTTAAAATATGGTGCAGGGGCAGCCGCTTTCTCTTGTGGAAAACGGGAATTTTGTGCAAGAGATCCTGTACCAGCCCAAAGGGGCACAGCCATCCGCAGACAAAGCGCCCCAGAAGACTTCCAAAGACAAAGAAAAATCCCAGCGCCGCAAAGGGTATCTGAAATCCCTGCCGGTTCAGCAGCGCCTGGAGCGCTCCTATGGGGCAGGAGGCCAGCGCACCGGGACAGGAATAACAGTTCAGTCCCGGAACACAGGTATATTTCAGGTTTCCCCGGTATATCTTTCCGTGCAGATAGCCATAAGTGTAGCCGTTTGTAAGAATTGTAAAAATGAGCTGTACCGCCAGTCGCAGTCTGTTCATATCTCCGTCTCACCCAATCCCGATACATTCCATGCAGATCATCACCGCTTTTCTCCATATCACGGCAAACTGATCCAAGGCGCCGCCTATGCCCAGAAACAGAATCCCCGCAAGTGTTCCAAAGAGCCATATGGGCGGCTTATTCTTTTTCCAAAAGCGCATTAATCTTTTCCTCCCATGCCGATTTATCCATGGCCCCAACCACCGTATCCAGAATGTTTCCGTTTTCGTCTATGAAAAAGGTGGTGGGAACCGCCGTCACCTCCGTGAGGAGCGCATAGTAGAGGGATTCGCTCAAAAGCAGATGCGTGTAGTCCGCACCGGTCTGCGCAATCAGGTCCGCCGCCAAATCCATGGTCTTCTGACTGGATCCCTCCGGCACGTCGCTGATGACTCCCACAATCTGAAATTCATCGGATTCATACTCGCCCGCCAGCTCGCCCAGTCCCGGCATCTCTCTCAGGCAGGGATTGCAGTAGGTTGCCCATACGTTGACCATTGTAAGCTTTGTCTCTGAAAAAATCTTAGCGGAAATCTGGTTGCCCTCCATGTCCTGGGCCTCAAAGGTGAGATTCTCGGGCACATTTTCCGCCTCTTCTGTCTTCCCGCAGCCGCTCAATACAAGAAACGATATCGCCAGCAGTGCTATACAAAGCAGATGTATCTTTTTCATATTTCAATCTACCTCCATAACTCAAACACCTAAAGTAACTATAGATAGAAAGCGAAAGAATGTCAAGTGTATGCCCGTTGTCCCTTTGCAAGTTTCTCTCAAAAAGCTTGCGCTTTGCAGTTCTATCTGTTATATTATACCCATATCAATCAATATGGATACCATTCATTTTCTGGCGTTTTGCCCTTGTTCTCCCCGGACTGTTTTTGTATGTTCTCAGGTGTGTTTTTTGTACTCCTTTTTTCAATATGGTCTGTGAGACAACGGTAATCGACCGGAACTACCAGACAAAAGGAGACATGCTTTTATGACCAACTTAACCCCTCAAACACCGGAGAAAAAGCCAATATATATGCAGGCCACCGGGAAACTGCCCTACACTCTGACCAACGACTATCTGTTTAAAGCCCTGCTGCAAAAAAATAAAAAGGTGCTGAAACATCTAGTCTGCTCCCTGCTGCATTTGCAGCCGGAAAACGTAAAGAGTGTGGAGCTTAAGAATCCTATCATACTGGGTGAATCCATCACAGGAGATTTAGACGGCAAAATATTTGCGCTGGATATCAATGTACTGTTGGACAACCGGATACTTATTAATCTGGAAATGCAGGTAGTGAATCATATGAACTGGCCGGAGCGGTCTCTGACGTATCTGTGCCGCAATTTTGACCAGCTTTCCAGAGGCCAGGATTATACCGACATTAAGCCCACCATACATATTGGTTTTCTGGATTTTACTTTGTTTCCGGAATATCCCGAATTCTATGCCACGTATAAGATGACAAATGTGAAAAACCACCATATTTATACTGACAATTTTGTTCTGAGTGTGGTAAACTTAAAGCATATAGAACTGGCGACGCAGGAGGACAGAGAGTGGAAGACGGACTACTGGGCATCCCTCTTCAAGGCCACCACATGGGAGGAACTCAAAATGTTAGCAGAACAGAATCCGATATTGGAGGATGCAGTTGCAACCATATATGAGATCACGGCTGATGAAACCATCCGGGAGCAATGCAAGGCAAGGGAGAAACATGTTAGAGAAATGAATACAGTACTGAAGGAAAAGGAAGTGGCAATCCAGGAAAAGGATGCGGCACTTCAGGAAAGAGAAGAGATGCTTGGCCAATTGGATCGGGAAAAACAGCAGAATGCCCAACTGGTTCAGTATATAGAGCAATTGCAGCAGGAGCTTAAGCGCCTTGGGGGCTAGTATCCTTCCGCACCGTAGTGCCTTTGAAAAAATGGAAAAACAGGCTTGTATTTTTTCGGGAGCTGTGCTATGATAACAAAAATCCTAAGACAAGAGGGACAGAACCAAGGGAGAACTAAGATTATGCTGTATCAGTTGCAGAAATTTTTAGAGAACAGGGACGACGATAGGCAGCGCTTGTAGCCGTGGACACATGGGTGCAAGCGCTCAGCGTGTTGTGCCTGTGCGGAGAAGAGCCGATCAGAATGTTTTGACCCAGAGATCAGTACCGCATTGGTAAGAGATTACGAATGTGGCACTGGTCTTTTTTCATGCCATAAAAAGATATGGGACAATGGAAAGGAGGTGATCCTATGGGACATTGCGACGATGTCCGTATGGATGCGTGGAAAAACGCGTTAGCAGGGGATAATACATTAAAACGGAAAGGAAGATCATAACATGAATATGAGTGAATTATTGCAGATACAACAAGACGGGGAGGAGAGGCAGTCATCCCCCAGACCGGTGACAGGCTTTTCCCTGGAAGAAATTGGGCGGCGGACAGGAGAGGAAATCCTGCTCCACGGCAGCGTCTATAAGCTGCGGCGTATGAGCGGATTTGCTTTTGTGCTGCTGCGCACCGGCAGACATGTGATTCAGTGCGTGTACGGCCCGGAGTTTTCACGTTTTGGAATGGAGGAGCTGGTGGAGGAGAGCTGTGTGCGGGTTCGCGCGCTGGTGGCTCCCGAGGAACGCTCCCGGATGGGCTGGGAACTGCGGCTGCTGGAGCTTGAGGTGCTGTCCGTTCCGGCGGAGCTTATGCCCATTGTTATCAACCAGAAAAAGGTAAATACCTCCATTGAAAATTTGCTGGACTATCGAATGCTGACTCTGCGCAATGAAAAGCAACGGGCCATATTTAAGATTCAAGAGGGAATCTGCCGGGGCTTTCGCGGTTTTTTACAGAAACAGAATTTTACGGAGATCCATTCCCCCAAGCTGGTGGAGGCCGGAGCAGAGGGCGGCGCCAATATTTTCTCGCTGGACTATTTTGGCAAACAGGCGTATCTTGCCCAAAGTCCGCAGTTTTACAAGCAGATGATGGTGGGCGTGTTCGAGCGTGTCTACGAGATCGGGCCGGTGTTTCGAGCGGAAAAACATGACACTTCCCGGCACTTGAACGAATATACGGGAGTTGACTTTGAGATGGGGTATATCAGGGGCTTTGAGGAAATTATGGAGATGGAGGAGGCAATGCTGCAGGCAACGCTTGGCAGTCTGCAGGAGTTCTGTGGGCAGGAACTGGAAATGCTGCAGGTCTCCATGCCGCGGTTTTCCGGGGAGGGTACGGAGGAACCTCAACCCTGGGGCGTGGAGGTTCCGCACAGGCGGGAGGATATGCCTATGGGACGTATCCCCCGGATTCGTTTTTCTCAGGCAAAGGCCCTGGTGTCGGAGTATTATAAGAGACCCATGGTGGAGAAGGAGGATTTTGAACCGGAGGAGGAAGACCTGCTATGTCAGTATATCCGGGGACACTATGACAGCGCCTTTGTGTTTGTGACCCATTATCCCACGGGAAAACGCCCTTTTTACGCCATGGATAACCCGGAAAATCCGGCGGAGACGCTGAGTTTTGACCTGCTCTTTCGAGGGGTGGAGATCACCACCGGGGGGCAGCGGATTCACGGCTATCAGCAGCAGCTGGAGAAACTTCTGCAGCGGGGTATGGACCCGGAAGAATTTGAAAGCTACCTGCTGATGCACCGCCACGGCATGCCGCCCCACGGGGGACTGGGTCTGGGCCTGGAGCGTTTCACCGCCCGACTGCTGGGCTATGAAAACGTGCGGCAGGCATGCCTGTTTCCCAGAGATATCCACAGGTTGACGCCCTAACAGCAAAAATGCCGCCGTAGCGGGAACACATTCCCATACGGCGGCATTTTGTATGTCGGGTCTGCCCTACCGATATTCCTCTTTTATCTCCACAGCCTCCAGCTTGCAGGCCCTGCCGTCTGTCAAAGGAGGCCATTCTTCTATGTACACCCAGTCCTCCTTGCGCAGTGTCCGAATCGCCACGGAAAGCTTTTCGGGGAAGTCAAAATATCCCAGGCTTATGGGTACCTGTTGGCCGGTATAAAAATGGTCGTTGATCTTTTTTTCCTCCCGGCAGTCTCCCTGATAAACGTCCATGCCAAATCCCGAGTAGGTCAGCACCAGAATGGTATCTCTGCCGGTGACGCGCTGCGCTCTGTCGGGATACTCTATCGTGATCTCGTACACGGCTCTGTCATCGTCCTGCTCTGTCTGTGTGAACTTGGCCCGGGCGGAGGCGGCGTCGATTTTTCTTCTGTACAGCGTGAATCTGTCTTGAACTCCTGACTTCACAAAGCCTGCGGGCGCCTTTATCGGCTCCGGGAAGATGGCGATCTCGCTGTCGGGTCCGCTTGTTACCACAAGCTCTCCGTCCTGTTCCCAGACATAGTTGTCACAGAGAACCAGATAGTCTCTCTCCAGCGTCACCTTCCAGGCGTTCAGGGCCTGGGCGCGGGTCAGATGCAGTATGTCTGCGGCCCTGTCATCCCGCCAACTGTAGCAGGGGGTATAGTCCCCGTAAAATACATAGGTATCGCCCCCTTTTCCCTTCAGACGACAAAAAGGAGTGGCCAGAGCACATGTGAGTACGGCGTCCCCCAGTCTCATGTTGTAGGGGAAGAAACCGTATGCGCCGGAGGGAATATCCACCGCCGGGAAACATATGGGGCCGTCCTTGCAAGGGCCCTGGAAAGTAACCGCCCTGTGGGTGTCCATGGTTCTGCGACGTTGGTAATTATTGAAAAATACATAGCCGTGATCAGCGTCATGACGGCAGGATTTCCGCAGTGTACGCATATCCTCGGGCTTTACATTGTCAGGGTCAATATCCGCTGCCAGGGGGGCCAGGTCCTCCCCGAAATCCTTGAGAAAGACTGCCAACAGCTTGATCTCCCGGTAGTTGTCTGATATGGCTCCGTACTGCCTGACTGGCGCGTTGAAATCATAGTTGATCTCCGGCAGATCGTTGGCGTAACCCGTGGCTCTGCTCTCTTGGAGGGTAGACAGTTTTCCGGTCGGATTGCTGCCGCCGTGGTACATATAGTAGCCCAGAAGCGCCACTCCGCTGGCCAGCTTTGTGAGCGACATGGCTCCGATATCAGGCCCGGTAGCCACAGGCCGCCGATGGCTGGTAACCTGCAGACCGCCGCCCAGCTCCGCCGTAAGGTAGGGGAACCTGGACTCATCAAAGGTCACCGCCCCCTCCACATGGTGATCGCAGGCAATCAGCGCGTCATTGCGCTCGTGGCTTATAATATAGTTGGTATTGGCGGAAAGCTCGCTGACACTCTGATCCCAGGGTGCTTCGCAGTAGCCCCCCATGACGGGCAGCGCATCCCCGATACAGGCTCCTCCCCACCCAGTGGCAGTGTACAGGGGAACCTGAAAGCCCAGCTCTTTTGCAAGAGCCATCAATGTCCGCATGTGTGACTCTCCCTTGTCGCCTCCGTAGCCTCCCACGTGACCGTACTCATTTTCCAGTTGAAGGCCGATGATGGGGCCTGCGTCCTCCAGAAACAGTCCCTGCACCTGCTCATATATTTTTTTCCAGTAGTGTCGAACATAAGACATATATGCGTGGTCGTTGCTGCGAAGGTCCACGCCCGATTTTCCCAGCTCCACCACCCAGTCAGGGAAACCGCCGTTTCGCACTTCCCCGTGAACCCAGGGTCCTATCCGCAAAAACATTTTCAGACCGACCTTTTGGCACAGCACCACAAACTTCCTAAGATTTCTGCAACCCGTGAAATCAAAGACGCCCTGCTGCTCCTCGTGGTGAATCCATATCACATAGGTGGACACGATGGTCACGCCGCCCGCTTTCATCTTGCGCAGGGATTCCTCCCACAAATCTTCGCGGTATCTGGAGTAATGCATCTCGCCCATCACGGGAAACCAGGGTTTTTCGTCACGCAAGAGACACTGGCTGTTGTAGGTATACTTTTCACTCATTGTTGTCCTCCTGTGGATTTGCGAATCAATATTTCATAATCCATAATAGTCTTTGTCTGGTACTCTCTTCCGGTCAGAAAGTTTATCATCTGTTTGCATATCATGTTTCCCACCTGTCTGGCAGATACGTTTACCGCCGTGACGGACGGCGAGAAACAGTCCAGGCTTCTGGTCAGAATAATACCGTCCACTTTCTTTTTTTCTACCAGCGCCCGGATACCGGATACGTCATTGGCAGTTCCGGTCGTAATCAGGACGTCGTAGTCCAGAAAGGTAGATGTCTCGCCGATTCGGCCCTTGTCTGAAAGCGCTCTGGACACCGTGCTTTTTGACACTCCCAGTAATCAGCGTGTAGATGACTGTCGGCGCAAGCATCAGCAGAAATGCCCGATACTTATATGCCTTTTTGAAAAAACCTTTTACAGCGTTTTTCTTGTTTGCGCTTTTCACGGCGTCCCCCTCTCTCTTTGTTGCGCATTTTGCGCATTTGACATTGTGATATCGCGAGTTATTTGTGAGTTATCACCTATTTTTAATTATATTCTTTAGAATTTTTGTAGTCAATGCACTGCTCATCCAAAAAATATAGTGCAGAAAGCACAGTTATTATAAATATTCCTTTGTTTTGCGCAATGCAGAGAGGCGTTTGTTGCCCTGGGTAATGTGTTTCGGCAGGATACTCAAACAGACGAAATTATGATACAATCTATATACAAAAAGGATTCATAATAACGCAGTAACATTTGAACCGGAGAGGAGAGCGCGATGATTAAGATACTGATTGCTGAAGATGAAGAACCCATAGCGAACCTGATTCGCATGAATTTGACCCGTGCGGGCTACAGCTGCACTTGGGCGTCGGACGGGATGGAGGCGGCGGACCTTATGCAGCAGCGGCCCTTTGATCTGGCGCTGCTGGATATCATGCTGCCGGGCTGCAACGGCTACGAGCTGCTCCAATATGCACAGTCCATGGGACTGCCCGTGATTTTTCTCACCGCCCTGGGGACTACGGAGAATAAAGTAAAAGGGCTGAAAATGGGAGCGGACGACTATCTGGCAAAGCCTTTTGCCATCCCCGAATTGCTGGCCCGGGTGGAGACTGTGCTGCGCCGTTATCACAAAGCGGAGGGGATTTTGAAGGTTTTTGACATTACCATCGACACCGCCTCCCGTCTGGTGCTGCAGGAGGGACGGCAGATAGCGCTGACAATGAAGGAGTTTGATCTGCTCCTGCTGCTGGCCCGCAATCGGAACATAGCCCTGTACCGGGAAACCATCTACGAGTCCGTGTGGGGCGGCGAGTATGAGGGACAGAGTCGGACCATTGATCTGCATGTTCAGCGTCTCAAGAAAAAATTGGGCTGGAATGAGGAGATCTCTGCTGTCTACAAGGTGGGCTATCGTCTGGAGGGCGAATAGATCTGAGGCGAAACTGATGGGGAAGAACGCATGAAATTTACGGGGAAACTTTTTTTGTGGATCATGGTACTGGTCACGGCGGCATTTATTGCCTTTGGCATGTGGATGCTGGACTCCAGTTTCAGCCGGATGCTGGAGCAGGAGCGGCAGCAGGCCAGTCAGGAGATTCGGATGTTTCAGTACTTTCTGGAGGTGGGGTATCGGTCCGGCGAGGAATATGGGGAGGTTTATGCCCTGCAGAGAGCCTTGGAAAGTATGACGATCAATGTGGACCGGACTGGGAGCAACTGCATTGTATTGGACGGAGAGGGAAACTGTTACAGCGGGCAGCAGGAGCTGACTAGGCTGTCCGGCATCGTGGATGTGGACGAGATGATCGTCCGTCGCAACGAGGCCGGGGAGAACAGCTACATCTGGCAGATATGTATGGATTCCAGGGGTTATGAGCTTGTCAGCATGAGCGACAGCCGACTGGGAGACAAGACCTATTATCTGTTGGTCAGCCGCAACATACAGGGAATTTATGACACCCGAACGGACACGATACGGCAGTATAGAGTGATGCTGCTGGTGCTGCTGACGGTGGCGGCAGTCTGTGCCTGGGTGCTGGCGCGCTACCTGACCCGCCCGATCCGCAAACTGGGTTGGGTGACCAAAAGGATCGCAGCCGGGGACTTGACCCGGCGCTCGGACTACCATCAGCCGGATGAAGTGGGGGAGCTGGCGGAGAGCTTTAATCTCATGGCTGACCGGCTGGTGGAGCAGATGAGGGAAAAGGAACTGGAGGCCAAACGCCAGGAAGATTTCACGGCGGCCTTCGCCCACGAGCTGAAGACGCCGCTGACATCCATTATCGGCTACGCCCAGATGCTGGACACCATGGAGCTGGAGCCGGAAGAACACCGCACTGCCAGCCATTATATCTACACGCAGGGAAAGCGGCTGGAACAGCTCTCCCACAAGCTGTTGGAGCTGGTGAGTATGGAGAAACAGGACTTTGCGGGCAAGCCAATCAAGGCCATGACGTTGGGGGAAAATCTGTGGAGCACCATGCGCCCCATCTGGGATACGCGCCAGATTCAGGGCAGTATCCGCATGGAACAGGCCACGCTGTGGGGGGACAGCGATCTGCTGTTGTCTCTGCTGTACAATCTGCTGGACAATGCCACCAAGGCGGTGGGGGAGAAGGGGCAGATCAGCCTGGAGGGACGTCATGTCCGCGACAAACGCTCCAAGACCTATCAGGCAGATTTTGACGACTCGGAGTGGGGCGTCAGCGAGCCGGAGGATGAACCTGAGAATGTGAGGAAACCTAAAGGGGGAAAATGGTACGGTATCCGTATCCGGGACAATGGACGGGGAATACCGCAGGAGGAGATCGACCGGATCACGGAGCCTTTTTACATGGTGGACAAATCCCGCTCCCGCAAGGAGGGCGGAGCAGGTCTGGGCATGTCTCTGTGCCAGCGTATTCTGCAGCTCCACGGAGGCAGCTGGAAGGTGAAAAGCACCCTGGGAGAGGGCACGGAGATCCTGATCCGCCTGCCCCTGACAGCTCCCAAATAGTAGTAAAAACTGTGTGTTTGTAGGGAACATGCGGAATGGAGGTTCCAAGGAACCCAGAGGTTCCAATGAACCTCTAATAATAGGAGGCCGGAATATGAGGCGATATCTGGGAATAGGTTTGTCCATACTTCTGATAATGACAGCGCTGTTTTTACCGGGCTGGTGGTTCGCATTGCGGGATGCCGCCTCGCAAAGCCGCATGCAGGGAGAGGCGCTGGCTCCCCTGATGGTGGCGCAGCTGGACCGCAGTTATGAGAACGATATCCATGAGCGAATGAGCGCCTATTTTGCGGCGAACGCTCAGGGGAATGTGATATGCAGTTCCAAGGAGGTCGATGCCGGCAACGAGGCTCTGTGGGAGAATGTGGTGCAGACGGAGCAAAGCATTCTGATGCGGGCGCTGCTGGGGAGCGGGTATGTATCCCCCTATGGAGAAAAATGGGGAGATGATATGGTCGTGAAAAGCTGCACCCAGTATGTTCTGATACGGGAGTCTGACGGACAGATTTTGCTGGTGGCCAATGACATTCACCTGGAGAGAGGAGACGGCGGTCGTGTGGAGTTGCTGATAGATGGTTTGGATGGGACGGTCTATTATGCGGAGAGCGAAGAGAAGGAGACGATTCCCCTGCAGGACTGGATGGATGGGAACGCTTGGGAGTGGTGGTGGATATTGTGCGAGAATTATCATGCGGAGTCCTCTGACTTAATAACCGACTCTGAGCTGGTTTCGAACTACGAATACTGGAATGGGAATGTGGATATATACAAGGGTTCAAAATCCCAGAGCATCAATGCAGCCGAAATATCCCTTTATAATTCCGATAAGGAATCGCCTGTCCTCTCGGAATATTTCCAGGATGTTAGGTGGATAAGGTTCATGGGAATCAGCTCTTCCCCTTCCGATGTCTGGATTGCGGGCTGGGCACAGAAGGATGTCTATTGCTGCCAGCTGAGTTTCGGTCATATCTCCGACAGCTGGAGTATGGAGACAGAGAGGATGGAGGAGGATTTCTACCGCATCCGACTGGGCTTTCCAGGGGTGGTAAGCTCTATTCCGGAGATGGCTCAGCGGATAGATTTGGCGCAATACAATCAGATATATAATAGCGCGGAGCAGGAGACGCATACAGAGGACTGAACCAGCAGTAAAATTGACACACCCATACAAATTTGCTATTTTTCTGTCCAAAGGGAAAAAGTATATGAAGATGGAACTGCAGTTCCGCACCATCGCCATGGACTTTTGGGCCAGCCTGGAACACAAGCTGAAATACAAGAAAGACATGGAAGATGCGGAGGAGATTGTGGCACAGCTGAAAGCCTGCGCCGAGTCCATCGAGGCTCTGGATTACCAGATGCAGGATGCCGGGAAAATTTTTTGATGGTTTCGCGGACTCTAAAAATGGAGATTAATCAGATGAGCGGCAGGATAGAAATAGAAAAATCATTGACAACGTATATAAATCTTGATAATATATAAATGCCAGATGCAATTTTATATATTAATATACAATAAAAGGAGGAGATAAGAAAATGTGGAAGATGATGAAAAGAGTAGTAGTGGCAGCAGGCCTGTGCTTGTTCATTGGTTTACAGAGTCTGGGTTCTGTACAGGCAGCGGTGAATTATGAGGCATGTCCTTTCTGCGGCACCAAAGTGGAACGATATACCTTGACAAATCTTGTGCAATCAGATAAAGCTGGATTATGTAGCGAGCATAGCAACTGCACTCTTTATAACAATCTCTATAATAAGTATAATGTTGTTGAGTGTCATACAGCGGGCTGTCCGATCTATCATGAGTCAGAGCACGAATACTACGTGATAGTGGTACATGACCGTGGTTCTGGAAAGTAAAGATAGATTTATGGAGAAAAAAATGAAACATCATTGGAAATGTATGTTAACCAGTATCGTTTTATTGGCTACGCTTTTGACATTGATCTCCTGTGGACTCCGGGAAAATCCGGAGTCCGTTTTGGTTGCCGAGGACGAAGGGGTGCTCGTGCCTGTTGCGGAGTTTCACGATATGAGGCTGCCAGGTGCATTGGACTATTTTTGGAGATATACCTTTAGTGAGGAATGGCTGTACTGTACCGCCCGCAAGACGGACGGTCCGGAGACGATACAGGAAATGATACGCCGCAATGTCTGGGTCGTGTATAGAAATGGAATATATGACACTTTTGATCCCGAGGTCTATTTCGAGCGGGAAGGAGGATTGCCTATGATTCTCCTTGCGGATCGGGAAAGCAACTTTTTTATGTTCTGCCAGGACGACAATGGGGAATTTTCTCTGGAAAAATATGATGCAGACGGAGCAATGCAGTGGCATACAGGATACACTGCATCTGAGCTGCAGGGCCTTGGCGATAGTATCGGTGAGGGAATCGTCACGGCGGACGGCAGAGTGTTCCTGCATACCTATGGTAAGGGAGGCAAAATTGTTGCGTTTGGGTCAGACGGAGAATTACAGAAGATCTATACACCTGATGTGGAGACCTTGGAGGGAATTGCAGAGGGCAGGGATGGGCAGGTCTATGGCTACTGTGTGACGGGCGATATTCCTGTCTTTGTAGAGCTGGGGGATACGTGCGAACAGTATGAATGCCCCATCGTGCCGCTGCAGGTATTTGGAGGACGGGAAGACGGAATCTACCTGTGTACTGGGAAAGAGATGTGGAAATACGAGCCGGCATCCGGGGAAACAGAGCAGATGTGGGCATGGGATGACGAGTATGTACAGATAGACGGCGACCATATAAACCATATTTTTCGGGGAAAAGAGGATGTCCGACTGCTGTGTATGGAGCACTACACACATATGTGGGGGACGGGGGAGATTTTGACTTTTGTATCCGTTGCCCACAAAGAACGGCGCGACTATCCGGTCCGGCAAGAGGTGACGATTAGCAGGGCACTCTTTAGAGATCCGGGAAGTTATATGGAGGTTATGATACGGCAGTATAACAGGCAGAACAGAGAGTACCGGGTAGTGGTACTCCCACCGGAAGAAGGCAGCTCTATAAATGCTTTTATAGGGGCGTTGCAATTGCAGCTCCTTCGAGGGGAAGGCCCCGATTTGATCAATGTACAGGGGATGAATGTAGATAGTTTGGCCAATAAGGGCGTTTTCGAGGAGCTGGGCAAATACTATGAGGCAAGTGATCGGGTAAAGGAGGGAGATATTTTTGAGGCTGTCAGAGAGGCCGGTAAGGTTGGCGGGAAAGAGGTTATGGTAACTCCCTCATTTATCATGGAGACGATGGTGACCAGAGAGGAGGTAGATGCGGAAGACTGGACTCCTCTGCGATTCCTGGAGCTGACGCAGTATGGAGCGCTCTATGATATGCCGATGTCTCAAATGGCGGCGTTTGAATACTGCTTGGGAGCCAGGCCGCAAGAGTATTTTATAGATTATGATAAAAAGGAATGTTACTTTGACAGTGAAGATTTTAAAAATATTCTTAGGGAATGCAATAAATGGGAACAACAGGAGGGGACAGGCGAAAAGAAATTTTTCTTTATACTGCTTTTTAATTCAGATAGCTTTATGATAAATAAGGAACAGTATAACGGATTCTATCTGGGAAGGCCGGGTTGGAACGGAGCGGAAAACATATTCCATTTCTCCGATGCGTTTGTGATAAACAGCGCATCAAAAAATAAACAGGGAGCATGGGATTTTTTAGAGTTCCTGTTGTCCGATGAGATGCAGGATCGTATCGACTGGCAGTTCCCGGTGAGGATAGACAGCTTTGAAAAATATCTGTCCATGACTGCCAGCTGGACAGGGGGGGTTAAAAAAGAATTTTCCTATTATATTTCCTCAACCCCTCTAATGGCGCCGGAAGATGTTGCCACATTTCGTGGACTGATAGACAATGCGGTATTCAGAGACTCCACGAACACTGCCTACGAGAGTCCCGTCCGGACGATTTTGCGGGAAGAAGCGGAGATGTATTTTGCCGGGGACGCCACGTTGGACGAGACGATCGACAAGATTCAGAACAGGGTGCAGATGTACTTGAATGAACAGTAAGGATGCATGTTGGAGGCGCAAAAATATTGTAGTCAACAGCCGGGCAGGGTGCTATAATTGTCTTGAGCAAGTACCCTGAAATATCGATAATGAAAGCGAGACTGAGATGATAGACACCCACGCGCACTATGACGACAAAGCATTTGACGAGGACAGGGAGGAGCTGCTGGCCGACCTGGCGGCCCACGGCGTCTGCCGGGTCGTCAACAGCGGTTCCAGCCTGGAATCCTGTCGGCGCACTATAGAGCTGATGGAAAAATATCCCTTTGTCTATGGCTCCCTGGGAATCCATCCCTGTGACACGGCGGAACTGACAGAGGAGGACATGGACTGGCTGGCACAGCAGAGCCGCCTGGAGAAATGTGTTGCCATCGGTGAGATCGGATTGGATTACTATTGGGATGAGCCAGACCGGGAATGGCAGAAGAAATGGTTTGCGCGCCAGCTGCGGCTTGCCCAGGAGGTGGGACTGCCGGTGGTGATTCACTCCAGGGAGGCGGCCCAGGACACGGTGGAACTGATGCGGGAGGAGCATGCGGAGAAGAGCGGTGGGGTAATTCACTGTTATTCCTACAGCCGGGAGCTGGCCCGCAGCTTTCTGGACATGGGCTTTTATATTGGCGTGGGCGGAGTGGTCACATTCAAAAACGGCAGAAGACTCAAGGAGACTGTGGAATATCTTCCCATGGACCGGATTCTTCTGGAGACGGACTGCCCCTATTTGAGTCCCGTGCCCAACCGGGGCAAACGCAACGATTCCCGCAACCTCACCTATGTGGTATCCCAGATAGCCCAGATCAAGGGAACTACGGAGGAAGAGGTGGAGCGAATTACCACAGAGAATGCCCTGCGGCTGTATCCTAAGATACAGTAATGAACATTTTCTCAAACACATTCAAATCCTTCGCTTTTTATGCAGGATTATGCTTAATCCAATAATAATTGGAATACTGATTAATTGCGATGTCGAAAATCCATATAAACTGCCGCGTATAGAATCCCCTCGTAAATATTCCAGGAAAAATCGCAGTACGCAATATGAAATTACATATATAATAATTGGAGAAACTTTCTTTTGCTTTCGGCAGGAATACAACAGAAATAATCCAATTATGAATTCACCAAACGCCTCAAGTAATTGAACCGGGAAAAGTCGAACTCCGTTTGGCGCATATAAAGAATGGCTATAAATCACAGAAAAACGGCCATCATACGGAATCCCATGACAGCATCCGACCAGATAACATCCTATTCTCCCAAAACCATGCGCGATCGGGATACAGCATGTACAATATTGCAGATATTCCGAAACAGGAATCCCAAGTTTTTTTTGACATAAATACAGCGCCGGGAATATTCCGATCAAGCCTCCAAAAAAAACAAAGCCTCCGCTCATAAGTGTGTTGATGTATGATAAATCCTTTAGTCTATTCAGTTCAAGCGTATGGATGGAGAGGAGAAGATAAAGAATTTTTGCCCCGATGATACAAAACAATCCGGATGTCGCACAAATAATCAGAAAATCATTCCAACTTAAATGAAATTTTTTGATCTGGAAATGCGCTATAAATGCCGCAACAGCAATGCCTATGACAATCATTAAGCCATAATAAGCAATAAAGTGATTGAAAAAATAAAAACCTAAAGTTCCCATGTAAAATAAATCCTCCTAAAAAAGGACAGCAATAAATCTGCTGTCCTTTTTCTGGTGATGCGTCTTGCGGCGCACGTTTCCACCCGATTGGGTTTAAGCCAGTGCAGCCAATCCACCTACACATGCTATGCATGCGATGTAAAGCAACAGGCACAAAATCGTGCCAATGATGGAACACACCAAGCCTGCGGTAGCCAGACCGGTTTGCCCCTCCGGCGCATTTTTTTTGCCGAGCGCTCCAAGAATAATTCCTATAATTCCCATAAGCGCCCCCGCCCATCCTAATGAGCCGGCACTAAAAATACCAATAATAATAGCGATAATGCCCAATACCAATGCAGCTACGCCCATTTGAGCCCCCTCCTTCCTCAATTTTACAGACTGTTTTGATATTTAGTAAAACTATGTTCTTTATAATAGCATAATTTGAAATCGCATACAAGCATGAAATGTCATTTTTTGTTTATTTTTTGCGAATTGATATATATTGTGGGCAGATGTGAAAAAGATATTGACAAATATATCGCACTGCGATACTATTAAATATATCGAGGTGCGATGTATTGAAGTGAGATATATGTATGGCGTGGTAAAGAAAATTGATAAGAAAGGATTAGGGCATGGAAGAACATATAAAGAAAGTATATGTCCCGATGACAGAGACAGGCTTTTACATCTTGTACTGCCTGCAGGAACCCATGCATGGCTATAATATTGTACAGCAGGTATTGAAACTGACAGACGGAGAGATACGGATCAGTCCCGGCACTATGTACGGGAGTCTGTCCAAGATGGAGAGGGATGGTGTGATCCGTTTCGTGCGGGAAGAGGAGAAACGTAAGATATATCAGATCACAGATCTGGGCAGACAAGTGCTGGATTTGGAGATGCGGCGCATCCAACGGCTGTACCGGACAGTGGAGGGCAGCGGTCTGCAGGAGGTCATGGAGCCTGAAAATGTGAAAACGGCTGCTTTGGCGGTGGAACATTAATTTAGGAAAGGTAAAAGGGATCATGGGTGATATATTAAAAAAAACACGGATATTTACCATAGCGGATTTTAGGGAAGAAGGAGAGTGGCTTACAGAGATGCACCGGTCGGGCTGGAAATTGATCAGCATGACGCCCCCCTGTTTTTTTTACTTTGAGAGATGTGAGCCGGAGGAGGTGGTCTACCAGTTGGATTTTCGTAACAGGAGGGATGGAGATAGTGCGGAATACCGACAGATGTTCCGAGATTGCGGTTGGGAATACGTGTCCAGCTGTATGAGCTTTCACTATTTTCGAAAACCGATCTCTCAAATGGTGGGAAAGGAAGAAATCTTCAGCGACAATGCCTCACGGATCGATTTGCTTGGCCGGATATGGAAGTGGCGGATGATGCCACTATTTGTGATTTTTTTCGGCTGCATTCTGCCTCAGATATATCAAAGCATTACCGACAGGGCTCCAATGGATATTTTTTTTTGGATGTTCTTTGTACTGCTGCTTTTGTATTTGCGTCTGTTTCTTCATGTGGGCGTCAAGTTCTTTCGGATGAAGCACAGTCTGAAATAGAACCGATGCGATGCCGTATGGCAAATTTGCCGGAAAAATCATAGTTCGGATGATATGACAGAGGATATAAGCAGGGAGAAAATGCCGCTTATTTGCCACATAATATATTTATCTGATGAGTTGAAACAGGGTAGGAGAGGTATCGGAAATGCACAGAATACGGGAAGAAAACATACATGATGAAAAAAAGACTGCACGAAAAGACAATATTTAGTGCGGCATTTACGGTTTACATGAGGGAAACAGGGTTTTATAATGGGGCTGAACATGAGAATTAGTTCCAATACAGATTGGTGCAATATCACAGCCCTGGTTTGCGATATGCGGGAAAGGAGAAAACATGTCATTGGAAGTAAAGAATTTAACCAAAAAGTACGGTGAGAAAACGGTGGTGGACGGTCTGTCCTTTGCGTTGGAAACTCCCGGCGTCTACGCTCTTTTGGGGACAAACGGCGCAGGAAAAACTACATCCATTCGCATGATTCTGGGAATGCTGGCATGCGATGGCGGTCAGGTGCTGTGGCAGGGAAAACCCATGGACGCCATGCACATGAATGTGGGTTATCTGGCAGAGGAGAGAGGGCTGTATCCCAAGTATGAGCTAATGGATCAGCTGCTGTATTTTGCCAAGCTGAAGGGCGTGCCCAAAGAGACCGCCAAGGAGAGAATCGCTTATTGGGCGGGGCGCCTGGAGGTCGAAGAATATCTGTATCCTCCAAAAACCAAGGGAAAAAAGACAGAGAAACCCAAAATGGCGGACCAGCTCTCCAAGGGCAACCAGCAGAAGATCCAGTTGATGGCGGCGCTGCTGTCAGAGCCGGAGCTGTTGATTCTGGATGAACCTCTGAGCGGTCTGGACCCGGTGAACACGGATCTGTTCAAGGGGATTATCAGGGAGGAGATGGAAAAGGGAAAATACCTGATTATGTCCTCCCACCAGATGGCCACCATCGAGGAATTCTGCGAGGACATCACGATCCTGAACCGGGGCAAGACGGTGCTGCAGGGGAATCTGAACGAGATCAAGCGCAGTTATGGACGGGTGAATATGTTTGTCAAATGTGACCAGCCCTTTGAGGATATTATTGAAAGGCATGCTCTGCCCATTATAAATGACACTCCTGACGGAAAACAGCTGAAGGTGACCGGGGAGACGCAGGCACTGAACTTTTTGCAGGATCTGTTAAAGGAACAGCGTCAGGTGGTGAAATTCGAGTTGAGGGAGCCTTCTCTGCATGAGATTTTCATTGAGAAAGCGGGAACTGCCCAGGAAGAGGAGTCCGACGCCGCAGACCGGCGGATGGCGGAGAACGGAGGCATCCATGAAGAGAAATGAGTATGCGGGCTGGAAGGAGGTGTTTCTCTTTTCGCTCAGACAGGAGTTGAAGCAGAAGTCTTTCAGAGGCCTTCTGATCCTGATGTGTGTGGTGATCCTGGCGGCCGCGCCGGTGAGCGCATGGCTGCAGCAAAGGGATCAGGAACAGACAAAAGTAACGGAGGTAAGCCGCTTTACCATTTATGACGAGACGGGGCTGGGAATTGATTACAGTCATGCCCTGGAGGGGGAGCGCTATGCGAATATGCATGTGGCGGAGGAACCGGGAGAGGGTTTTGCGTCCCATGTACAGGTTCTGGAGAAATGGCGGGGCAGCACTGAAATGATTGTGCATGTGACCTACGAGGAGGCGGGATATTTTAACCTGACGTTTGTGAAGGCAGCCACGGCGGATTTAAAGGACAAGGACTGTGACCAGCTTTCCCAGGATTTTGAGAGCTTTTTTCAGGATGCGCGGATACGGGTGGTGGATGTAGACCAGGAGCAGCTTGACTTTATCAACCAGCCGGTGGAAACCCGGGTGGAGTACACCACGGAGGAGGGAGAGATCACTCTCCGGGAAGGCGGGGAGGGCATCTCCATGACCGAGTACTATGTGCTGCTGGCAGGGATCGTCATTGTAATGATGATCGTCAATATGAGCGGCAGCCAGATCGCTCTGTCCATCGTGACGGAGAAGAGCACCAAAGTGGTGGAATACTTGATGATCAATGTGCGGCCTATGGCGCTGATTGTGGGCAAGATTTTGGCGGCGCTGACTGCGGTGGTGATTCAGTTTGCCGCCTACGGCGTCAGCTATCTGCTCTCAAAGCAAATCAGCAGCGCACTTTTTGGGACATTGTCCGGCAGTGCGGAGGCGGATGAGGCAGTCGGGATCATGGAGTTGTTTGCTCATGTCAATGGGGGCACTCTGGCGCTGGCGGCAGTTATGATCCTCGTGGGCGTGCTGTTTTTCAGCATCGTGGCAGGACTGGCGGGAGCCTCGGTCAGCAGGATGGAGGAGATGGCGGAGGGCCTCAAGATCTATCAGCTGCTGCTGGTAGTTGGGTCCTATATCGGTATTTTCCTGTGTATCATGCAGATGGTGGGTAATGTCAGCGATGTGGTGGTAAATATCTGCTGTATCCTGCCCCTGTCAGCTCCCTTTGTCATGCCAGCCAATCTGCTGCTGGGCAAGGTGAGCGTGGTCACGGGCCTGGTGAGTCTGACGGTGGTAGTTATCTGTACAGCAGCGCTGTTTTCCTTTACAGCCAAGGTGTATGAGTCCTTGATTTTCTATAACGGCAATGTGTTAAAGTTAAAAGATATCCTGCAGATTGCCAGAAACCGCCGGGCGGCGATGACTGCGGCGAGAACCGGAAAGGGGGGCGGACATCATGAATAAAGGAATGTTCAGCGGCTGGAGGGATGTGTTCTCCTTTACGCTCAAGCAGGCCACGGGAAAGAAATTTCGGAATGTCACGGTGGGACTGGCCCTAATTATGCTGGTGGCCGGGCTGGCCATCAGTACCATTATGGCTTTCATCCAAAAAAGGGAGGACGGCAAGCGCTCTCCAATTGGGCAAGTTCAAGTGGTGGACAACAGTGGGCTTGAGGTATTGTATCTGGAGGGCTTTGCGGCGAGGTATGGAGAGACTTTCCCGGATGTCTCCTTCGTGGAGGCGCAGCAGTCAGTGGAAGAACTGGCTGTGACATTGGGAGAGCAGGAGCCGGAGAGCGTGATTCTGGAGATCAACCGAACCTCGGAAGGATATCTGCTGACGGTGGTACTGCCCTATGGCAGTGAGATCGGCAAGGGAGATGCGGAGGATCTGTGTGAGGCGTTTGCGTCTGTCATGGAGCAGAGCAAGCTGCTTTCCTCCGGCATTCCCATGGAGAAACTGGTGCTGGCCATGAGCGGCGTGCAGACTAACCAGCTGGATGCGGGGGAGGAGGAGCGCAGTATCGGGGAGCAGCTGGTGGCCATGCTCGCCCCTATGCTCATTATATTTTTCATGTATTTTATGACTTTGATGTATGGCATGAGTGTGGGCAATACCGTCAGCGTGGAAAAGTGTTCCAAGCTGATGGAGATGATGCTGACGCTGACCAGGCCATATGGGCTGATTTTTGGCAAGGTTCTGGCCATCACTGTGACGGCCATCGGTCAGATACTGCTGTGGTTTGTCTGCCTGGTTGGCGGATTTTTCCTGGGGCATGAGATTGCCGGGGCGGTGATCTATCCCGATTACCACAATGTGCTGCTGGAGATATTTGTCCTGATTCGGGGACAGGTGGGCAGCACGGCTTTCACCCCCGGTGCCATGGTACTGGCAGTATTTACAATCTGTCTGTCGTTTTTGTTCTATTGTATGCTGGCGGGGCTTATCGCCTCCTTTGCCGGAAAGGCGGAGGAACTGGGCCAGGTCATGAGTTTCTACCAGCTGGCTATGATTGCCGGGTTCCTTGGCTCCTATATGCTGCCGCTGCAGGAGAAGGACTGGCTCAACACGATCCTGCGGATCGTGCCCCTCACCAGCGCCTATATGCTGCCGGGGGATATTCTGGTAGGAAATGTGACGGTGCCCCAAGGGCTGTTGTTTGTGGCAATCCTGGTCATATTTACCGCTGTGCTGGTGGTGTGTACCGGGCGAATCTATCGGAACCAGATGTTCAACCGCGGCCGGAGCCTGAAGGAGAGGCTGCGCCGGAAAAAAAGTGCGTGACAAATATTTGAGGTATCTGTGTGGATGCGCACAGATACCTTTTTTGCTTTTCCGGGGCAATATTCGCAATATCTTGATAACAACGCCGTTTTATGCTACAATATCTGCAATGGATTTTTGGGCGCTGACTGGGGTATACAATAATGAAAAACAAAAATTTTTTGCAGAGTGTGGCGTGCGCGTTTCGGGGAATTGCCAGCAGCTTTCGCGAGGAGCGCAATTTTAAGATTTACACAGGCATAGCTTTAGTAGTGCTGGCGTTGAATATTTTGACCTCGTCGGGCCTTTACGACTACATACTCCTGCTGGCGCTCAGCTGCGGCGTGTTCTCGGCGGAATACGTCAACACGGCGGTCGAGCGGCTATGCGACAGCTTTTGTACGGAGGAAAACAGGGATGTCAGGTTTGCCAAGGATGTGTCGGCCGCTGCGGTTCTGGTCATGGGCTTTGCTTTCTTCGGGGCAGAGGGCGCTGTACTGGTATCCAACATTCTGAGAATGCTATGACGCTTTTAAAAATGTATGTGACAATGACTCCTGTGATTTTCGCGGGAATACTCAATATGGTGTTTGTGAAAACTCCGGTTTACTCACGGCTCAAAAACCCCATAGACGGCGGCCTGACCCTCCGGGACGGCAGACGCCTGTTTGGCGACAACAAGACCTGGGCGGGGTTTTTTGGCATGATTCTGGCGGGAGCGCTGACGCAGCTGCTGTGGGGGTGGGTATGCCTGGGAATACCGGATATGTGCTATATCTACCATACCTTTGAGAACACGCCACTGTTCAATCTGCTGGCGGGTGGGGCAATGGGACTGGCATATATGCTGTTTGAACTGCCCAACAGCTTTGTCAAGCGGCGTCTGGACATTCCCTGCGGCAAGACGGTGGAGGGCGTCAAAGGTGTGGTTTTCTTTGTGGTGGACCAGGTGGATTCTCTGTTTGGCGTTGGGATGGTGTTTGCTGTGCTGTATCCCATGCCCCTCTGGCAGTATTTTCTGTATATCCTGCTGGGGGCGGCTACCCATATAGCAGTTAACTTGCTGCTTTATAAACTGAAAATCCGCAGGAATCTGTGATGGCGGTGCGGTATCACAGGATAAACCTATGGTACGCGGGAAGAGGAACAATGTTTATAGGAAAGTACAACAAATCTGTGATATTGACATACATAGGAGTGGGTTTCGCGTTTTCGGGCATTGCCCTCTCCCTGGCGGGGCAGATTTCCGCAGCCTTGATATGCCTTATATTGGCGGGAATCTGTGATCTGTTTGACGGGGTGATTGCCCGGCGCTGTAAGCGGGATGAGCTTGCCAGGGAGTTTGGCGTACAGATCGATTCTCTGGCGGACGTCATGGGCTTTCTGGCCCTGCCCGCAGTCCTGGGGCTGTACCTGACAGAAGGGATAGGCCCGTTTCGATATCCTGTCCTCCTGGGGTATATACTCTGCGGAATCATCCGGCTGGCCTGGTTTAACACCTCGGCGGCGGAGGAGGTGAGGAGCCATTATGACGGACTCCCCGTGACCTACGCCGCGCTGATTATTCCGGTTCTGTGGGTGGCTATGAAATATCTGGGCGGATCTGTGAGCGGCCCGGTCCTGTCAGTGATCTGGGCAGTGGGCTATGTTGTGACGGCGGTTCTGTTTATCCTCAATGTGAAAGTGGCGAAACCCCGCGGGATATGGTATGTGGTGCTGGGTCTGCTGGCGGTGGGAGTGATTGTGCTGATTCTGGTGTGAGAAAATGTATGGGGACTGACATGAGAATATATGACAGGGCGGCAAAGGCTTATCGGGAGGAGAGGCAGTACGGTGGAAAAAGTCTGGAATTCCTCTATCACACGGTCATGGGAAGAATTCTGCTGAAGGTTTTCTTTTGCCGCAGGATTTACTCGAAACTAGTCAGCATATGGATGAGAAGTTCTTTTTCTGTCAGGAAAATAGAACCCTTTATCCGGGAGTATGGCGTTGATCTCTCCGCATGTGAGAGAACAGAATTCAAGAGTTTCGACGATTTTTTTACCCGGAAATGTCGCTGGAACTGCAGCGCCGGGGCTCAGGAGCTGATTGCCCCCTGCCGTGGCAGGCTGGCGGCGTACAGGATTGATAAGGGGCTTAGCCTCAGGATAAAGGGCAACATATACACGCTGCCGGAGCTGGTTGACAACCGATTGGAACTGTCGCAGTACGAGGGCGGGGTGTGCCTGGTATATCGGCTGGCCTTGGAGGATTGTCACAGATACTATTTCTGTGATGACGGGCGCGTGCTGAGCACGGGAGAAATAGCGGGAGTTCTGCATACGGTGCGTCCCATATCGGAGAGGTACAGGGTATTTTCCAGGAACCACAGAGTATATACGCTGATGCGGACAGAGCATTTCGGAGATGTGGTACAGATAGAGGTGGGCGCTCTGCAGGTCGGAAAAATCAACAATCATGATTTGACCGAGTTCGCCAGAATGGATGAAAAGGGGTATTTCAGCTATGGCGGTTCCACTATTATTCAGCTATATATGCCGGACATGATCTCGGTGGACGGGGATATACGCGAGCACTCGGACCGGGGCGTGGAGGTGCTGGTGAGCGCCGGAGAAAAGATTGCAAAGGGGCAGGGGAAATAGTGTGAGAAGAACTTCTATTTGCTCACAGCAAAGGCTGTTTCGCAAAGAAGTTCTAAGTCTCACACTCTAAAAATGCTGGACTTGCGTGGCAAGTCCCAATACAGCATTTTTATCCTGATTTGAGTGCCCGCTGAAGCGGGCAGATGGGAGTTAGTATGTTAAAGAGGCTGCACATTTATTTTAAGGAGATGTATCCGATCATTCCCAGACTGCTGTTGGGACTCATTGTTTTCGGGGAAATCTATTTTATTGTTCTGCTCAACAACGGCGTGACACAGTTCCAGATAGGCGTCCAGGAGGTCATCGGCGGTTTTACGGTGTTCAGTTTTTTGCTGTGGCTGCGGATTGCGGACGATTTTAAGGACTATGAGCTGGACTGCAGGCTTTTTTCCCATAGACCGCTGCCCTCGGGCCGGGTCAAAAAGAAGGATCTGGCGATCTTCGTGACTATTCTGATCGCAGTGACGGTGGGGCTGAATGTTGTATTTATGAACAATTTCTGGTTCTTTTTGTTCCTGTATGTCTATGGGACGTTGATGTCACTGTGGTTTTTTCATAAGAAAAAGATACAGAAGAGTCTGCCGCTGGCACTGGTCACGCACAATCCGGTGCAGATGATCATGAATGTGTATATCATTTCCTTTACCTGTATCAAGTACGGGCTGAGCGCATTTACTTTGACCAATTTTCTGGCGGCGTGGACGTTGTATTTCCCAGCGCTGATATGGGAGGTTTCCAGAAAAATCCGGGCGCCTAAGGATGAGACGGAGTATGTCACTTACTCCAAACTCTTCGGTTACAAAAAGTCCACCATGTTTGTGCTGATCCTCACCTGGGTGGATATTCTCACCAATGTGCTGCTGGTGTGGAATCTGAACAAGATTTCCGTGGTGGCGCTGCTGCTTAACACCGGATGGATGACCTGGAAGTTTGTGCAGTTCATGGAGGAACCCACCAGGTTTAAAATCGTGGAAAAAGTGGAGCGGTACACCTATATTCAGGAATCCATGATGCTGATTACCATAGCCGCATACATTATGTTTGGAAAGGTCTAGCGCAATGATTGTCACAGAGGAAAACTACAGGAATTTCAATGTGGGAGCAAAAGCGGAGAATCTGTTTGTGATGCAGAAAAACGGCGTAAATATCCCGCCGTTTTTCTGCTTTTTCGGGGAGGATACCCGGGAGGCGGCGGAGTATGCGACGGACTTTTTTGACCCGTCTGAGAAGATGGCTCTGCGCTCCAGCGCCTCTGCGGAGGACGGCAGAACCACCTCCTTTGCAGGGCAGTTCTGCACCTGTCTGCACTTGTCCCCAGAGGAGCTTTCCGAGGCGGCCCGGCGGGTTTGCGCCGTGCCAGAGAGCGCCGGATTTTTGGAATACTGCAGGGTATACCGTATAGATCCGGGTGAGATCCGAATCTGCGCCATCGCCCAGAAAATGGTGGACGCGGAGCTTTCCGGCGTACTGTTCACGGCCAACCCCCAGGGGATATTGAATGAGTCGGTGGCGGTGGTGGGCAGAGGAACGGGAGAGAATGTGGTGGAGGATAGAACCGACACCACGGCTTATTACTGCAGCCGCCAAGAGGGGCTATATTACAGCGAACAAAGCGGAGATTCGCCGCAGCTCTCCGAGAAATTGCTCATGGAGCTGCTGGATCAGGGGGAGAAAATCAAAGAGATTTTTCGGCGGGGAGAGGATACCGGCACAGAATGGGATATTGAATTTGCCGTCAAGGACAACGTAATCTATATTCTCCAGGCCCGTCCCATCACCACACTTGGCCCTGCGGACCGCCCCATTATATTGGACAACAGCAACATTGTGGAAAGCTATCCCGGAATCACGCTCCCACTCACGCAGAGCTTTATCCGGGAGGCCTATTATCATGTCTTTCGCCGGGTGGTGCTGCGGCTCACTCGCGAGCCGGGTACGGTGGCGGAGCTGGAGGATATTCTGCACAATATGGTGGACACGGCCAACGGACGGGTGTATTATCGAATCAGTAACTGGTATGATGTGATACTGCTACTGCCCTTTTCCCGCAGAATCATTCCCATATGGCAGGAGATGCTGGGCATGAAAAATAAGGCCGTGACCTCCCATACGGACAGAAAAATCGGCTTTGTCACCCACGCCAAAGTGGCCCTTTCCTTTGTGGGGCTGCTGCTGGCCTGCCCCGGGCTTATGGAGAGGCTGGACGGGGAATTTATAGATATGATAGAGGCATTTGAGTCGGTGGATTTAAGCCGGGCAGGCAATGCGGAGATTCTGGCGCACTACAGAAATATGTTAGAAAGCGTTACGGAAAAATGGGACCTGACACTGGTCAATGACATGTATGCGTTTCTGTATACGGGTCTGCTGAAGTCCCGGCTGAGGGCAGGGAAAGTCCCGGATGCGGAGGAATTGGCAAACCGCTGTATCACGGGTCTTAACGACATTGAGAGCATGAAACCTGTGAGCGCTCTGACGGATATGGCGGATATGGCGGCCGGGCAGGGAGCGCTGCCGCAGCTGCGGGAGATCCACAGCCGTGAGGACTATGCCAGATATATCTCCGGCGGCGGGATTTTGGCGGAGAAAATGGAGGACTATATTCAGCGCTACGGCGACAGAAACGCTGAAGAATTGAAACTGGAGAGCCATACTTTCCGCACCAATCCCGAGCTGCTGGCCCAGAAAATAGTGCAGTACGCAGAGCAGGGGATCGCTGTGTCCGATCATGTGGACGCCGAGGTTCCCCGGCTCAAAGGGCTGTGCCGCATATTTGCAAAAAAAGCGGCTCTGGGCATCAAAAACCGCGAGAAATCCCGTTTGAACCGCAGCCGCCTGTACGGAATGATGCGGACTATGATGTTGAAGGTGGGCGAAAATCTGGCTGGGGTGGGACGCCTTGAGAGGCGGGAAGATATATTTTATCTCACCTATGAGGAGGTGGAGCGGGCAGTGACAGACGGCGGAGATCTGCGGGAGCTTGTGGAGGAGCGCAGAGAATTGTACCGCCGGTTTGAGAAATTGCCTGCATACACAAGGCTGATTTTTGCGGACAGGGTGTTTGATAAATCCCCGAGAAATGTAGGGGGAATGCAGGCGGCAGTGTCGGCGGACCGTCTGGAGGGAATTCCCTGCTCCGGCGGAAAGGCCAGGGGCGAGGTGCTGCTGGTGGAGAATCCCAGTCTGCAGACCGACACTGTGGGAAAAATTCTCGTGGCTAAAATGACCGATCCGGGCTGGGTATTTCTGCTGGCTGGGGCGGCCGGGATCGTGGCGGAGAAAGGTTCTCTGCTCTCCCATACGGCGATTATCTCACGGGAGCTCAGAAAGCCCGCCGTGGTGGGCGTGGAGGGAGTTACCCGGCTGCTTCAAAACGGCGATCTGGTGGAGATCGACGGCGGCACGGGGCAGATCAACGTGGTGTCCCGGGCACGGGATGAAAAACATGTATTAGAGCAGGGACAGAGGGAGGACATATAAAATGAGTCTTAACGCAGTTATTTTCGGGGCACGCAGCAAGGAGCATATCAAAGATTTTCTGGATCTGCCGGGGCGGCTCTATGACAGAGAGGAGCTGATGCAGAATGAGAAGGAGGAGAGGGCGATCCTGAAGGGCACCCATGTTCTGAGCCATTATTTTACGGCGACTCCCATACTGGTGTATGTGGATGGAAAAGCTGTGAGCAGGGGAATTCTTACGGTGTACCCGGAGGATGAGGTGGCCTATCTGGGGTATTTTGAGAGCGAGAACAACAGCGCCGCCGCAGGACTGCTGTTCCACACGGCCTTTGAAATGGCCAGGAATATGGGGCTGAAGGGGATAATCGGCCCGGTGGACTGCTCTTTCTGGATTAAGTACAGGTTAAAGACCAATCAGTTTCGCAGCCCCTACACGGGAGAGCCTTACAACAAGGATTACTATCTGAGCCTTTGGGAGGAGAACGGTTTTCAAGTGTGGGAGCAGTACGGCTCCAATCATTATATGGTGGTGGAGAATGACGAGGGCTGTGAGAAATATATGGAGCGGCTGGCTCAGAAACTGGAGCAGGGGTATGAGATCAAAAGTCCCCGTCCCAAGGAGTTTAGCAAGACCATGCGTGAGGTCTATGGTCTGCTGATAGAGCTGTACAGCGCCTTCCCGGCCTACAAGAGGATCACGGAGGCGGAATTCCGCAAACAGTTTAAGTATCTGAAATCCATTCTCAACTACAGTATGGTGAAGATGGCATACTACCAGGGAGAGGCGGTAGGTTTCTTTGTCTCCGTCCCGGACTTTGGCAATGCGGTCTACGGCAAAATCCATCTCTGGGAGCTGCCAGCAATTCTTGCCAAAAGGAAGAAACCTGACAGTTATGTCATGCTGTATATGGGTGTGGACCCCAAGCACAAGGGGCTGGGAAGCGCCTTTGCGGAGGCGATACGCAGCGAGCTGAAAATCCAGCAGGTTCCGTCCGTGGGCGCTTTGATACGCAGCGGTAACTACAGCCAGAGCTATGTGGGACAGCTGATTGATTTTGCCTATGAGTATGTGCTTTTGGAGAGGCGGATAGATTGAAAAATCAAAGATTTTTCAATTTTCTATTTGAGCAATATCGCAGACATAGTCTGCGATATGCATGGGGATTAGATTGAGAGAGATGTAGGGAGATACTATGCTGAACACACCGCTGGGAGAGATTGAGATATACATAGACGGGAGGGCGGTTGCTTATGAGGAATATCCGCTTTCGTATGATGAGACCTGTCCCGATTTGAGCGGCCGGTACAGAATAAATATTGATTTCGTGCCGGATGGCGCCTCACACAGTATTGCCTGTCTGATAAAAGGGCATATTTCCAACGACAGTGACTGCGTTGAATCGGGAGAACGGCTGGAGTGCAAGGGATTTTACAGTGGGACCGTCAAGGTATCCATAGGCATGGAGGGAGACAGGGGATGCGGCGGCAGGAAATCTGTCTCGGGGTACGATTATGAAAACGAGTATCTGGATAATGGGGTAGAGTATGTAATACTGCCTTTTACGAAAACCCGGAGATATGTTTTTGGCATCGCCTGGATAGAGGGGGCGGAGGGAGAGCGGGATGTGCAGACTTGGTTTGGGGCGGATGTCACCGAGCCACAGATTATCGAATGAGTTTCCTTTACATTTTGCTGAATAGGTAATACAATGAAACGTATATAGGGTAAAGATTTTCTGAAACATAAAAAATACGCACAAGGAAAAGGAGAATGCACAAATGACTTATTTATCGGAATTTATTGGAAGCTTTATTTTTTTGGCGGGCGGCTATGCCTATATGTGCAATGTGTCGCTTAAGAAGACCCTGATATCCACTCTGAATTATATTGAATTGGTATTTGCGTGGAGTCTTGCGGTAGGTTTTGGCCTTGCAGTGGCGGCTATTATGGGCGGACCGGCTTATCTGAATCCCGGTGTGGTTCTGGGAAATGTGATTTATAACGGTCTGAGCATAGGTGAGGCAGGACTTTATTTACTGATGGAGTTCCTGGCGGCAGGCGCTGCAGTTCTCGTTTGCATGATTTTCTTCTGGGATTCCTTTAAGGCCTCCGGAGATATGCCCAAACGCGGAATTTTCTCGGCATATCCTGTTGAAAAAAGACTTCCCTTGAATTTCGTGCAGGAAATTATCGCAACCTTTATTTTCCTGTTTCTTGTGTTTATGGGTATCGCTGGAGTCAGCAGCCTTAAGGCGGGAAATCAGTCTTTAGTAGTTGGACTGGTTGGATTTGCTGCGGTTGCCTTTCTTGCGTTGACATTTAACAGTACGGGTTTCAGCATGAATGCCATGCGTTCCGTATTCAGCAGCATATGGTTCGCAATTCTGCCGATTCCGAACAAGAAGGGCGAAAAGGTTGACTGGGGTTATCAGCTGATCGTCAATCTGGTCGGTTCATCGATTGGCGGAATTCTGGCGGTAATAGCGTCGACTTATATTAAGAGCGTAATGTAGACTCTGAACGGTCAAGAGAGACCGAGGGATGGTGCAATCCCCATATATTCTGCCGGACACAAGAGCGATACTATTGCGTAGTACCGCTTTTGTTTATATAACGGAAAGCGGCAAAATTACTTCAAGGAATATTGCACCCAAACAGAGGATATGCTACACTGAACTCGAAACAGAAATGCGGATACCCGCAAAAAGGAGCAAAGAATGAAAGTATATCAGGCATTTCCCGACGGCAGGGCCAAGGCGCTGACCATGAGCTACGACGACGGCAAGCTGGCGGACGTGAGGCTGCTGGAGATTTTTAACCGATATGGAATCAAGGGGACATTTAACCTGAATTACGGTTTGATGAATATGGATATCCGGCTGAAACCGGAGCAGATTCCTCAGCTGTATCAGGGTCATGAGATTGCCACCCACACCATGACCCACCCCACCATTGCCCGGTGTCCGCTCACTCAGGTGGCCAGAGAGATTCTGGAGGACCGGGAGGGGCTGGAGCGTATCACCGGCGGACTGGTGCGGGGGCATGCCTATCCCAACGGCTCATATAACGAGGAGATCAAGGATCTGTTTCAAAAGTTAGGCATTTCCTATGCCCGGGTGGTGGAGGCTACAGAGGATTTTGAACTGCCCCGGGACCCCATGGAATGGCATCCCACCTGTCACCACAACCATCCCAGGCTGTTGGAGATGGCGCATTGGTTTGCGGATTTCCCGAAAAAACAGTATCTGAAACTCATGTATGTGTGGGGACACAGCTATGAGTTTGATTCAAACAATAACTGGGACCGGATAGAGGAGTTCTGCCGCATCGTGGGAGGCAGGGAGGATATCTGGTACGCCACCAATATTGAAATTATTGACTACATGCAGGTGCTGCAGAATCTGAAATTCTCCGCGGACAGCACTGCCGTATATAATCCGTCAGCTCAGAGCGCATGGCTTGTGGTGGACGATAGGCGCATCGTGGAAGTGCCTGGCGGAGCGTATATGAAGTTGTAATTGCAATGATATGCAGAAAGAGGAAATTTTGGAAGTAAAACATCCAAATACGTATTAACGCAATAACACAGGCGCAGCAGTAGTTGGCTTTGCCAACTGCAGTTATGCAGAAAGAGGAAAATATGAAACAATATATCATGTCACTGGATCAGGGAACCACCAGTTCCCGCTGCATTCTGTTTGATAAAGAGGGCAATATCTGTTCTATGGCCCAGAAAGAGTTCACGCAGATTTACCCTAAGCCCGGCTGGGTGGAACACAATCCCAGAGAGATTTGGTCCTCTCAGCTGGCGGTGGCCACGGAGGCCATGGCCATGGTGGGAGCCGGTGCGGAGCAGATCGCCGGCATCGGTATCACCAATCAGCGGGAGACCACGATCTGCTGGGACAGAGCTACCGGGGAGCCGGTGTACAACGCTATTGTCTGGCAGTGCCGCCGCACTTCGGATATGATTGAGCAGTTGAAGGCGGAGGGATATGACAGTCTTGTCAGAGAACGGACGGGACTGGTGCCGGACGCCTATTTCAGCGCCACTAAGATCGCCTGGATATTGGAGCATGTGCCGGGGGTGCGGGAGAGAGCGCAGCGGGGAGAGATTCTTTTCGGCACCGTGGATACCTGGCTGATCTGGAATCTCACCAAGGGCCGGGTGCATGCAACGGATTACACCAACGCCTCCCGAACCATGCTTTACGACATTCACAGGCTCTGCTGGGATGAGCAGATTTTGGAGCGGCTGGGCATACCGGCATGTATGCTGCCCCAGGTATACCCCTCAAGCCACATATTCGGGCATACCGCAAGCTCACTGTTAGGCGGTGAGATTCCCATTGCCGGTGCTGCAGGAGATCAGCAGGCGGCGCTGTTTGGTCAGGGCTGCTTTGCGCCGGGTGAGGTGAAAAATACATATGGGACGGGCTGCTTTCTGTTGATGAATACAGGGCGTGAGGCCATTGCCTCCAAGGCAGGACTGCTGACCACCATTGCGGCGGGCTGCAGCGACCAGGTGGAATACGCTCTGGAGGGCAGCGTGTTTGTGGCTGGTGCGGCGGTGCAGTGGCTGCGGGACGGCATGCGCCTGGTGCGCAGCGCCTCCGCCACTCAGGAGAGTGCAGACAAGGTGGAGGACACCACGGGCGTCTATGTGGTTCCGGCCTTTGCAGGTATGGGTGCGCCCTACTGGAACCAGTTTGCAAGAGGAACAGTGGTGGGTATCACCAGGGGCTGCAGCCAGGAACATTTCATCCGGGCCACATTAGAGTCTATCGCCTATCAGACGGCGGACGTGCTGACAGCTATGGAGCAGGACCTGGGCAGAACGTTAAAGGGTCTCAAGGTGGACGGTGGTGCCAGCGCCAACGATTTTTTGATGCAGTTCCAGGCGGATATTATCGACAGCCAGGTACAGCGGCCCCGCTGCATTGAGACTACAGCCTTGGGCGCGGCCTATCTGGCAGGACTGGCTACAGGCTACTGGAGGGATTTGGAAGAGATCAAGGAGAACTGGCAGCTGGGGAGAGAATTTATCCCCCAGATGGACGAGCAGCAGCGCGCGCAGCTGAAAAAGGGCTGGAAACGGGCAGTTAGGTGTGCCCTGGCCTGGGCGGAGGACGAGGAGACATAAAGGCGTGGGCATGATAGGCAGAGAGCGAATTATAGAGTATCTGAAAGAGTTCAGTTTCGGCAAGTCCTATGTATACGCTATGTGGCTGGAGGGGGCGGACGGCATCGGACAGGTGGACGCCTATTCGGATATTGATTTCTGGTTTGATGTGGAGCAATCTCGCCAGGAAACCTTTTTGCATGAATGCATCGCGGAACTGGAGAAACTGGCGGGCATCGATTCCAGAGTTGACAACATTCGAAGAGAGATCGCCCAGAGTAATATACATTTGGAAGATACATCCGAATATCTGACCCTTGACATCTGCGTTCAATCCCACGAAATCAGGGGCATAGATGTGACCTGTTATGTGGAGAATGATATTGCGGAGCAGCCCTTGATTTTGTTCGACAAGAAGAATATTATCTCTTTTTGCAGGGGAGCGATAAATGAGGAGGAGATAAGGCGGGTATTTGGGGACAGTAAAAACAGAATATTGCAGATGAGCAGAGTGAGGAAATATATTCAAAGAAACCAATATCTGGAGGCATACGGGAAGTATCTGGAAAATGTGGCAGAGCCTTTGGTGAGTATGGCCCGGCTGTTGTATACGCCCCGGCATTATGAGTATGCCCTGTGTCATATATCCCGTCACCTGCCGGAGGAGGCAGTCAGCGAATTGACGCGGTTTTATCAGGTGACAAGTCTGAAAGAAATTGAAGAAAACCTGCAAAAGGCCGAACAATTATTCCGGAAATACGAAGGGGCACTAAAAGGGAAATACCCGTTTTTGGAGCATATATAAAAATATAGAAAAGAGGATAAAAAGATGATCGTACAGAAATACAAAGACATGTTATCGGGAAAATCCGTGATCCGGCAGCTGTCGGAGTTTGCCACGGCCAGGGGGGCCGAGATCGGCTATGAGAATGTGTTTGACTATAGCCTGGGCAACCCTTCTGTGCCTGTGCCCCAGGCGTTCACGGATCAAATGATACGGCTGCTGGAGAGCAAAGACCCCATGGAGCTGCACGGCTACAGCCCCAGTCTGGGCATCCCCTCCGTCCGGGAGGCGGTGGCTGCGTCACTGGCAAAGCGATTCGGCATTCCCTATGAGGGAAAGCACATTTTCATGACCTGCGGCGCGGCGGGAGCCATCGCCCATGCGGTGCGCTGTGTGACGGAGCCGGGGGACGAGATTCTTACATTTGCGCCCTTTTTCCCGGAGTATCACCCCTATATTGACCTGACCGGGGCGGTGCTGAAGGTGGTGCCCGCCCAGGTGGAGGATTTCCAGATTAATTTTCGGGCATTTGAGGAGATGGTCAATGAAAAGACCATGGCGGTGCTGATCAACACGCCCAACAATCCCTCCGGCATTGTGTACTCGCCACAGACCATACAGAGGCTGGCGGACACGCTGCGGCGTAAGTCTGCGGAATATGGACATGATATTTTTATCGTTTCCGATGAACCGTACCGTGAGATCGTGTTTGAGGGTGTGATAAATCCCTGCGTGTCCGCATACTATAGTAACACTCTTATGTGCTACTCTTTCTCCAAATCCCTGTCCCTGCCCGGCGAGCGCATCGGCTATGTGGCAGTGAATCCGGCGTGTGCGGAGGCGGAGACGCTGGTGAATATGTGCGGGCAGATTTCCAGAGGCATCGGTCATAACTGTCCGCCCTCCATCATTCAGCTGGCGGTGGCCCAGGTGCTGGAGCAGACGGCGGAGCTGTCCGTCTATGAGACCAACATGAAAATAATCTATGACACGTTGGTGGAGCTGGGTTTCACTGTGGTAAAGCCGGGAGGAACTTTCTATATTTTCCCCAAGGCCCTGGAGGAGGACGCCAAGGTATTCTGCCAGAAGGCGCTGAAATACGACCTGGTGCTGGTGCCCTCCGACACCTTCGGCGTGTCGGGGTATTTCCGCATGGCCTACTGCATTGACACGGAAAAGGTGGAGAGGTCTATGGCGGCGCTGAGAAAGTTTGTGGAGACGGAATATGGCAGCAGATGAGAACTGTGGGACTGCTGCATAGACACTCTATTCAGGAAAGGAATTATGGAAGATGTTGGAAATATTGAAGGCGATTATCTATGGAATTGTGGAGGGCGTCACGGAGTGGCTGCCCATCAGCAGCACGGGACATCTGATATTGCTGGAGGAGCTGATGCCATTTGATGGTTTGAGCGAGAACTTTTTTGGCATGTTTGACGTGGTGATTCAGCTGGGAGCTATTCTGGCGGTGGTGGTGCTGTTCTGGAACAAGCTCTGGCCCTTTGCTTTTACGGCTAAAGCCAAAGCCAAGAATCCGGGCAGGATATCCTGGCTGCGGATGGACATTATGACTATGTGGTTCAAAATCCTGGTATCCTGTGTGCCCGCGGCAGTCATCGGAGTGCTGTTTGACGATGTGCTGGACGCCCTGTTCTACCGCTATGAAGTGGTGGCGCTGGCGCTGATCGTCTTTGGCGTCGCATTTATCGTCATTGAAAATTGGAATAAGGGCAGAAAACCCAAGATCAATACCTTAGCGGAGATTACCTACCAGACGGCCCTGCTCATCGGCGTATTTCAGGTGATTGCGGCGGTCTTTCCCGGTACCTCCCGCTCCGGCGCTACTATTGTGGGCGCATTGCTCATAGGGGTGTCCCGGACCGTGGCGGCGGAATACACCTTTTTCCTGGCGGTGCCGGTGATGTTCGGCGCGAGCTTGCTGAAACTCGTGAAATTCGGATTCCACTTTACGGCCCTGGAGCTGGGCGCGCTGTTGGCGGGCTGTGTGGTGGCTTTCATAGTGTCCGTGTTCGTGCTGCGTTTCCTGTTAAGCTATATAAAAAGGCACGATTTCAAAGTGTTCGGCTGGTACCGTATCCTGTTGGGAGTCGTGGTGCTGGTGGCTTTCAGCCTTTTTCTGCAATGATGATTTTAGGATATTTTGCCCAAGATTATTGAGTTAATAAAGCGTTTGGGGGACAATATGGCAAATTTTCAACAAAAAGTTGACAGATTAAGGAAAAAGGGCTAAACTGTAGCGTGACAAGGATGGCAACTAGGAAACTTACACATATAGAGCCTTGCAAAGAGCAAATAGAACGTTGATTAGCAATCAAGCAAGTGAATGAAGGGAGATAAGCATTATGGCACCTGCAAAGAAAAATGTAACTGTAAATAAGGAAGAAACCAAGCCCGCAAAGGCTACTGTCAAGAAGGCACCCGCAAGTGTAGCGGCGGTCAAGGTTGAGGAGACGAAGAAAGAGGAAGTAAAGGCAGAGGCGCCTAAGGCCGCAGAAGTGAAAGCAGAGGCCACAAAGGCCGCGGCACCTAAGGCAGAGAAGAAACCTGCCGCCAAAAAGCCCGCAGCTAAAGCTGCTGAGAAGAAACCTGCAACCAAGAAGGCTGCGGCCAAGAAGGAGTTAAAAGCCGAGATCACAATACAGTTTGATGGCAAGTCCTACACCCAGGAGGAGCTGGTACAGATCGCCAAGGACGTGTGGAAGTATGATCTGAATCAGAAAGAGGCGGACTTAGACAGCATTGAGCTGTATGTAAAGCCCGAGGAGCATGTGGCATACTATGTGATGAACAAGGTTGCCGGCAGTTTCTATCTGTAAGTCAAACATAGTCATTCAAGAGAACACAGTTTGGGACGCGAATAGGTCCTGGCTGTGTTCTTTTTTCTTTATGCTCCGTTTAGAATTATTTTAGAAATAATTTTTGGGAAAGCAGTTGACAATATGTGGGGTAAGTGATATTTTAGTTCTAGTAAGTGTTAGCACTCCATGAGGTTGAGTGCTAACAACGATTCAAAAGGCAGATAGGGAATATGAGACAGGAGGATGGGAATGCAGTTGGATGAGAGAAAGACAAAAATATTGCAGGCCATCATCCGAAACTATCTGGAGACAGGCGAGCCGGTGGGCAGCAGGACCATCAGTAAGTACACGGACCTGAACCTGAGTTCCGCAACCATACGCAATGAGATGGCTGACCTGGAGGAGCTTGGATACATTGTTCAGCCCCATACCTCTGCCGGACGCATTCCCTCCGACCAGGGCTATCGTTTTTATGTGGACTGCATGATGGAGCAGAAGGAACAGGAAGTCGTGGAGATGAAGGAGATGCTGCTGGAGAGGCAGGACCGCATGGAGAACCTGCTGAAACAGGTGGCAAGGGTGCTGGCCCAGAATACGCAGTACGCCACCATGATCAGCGCGCCGCAGACTCACGGCAGCAAGGTAAAGTTCATTCAGCTGTCCAGAATGGATTACAATCAGATATTGGCAGTGATTGTGGCAGAGGGCAATGTAATCAAGAACAATGTCCTGCATGTGACTCAGGAGCTGGATGATGAGACGCTGCTGAAATTGAACATTCTGCTGAACACGCATTTGAATGGCCTGTGTATGGCGGAGATCAATCTGGGAATGATCGCGGCCATGAAACAGCAGGCGGGCATTCACAGCGATATAGTCAGCGAAGTTATCGACGCAGTGGCCGAGGCCATCAAGGCCGACGAGGACCTGGAGATATACACCAGCGGAGCTAACAATATTTTCCGATATCCGGAGCTGGCGGACCAGCAGAAGGCCAGTGAGCTTATTACCACTTTTGAGGAAAAAGAACTGCTCAGCGAGCTGGTTCAGGAGACCTTGGCGGACGACACCAACACGGGGATTCAGGTATATATCGGTGAGGAAACCCCAATCAGGGGAATGAAGGACTGCAGTGTGGTGACTGCCACCTACGAGTTGGAGGAGGGCATGAAGGGCACCATAGGTATTATCGGCCCCAAGAGGATGGACTACGACAAGGTGATCGGGACCCTGCAAACGCTGAAACAGCAATTGGATGAATTATATAAGAAATAGAGGACAGTGCCCAGAGAATTTCTGGACGCTCAAGCGGTCAGAAATTACTCTGCCGGTTATGGTACTGGTAGGGCAGATGCGGTACTCTATATAGAAAGGGATGATGGCATGGCAGATCAGGAGAAGGAGATTTTAGAGGAAGAGATTGTGGAAGAGGAGCGGCCTGTAGAGGAGCGGCCCGAGGACACAGCCGAGGCGTCTCAACCGGAGGAGAAGGCCGGGGATGACGCTCAGGAGCAGGGCGAGGATACAGAGACGCCCGAGGGCGAGGACCCCAAGAGCTGGGCGGAGAAAAGAGCCGCCAAGAAACAGGCGAAGCAGGATAAAAAGGCGGACGCCGCCAAGGAGAAGATAGCGGAGCTTGAGGACAGAGTGAAACGCCAGCTGGCAGAGTTTGAGAATTTCCGTAACAGGACCGAGAAGGAAAAACAGGTCATGTTTGAGACGGGGGCCAAGAGTGTCATAGAGAAAATACTTCCTGTGATCGACAATTTTGAGCGGGGACTGGCTACAGTCCCGGAGGACCAGCAGGGCGATGCCTTTGTGGAGGGCATGAATAAGATCTACAGGCAGATGATGACGGAGCTGGATAATATCGGGGTGAAACCCATCGAGGCGGTGGGCTGCGAGTTTGATCCAAATCTTCACAATGCGGTGATGCAGGTGGAGAACGAGGAGCTGGAGTCCGGCACCGTGGCACAGGAGCTGCAGAAAGGCTATACCTACAGAGATTCTGTTGTGAGACACAGCATGGTTTCTGTGGTTTCATAGATACCATACATGGTAGAGCAGGCAATTTAAAATATCAGTTCATTATAGAACGAGGAGGACAAAGATATGAGCAAAATTATTGGTATTGACTTAGGAACAACCAACAGCTGCGTAGCTGTGATGGAAGGTGGTAAGCCCACCGTTATCGCCAACGCCGAGGGCGCAAGAACTACTCCCTCCGTGGTGGCTTTCACCAAGACCGGTGAGAGACTGATCGGTGAGCCGGCTAAGCGTCAGGCTGTGACCAATGCGGAGAAGACTATTTCTTCCATCAAGAGAGAGATGGGCACGGACCAGAAGCGCGCCATCGACGACAAGAAGTACTCTCCCCAGCAGATTTCCGCAATGATTCTGCAGAAACTGAAGGCGGATGCGGAGAGCTATCTGGGCGAGAAGGTGACGGAGGCGGTAATCACCGTTCCTGCGTATTTCAATGACGCACAGCGTCAGGCCACCAAGGACGCAGGCAAGATTGCGGGCCTGGATGTGAAACGTATTATCAACGAGCCCACTGCCGCTGCTCTGGCCTATGGGCTGGACAACGAGAAAGAGCAGAACATTATGGTGTATGATCTGGGCGGCGGTACTTTCGATGTATCTATTATTGAGATTGCCGAGGGCGTTATCACTGTGCTGGCAACCAACGGCGATACCTTCCTGGGCGGCGATGATTTTGACAACAAGATTACCCAGTGGATGATCGACGAGTTCAAGAAGGCAGAGGGCGTTGACCTGTCCGGCGACAAGATGGCAATGCAGAGACTGAAGGAGGCGGCGGAGAAGGCGAAGAAGGAGCTTTCCAGCGCCATGACCACCAACATCAACCTGCCCTTCATCACAGCCACCGCGGACGGCCCCAAGCACTTTGACATGAACCTGACCCGTGCGAAATTTGATGAGCTGACCCATGATCTGGTAGAGAGAACGGCTATCCCCGTGCAGAATGCTATGAAGGACGCCGGGCTGAACAATTCCGACTTGGGCCAGGTACTGCTGGTAGGTGGTTCCACCCGTATTCCCGCCGTGCAGGATAAGGTGAGACAGCTGACCGGCAAGGAGCCCAGCAAGTCCCTGAACCCGGACGAGTGCGTGGCAATCGGCGCATCCATTCAGGGCGGCAAGCTGGCCGGAGACGCCGGTGCAGGTGAAATCCTGCTGCTGGATGTTACCCCCCTGTCCCTGTCCATTGAGACCATGGGCGGCGTAGCCACCAGACTGATCGAGAGAAACACCACGATTCCCACCAAGAAGAGTCAGATATTCTCCACCGCAGCCGACAACCAGACCGCCGTTGATATCAATGTGGTACAGGGTGAGAGACAGTTTGCAAGGGATAACAAGTCCCTCGGACAATTCCGTCTGGACGGAATCCCGCCTGCAAGAAGAGGCGTTCCTCAGATTGAGGTTACTTTTGATATCGATGCCAACGGCATTGTAAATGTATCCGCCAAGGATCTGGGCACTGGCAAGGAGCAGCATATCACCATCACCGCCGGCTCCAACATGTCCGACGACGAGATCGAGAGAGCTGTGAAGGAAGCGGCAGAGTTTGAGGCTCAGGACAAGAAACGCAAGGAGGCTGTGGAGGCCAGAAATGACGCCGACGCATTTGTGTTCCAGACCGAGAAGGCCCTGGAGGAGGTTGGCGACAAGATCGGTGACAGTGAAAAGTCCGCAGTACAGGCCGATCTGGAGGCTGTCAAGGCTATACTGGAGAGAACCAAGGACCAGGATATGAGCGACAGCGATCTGGATGAGCTGAAGGCAGCCAAGGAGAAATTGACGAACAGCGCTCAGTCCCTGTTCACGAAGATGTATGAGAACATGCAGCAGGCGCAGGGCGGTCAGGCCGGTCCCGACATGGGCGGTTTCAGCGGCGGCGCAGGACCTGAGGCAGGCGCATCTTCCGCTCCCGAGGATGATGTTATCGACGGAGACTTCAGAGAAGTATAAGCGGGAAGTACAGATTTTTGTCTTGCATCGAAGAATGGCTCATAATGGGCCATTCTTCGTGTGGAGTTGTTAGGAGGTCATACTTATGGCAGAGCAGAAACGTGATTATTATGAGGTCCTGGGCATAGGGAAGAATGCGGACGACGCAGAGATCAAGAAGGCATACCGCGCCCTGGCCAAGAAATATCACCCGGACGTGAATCCGGGAAATGCGGAGGCGGAAGCGAAATTCAAGGAAGCATCCGAGGCATATGCTATTCTGAGTGATCCGGACAAGAGACGTCAGTATGACCAGTTTGGCCATGCGGCCTTTGAGGGCGGTGCGGGCGGCGCAGGTGGGTTTGACTTCAGCGGCGCCGATTTCAGCGACATATTCGGTGATATATTCAGTGATTTCTTTGGCGGCCGCAGCAGGAGCGCCAACAATGGTCCCATGAAGGGCGCCAATCTGCGTACCAGCCTTCGGATTACTTTTGAGGAGGCCGTATTCGGCTGTGAAAAAGAAATCGAGCTGACTGTAAAGGAGACCTGTAAGACCTGTAACGGCAGCGGCGCCAAGCCGGGAACCAGCCCGGAGACCTGCTCTAAATGCGGCGGCAAGGGCCAGGTTGTGTTCACCTCCCAGTCCTTTTTCGGAACCGTGCGGAATGTGCAGGCATGTCCGGACTGCCAGGGAACCGGTAAGATCATTAAGGAAAAGTGTGTGGACTGTCGTGGGACCGGCTATGTGCCCATGAAGAAACGCTATGCCGTGGATATTCCCGCCGGTATCGACAACGGACAGTGTAAGCGTCTGCCCGGTCTGGGTGAGCCGGGAACGAACGGAGGCGCCCGCGGAGACGTGCTGGTGGAAGTGGTGGTGGGACGTCATCCCATTTTCCAGAGGCAGGATTACAATATTTTCTCCACTGTGCCCATCTCCTTTGCCGTGGCGGCGCTGGGTGGTGAGATTGTCATTGACACCGTGGATGGCAAGGTAATTTACGATGTGAAACCCGGCACCCAGACGGACACCAAGGTGCGCCTCAAGGGTAAGGGTGTGCCGACCTTGCGCAACAAGGAGGTGCGGGGCGACCATTATGTGACATTGGTGGTGGAGGTGCCCGACAGACTTTCTCACGAGGCCAAGGAGCTGCTGCGTCAGTTTGACGCAGAGAGCGGCGACAGCCTGAACGCGGCAAAAAAGCTGGAGAAGGAGGACAAATCCGGCGACGGAAAGGATGGCAAGGAAGGCAAAGATAAAAAGAAAAAGTTTTGGAAATAAATGCGGCGCTAGGGGAGAAAAAGCGCCTATAACGATAATCAAGCCTTAAAACAGGGTAAAAAGAGGGCTGTTGCTTAGCTAAAAATTTTTAGCTAGTGCGACAGCTCTCAAATGTATATAACAGGAAGGAAATCTCATGAAAGATGGCAGAACAAAGATTTTGTTTGCGGTTTTGATGTTTTGTGTGCTTGGTGGATGCGGCAACGAGAATATGATATCAGACAGTGACTTCCAGCCCGTACTCAATGAGAATGGCAGAGAGGAAGTGCGACTGTGTGCAAGTACTTTCAGTGTTACCATGCAGGAAGTCGTTGCAGACTATAATAACCAGAGTGACCGCTATGAGATCGTGTTGGTGGAATTTGATAACAAAACTTCTCCCGATGACCAGCGCACCCGTATACAGTTGGAACTCACTAATGGAGGTGGGCCAGACCTTCTAACTAGTACAGCACTTCAACGGATTGATATGAAACCCTATGCGGAGGCGGGAGTATTTCTGGATGTGACAGATTTCCTAACCGAGCAGGGGGATATTGTCAGCAATGTGGCGGAGGCCAACCGGGTAAACGGAAGATTATATGGGGTGCCCTATTCCTTTAGTCTGGGGACAATGGTCACTTCGCCTCAGATGGCAACAGATATAGAAAATTGGACGAAGGACTATTGCATGCAGACAGCGCAGGACAGAGAGGTATCCTTGTTTATTAAAGCCCCATATGGCTGGACAAAAGAAAAAGCCGGGTTATATGTGCTGAATGTGTTGGGTGTGGGAATGGGAGGTATCCAGCTGTTTGTGGATGAAGAGCAGCGTATCAGTTCCTTTGAACAGTCGGAATTCATCGAGATGCTGGAGTTTGCAAAGAGGTATTCGGACCCTCAACCGGAAAAGCAGGATTCCGGACGCTTGGCATCAGGAGAACAGTTTTGTACAGCATTGTTCATCAATGATTTTAACAGTTTCAGTTATTGTAGAGAATTGTTTGAAGGAACTCCCGTTTATATGGGATATCCCAGTCCTCAAGGAGGAGTATATGAATTATGGGTCCAAAGTATTTATATTAATGCCGCATCCGACCACAAAGAGGGCGCAAAAGATTTTCTGCTTTATCTGTTATCTGATGAAACGCAACGCAAATTGGTGATTGGAAATGGAAATTTTCCAGTAAAACAAAGTTTTCTGGAGACCTTGTGGAAAGAGGCCCAAGAAGAGGTATTAGATGAAAACACGGGATATGAAAGAGGGGACATTTTTTTAAAGCCTGATCTTATGACCCAGGAGGACGAGTCAATCTTCTGGGAGATGTTAGAACATTCCATTTACTATCAGTGGCAGAACGACATCTGGGATATTATTGAAGAGGAGGCGTTTCCCTTTTTCTATGGAGAGAAACAAGCTGAGGACGTGGCAAATGCCATAGACAGCAGGGTTCAATTGTACCTAAATGAAAGAAATTAGCATTTATGCCGTACCAGAATTTGAAAATTTCTGAGTACGGCATAAAATTTTTATCGCAGCAGTTCAAACAGATCCGCCTCATCCTCCTGGTAAGTCAGGTACAGCTCTTCATAGGACTCGCTTAAGTAGTGGGGATGATCCGGAAACACATCTTGTTTCAGATAGAAAATCACCTTATTGATAAATGTATCCCGCTGGCACAGGTCGGCCTCGGACACGAAAAAGGGCCCCAGTTTTTTGTTCTCAGGGATTCGGGACAGATGGTATCGGGCGGCGTCGGAGCGCTTGCCCATCTCCTGCAGCTCCTGCCGGTTGACCATGTCGATAATCCTGTTGACCAGCCGGGCAAAGGTGGGCCAGTCTCGGGACAGGCGCCCCTCGTAGTACAGCTGACTTGCGTAGTCCTCCAGCGGAGTGTCCTGAAAGATGGCGGTCAGAGGCTTTCTGCCCGCAAAGGTGTCATAGGGATGACTCCACTCCTGGGGCAGGTCATCAAAGCTGATCCGCACATACTCCAGCGCAAAACGGCGCTTGAAAGCGTTGTCCAGCACAAAGATATTCTCGTCCGCCGTATTCATGGTAGCCAGTATGTTAAAGTTGGCAGGAAACCAGACCTTTCCCTCCATAAACAGTTTTTTCAGCCCCGGGTCCCGGGAGAAAAAGGCCGTCATGTCATTGTTGGCTACTGCGTACTCGGATTTGCCGCAGCTCTGGCGGTCCAGCAGCTGGAACAGATCTCCGAAGATAGCAGGAGCATTGCCCCGGTTGATCTCCTCGATGACCAGATAATATTTTTCCGCCGGATGCATGAACGCTTCCTTCAGCAGAAGGGTCAGAGGTCCGGCAGCAAAGATATAGTCCAGAGGCCGGTCCAGCGTAATCAGGGGCTTGATGCTGCCGATAAAGTCCTGATAGCTGTAGGTGGGGTGAAAAATCAGCCGCTTGCAATGGGCGTCTCTCTCTTCCGGCACGGGATACTCCCGCTCTATCATTTTGTTCACACGGTAGGATTTGCCGGTGCCGGGAGCGCCATAGTAGATTTTCTGGAGAGGGGTCATGGGCACCTCCTCATAGCGAAAATCCAGTCCCTGGTCGTCGTCGTAGCCGTCGCTGTCAATCTCCTGTTTCAGGTAAAAGGGCGCGGAGACCTCCGGGGCCGGCGCGGCGTCCCCGTTGTGCAGAAAGGCTTGGTAGAGCTGTATGGCCGCAGACAGTGTGCCATTGCCATAGGTTTCGTTGGCCTTTTTGAATTCCGCCTTTCCTTGCAGCTGCTCGTACACCGTGTCGAATTCGTATCCATTTTTGTAGAAAAATAGGTTTCCGGCTACATAAGGCTCCATTTGTCTGCATGCCGTCCGCAGCGCGTGGGAGTAGGCGATAATGGCATTGTCCGTGTAGCGGCGCATTCCCTCATCGTTGTACTGCTTGCGCATCCACTCCCGAAAAGCCTGTTCCTGTTCTTCGTTGGTCAGTTTCATGACGGCTCCTTTCTGTTTCCGAGGATATTTTCTACCTCTAAGTATGCATCAAAACGGCGGGTAATGCAACCATATGAATTAGTATTTGACAGGTTTTTTAATAGATTGTACAATGAACTTCGGAATAATATAAGATTGGAGATTTATATGAAATGGGTGAAGTTCAGGATTAAGACTGTGACGGAAGCTGAGGATATGATTATCAGTTCTCTGTATGACATCGGTCTGGAGGGCGCACAGATCGAGGACAAGGTGCCGCTGACGGCACTGGAGAAGGAGCAGATGTTTGTGGATATTCTGCCGGATGAGCCGGAGGATGACGGCATCGCCTATCTGAGTTTTTTTGTGGAAAAGAAGGATGACGGCAGCCTGGAGGTGCAGGGGGAGAACACGGATGTGGAGACTCTTCTGAAAAAAGTGGGACAGGAGCTGGAGGAGATACGGTGTTTCATGGATATCGGCGAGGGGACTGTCACGGTGGACGAGACCGAGGATATAGACTGGATCAACAACTGGAAACAGTATTTTCACCAGTTTTACATCGATGACATCCTGGTGATTCCCTCCTGGGAGGACATACAGCCCGAGGACGATTCCAAAATGGTACTGCACATAGATCCGGGCACTGCCTTTGGAACCGGTATGCATGAGACCACCCAGCTATGTATTCGGCAGCTGAGAAAGCATGTGGTTTCCGGAACCCGGCTGTTGGATGTGGGCACCGGAAGCGGTATTCTGGCAATCCTGTCGCTGATGTTCGGGGCGGAGCATGCTCTGGGCACAGACCTTGACATATGTGCCGTGGATGCGGTGGCCGACAACTGCCGTGCCAATGGGATAGACCCGGCGGACTTTGAACTGCTGATCGGCAATATTATCACCGACAGAGCGCTGGGGGAGCGGATCGGCTACGGGTGCTATGATATTGTGACGGCCAACATTCTGGCGGATGTGCTGGTGCCGCTGACACCGGTGATTGTGGACCACTTAAAACCCGGCGGCATCTATATCACCTCCGGCATTATCGACGATAAGGAACAGACCGTGCGTGAGGCAGTGGAGGCGGCGGGCATGAAGGTGCTGGAGGTGACTTACCAGGGAGAGTGGGTATCTGTCACCGCCCAAAAGCCGCAGCAGTGAGACAGGAGAAACTAAATGTATCAGTTTTTTGTGGAGTCGGAGCAGATTCAGGGCAAGGAGATCCTGATTCGGGGTGGAGACGTGAATCATATCAAAAATGTGCTGCGCATGCGGGTGGGCCAGGAGCTGGCTGTCAGCAACGGCGTGGACGGCAGGGAGTACCGCTGCGGGATAGTGGCGCTTGAGGAGGATGTCATACGCTGTGAACTCCGGTTTGTCAAGGAGGACGGAGCGGAGCTGCCCTCCCGGATATATCTGTTCCAAGGCCTGCCTAAGGCGGACAAGATGGAACTGATCGTCCAGAAGGCGGTGGAGCTGGGAGCGTATCAGGTAATACCGGTGGCCACCCACAGATCGGTGGTCAGGCTGGACGAGAAAAAGGCGGCGGCAAAGGTGTCCCGCTGGCAGGCCATCGCCCAGGCGGCGGCAAAGCAGAGCAAGAGGGGAGTGATACCCCAGGTGCAGCAGGTCATGGACTGGAAACAGGCCCTGGAATATGTGCGGGATATTCCGGTGAAACTGATTCCCTACGAGCTGGCGGAGGATATGGACAAAACCCGGGAACTGATAGAGGGGCTGGAGCCGGGTCGGGATATAGCTGTTTTTATCGGGCCGGAGGGCGGCTTTGAGGAGGAGGAGATTGAGACCGCCATGGCGGCGGGAGCGACTCCCATTACGCTGGGGCGGCGGATTCTCAGGACCGAGACCGCGGGAATGACTGTGCTGTCCTGGCTGATATACCGGCTGGAGCGGTGAGAGAACCGCCCGGCGCAGGCGCAGTACAAAGTTCTGGTGCATATGATAGTTTATAGAAACCAGCAGCTTTGTGCGCTCGTCCCTTTATGGGGCGGAGAGGGGAGAAATAAATGGAAGTGTATTTAGATAATTCCGCAACCACGAGGGCGCTCCCCCAGGTGGCGGAACTGGTCACAAAAATCATGTGTGAAGAGTACGGCAATCCCTCCAGCCTGCACCGCAAGGGAATGGAGGCGGAGCAGTATCTGCGCTACGCCAGAGAGACCCTGGCGGGCATTCTGAAAGTGCAGACAAAGGAGATATTTTTTACCTCCGGAGGTACAGAAGCGGACAATATGGCTCTGATCGGCTGCGCCATGGCCGGCCGCAGACGGGGCAACCACCTGATTACCACCCAGGTAGAGCACCCTGCGGTGCTGCAGCCCATGCAGTATCTGGAAGGGCAGGGATTTCAGGTCACTTATCTGCCGGTGGACGCCTGGGGACGGATTTCCCTGCGGGATCTGGAGGCGGCAATCCGGCCTGAGACGATCCTGGTGTCCATCATGCACACCAACAATGAGGTGGGCGCACTGCAGCCCATTCAGGAGGCGGGAGAGCTGATCAAAAAAATGAATCCGGCGATCCTCTTTCATGTGGACGCAGTACAGGGATTCGGCAAATTCAAGATACTGCCCCGGCGGATGCAGATTGATCTGTTGTCGGTCAGCAGCCACAAGATTCACGGCCCCAAGGGTGTGGGCTTTCTCTATGTGAGGGAGGGTGTCAAACTCCAGCCCATTGTTCACGGTGGCGGACAGCAGAAAAACATGCGCTCTGGCACGGAGAATGTGCCCGGCGTCGCTGGCATGGCCAAGGCCGCGGAGCTGGTATATGCCCATCTGGACGAGGACGTGCATCGGCTGTACGAACTGAAGGAATATTTTGTAGGGCAGATCAGCCGGTTGGAAGGCATTCGGATCAACGGTATTCCCGAGGAGGGCTGCCGGGCTACGGCGCCCCATGTGGTCAGCGTTTCCATCGCCGGTGTCCGCAGCGAGGTGATGCTGCACGCGCTGGAGGAAAAGGGAATCTATGTCTCTGCGGGCAGCGCCTGCGCCTCCAACAAGCCGCAGACCTCGGCCACTCTGAAGGCCATGAAACTGCCCAGAGAGCTGTGGGACAATACCATCCGTTTCAGTTTTTCCGTCTACACCACCAGAGAAGAAATTGACTATACATTGAGCACAATGTATGATATGATTCCTATGTTGAGGAAATACACGCGCAGATGAGAAACTGGGGCTGTGGGCCATGGTCCTCGGCCCCGGATATTAAAACCACTGCGGAACTCAAAAACAGCATCTTTCCGGAAAACGCACCGATCAATGTACGGACGCCTAAGCGGCCGGATATTGATCGCCGGACCTGTGTGTGTTTGCAGGAAAGACGCGGGACTAAAAAACAGCGTCTTCCCGAAAAACGCACCGATCAATGTACGGACGCCTAAGCGGCCGGATATTGATCGCCGGCCCTGTGTGTTTGCAGGGAAGACGCGGGACTAAAAAACAGCGTCTTCCCGAAAAACGCGCCGATCAATGTACGGACGCCCAAGCGGCCGGAAATTGATCGCCGGCCCTGTGTGTTTGCAGGGAAGACGCGGGACTAAAATAAGAGGAGAAATATGTTTACTGCATTTTTAATCAAGTATGCTGAGATCGGCATAAAGGGAAAGAACCGCTATCTGTTTGAGGACGCATTGATCCGGCAGATCAAATACGCTCTGAAAAAATGTGAGGGCGACTTTGAGATACGCAAGACCATGGGACGTATTTTTGTGGAGGCCCAGGGCGAGTTTGATTTTGACGAGACCGTGGAACGCCTCAGGAAAGTGTTTGGCATATGGGGCATCTGTCCGGTAATCTATGTGGAGGACGAGGGCTGGGAAAAGCTCTGCGAGAGAGTGGTGGCATATTTGAAGGAGATGTACCCGGACGGGAACAGAACCTTTAAGGTCAATGCCCGGCGCAGCCGCAAGAATTATCCCAAGGATTCCATGGAGATCAACCGGGACATGGGCGAGGCGATTCTGGATGCGTGCCCCAATATGCATGTGGATGTACATCGGCCTGATATTCTGCTGAATATTGAGGTGCGGGAGAAAATATATGTGTACTCCGAGATCATTCCCGGCCCCGGCGGTATGCCCGTGGGCACCGGCGGAAAGGCCATGCTGCTGCTGTCCGGCGGAATAGATTCTCCGGTGGCCGGTTATATGATCGCCAAGCGGGGCGTCAAAATCGACGCCGTCTACTTTCACGCGCCGCCCTACACCAGTGACCGCGCCAAGCAGAAGGTGGTGGATCTGGCCAGGCTGGTCTCCCGCTATACGGGTCCGATTTACCTGCATGTGATCAATTTCACGGATATTCAGATGTATATCTACGAGAACGCCCCTCATGAGGAGCTGACCATCATCATGCGGCGCTATATGATGCGGATTGCGGAGGCGATCGCTGGGGAGACACAGTGCCTGGGGCTGGTCACCGGTGAGAGCATCGGCCAAGTGGCCTCCCAGACCATGAGTTCTCTGATTGCCACCAACGAGGTGTGCGAGCTGCCGGTGTACCGTCCGCTGATCGGCTTTGATAAGGAGGAGATCGTGGAGGTGGCAAAAAAGATCGACACCTATGAGACCTCCATACAGCCCTTTGAGGACTGCTGTACCATCTTTGTGGCCAAGCACCCGGTGACCAAGCCCAATGTGAAAATCATTCGCAAGCATGAAAAGCATATGGAGGAAAAGCTGGGCGAGATGATGAAGACGGCCCTGGAGACGGACGAACTGATTATAGTGTCGGAATAAATTACAGCCCGGTGCGTACACGCCCGGGCCGTAATGATTGAATGTATGATATTACAGAGTGTAGGGTGCCAATGCTGCCAACACGTCATTGACATTGTCCTCGGCATGTATATTCAGGTCGATGGGCTTGGACAGGTCCAGGCTGAAAATACCCATGATAGATTTGGCATCGATCACATATCTGCCGGACACCAGATCAAAGTCATAGTCAAACTTGGTGATATCGTTTACGAAAGACTTAACCTTGTCGATGGAATTTAAAGAAATCTGCACTGTCTTCATTTTTTTACCTCCTTCATATTAACCTTTGCTTACATATTAATGGCAGTACCAATAAAAGTCAAGGAAAAAAGGATACAAAAAAAGCGGGGAATACCATGAAAAATATAGCATTTCACAATCTGGGCTGCAAGGTCAATTCCTATGAGATGGATTATATGCAACAAATTTTTCGAGAAAAGGGCTACAATGTTGTACCATTTGAGGAAAAAGCCGATATTTATATCATCAATACCTGTACGGTGACAAACATTGCGGACCGCAAGAGCAGGCAGATGCTGCATCGCGCCAGGGCGCTGAATCCTCAGGCGCTGGTAGTGGCCATGGGCTGCTATGTCCAGACCGGGCAGGAGGAGGCGCTCAGAGATGAGGGTATCGACCTGGCTATCGGCAACAATCGGAAAAAAGACATTGTTCAGATTCTGGAGAAGTATCTGAGTGAGGAAGAGAGCGCACGGGCTGACAAGACCCTGGGCGGCAGCACAATTATAGATATCGGTCAGGCATGTGAGTACGAGGAGATGCAGCTGAGGGAGACGGCGGAGCATACCAGGGCCTATGTCAAGATTCAGGACGGTTGCAATCAGTTTTGCAGTTATTGTATCATTCCCTATGCCAGAGGGCGGGTGCGCAGCCGCCGCAGGGAGGATATACTGCGGGAGGTGCGGGGCCTGGTGGCGGCGGGCTACCGGGAGGTGGTACTCACGGGAATACATATCAGCTCCTACGGCCTCGGTCGGACGGAGGGAGAGCAGACCGGAGAGTACGGTCTGGCGGAGCTGGTGGAGGAGCTGCAGGGACTGGAGGGTCTTGAACGGATACGGCTCGGTTCTTTGGAACCCCGGATCGTGACGGAGGATTTCGTGTCCCGGCTGGCGGCCTGTGACAAGCTGTGTCCCCATTTTCACCTGTCTCTGCAGAGCGGCTGTGACGCCACTTTGAAACGGATGAATAGACGATATACTGCCGGGGAATACTTATACAGCGTGGAACTGCTGCGCCGCGCCTTTGACCGGCCCGCCATCACCACCGATGTGATCGTTGGTTTTCCCGGAGAGACGGAGGAGGACTTTGAGATATGCCGACGCTTTTTGGAGCAAGTGGGTTTTTACGAGATGCATATTTTTAAGTACTCCCGCCGCAGGGGTACCGCGGCTGACCGCATGCCGGACCAGCTGACGGACGCGGTGAAAACACGCCGCAGCAGCCAGCTGCAGCAGCTGGAGCGTACACAGTCCAAAGCTTTCCGCAGCAGATACATAGGACAGGACGTTGAGGTGCTGTTTGAGGAGACCAGGGATACGGCGGCAGGTCTCTGCCGGGTCGGCTATACCAGAGACTATGTCCGGGTGGCGCTGCCCGGGGAGGAATCGCTGCAGGGCAGCTGTCTGCGCGTGCGAATCAAGGATTTTCTCACGGACGAGGTATTACTGGCGGAAGCGGTGCAGCTTTGACTTGAAATTTTCTGACAAATAGGGTATGATTAGAAAATAGCAGTATACATTCGTGGAGGACATATGCAGGATTTAGGAAATACACAATACTTCAAAGTACAGACAGAACCAGAGACCGGTGTAAAAGTAATCCTTTCCACCGTATATGAAGCGCTGACAGAAAAGGGCTATGACCCGGTGAATCAGATCGTAGGCTATATCATGAGCGGGGACCCGACGTATATCACCAGCCACAAGAGCGCGCGCAGCCTGATTATGAGGGTGGAGCGCGATGAGATCGTGGAGGAGCTGCTGACCGAGTATATCCGCCATAACCAGTGGCATGCGTAGACCGCGGGGGACGGCGAGGATTCACCTGCCATGTGCAGGAATAAGGTAAGACGACACAATTCGCAGGGGGAAAGTATGCGTATCATGGGGCTTGATTTCGGATCAAAGACGGTGGGGGTAGCCGTCAGTGATCCGCTGGGTATCACAGCACAGGGACTGGAGATTATCCGGCGCAAGGAGGAGAACAAGCTGCGTCAGACCTATGCCAGAATTGAGGAACTGATTGTGGAATATCAGGTGGGGCAGATCGTGTTGGGACTGCCAAAGAACATGAATGCCACGGAGGGAGAGCGGGCAGAGCTGACCAGAGAGTTTAAGGCGGGGCTGGAGCGCAGGACAGGCTTGCCTGTGACAATGTGGGACGAGAGACTGACTACAGTGGCGGCGGACAAGGCCATGATGGAGGCCGGTATCCGCAGAGAACACCGCAAGGACTATGTGGACATGATTGCCGCAAGCCTGATATTGCAGGGCTATCTGGACCGCAGCAGAGCGGATACAGAACGCTAACATATTGTACCATTCACATTTCGCAAAATGACTTGTTTGAAAGTGAACGGTACAGTACACTAGGCAGGTCAGTTATTTTGTATTTGAGTCGGAAACCAGCTCCAGACAGGTATTCGTTCCTATGCGGACCGTACAAATGCGTTGGTGCGGGGGTTGCAAGCAACCCCTGCGAGGTTTGCCGAATGTAATTCGGCTCGAGCTTAGCACCCGTTACGCATTTGATCGAGTGAGAACGTGTCCGAATAGGAACGAATATCTGCCTGGAGCGTGGCTCTATGGCAACAGGAGGAAATAAATTGAGTAAATTGGAAAAAGTCACCTTTAATCCCGATGGTGAGGCGCCGGTGGATTTTTTTGTGCTGGAACAGACCAGAATCGGCGGCCAGAGCTATATCTTGGTGACGGATTTTGAGGAGGGCGACGGGGAGGCCCTGATTCTCAAGGACGTGTCCAAGGACGGAGAAGAGGAGAGCGTGTTTGTCATCGTATCGGACGACGAGGAGCTGCAGGCAGTTGCGGGCGTGTTTGAGAACATGCTGGAAGACGTAAAATTCGTGTAGGGTATATGGCCCGCTACCAAGCTCTTGCATTGTGTATTTGCAGGGAATAAGCGTAACTTTAAATTGGAGGAATATCATTGAATAGGAGAAAAGAAAATATAAGTGAAAGTGCGTCCAAACTGAGGATTATCCCTTTGGGAGGTTTGGAGCAGATCGGAATGAACATTACTGCCTTTGAGTACGAGGACAGTATTATTGTGGTGGACTGCGGACTGGCGTTCCCGGCGGACGATATGCTGGGTATTGACCTGGTGATTCCGGACATCACCTATCTGAAGGACAACGTGGACAAGGTCAAGGGTTTTGTGATTACCCATGGACATGAGGACCATATTGGCGCGTTGCCCTATGTATTGAAGGAGATTAACGTGCCTGTATACGCCACCCGGCTTACTATGGGCATTATTGAGAATAAGCTGAAAGAGCATAACCTGATGAAGGGGACTAAGCGCAAGCTGGTGAAATTCGGACAGTCCATCAACCTGGGACAATTCCGGGTGGAGTATATCAAGACCAACCACAGTATCGTGGACGCGGCGGCCCTGGCCATTTACTCCCCGGCGGGAACGGTGGTGCACACAGGGGATTTCAAGGTGGATTACACCCCTGTGTTTGGCGACGCCATTGATCTGGCCCGCTTTGCTGAGATCGGCAAAAAGGGTGTGCTGGCGCTGATGTGCGACTCCACCAATGCAGAGCGCCCGGGCTTTACCCCCTCCGAGCGGACGGTGGGAAAGACCTTTGACACCCTGTTTGAGGAGCATAAAAACACACGTATATTCGTTGCAACTTTCGCCTCTAACGTGGACCGGGTACAGCAGATCATCAACTCTGCCTACAAGTTTGGACGCAAGGTGGTGGTGGAAGGCCGCAGTATGGTGAATGTCATTGAGACGGCCATTAACCTTGGCTGCATCAGTATCCCGGAAAATACGCTGATTGAGATTGACCAGCTGAAGAATTACCCCGATGAGCAGCAGGTGATCATCACCACCGGCAGCCAGGGGGAGAGCATGGCGGCTTTGAGCCGTATGGCCAGCAACATGCACAAGAAAATCACCATAGGCCACGGAGACACGGTTATTTTCTCTTCAAGCCCCATACCGGGCAATGAGAAAGCCGTGACCAGGATTATCAACGAGCTGCTGCGCAAGGGTGCGGATGTGATTTTCCAGGACACCCATGTGTCGGGACATGCCTGCCAGGAGGAGATCAAGCTGATCTATACGCTGGTGCATCCCAAGTATGCGGTGCCTGTCCATGGTGAGTATAAGCATCTGAAGGCCCAGGCCAAGATTGCGGAGAATCTGGGCATTGACAAGGAGCATATCTTTATCCTGTCCTCCGGCGATGTGCTGGAGATGGACGAGAACAAAGCCAGCGTCATCGGCCATGTGCCTGTGGGCAGCATTCTGGTGGACGGTCTGGGAGTGGGAGATGTGGGCAATGTAGTGCTTCGCGACAGACAGCACCTGGCTGAGGACGGAATTCTGATTGTGGTCATGAGCCTGGACAAGTACAGCGGCCAGCTGGTGGCAGGGCCGGATATCGTATCCAGGGGCTTTGTCTATGTGAGGGAATCGGATGAACTGATGGAGGAGGCCCACCAGGTGGTGGACAGCGCTATCTGTGGCTGCATTGACAGAGGAATCACGGACTGGGGCAAGCTGAAGAGCACCACGAAGGATGTGCTGGGCGAATATGTCTGGAGAAAGACCAAGAGGCGCCCCATGATCCTGCCCATCATTATGGAAGTATAGAAGATAAAACGTTTGGATAAAGCAGTGAGGAGTTAGGATTATGAGGCTGGAAGGGCGTTTAGATCAGGCTGTGGAGGCATTGAGCACCGCACTCAGGGAGTCGGAGGTATACGGTAAATACCTGACGGCTCTGGAGACGGTAAAACAGCATCCCGGACTGAAGGAACAGATCGATGAGTATCGCAGGAAGAACTATATGATGCAGAGCGTCGGAGACATGGCATTTGAAAGGATCGAGTTGTTTGAGCGGGAATACCTGGACTTTCGAGAGAATCCGCTGGTGTCGGACTTTTTGGCGGCGGAACTGGCCCTGTGCCGCACGATTCAGCAGATCAATTTCAATATCACGGAAGCGTTGAACTTTGAGTAGAATTCAGGAGACAGAGTAGGTGATACGGACATGAGCATAAAAAGTCTGATTGCTGCGGTATGCGGCACAATATTGAAGGTGGCGGCGGCGGTATTTATAATTATGTTGATTTACCGCGGGGCGATTATGGCATATGACTATGGGTACAGAGTCTTTGAAGAGCCTGCCATATCAGCCGGGGAAGGCCGGGTGGTCAGTGTGACGATCACGGAGGATATGTCGCCCAAGGAGATGGGACAGCTTTTTTTGAGCAAGGGACTGATTCGGGACGACAGACTGTTCGTGGTGCAGTACTATTGCTCGGAATTCAGAAATAACCTGAAGACGGGCGATTTTGAGCTGAGTACCGCCATGACGGTGGAGGAGATGATGGAGGCCATGACCAAGGAGCCGGTGGTGGAGCAGCCGACGCCGGAGGACATGGATGCTCTGCCTTCGGACGTCACCGATCCCGATAATGAGCCTGACGGCGATGCAGTTCCTGAAGGAGCTGAATAATATGATAGCGGATGAGAGAATGGTTGCCTTTATTAACTCGTTTGATAAAGGCAACACGCCTTTTTTGGACAAATTGGAGAGTGAGGCGCTGGCGGCGGAGGTGCCTATTATCCGCAGGGAGACGCAGAGCCTCATGAAATTTCTGCTGGCGATGTGCCGCCCCATGCAGATATTGGAGGTGGGGACCGCAGTGGGCTTTTCGGCGCTGCTCATGAGTGAGTACGGGCCGGAGGGCTGCCATGTCACCACCATTGAAAAATATGAAAAAAGGATTCCCGTGGCCAGAGAGAATTTTGCCAGAGCCGGACGGGAGCGGCAGATCACGCTGCTACCGGGGGATGCGGCGGAGGTCTTAAAGGAGCTGGACGGCGTCTACGATTTGATCTTTATGGATGCGGCCAAGGGGCAGTATATCAACTTTTTACCTGACATTCTGCGACTGCTGACGAAGGGCGGACTGCTGGTGTCGGACAATGTGCTGCAGGATGGGGATGTGGTGGAGTCCCGGTTTGCGGTGACACGCCGGAACCGAACCATACACGCCAGAATGAGGGAATATCTCTATGAGCTGACGCACCATCCCCTGTTGGAGACCTGTATACTGCCGGTGGGGGACGGGGTCACGCTGAGTGTGAAGCGATAGAGTCGGACAGACAGGGAACATGCTATTTGTGATGGGAGTGCAATATGGAGCGTAAAAAACCGGAATTGCTGGTTCCCGCCTCCAGCCTGGAGGTGCTGCGGACGGCGGTGATATTTGGAGCGGATGCGGTATATATCGGTGGAGAAGCCTTTGGTCTGCGGGCCAAGGCCAAAAATTTTTCCATGGAGGAGATGGCGGAGGGGATTGCCTTTGCCCATAGCCACGGAGTCAAAGTCTACGTGACGGCCAATATTCTGGCTCACAACGGGGATCTGGAGGGGGCGGAGCGGTACTTTGCCGAGCTGCGGGACATGCGGCCCCAGTGTGCGGACGCCCTGATTATCGCTGATCCGGGTATGTTTTCTATCGCCAGAAAGGTCTGGCCGGAGGCGGAGATACATATTTCTACCCAAGCCAACAATACCAACTATCAGACCTATCTGTTCTGGTGGCAGTTGGGGGCAAAGAGAGTGGTGTCCGCCCGGGAACTGTCTCTGGCGGAGATTGGGGAGATAAGACGTCATATTCCCGCGGAGATGGAGATCGAGAGCTTTGTTCACGGAGCCATGTGCATTTCCTACTCCGGACGCTGTCTGCTGAGCAATTATTTTACTGGGCGGGACGCCAACAAAGGGGCCTGCACCCATCCTTGCCGCTGGAAGTATGCGGTGGCGGAGGAGACTCGGCCGGGGGAATATCTGCCGGTGTATGAGAACGATCGGGGAACATTTATCTTTAACTCCCGGGATCTGTGTATGATTGATTACATCCCGGAGCTGACGGCGGCGGGCATTGACAGTTTTAAGATCGAGGGACGTATGAAGACCGCCCTGTATGTGGCGGCGGTGGCCAGAACCTATCGGAAGGCCATAGATGATTTTTTTGAGAGTGAGGAAAAATACAGACTAAACAGCGAATGGTATCGGGCGGAGATATCCAAATGTACATACCGCAGGTTTTCCACAGGCTTTTATTTTGGAAAGCCGGACGAAAACAATCAGATCTATGACAATAGTACTTATGTGAATGAATATATATATCTGGGATGCATTCAGGAGATTATGTCCGGGCGAGAACTGGCCCGCATTGAGCAGCGCAACAAATTCTGCGTGGGAGACGTCATCGAGGTCATGAAACCGGGCGGCGACAATGTGGATGTCACGGTGGAGGCCATGTATGACGGCGGCATGCAGCCCGTGGATAGCTGTCCCCATGCAAGGGAGACGATCTGGCTGCGTCTGTCTCAAACCCCGGAGCCATACGATCTGCTGCGGGTGCGTAATTGTACCGACTAACGTTAAGATTTTTAGGTTTCTGCACAGCACATGTCGCATAATCGGGCAACATGCACTGTGCGGAAAGGAAAATCTAATCGTTAGTGAGTATAGGTATTGCTTTTTTGCGGAAAAAAAGGTATCGTATGTTAAGAGCGAGACTGTATACATATAGAATAAAAGGAGTAAGCCATATGAGCGAAATGATAAATGTGGAGGAGCTTTTTGCCAGCAGAGTGTTCACCCTGGGAAAGATGAAAGAGAAACTGCCCATGCAGGTATTTGCTGAGGTGAGACGGGTGATGGAACAGGGAGGAGAGCTGCCCCTGGCCACGGCGGACGTGGTGGCCAGGGCTATGAAGGATTGGGCCGTGGAGAACGGCGCAACCCACTATACCCACTGGTTTCAGCCGTTGACCGGTATCACGGCGGAGAAACATGACGCGTTTGTGTCCCACCCGGACAGCGAGGGCAGGATGCTGCTGGAATTCTCCGGCAAGGAGCTGATCAAGGGCGAGCCGGACGCCTCCTCTTTTCCCTCCGGGGGTCTGCGGGCAACCTTTGAGGCCAGAGGCTATACGGCCTGGGATATGACCTCCCCCGCATTTCTGAAGGAGGACGCCACCGGCGTGATTCTGTGTATTCCCACGGCGTTCTGCTCCTACACAGGGGAGGCCCTGGACAAAAAGACTCCGCTGCTGCGCTCCATGGAGGCCATCAGCCAGCAGGCCCTGCGCATTGTGCGGCTGTTCGGCGACACCGAGGCGACCAGAGTGGTGGCCAGCGTGGGAGCGGAGCAGGAATATTTTCTGGTGGACAGGGAGAAATACCTGCAGCGGGAGGACCTGATCTTTGCCGGCCGCACTCTGTTTGGCGCTCCTGCGCCCAAGGGACAGGAGCTGGAGGATCATTATTTCGGTACCATCCGGGAGCGCATCGGCGCATACATGAAGGATCTGAATATCGAGCTGTGGAAACTGGGCGTTACCGCCAAGACCCAGCACAATGAGGCGGCGCCGGCTCAGCATGAGCTGGCTCCCATATACGAGAGCGCTAATATCGCGGTGGATCACAACCAGCTGGTCATGGAGACCATGAAAAAGGTGGCCGGTCGTCACGGGCTGACCTGTTTGCTGCACGAGAAACCCTTTGCGGGGGTAAACGGCTCCGGCAAGCATGACAACTGGTCCCTTTGTACGGACAGCGGCATGAATCTGCTGGACCCCGGTGACACCCCCAACGCCAATGTTCAGTTTTTACTGGTGCTGGCCTGTATTATGAAGGCGGTGGACACCCATGCGGACCTGCTGCGCCAGAGTGCCTCCGATGTGGGCAATGATCACAGACTGGGCGCCAACGAGGCTCCCCCTGCCATTATCTCTATGTTTTTGGGAGAGCAGCTTGACGATGTGGTAAAACAGCTGGTGGAGACCGGAGAGGCGGCCCATCTGATCGAGGGCGGTAAGCTGGAGACCGGTGTGTCCACCCTGCCGGATTTTAAGAAGGACGCCACGGACCGCAACAGAACCTCGCCCTTTGCTTTTACTGGCAATAAGTTTGAGTTCCGCACCGTGGGTTCCGCGGATTCCATCGCCAGTCCCAACACCACGCTGAACGCCATTGTGGCGGAGGCGTTCTGCGAGGCGGCGGATACCCTGGAGCGGGAAGTGGCGGAGGGCAAGGATTTTGAGCTGGCGGTGCATGACCTGATCAAGGAATATATGGGCAGACATCAGCGGATTATTTTCAACGGCGACGGCTATTCCGAAGAGTGGGTGAGGGAGGCACAGCGCCGGGGGCTGCCCAATATCAGATCCATGGTGGAGGCGGCGGGTACGCTTACCACGGATAAGGCCATCAGGCTGTTTGAAAAATTCGGTATCTTTACCAGAGTGGAGTTGAAGTCCCGGGAGGAGATCCTGTACGAGACCTATGCCAAGACGATCAATATCGAGGCGTTGACCATGATCAATATGGCCAACAAAAAGTATATCCCGGCGGTGGTAAGCTATACCAAATCCCTGGCGGACACTGTGATCGCGGTGCGGGGGGCGGGGGTGGACCCCGTTGTGCAGACGGAGCTGCTTAGAGAGGTGAATCTGCAGCTGACAGCCGCAAAAAAGGCGCTTAAGGAGCTGGAGAGGGCCACGGCTCAGGCCGGGGATATAAAGGGTGTCAAGGCCCAGGCATTCTTTTACAAGGATACGGTGAAGGAGGCCATGGATGCGCTGCGCATTCCCGTGGACGCACTGGAGATGCTGGTGGATAAGAAGGTATGGCCCGTTCCCTCCTACGGAGAGCTGATTTTTGAGGTGTAGGGGACTGCGGCATAGATATGCCGGCGAATATTGGCAAAAGTGATAACCTGCTCCAGGAAAACAATTGCAAAAGAGAGGAGAGAGCGGTGATATGAAAGCAGGGCAAAGAGGCATTCCACAGTGGATCGTTCCGGCGGTTATATTCTTGCTGGGCGCAGTGGTACGTCTTGTGTATCTGGGCAGTGTGCCAGGGGGATTTCACCAAGACGAGGCGTTCGTGGCTCTGAATGCGTACGACCTCTACTGCGAGGGTCGAGATTCCGCAGGACTGTATATGCCGGTATATATGTCCAGCTGGGGAGATGGCCAGAGTGCAATGTACAGTTCGATGCTGGTTCTTCTGATGCTTTTTACCGGCGGCAGATGGAATATATATCTATGTCGTTTGCCCCAAGCGCTGGTGGCTGTGTTTACGCTATGGGCAGTTTATTGCCTGATGCGCCGAATGTTTGGACGTCAGGCGGGTCTGTGGGCGATGTTCCTGCTGGCGGTGTGTCCTTGGCATGTAATGATGTCCAGGTGGGCGCTGGATGCCAACCTTGCCCCGGGTTTCCTGATTTTTGGACTGCTCTTTTTTGTTAAGGGTCTGGAGGATCAACGTTACTTTCTGCTGTCGGCGTTATTTTACGGAATGAGCCTGTACTGCTATGCCGTTATCTGGCCATTGGTTCCCATTATGCTTGCCCTGCAGACGCTCTACGGACTGCGTGGCAAAAAAATACGTCTGAGCAAATGGACTCTTCTGTCGGTGTGTGTTCTGTTTTTGCTGGCGTTACCCCTGTTGCTCTTTTTGCTGGTAAATATGAATGTTCTGCCTGAGATCGTGCTGCCGTTTATGACGATTCCCAAGACCAGCGGGTTTCGGGGCGGAGAGGTATCTTTCAGTCTGTGGAACATGGTGGACGGTTTGAAGACGGCCGTGAGAATGCTGGTGTGGCAGAACACGGGCAATGTGTATGATGTGCTGAAACCCTGGGGACTCTTTTACGATATAGGTCGTATAATGATTGCGCTGGGCACAATACTTCTCTTTCTGCGGATGGTTGTCCACATGGTTAAGAGAGAATTTTCCTACGAATTCTATGTAGCGTCGGGCGTACTGTGCGGCGTGATAAACTGTATGTATGTCAGGGTGCGGGTTCATCAGGCAAACAGTTTGTTTATCCCCTTGGTTTTGTGTGAAGCCTATGGGATATGGAGGATTACTGTCTGGATCACTGAAAGAAAGAAACGGATTGGCCAATGTGCCACGATAGCGGTGGCGGGTTGCTACAGCGTATGTTTTCTGCTATTTCAGAGAGATTACTACACCAGATATAAGGAATTGACGGAGGCATATTTTGCGGCTGGAGTGCAGGAGAGCGTGGAGTATGCGCTTGAGAAGAGTGAGGAACTGGGAATCACGGACATCGCTGCTGAAAAGGCTACCCAATGGCCCCGGATTCTGCTGTTTACGGGGACTCTGCCAACAGAATATCTGGCACATGTTGAATATGATCAGTTTCCGGCTCCGGCCAGTTTTGAAAAGAACGGTTTGCATATCAAGACCCGTGTAGATTATGAGAATATTGATACGAATACCATCTATATTATCTATTTTGCGGATGTGGAGCCTTTTTTGGAAGATTTTTTTATAACGGAATTCTATGACTGGCGTGTAGCGGTGCCTAAGGGAGAAAATATATTTTAAAATTTTTTGTATTTTCCTATTGCAAAATGCAAATACTTCGTGTATAATTCATCAAGTAGTTAGGAAATAGCGCTATCGCCAAACGGTAAGGCAACGGACTCTGACTCCGTCATTTCAAGGTTCGAATCCTTGTAGCGCTGTTGTATGGAGCGCCCGGCAGTGTATGCTGCCGGGCGCGCTTTTTGTCTGTGAGCGCGGTCATTGCAGGGGCACGTTCCCGAGACATGGAATCCCCCGACAATTCTTTGTTTCTGTTGTATTTTAAAAGATTTTAGAGTATAATTTAATAAAAAACTGCAGCAGAAACAGAAGTCATTCATATAAAATATGCAGGCTTTTTGAAAAAAATATAATTTCGGAAAAGGTTGGTATACTAATTGGGCAGAGCGGCTTAAGAAGAATGAATTTTATGAATGAGGTGAAGGTAGTGAGAATATATCTTGATATGTGCTGTTATAATAGACCATATGATGATCAGAGCCAGTTAAAAATCTCTATGGAAACTCAGGCCAAGCTGCATATCCAGACGTTAATAAAAGAAGGGAAACTTCAATTGATCACATCATATATGTTGCGATATGAATGTGGGAATAATCCATTTGAAATGCGGCGAAATGCGATTTCTGACTTTATTGATACGAATACTTATGCATATATAGGGATGGAGCGACAGACAGTTATTGAAGAGAAAGCTGCTGAAATCATGAAGACGGGGGTCAAATTTAAAGATGCATGTCATGTGGCTTCGGCAATCTATGCAGAGTGCGAATACTTTATATCTACGGATACAAGATTACTGAAATATAAAAGCAAAGAAATAAAAATGGTTACACCGATTGAGTTTGTTTTGGAAACGGAGGACTGATTCTATGATGGAAAGCACAGCCGAAATAATGAGTAGAGGGATGAAGTGTCTGGTGGAGCAGATGGGAATTGTAGAAGCAGAACGCTTTATTTCTGTCGTTATTCGCGAGAAATTTGATTATACAAAATGGCAAAGGGATTATTTTGATGTAAAAACGCCAGCAGACATTAGTAAAGAAGCCTCTCAATTTGAAAAAGCACACCCATTTACGGGTGATGCAATCAGGCTCTGATAGTGAAAGAAGATAGAAATTTCATTGATGAAAAGCCTGCACAGGAGTTGATGGAGGTGTATGATTATGAATGGACAGATGAAGAATTATAAGTAGAGCCTTAGCAGGACACCTGGGCCCATTATGCCAAGTCAGATTCCAAAGGTAAAATTGGATATGAGCGGACTGATAATATATGCAAAAGAAAGAGGTGTTGCGCCGATTGATTTGACGCAAGAGGAGAAAGAGCGTTTTATGATGCCTGTGGGTTAGAAGAGTTTGATAGAGAATAACCAGACAAGTATGGGATGCCTGGCAGTGTGTGCTGCCAGGCGTTTTTATTTTCCCGTGAGTAATGAGTTGGGGCGTGTGATTGACAAGCCTGTTTTGATGTGCGATAATCAGTTTGATATGAAATTGGGGAAGAGAGGGCGCTATGTATACTTTTAACAGTCGGATACGATATAGCGAGTGTGACAGCCATGCCAGACTGACTTTGGCGGCGCTGATGAACTATTTTCAGGACAGTTCCACTTTTCAGGCGGAAACGCTGGGAGTGGGCGGGTTGTATATGGTGGAAAATAATTTAGTGTGGGTGCTGTCTTCCTGGCAGATTGTAGTGAACCGATATCCGGTACTTTGCGAAGAGGTGGAGATCGGTACTTTGCCCTATGCATTTAAGGGATGCTTTGGATACCGCAATTTTTTCATGAAGACCGTGGAGGGGGAGATGCTTGCTCAGGCCAACTCGCTGTGGACGCTGCTGAATTTGAAGGAGCAGACTATGGCGCATCCCCCGGAGAGGATGAAAGAGGCGTATGTGCTGGATGAGCGGCTGCCCATGGAATACGCCGACAGAAAGATTGCCGTGCCGGGGGAAGGCGTGCGCAGAGAGCCGTTTCTGGTGAGAAAGCATCATTTGGACACTAACAATCATGTGAACAATGTGCAGTTTGTGGATATGGCGATGGAGAGTCTTCCCGCGGATTTTGCCATCTGGCAGCTGCGCGCGGAGTACAAGATGCAGGCGCATTTGGGGGACGAGCTGATTCCCTATGTGGTGAGCAGCGATGACCGCTGCATTATATCGCTGCAAAGCCCGGAGGGGAAACCCTATGCCGTGGTGGAATTTACGGGGAAACCCTGAGACGAACCGATGGGAGTTAAGATGAGATTAGGAGAAAAACAGACTCTGTATATTGTGAAAAAAGTGGACTTCGGCGTGTATCTGGCAGAGTGCCACAACGACACGGAGAACCGTGTGCTGTTGCCGTTAAAGCAGGTGCCTCCGGGGGCGGCTGTGGGAGAACAGATCGAGGTCTTTCTATACAAGGATTCCAAGGACAGATGGATTGCCACCACTAACACGCCGAAACTGATGATGGGCGAGGTGGCGGAGCTCACGGTGGCGCAGACTGGCAAGATAGGGGCTTTTTTGGACTGGGGATTGGAAAAGGATCTGCTGCTGCCCTTTCGCCAGCAGGTAAAGAAGGTGAAGGAAGGGGACAGGGTGTTGGTCTCCCTCTATATAGACAAGAGCGAGCGTCTGTGCGCCACCATGAATGTGTATCACAATCTGCGTTCTGACAGCCCCTATCATGTGGATGACCAGGTGGTGGGGAGGGCCTATGCCTCCAGCGATGAGTTCGGGATGTTTGTGGCCGTGGATAATTTGTACTCCGCCCTGATTCCCAAAAAGGAACTCTACGGACAGGTGGAGCTGGGCGAGGATCTGCGGGCCAGAGTGACCCGGGTGCAGCCCGACGGCAGACTGGTGCTGAGCATCCGGGAAAAGGGCTACTTGCAGACACAGGAGGACGCAGAGAGGCTGCTGGACATCATAGACGGCTACGATGGAGTGCTGCCCTTCAATGACAAGGTTTCCCCGGCCATTATTCTGCGGGAGACCGGCATGAGCAAGAACGAGTTTAAACGTGCGGTGGGCAGCCTGCTCAAAGCGGGAAAAATACAGATAACAGAAAAGGTAATACGACGAACATGAATACGAAAAAAGCGAACTGGATGTTTCTGGCTATTGTTGTATCCCACGTGGGGTTGAGTCTGCTGGTGTCGTTTGTTCCGCTGATGAATGTCATTGTGCAGAACATGGCTTTGAATATCATTGCGTCCGAGATCACGATCTGGTTGCCGGCGGTGCTGTTTCTGGCGGCGGGTGGGACGAAGGCAAAGGGCTTTTGCAGACTGAAAAAAGTTCATATATCCACGGCGTTGATGACAGTGCTGTTCACTCTGCTGCTGGAGCCGTTGATCACGGTGGTGAATGCGGTCTCCATGCTGGTGGTGGACAATGCGGTTGCGGGTTTCAGTATCCAGATTACACAGCTGCCCCTGTGGGGGATGCTGCTGGGTATAGCGGTATATGGTCCCTTCTCGGAGGAGCTTGCCTTCAGGGGTGTGATTTACCAGAGCTACCGACAGCAGGGAAACCGGTGGAAGGCACTGCTGCTGAGCAGTCTGCTGTTCGGACTGATGCATATGAATCTGAATCAGGCATGCTATGCGTTTGTGATGGGCATTGCGCTGGCTTTGCTGGTGGAGGCCACCGGCAGTATGCTCCCGGCGTTTATCTCTCACTTCTGTGTGAACGGCCTGTCCACTGTGCTGATGTATGCGCTGGATGGCATAACTGCCGGCGACATGGGTGAGCTGGTGGAGGCGGCGGAGAGCAGTCTGAGCGGTGAGGAACTGCTGCTGGTTATCAGCGTTTATCTGGTCATCGCCACTTGCAGCACGCCGCTGGCGGGCTGTGTGCTGGCCTGGATTGCGGGGCGCGAGGGACATAAGGAGGACCTGAGGGAACTCTGGCGCAGCCGGAAGGTGAAGGGCGGCAGACTCATGAGTGTTCCGCTGGCGCTGGGGATACTGGTCTGTGTGGTGTTTATCGTGCTGGAGATTGTTCTGTAAATTAACACTTGGCAAAACGGGGTAAGTGTGTTAAGATAAAGACACAGTGAGAATTGGGCAGTGATTTGGAGCGAACCGGGGAGGAAGAGTTATGGATATTGCTGGACTGTCAATGGATATGGCGATGATGGATGTGAAGTCCCAGGTGGGTATCAAGATGTTGAGCAAGGTGATTGATCTGGGCAAGGACCTTGGAGCGGATATGGTACAGATGATGGATGCGGCGGCTATGGAGCGCAGTGTGAATCCGGCTGTGGGCGGCAATGTGGACATTCGGCTGTAACGTACTGGTAATTTTTTCTGACTATAGAGGTGGTGAGGCACGAAAAATCGGCCTGCCACCTTTTTTGTGACTAATTCTCCATTAATTTTTCACAAAAACCTATTGCTTTTTTTGTGATTTTTTTGTACATTTGTATTAAATGGATTTTCGGCATTTTTACTATACTCACTAACGATTAGATTTTTCTTTTCGCACAGTGCATGTTGCCCGATTATGCGGCATGTGCTGTGCGGAAATTGGAAAATATTAACGTTAGTCAGTATAATGCCCATTTGAACATGATGGAGAGAGAACTCACACAGGAAAAGGAGTAAAAAATATGATATCAAATCAGATATTGCAGAGTACTATAGACGGCCTGAAAGGAATTGCCCGGGTCGATATCTGCGTGATGGATGTGGACGGCAAGCCGGTGGCGTATACTGCTGACATGCTGAGCAGCAGCAGGGCGGTGGTGGAGTTTGCCAAATCCCCGGCGGATTCACAGGAGATTCAGGGATATCAGTTCTTCAAGGTGTATGACGAGCAGCAGTTGGAGTATGTGCTGGTTATCGCAGGCAGTGGCGAGGATGTGTACACTGTTGGAAAGATGAGCGCATTCCAGATACAGAATCTGATGGTGGCGTATAAAGAGCGTTTTGATAAGGATAACTTTATCAAGAATCTGCTGCTTGACAATCTGCTGTTGGTGGATATCTACAGCCGGGCGAAGAAACTGCATATCCAGATGGATGTGTGCCGAGTGGTGATGATTGTGGAGTCCGAAAATGGCAAGGACAACAATGCGCTGGAGTTGACGAGGGCGCATTTTGGCAGCAACAGCAAGGATTTTATCACTGCGGTGGACGAGAACAATGTCATAGTTGTCAAGGATTTGTCGGAGTCCGACAGCAGCAAGGAGATCGACAAGGCAGCCCGAGGACTTTGTGCTACTCTGCAGAAAGAGGGATTGAGAGGAGTACATATCGCATACGGCACGGTGGTTAAGGAGATCAAGGAGGTCAGCCGCTCTTACAAGGAGGCTAAGATGGCTCTGGATGTGGGCAAGATCTTCTTTGACGAGAGGGATGTCATTGCCTACAGCGCGCTGGGCATTGGAAGGCTGATCTATCAGCTGCCGATTCCGCTGTGCAAAATGTTTATCAAGGAGATCTTTGGCGGGAAGAGTCCGGATGAGTTTGACGAGGAGACATTGACGACGATATATAAGTTCTTTGAGAACAGTCTGAATGTGTCCGAGACCTCCAGACAGCTGTTCATCCATCGCAACACTCTGGTGTACCGCCTGGATAAGCTGCAGAAGAGTACCGGACTGGACCTGCGGGTGTTTGAGGACGCAATCACCTTCAAGATTGCGCTGATGGTGGTAAAGTATATGAAGTACATGGAGAATTTTGAGTTCTAAGGGTAGGGGATATACGGAACTATACTGACTAACGTTAAGATTTTCCAATTTCCGCACAGCACATGTCGCATAATCAGGCAACATGCACTGTGCAAAAAGGAAAATCTAATCGTTAGTGAGTATAAAATAACGAAAAGAGGAAGATATGCGGAGAAGAGATATAAGGAGAAAGCAGCAGGAAAAATTCATAGAGGAGAATGGCGTGATCTGCCTGGACAATGTGAGCAAGTCCTATTCCACCGGTTCTCCGGCGCTGAACGGGATTTCCCTGAAAATATACAGGGGAGAATTTGTGTTTATTGTGGGAGACAGCGGCTCCGGTAAATCCACATTGATCAAGCTGCTCCTGCGGGAGCTGGTTGCCAGCTCTGGACAGGTCAATGTGATGGGGAAGGATATGGCGAAACTGCGCAGCGGCGAAATCCCCAAGCTGCGCCGCAACCTGGGCGTGGTGTTCCAGGATTTCCGCCTGCTGAACGACAGAAACGTGTATGAGAATGTGGCCTTTGCCCAGCGCATCGTGGAGGTGCCGGGCCGGGAGATACGGCGGAACGTTCCGGCTATCCTGGCGACCGTGGGTCTGGCCGGAAAGTACAAGGCCAAGACCAAGCAGCTCTCCGGCGGCGAACAGCAGAGAGTGGCGCTGGCCAGAGCGCTGATAAACAATCCTTCCATTCTGCTGGCAGATGAGCCTACCGGCAATCTGGATCCCAAGAACTCTTGGGAGATCATGAAACTGTTGGAGGAGATCAATGAGTCCGGCACCACCGTGGTGGTAGTCACCCATAACCGTGAGATCGTCAATGCCATGCAAAAGCGTGTGGTTACCATGAAAAAGGGCGTGATCATCAGCGATGAAGAGGAAGGGGCATATATAGACGATGAAGATTAGTACATTTTTTTATACCATACAACAGGGATTTAAAAATCTGTTCCGCAACAAGTGGTATTCTCTGGCGTCCATTGCCACAATCTCGGCCTGTCTGTTCCTGTTTGGCGTATTTTATTCTATTGTAGCGAATTTTCAGAACATAGTTCGGAACCTGGAGGAGAATGTCTGCGTCACGGTTTTCTTTGAGAAGGGTATCACAGACGCGAGGATAGAAGAGATTGGGCGCATGATCAGCAGCCGCGCGGAGGTGGCGGAGGTGGTCTATGTCTCCGCAGAAGAAGCGTGGGCAGGTTATCAGAAGATTTATTTCGGGGACAGGGTGGAGGAGTTTATCGCCGGTTATCCGAGAAATCCGCTGGCCAACAGTATGAATTACGAGGTATATCTCAGCGACGTGTCCATGCAGGATGCGCTGGTGACTTATCTGTATTCTATTGAAGGGGTGCGAGATGTGAACTATTCGGCGCTCACAGCCAGCACTCTGGGCGGTGTGAATCTGTTGATCGGCTATGTGTCCCTGGGTATTATTGTGATACTGCTGGCGGTGTCCGTGTTCCTGATTAGCAATACGGTGACCATCGGTATATCGGTGCGCAAGGAAGAGATAAACATTATGAAATATATTGGCGCTACAGACTTTTTTGTCCGTGCTCCCTTTGTGCTGGAGGGTATTCTGATTGGTCTGATCGGCGCGGGTATACCGCTGTGGGCGATTCGCTACGGCTATGACAATGTGCTGACCTACACCGCGGAGAAATTTGCTCCGCTGGTCCATCTGCTGCAGTTCCTGCCCTCGGAGACTATCTTCGGGTTCCTGACGCCGGTGTGTCTGGGCGTGGGCGTAGGCATTGGCTTTTTGGGCAGTTTTTCCACGGTGAGAAAACATTTGCACGTGTAGATGCCGGGGGAGGCAGGTCATGAAAAAATGGAAGATTACGGGATGCCTGATACTGGCGGTGGCGCTGCTGTGTACGGCGGGAGAACCTCGCGTCTGCGCAACCAATATGTCCGAGATTACTTCGGAATCTATCAGGGAAATGGAGAGTCAGATTGACAATGCGCAGAGTGAGAGAGATCAGTTGAAGAACAGTCTTTCTGATATCAAAAAGCTGGTTCAGCAGCTGGAGCAGGAAAAGAAGGACCTGAAAGGCTATGTGGCGAAGCTGGATGAGAATATGGCGCTGATCGAGCAAAAAATTGCGGACTTCAAAATGCAGATCGCCAATAAAGAGGCGGATATCGAAGAGGCGCAGAGGCAGTTGGAACATGCACTGGAGGTGGAGGCCAATCAATATGAAACCATGTCCAGCCGCATAAAATTCAGTTATGAACGGGGCGAGAACTATCTACTGGAAATGCTTATGGGATCTACCAGCTTTGCGGACTTCCTGAACCGCAGTTACTATATGGAACAGGTGGCAGACTTTGACAATCAGATGCTGGAGTCCTTTATCCAGACCAGGGAATATGTGGAGCTGTGCAAGGCTCAGCTGGAGCAGGATAAGGCATTTCTGGACGAAGCTAAAGAGGGCGTGGAGAACGAACAGGCGGCTCTGGAGGAGCTGATGAAACAAAAACAGCAGGAGTTGAACGCCTACGACCAGAGGATCAGCAGCGGAGAACAGTCCATAGAGGAATACGAGGCGGATCTCAAGGCACAGAATGAATTGATCTCCGCTTTGGAGAAAGCGGTGGAGGATGAGAAAAAGAGAATTCTTGCCAGCAGCGGCAAGGTGCTGACCTACGACGGCGGTACCTTTAAGTTTCCGCTGGCCTCCTACACCAGGGTATCGGATGATTACGGCATGCGCATGCATCCAACCCTTTTTGTACAGCAGTTCCACAACGGCGTGGATTTCGCGTCGCCGAAGGGAACCGCCATCTACGCCGCCTACGATGGAATCGTGGTTGCGGCGGACTACAGCTCCACCATGGGCAATTATGTTATGATTGACCATGGTGGCGGCCTGTACACGATTTATATGCATGCCTCGAAGTTGTATGTGAAAAAGGACGATGTGGTAGCCAGAGGCAACACTATTGCGGCGGTGGGATCCACCGGGAGGTCCACCGGGAACCATTTACATTTCAGTGTGCGTCTGGACGGGGAATATGTGTCCCCCTGGAATTATATTTCCCCTTGATTCGAGTGCCCGCCGAAGCGGGTAGATGGGAGTTGACATGGAAGTATACGAGCAACAGAACAGGCGTCAGGCCGGCAGAGGGTATTTTGCGGCGGGCATGATCGTGGGCATTGCCGCTACTCTTCTGGTGGTGTGCGTAGGATATCTGGGATTTCAGATTCAGCGGAAGGTAGAGGAGAACAGTCAGCAGGTCAGCTCGGACAACTCCGGGCAGAGTGGTACGCTGAGCGAAGCGGTGGCAGAGAAGATTGACACACTGGAGTACATGATCAATCACTATTACTATCAGGACGATATAAGCCGCGAGGATCTGGAGAATGGTATATATCAGGGCCTGATGGATGCAGTGGGAGACCCTTACACAAGTTATTTTAGCGCAAGTGATTTTGAGACGTTCATGGAGCAGACTACCGGCGCGTACTATGGAATCGGCGCCTATGTGGCTCAGGATATAGAACGCAATTATCCCAAGATCAACAGCCCTATACCCGGCTCGCCGGCGGAGGAGGCGGGGTTGCGCCCCAATGATATCATCTATGAGGTGGACGAAGTATCCACTCATGGCATGGACCTGGATAAGGTGGTGAGCTTGATCAAGGGCGAAGAGGGCACTGCCGTGAACCTGACCATTTATCGGGACGGAGAGTATTTGGATGTGTCAGTAGTGCGCAGACAGGTGGAGATTCCCACAGTGGAGCAGGAGATGCTGGAAGACGGCATGGCCTATATTCGTATCATAGAGTTTGACGAGGTGACGCCGGGACAGTTTGTAGAGGCTTTACAGACGTCCAGGGGCAGTGGCATGAAAGGCCTGCTGCTGGATCTAAGAGGCAATCCTGGGGGAAGCGTCAATGCGGTGGTGGATATTGCAAGGCAGCTGCTGCCGGAGGGCTTGGTGGTCTATACTGAGGATAAGTATGGCAAGCGGGAGGAGTACAGCTGCGATGGCGCCAATGAATTTGAACTGCCGTTGGTAGTGCTGGTGGATGGCAACAGCGCCAGCGCCTCAGAACTTTTGTCCGGCGCTATACAGGATTATCAAAAGGGTACGCTGGTGGGCACCACCACTTTTGGAAAGGGCATTGTGCAGCAGATGCTGAAACTGCGGGACGGTTCCGCTATCAAAATCACAATCAGCAGCTATTATACGCCGGGTGGCCGCAATATTCACGGTATAGGTATTGAACCGGATGTGGTATGTCCCTTTGACGGGGAGGCGTATTATGACAATGGCTATGACAATCAGCTGGAGAAGGCCAAGGAAGTGTTGGCGGAGATGATGGAATAGGAGGAGAAGAAAAAGTGACATATCAAGAGGTGTTTGAAAAATTCAAGAACCAATTCAAGGATGCGGATGTAAGCAGCATCGAAGGACGTCTTGCCTATCAGTTTAACATTGTGGGCGAGGGCGCCGGCGCGTTCTATGTAGAAGTAAAAGATGGCGGGCTGTCGATTGAACCATATGAGTATTATGACAGGGATGTGCTATTTACATGCAAGGCGGATGTGTTGTTTAAGATTATTTCTGGGAAAACAGATCCGGTCGCAGCATTTACGTTAGGTAAGCTGAAAGTAGAGGGGAGCATTGAAAAGGCTTTGCTGCTGAAGAATATGATTAAATAAGCCTGTTATGCTTTTTATAAGATATATGGCGAAAAGTTCTCCGAATAAATTCAAACAGTGAGGAGCACCCCGGACGGCGGGATGCTCCTTCTTTTATTACTCGGAATTGCCTTTATTCTCCAGAAGAACAAATTTTCGGAACAAATGTTCTAAAAATTGCTGTTTACCTCTATACAAATAAAATTCATTATGGTACAATGAGTTAAATGCTTTGCATTTAACTCTTTTGAACTGAATATGCGCTAAAGCGCATGAAATCACGGTATACTGAGTTAAATACTTTGCATTTAACTCTTTTGAACTGAATATGCGCTGAAGCGCATGTAATTATTGTATAATCAAAAGTGCTTTTAGGTGGTATATTTTATCAATATGGAGGTGGCTCTTGTGCAGAGCGAACAAAAACCTTTCAAACTTCATTCGGAATACCAGCCCACCGGCGACCAGCCTCAGGCAATAGAGGCGCTGGTGGAAGGGTTTAAGCAGGGCAACCAGTGTGAGACGCTGTTGGGAGTCACCGGGTCAGGCAAGACCTTTACCATGGCCAATGTGATTGCCGCGCTGAACAAACCTACCCTTATCATAGCCCACAACAAGACCCTGGCGGGCCAGCTCTATGGCGAGTTTAAGGAATTTTTTCCCGAGAACGCGGTAGAATATTTTGTGTCCTACTATGACTATTATCAGCCGGAGGCCTATGTGCCCTCCTCGGACACCTACATCGCCAAGGATTCCTCCGTCAATGACGAGATAGACAAGCTGCGGCTGTCTGCCACGGCGTCCCTGTCCGAGCGCAGGGATGTGATCGTGGTGGCCAGTGTGTCCTGTATCTATGGTCTGGGCAGCCCGGACGATTACCAAGAGATGATCGTGTCTCTGCGGCCGGGCATGGTCAAAGACCGGGACAAGGTGTTGCGGGAACTGATCGATATACAGTATGACCGCAACGACCTGGATCTGCAGAGGAGCACCTTCCGGGTGCGTGGGGATGTGGTGGAGATCTATCCGGCTTGGGGCGGCGACTACCTGATACGGGTGGAGTTTTTTGGGGACGAGATTGACCGTATCTCGGAGGTGGAACCTCTCACTGGCAAGGTACATGCGTCGCTGAATCACATTTCCATATTCCCGGCCTCCCACTATGTGGTGGCGGCGGAGAAGATCAAGCGTGCCTGCGACAATATTGAGATTGAACTGGAGGAACGGGTGCGCTTTTTCAAAGGGGAAGACAAGCTGATTGAGGCCCAGCGGATTGCGGAGCGCACCAATTTTGATGTGGAAATGCTGCGGGAGGCAGGATTCTGCTCTGGTATAGAGAACTATTCCCGGCATCTGAGCGGCATGAAACCGGGAGAGCCGCCCAAGTGCCTGATGGATTACTTTGGGGACGATTACCTGATTATCATAGACGAATCCCACATGACGATCCCTCAGATCGGGGCCATGTATGCGGGGGACAGGTCCCGCAAGACCACGCTGGTGGACTATGGGTTCCGACTGCCTTCGGCGCTGGACAACCGGCCCTTGAATTTCTCGGAGTTTGAAGCGCATATTGATCAGATTCTCTTTGTGTCCGCCACCCCGGCGAAATATGAGGAGGAGCATGAACTGCTGCGGGCGGAACAGATCATCCGGCCCACGGGGCTGCTGGATCCCCAGGTGGATGTGCGCCCGGTGGAGGGGCAGGTGGATGACCTGATCGGGGAAGTGAACAGAGAAGTGGAGAAACACAATAAGGTGCTGATTACCACCCTGACCAAGCGTATGGCCGAGGATTTGACGGACTACATGAAAGAGGTGGGCATACGTGTAAAATATCTCCATTCGGATATTGACACTCTTGAGAGGGCGGAGATTATTCGGGACATGCGTCTGGATGTGTTTGACGTGCTGGTGGGTATCAATCTGCTGCGGGAGGGATTGGATATCCCGGAGATCACGTTGGTGGCCATACTGGATGCGGACAAGGAAGGGTTTCTCCGCAGCGGTACCTCCTTGATTCAGACCATAGGCAGGGCGGCCCGCAATGTGGACGGGCATGTGATCATGTATGCGGATGTAATCACGGATTCCATGCGCACGGCCATTGACGAGACCAACCGCCGGCGGGCGATTCAGACCGCTTACAACAAGGCCCACGGCATTACGCCTCAGACCGTCAAGAAGGCGGTCCGAGATCTGATCAGCATCTCGAGGGAGATTGCGGAGGAAGAAGTGCGTTTCGAGAAGGATCCCGAGTCCATGAGCCGCAAGGAATTGGAGAAATTGATTGCGGACGTTCAGAAGAAGATGCAGAAGGCGGCTGCGGAACTAAACTTTGAGGCGGCAGCCCAGCTGCGTGACAAGATGCTGGAACTGAAGACTAAACTGAGTGAACTGGAGGAATAACAGACGGCATGGAAGAAGCGAAGAAGATGCTCCCCAAGAAGGAATACATCAAAATACGGGGAGCCAGTGAACATAATTTAAAGAGCATTGATGTGGATATTCCCAGAAACGAGTTCGTGGTGCTGACCGGCATGTCCGGCTCTGGCAAATCCTCCCTGGCGTTCGATACCATATACGCCGAGGGACAGCGGCGATATATGGAGTCTCTGTCCTCCTACGCCCGCATGTTTTTGGGACAGATGGAGAAACCCAATGTGGAGCGTATAGATGGTCTGTCTCCGGCTATTTCCATAGACCAGAAATCCACCAACCGCAATCCTCGTTCCACGGTGGGAACAGTGACAGAGATCTACGACTATTTTCGTCTGCTGTACGCCAGAATCGGCACGCCCCACTGCCCTAAATGCGGCAGAGTCATAGCGCGTCAGACGGTGGACCAGATGGTGGACCAGATTATGGAACTTGGGGAGGGCACCCGAATTCAACTGCTGGCTCCGGTGGTCAGAGGCCGAAAGGGCCTGCATGAAAAAGTGTTTGACAGGGCCAAGAGAAGCGGCTATGTCAGGGTGCGTGTGGACGGTAATCTGTACGAGCTGTCCGAGGAAATCCCCATGGAAAAAAATATCAAGCATAACATCGAGATCGTGGTGGACCGCCTGGTGGTGAAAGATGGAATACAGAAACGTCTGGCAGGGTCCATTGAGAATGTGCTGGAGTTGGCGGAGGGCCTTTTGGAGGTGGACGTGATCGGTGGGGAGATGCTGAGCTTTTCCCAGAGTTTTTCGTGCCCGGACTGCGGTATCAGTATCAGTGAGGTGGAGCCGCGCAGTTTCTCCTTTAACAATCCTTTTGGCGCATGCCCGGTGTGTTTTGGTCTGGGGTATAAGATGGAGTTTGATGAGGAACTGATGATTCCCGACCAGAGGCTGTCCATCAACGAGGGAGCCATTGTGGTCATGGGGTGGCAGTCCTGCAATTCCAAGGGGAGTTTTACCAATGCGATTCTGCAGGCTTTGTGCAAGGAGTATGACTTTGATTTGGATACGCCTTATCAGGATTATCCTGCCAGGATAAAGGAAATTTTGATACACGGCACAGGCGGCAGGGAGGTACAGGTGTATTACGAGGGCCAGCGGGGCAAGGGCGTGTATCCCATCGCCTTTGAGGGACTGGTTCGCAATGTAGAACGCCGCTATCGTGAGACGGCCTCCGAATCCTCCAAGGCGGAATATGAGACGTTTATGCGCATTACGCCCTGTAAGGAGTGTAGGGGCATGCGTCTGAAACAGGAATCCCTGGCGGTGACGGTGGGAGATAAAAATATCTATGAAGTGACAGCTATGTCTATCACCAATCTATATGAGTTTGTGATGCATCTGCAGCTGACACCCCAGCAGGAGCTGATCGGTAAACAGCTGTTGAAGGAGATACGTGCCAGAGTGAAATTCCTGCTGGATGTGGGATTGGATTATTTGTCTTTGGCAAGAGGTACCGCCAGTCTTTCCGGCGGCGAGGCACAGAGAATCCGTCTGGCCACCCAGATAGGGTCCGGCCTGGTGGGTGTATGCTATATTCTGGACGAACCCAGTATCGGGCTGCACCAGCGGGACAACGATAAATTGCTGGCTACTCTGAAACACCTGCGGGATCTGGGCAACACCCTGATCGTGGTGGAGCATGACGAGGACACGATGCTGGCGGCGGACTATATCGTGGATATCGGTCCGGGAGCAGGCTCCCACGGCGGCGAAGTGGTGGCGGTGGGGACGGCCCGGGAGATCATGCAGGTGGAGGAGAGTGTAACCGGCCAGTATCTGAGCGGCAAGAAATATATTCCTGTACCTAAAAAAAGACGCAAGCCCACTGGCTATATCAAAGTGCTGGGAGCCGCGGAAAACAATCTGAAAAATGTGGACGTGGCATTCCCGCTGGGGATTATGACATGTGTTACTGGTGTGTCCGGGTCCGGCAAAAGCTCTCTGGTAAATGAGGTGCTGAACAAGCACCTGTCCCGGGATCTGAACAGGGCAAGAGTTATTCCGGGCAAGCACAAGGGGATCGAGGGCATTGAGCAGCTGGACAAGGTTATTGATATTGATCAGTCCCCCATAGGGCGCACCCCCCGTTCCAATCCGGCCACCTATACAGGTGTGTTTGATATGATAAGAGATTTGTTTGCCTCTACGCCGGACGCCAAGGCCCGGGGCTACAACAAGGGGCGTTTCAGTTTTAATGTGAAGGGAGGACGCTGCGAGGCCTGCAGCGGAGATGGCATTATTAAGATTGAGATGCATTTTCTTCCGGATGTGTATGTACCCTGTGAGGTGTGCGGTGGCAAGCGTTACAACAGGGAGACGCTGGACGTTAAATACAAGGGTAAGAGCATCTACGATGTGCTGGATATGACAGTGGAGGAGGCGCTTCCCTTCTTTGAGAACGTGCCCTCCATACGCAACAAGATCCAGACATTATATGATGTGGGTCTGTCCTATGTGAAACTGGGTCAGCCCTCCACTACTCTTTCCGGCGGCGAAGCCCAGCGAATCAAGCTGGCCACGGAGCTGTCCAGGCGCAGCACAGGCAAGACCATCTATATCCTGGACGAGCCTACCACGGGGCTGCATTTCGCGGATGTACACAAGCTGGTGGAAATTCTGCACAAGCTGGCGGACGGCGGCAATACCGTCATCGTGATTGAACACAATCTGGACGTAATTAAGGCGGCAGACTATATCATCGATATGGGCCCCGAGGGGGGGGACAGAGGAGGCACGGTTATCGCCCAGGGCACGCCAGAGGAAGTGTCGCGAAAGCCTGAGTCCTACACAGGTATTTATATTAAAAAAATGCTGGAGAAGGGTTAAGATACTCTGAAATCAGCCGATATAGAATATGGAAAGCATGGATGCGGAAAGAGGACGGAGGGAACCGTCCGCTTTTCGCATTTAAAATTTATGAATTTTTCATAAACCCCTTTGAAAAAAGAAAATTATCATGTATAATGTAGGTTGACATTGCGCGCCTACGGCGGACATTGATTATTTTCGGAAAATGTGGAAACATTATCATAGATATTTATGAAAGGGGTAGTAAGGCATGTATACAGATATTGGAATTGATTTGGGTACCGCCAGCATTTTGGTTTACATCAGAGGAAAAGGAGTTGTTCTAAAGGAGCCGTCTGTTGTAGCTTTTGATAGAGATACCAATAAGATTAAGGCCATCGGTGAGGATGCCCGGCTGATGCTGGGACGTACACCCGGCAACATTGTGGCCGTGAGGCCTTTGCGCCAGGGCGTGATTTCGGATTACACCGTCACCGAGAAGATGATGAAGTATTTCATTCAGAAGGCTCTGGGAAAGAGAACATTTCGCAAGCCCCGCATTGCCGTATGTGTTCCCAGCGGCGTGACGGAGGTGGAAAAGAAAGCGGTGGAGGATGCCACCTACCAGGCCGGGGCCAGAGAGGTCTTTATTATTGAGGAGCCTATTGCCGCAGCCATCGGCGCAGGCATTGACATTTCTAAGCCCTGTGGCAACATGATTGTTGATATCGGCGGCGGGACCTCCGATATCGCGGTGATTTCCCTGGGCGGCACAGTTGTCAGCGCCTCCATCAAGATTGCGGGAGACGATTTTGACGAGGCCATTGTTCGCTATATGCGTAAGAAACATAACCTGCTGATCGGTGAGCGTACTGCCGAGGATCTGAAGATCAAGATCGGTTCCGCTTACAAGAGACCGGAGGTTGACTATATGGATGTCAGAGGCCGGAATCTGGTGACAGGTCTTCCCAAGACAGTAAAGGTATCTTCCGAGGAGACCGAGGAGGCTCTCAGGGAGACAACGGCGCAGATTGTGGAAACCATTCACGGCGTACTGGAAAAGACTCCGCCGGAGTTGGCGGCAGATATTGCCGACAGAGGTATTGTGCTGACGGGAGGCGGCAGTCTGCTGCGCGGACTGGAGGATTTGATTTCCGCAAAAACCGGTATCAACACCATGACAGCGGAGGACCCCATGACGGCAGTTGCCATAGGCACCGGCAAATACGTGGAGTTCCTGGCGGGCTATCGAGAGGATTAGTGTGCCGGCACACTCGAATACTATACAGGATAAGAAGGAGACGGAAGCATGCTGAGAGGACTTTATACCGCTCATACGGGACTTCGAAACGAACAGAACCGTATGGATATTCTGACAAATAATCTTGCCAATGCGTCCACTGTGGGCTTTAAAAAGGAAGGTGCCACCAGCCAGCCCTTTCGGGAGGTTCTGGCGGTGAAGATCAAGGATTCCTCTGTGGGACTGGGCACGATTCAGCCTATCGGCCACAGCCGTCTGGGAGTGAAGATCGGCGAGAACTATACGGATTACACCCAGGGCTCTTTCCGAATTACGGATAATACTTATGACCTGGCATTGGCAGGCAGTGGTTTCTTTGCGTTGGAGTACACCAACAGTGCGGGTGAGACCGCCACAAGATATACCCGTGCGGGCAATTTCACCCTGACACAGGACGGCTATCTGGTAAACAATGACGGCATGTATGTGCTGGATACCCAGAATCGCCGGATACAGCTGGACACTCTGACAAGCGCCAATATAGACGACGGCGGAAGAATCTTTCAGAATGAGCGAGAAGTGGCGCAGATTCAGGTGGCGGATTTTGAGGACTACGATTATCTGGTGAGATCCGGAGATACCTTTTTCCAGCCTGTGGAAGGTGCTACCTTGATGGAGGGCACTGCGAAGGTAGAGTCGGGAGTGCTGGAGATGTCCAACATGTCCGTGATTTCGGAGATGGTGAATATGATCAGCGTGACCAGGGCCTACGAGACCAATCAGAAGATCGTGCAGACCTATGACGAGAGTTTGGATATCGCTGTGACGCAGCTGGGCAGGGTGCAGTAACAGACGCGGTATGAAAATATGAGAGCTGCGGCATAGCCCGTTGGGGCAGGCGCAGGGATAGGAGAGAAGAATATGGTTCGAAGTTTATGGACGGCTGCAACAGGTATGATTGCGCAGCAGACGAATATTGACACTATTGCCAACAATCTGGCAAATGTGAACACCACAGGCTATAAGACGGAGGTAAATGAGTTCAAATCCCTCTTATATCAGAACATACAGCGCAGGACTACCACGGCGGACGGAATCCCCAAGCCTACCGGCGCTCAGGTGGGTCTGGGTGTGCGCAACGCCTCCATCACAGCTCTGTATGGCAAGCAGGGGCCGCTGTATTCCTCCGAGAAGGAGACGAATTTTGCCATTGATGGAAAGGGATTTTTCGCAGTTCAGGGCAGCGACGGCAATACATACTATACCAGAAACGGCAACTTTGACTGGGCGCTGGGTGACAATGGAAGCAATATGCTGACCACCTCGGACGGTCTGCCGGTGCTGGACACCCAGGGGCGGCCTATTACCCTGAACAATACCTATACGGTGAGCAGGATAACGGTTACGTCCGACGGCCAGGTATGCTATCCTGACGAGAGAAACGTTCCCCAGCCGCTGGGCATTCAGATCGGTTTGACCCAGTTTAACAATCCGGCAGGTCTGGAGCGTCTGGACGACAGCCTGTATGCGGAGTCCGCAGCCAGCGGTCAGCCCATCAACGAGTTTTCCAACAACAATGTGGAGAAGAGCAAAGTGCTTCAGAACTATCTGGAAGGCTCCAACGTGCAGGTGGTGGACGAGATGGTAAATATGATCGTAGCCCAGAGAGCTTATGAGATGAACTCCAAGGCTATTACGGCATCGGACGAGATGCTGCAGCAGGCCAACAACTTGAGAAGATAAGGGTAAAGGGGCCAGAAAGGGACTTAGACAATGGATATCGGTAGCTTATGGAATACAGGCAGCATTGGCGGCATGGCCGATCTGGCTGGCATGACAGCCAAGAACACGACTGCCACCAAATTGGAGGAACAATTAAAGACGGGATATGGCAATGCCTCGGATGAGGAGTTGATGGATGCCTGCAAACAGTTTGAGGCATATTTCCTAGAGCAGATGTTTAAGGCTATGCAGAAGACGATTCCCAATTACAGCACGGAAGGCATGACAGGTTCCAGCAACAGTCTGATGGATTATTACAAGGAACAGATGATCCAGCAGGTGGCTGCGGATAGTACGGAGCAGAGCAGTTTGGGACTTGCCCAGATGCTTTACGAACAAATGAAAAGAAATATAGTTTAGCAAGTAGTAAGGGCTGCCGATACGAAAAGGCAGCCCTTTTTAAGGAGATTAGATTGAAAAATCAAAGATTTTTCAATTTTCTGTTTAAGCAATATCGCAGACACAGTCTGCGATATGCAGGGGGATTATTTGATATATGGATACAATTAGCGGATATGTGGAACATATTATCTATCAAAATCCGGAAAATGGTTATACTGTTATGGAACTGATGGGCGAGGAGACGGCGATCACCTGCGTAGGAAACTGCCGGGGACTGTCGGAGGGAGAGAATATAGAGGCCCAGGGGGAATACACGGAACACCCCATGTATGGCACTCAGTTTAGAATTTCCTCCTATCAGACGGTGGCACCCAGAGACCGGGTGAGCATGGAGCGCTACCTTGGCTCCGGGGCTATCAAGGGCATAGGCGCGGCGTTGGCGGCACGCATAGTGAAAAAGTTCGGCGACGATACCTTCCGCATCATTGAGGAGGAACCGGAGCGCCTGGCGGAGATCAAAGGTATCAGCCAGAACAAGGCTCGGGAAATCGCGCAGCAGATGGAGGAAAAGCGGGAGCTGCGGGATGCACTGATTTTTCTGCAGCAATTTGGCATTTCCAACACGCTGGCTCTGCGCATCTATGACACCTACGGCATGGGACTCTACAGTGTCATGAAGGAGAATCCATATCGCCTGGCGGAGGACATTCACGGCGTGGGTTTCAAGATCGCGGACGAGATCGCCTCCAAAATAGGCATTCACACGGATTCGGACTATCGGATTCGCAGCGGCGTGTTCTACACACTGCAGCAGTCCGTGAGCGAGGGACACTGTTATCTGCCGGCAGAGCAGCTGCTTGGACGAGCGGGTGTGCTGCTGGGCGTATCTGAGGAAAACATACGCCCCCAGCTGGACAATCTGGTCATGGACAAAAAGCTGGTAATCAAAGGAGATATGGTGTATGTCTCCAGCTATTATTATGCGGAGTTGAATTGTGCCCATATGCTCTGGCAGCTGGACATTCCCATGAAACAGGAGGAGCGATATGTGCAGTCGGTGCTGGATGCCGTCACCGGGGAGATCAGTATACAACTGGATGAATTGCAGTACCAGGCGGTAATGGGAGCTATTCAGAATGGTCTCTTTATTCTCTCCGGCGGACCGGGCACAGGTAAGACCACCACAATCAACACGATTATCCGCTTTTTTGAGAGGGAGGGCCTTGATATATTCCTGGCGGCCCCCACGGGCCGAGCGGCCAAGCGAATGACAGAGGCCACAGGCTTTGAGGCCAGAACCATTCACCGGATGCTGGAACTGAATGGAGCAGTATCCGACGAGGATAAGCGCCGCATCCGTTTTGAAAAGAACGAGGAGAATCCTCTGGAGGCGGACGTGATTATCATAGATGAGATGTCCATGGTGGACCTGCCGCTGTTCCAGGCCCTGCTCAAGGCCGTTGTACCGGGCACCCGGCTGATTCTGGTGGGAGATGTGGACCAGCTGCCCAGCGTGGGACCGGGGCAGGTGCTGCGGGACATCATGCAGTCAGAGGTCTTTCCCATGGTGGTGTTGCAGAAGATTTTTCGGCAGGCCGGAGAAAGCGACATTATTGTCAATGCGCACCATATCAACCGGGGAGAACAGATTGCCCTGGACAATAAAAGCCGCGACTTTTTCCTGCTGGAGAGAAATGACGTAAATGTTATATACAAGCATATGATTCAGTTGATTCGGGAAAAACTGCCGCCCTATGTGCATGCAACCCCCTATGATATTCAGGTACTGACTCCCATGCGAAAGGGCAGTCTGGGCGTGGAGACTCTGAACGGAATCCTGCAGCAGTATCTGAACCCGCCTGACGAGAGCAAGCGGGAGCATGTGTCGGGGGAGACCGTCTACCGGGAGGGAGATAAGGTCATGCAGGTGCGGAACAACTATCAGCTGGAATGGGAGGTTGTCAGCCGCTACGGCATCCCTGTGGACAAGGGGATGGGAGTGTTCAACGGGGACATGGGACGGATTATGGAGATTCACGAGAGCAGTTCGGAACTGGTGGTGGAATTCGATGAGGGCAGAAGGGTGACGTACCCCTTTTCTCTGCTGGAGGAGCTGGAACTGTCCTACGCTATCACGATACACAAATCCCAGGGCAGCGAATATCCGGCAGTGATTATGCCGCTGCTCGCGGGTCCCAGAATGCTGTTTAACCGCAATCTGCTGTATACCGGTGTCACCAGGGCCAGAAACTGTGTGACCATCCTGGGCAGCAGCCAGACGGTGCGCGGCATGATTGACAATGTCAGCGAGAATCGGCGTTATACCTCTCTGGACCAGCGGATCAGAGAGGCGGCGGACAGGGGGGAAGGAATCTTTGGAGAAGGTGAGAAAGTGTGGTAGGTGGCTGGAAACCGCGGCGTCTCTATTGTACCCTGCCCGGTGTCCCGTCTGTGACGAGGTGCTGGGAATGGGGGGTCAACGCATGTGCCCGGCCTGCGAACGGCGTGTGCAGTATCTGTCGGAGCCGCTCTGCTGTCGGTGCGGCAAAAAGCTCTCGGACCCGGAGGCGGAGTTCTGTGGAGATTGCGGGAGAGGACGTCATCTGTTCACGGCGGGGAGGGCGCTGTACGAGTATGAGGATGTCGCGCCGGCGCTGTACCGTTTCAAATATGACGGACGCAGAGAATACGCTCGGTTTTTTGGGAGAGAGCTGGCCGGGCAGCTGGGAGGCTATATCCGCTCGCTGGAGCCGGACGGTTTGGTTCCCATACCTATGTACCGCGGCAAGCAGCGTCGCCGGGGCTACAATCAGGCGGAGCTGCTTGCACAGGCGCTGGGGCGGGAAATGAACCTTCCGGTTTATCCTGATCTGGTGGTCAGAAACCGAAATACCAGGCCTATGAAAGAAATAAATTCTGAAGAAAGACTAAATAATTTGAAAAGGGCTTTTAATCTTGGTCAAAATGGTGTAAAATTAAAGACAATTATACTGATAGACGATATTTACACCACCGGGAGCACCGTGGATCAGGTATCCGCCGTGCTTTTGCCGGACGTCTGCCAAAGAATATTTTTTGTCGCGCTGGCCATTGGAGCTGGTGTATGAGAAAGGGAGGGTATTGTCAATGAATGTCAGACCTTGCAAGGGTTGTAAGAGATTGTTCAACTATATTTCGGGACAGAACTACTGTCCGGCCTGCAGAGAAAAGCTGGAGGAGAAATTCCAGGAGGTCAAGCACTATATTCAGGAGAATCCCGGCGTACATATTCAGGATGTGGCGGAGGCCTGTGACGTGGAGACGAACCAGATCCGGCAATGGTTGCGTGAGGATCGTCTGGAGCTGACGGAAGGCTCTCCCCTCATGTTGAGTTGCGACGGCTGCGGCGCTCCGATCCGCAGCGGGAGATATTGTGAAAAATGCAAGGCGAATGTGAGCAGCGGGTTTAATGACATACTGAAGAGTAATGCGCCCAAGAAACCTGACAGTTTCCGAAAAAAGGAGGACAACGGCTCAAGAATGCGCTATCTGCAGTAGTATAGTCGGAAGAAAGCAGGCTTTATATGTTAAATGAAGAACGAATTATCCTGATGACCAAGATGGCCTCCTACGAAGAGGGAGAGGGGAAAAAGAGCATGGCGCTGGGGCGTTATTTCAGGGGAGACTATATCTCCCTGCAGCTTTTGCGCGCGTTTTTCTGCGGAACAATCGCCTATCTGCTGGGTTTTGGCCTGTATGTATTGTATGATTTTGAGACTCTGATGGCGGATATTTACAAGATGGATCTGTTTGTCTTTGCCCAGAACGTCGTCAAATGGTATGCGGTTTTTGTGGTCGGATACTGCGTTGCTACCTACGCTGTCTGCACGTATCGCTATGCCAGGGCGAAGAGGAGTCTGAAACTCTATTATCACAATCTGAAAAAGCTTGACAGCCTGTATCGTCAGTGACCCGTGCGAATGGGCTGCGGCGGATGCGGAAAAAATAATAGAAATAGTGTATATGAGGAAACATTATGAGTAATTTGTTGGAAGTTAGGGAAAAATTGAAACTGCTTTACAGCAGGAACGAATTTATCCTGGTGCCCGTTTTCAAGTTCATGCTGGCCTATCTGGCCATCTGTATGGTGAACGGAGAATTGGGGTACATGGGGAGGCTGGACAATCTGGGGCTGGTACTGATCGTCTCTCTGCTCTGTTCTTTTCTGCCCAACGGCTGTATCATACTGTTCGGAGCATTGTTCAGTTTGATGCATTTGTACGAATTGTCTCTGGAGGTGGCCATAGCTGGACTGGCGATTTATCTGATTATGTTCCTGCTGTTTTTCCGGATGGACTCCAAGAATTCGGTGATTCTGATTTTTACGGTGCTGCTGCTGGCCCTGAAGATTCCCTACGTGATTCCCGTGGCGGTGGGGCTGTTGGCCACACCCATGGCGGCAGTCTCAGTGGCCTGCGGAACGGTGGTGTACTATATGCTGACCTTTATATCGGACAATGCCACCACGATCAGCAGCATGGGGGCGGATGAGGCCACGGCCAAGCTGCGGATGGTCATTGACAGTGTGCTGGGCAATCGGGCCATGCTTGTGATGATCGTGGCGTTTGCCATAACGATTATGGTGGTGTACCTGATCAGACGTATGTCCATTGATTATTCTTGGTCTATTGCAATGGTTGCCGGCGTAATAATAGATTTGGTAGTACTTTTGGTGGGAGATCTGGTATATGACACTCACTTGTCTCTGGGAATGGCTGTTCTGGGCAGTATTCTGGCGCTGATTGCAGCCAAGATTCTGGAGTTTTTCAGGTTCTGTGTGGATTACAACAGGACGGAGAAGGTGCAGTATGAGGACGATGAATATTACTATTACGTGAAGGCTGTGCCCAAGATGAGCATGCCCGCCGCCTCCAAGACGGTAAAGCGAATCAACACACAGCGGCGGCCTGTGCGAATTGAGGACGAGGACGAGGATATGACCATAGCATCGCCCCGGCGGGTGAACAGGAGCGTGGTGACAGAACGCGCCGGCGGAAGAGACGGACGCTCTAGGCAGCCCCAGAGCCGAGCGGGGAGTCGCAGCGTGACGATCAGCAGGGAATCGGAGGATGACGGGTCGGACGACTACGAAGAAATATAGAGGAAGGTTGTAAAAGCATAGGATAGGCTGGCATGGAGACGGTTAAAGAGATCATTGCGAACTTAAGAAGGTATGTGCCCAGTATCGAGATTGGTGACGTGCTGGAGATTTTGATTATTGCATTTCTCCTCTACCATATCATGCTGTGGATTCAGAAGACCAGAGCTTGGACACTGCTCAAGGGTCTGCTTGTGATTCTGTTTTTCTGGATTGTGGCCTCCTATTTTAAGATGAACACTATTCTGTGGATGGGGGAGAGTGTGTTCGGATTTGCTGTCACAGCCATGATCGTGGTGCTGCAGCCGGAGCTGCGCAAGGCTCTGGAGGAGCTGGGAAATAAGAACCTGATCGCCAATGCCCTGCCCTTTGACAACGGCAGGAATACGGACAATACTTTCACGGAGAAGACTGTGAATGAGATCACTCGTGCCTGCGTGGAGATGAGCAAGGTGAAAACTGGTGCGCTGATTGTCATAGAGCAGAAGGAATCCCTGGCGGAATACGAGAGAACGGGTATTGATGTGGACGGACTGGTCACCAGTCAGCTGCTGATTAATATATTTGAGCACAACACACCTCTGCATGACGGAGCTGTCATTGTCCGGGGCAATAGAATCACGTCGGCCACTTGTTATCTGCCGCAGACGGACAACGGGGATATCAGCAAGGAAGTGGGCACCAGACACAGAGCGGGTGTGGGTATTTCCGAGGTCACGGATTCCGTCACGGTGATCGTGTCGGAGCAGACCGGCAAGATCAGTATTACAGTGGGTGGACAGCTGGAGCGGGGTTTTGATGGTGATAGTCTGAAAAAACGCCTTATGGATCTGACAAATTTGACGGAGGATGCAGGAAAAGCCAAGCGGAAAAGGAAAGGAAAGGGTAGACAATAAGCATGAAAGGGAAGATAGGCTCTAAAATTCGATCTATATTTTTCTCTCACTGGCTGTTGAAAATTATATCCCTGCTGCTTGCCTTTGCCTTGTGGTTTGTTGTGATCAGCACCAAAGACCCGGTGGATGAGAAACGCTTTCAGAACATAAAGGTGAATCTCCTCAACACGGAACTGCTGACGGAAAACGGTCAGGTGTACGAGGTTTTAGACAATACGGATATAGTGCGCACCGTGGTTTTTGATGCGCCCAGCAGCGTCAGGAGAGAGATTCAGAGCAGCGATATTATCGCGGAGGCCGATCTGACTAATCTGACCGTGACCAATACAGTGGAGATCAAATTTTCCTGCCCCAAGTACAGCGAGCAGGTGCAGAATATCAGCGGCAATATTGAGTATGTGAAGTTGAACATTGAGAAAGAGACCCGCAAGACCATCAATATCATCTGCAATACCATTGGTAGCGTGGAGGAAAATTATATTATCGGCGATGTGAGTCTGGACCGCACTCGTCTGGAGATAGAGGGACCTGAGTCTGCCATCGCGGAGATCAGCAGGGCTGAGGTGGATGTGGATGTGACGGGTCTCACCGGTACAGGAAAGGCTTCCGGGACGATCAGGCTGGTGGATGCGGAAGGCAATGAAGTAATCAGATCCTCGGTGTCCAAAAATCTGGAGAGTGTCACCATCACGGTGGTGGTGTGGGATACCAAGGAAATCCCTGTGGTGTATAACTATTTTGGCACGCTGGCAGAGAATTACCAGGTGACCGGAATGGAGACCTCTGTGGATGTTGTGAAGGTGGCCGGTCCTACCGAGCAGCTGAGCAATGTGACACAGTTGACGGTAGATCCAGAGGACATCAACGTTACCGGACAAACCAAGGACTACGAGGCGAAACTGAATCTGGAAGATTATCTGCCCAAGGGAATTTCTTTTGCGGATGAAAACTTTGACAGTTCAGCGGCGGTGAAGGTATTGATCGAGCCGTTGATAGATAAAAGAGTTCCGCTGCGAGCTGAGAACATTCAGATTGTCAATGTGCCGGAGGGTGTGGTTTGCGAGATCGTGAGCGCCAATTCCACACCGCTGGGGGTGAAAGGTCTGGAGGAATATGTAGCTCTTCTGATGTCCTCAACCCTGCCGGGCGTGGTGGATGTAGGAGCATGGATAGAAAGCTCTAATCCGCCTCAGCCGCTGGAGGGAGAGTACAATCTGCCGGTAGATGTCTCGCTGCTTCCGCAGCAGGAGAAAACAAGTACACCAGTGATAGTCCTGCGATTTACACCGGTTCAGGATGAGGATGCAGAGGAATAAGCGGATTGTTGGAGGATCAATGGGTTATGGCCAGATTATTTGGAACAGATGGAGTCAGAGGCATTGCCAATGAGGAGCTTACCCCCCTGCTTGCCATGCAGCTGGGGCAGGCGGGCGCGTATGTATTGACGAAGGAGAAGGAGCATAAACCTACAATTATGGTGGGGTGCGACACCCGCATATCGGGCGATATGCTTGCAAATGCCCTGATGGCAGGAGCCTGCTCGGTGGGAGCCAACTGCGTGTATGTGGGGGTGATTCCCACACCGGCGGTGGCGTATCTGACGCAGAAATACAAGGTAGATGCGGGAGTGGTGATATCGGCCTCTCACAACTCGGTGGAGTTCAATGGCATCAAGTTCTTTGACGGGGACGGTTATAAGCTGCCGGATGCGCTGGAGGATGAGATAGAGACGTTGATTCATTCTCAGATGCAGGGGGTGAAGTTCCCCATAGGACCGGGCGTGGGGAAGATCAAGTACCGCACTGATGCAAGGGAGGAATATATCAACCATGCGATACAGTCGGTGAAGGTGGATTTGAGCCGCCTGAAAATTGTGGTAGACTGTGCTGAGGGCGCAGCCTACTATACCTCGGTGGAAGCTCTGAAGGAACTGGGCGGCGAGGTGGTGGCGATTCACAACAATCCCGATGGCACCAACATTAACGCCAACTGTGGCTCTACGCATATGGAGGAGTTGCAGGCGAGAGTGGTGTACGAGAAGGCGGATGTAGGGCTGGCCTTTGACGGGGATGCGGACCGTCTGCTGGCAGTGGACGAGAATGGCAAGATTGTCGACGGCGACCAGATTATGGCGATTGTGGGCAATTACCTGAAGGGGCAGGGCAGACTGAAAAAGGACACAATCGTGGCTACTGTCATGAGTAACCTGGGATTTTTCCTGATGGCGGAGAAACAGAAATTACATGTGGAGCAGACCAAGGTAGGTGACCGCTATGTGCTGGAGCGAATGAAGGAGATTGGAGCCAGCCTGGGCGGGGAACAGTCAGGACATGTGATCTTTCTGGATGAGAACACCACCGGAGACGGACTGCTCAGCGCACTGCATTTACTGCAGGTGATAGTGGAGACGGGCAAGCCTCTTTCGGAGCTGGCGCAGATTATGGAAGTTCTTCCCCAGGCGCTGGTCAGCGCCAAGGTGGCCAACCACAAAAAGGATCGCTATTTGGAATATCCGGAGATAGCCGAGGCCATCGAGGCACTGGAGAAAAAGTTTGCTGGAGAAGGCAGGGTGCTGATTCGCCCCTCCGGAACAGAACCGCTGGTAAGGGTCATGATCGAGGGCAAGGATTATGCGTCCATACAGAGCGAGGCCACGGCGCTGGCAAAATTGATTCAGGACAGAATGTTCTGAAATATGTGGAACTTCAAAAAACAGCAAAAGCCTGTACAGTGCCTGGAATAAATACTGGCCGAATATAGGGCAGTATTTATTCCACCGGCCATGGTACTGGTAAGGCTTTTGCGGAACAGAGGATCTGTTGATCCTCAGATAGGAGGTAATGATATATGGTAAGCCAGAAAGTTACAATCAAGAATCCCACAGGGCTGCATTTGAGACCGGCGGGAATATTATGCAAGGAGGCAATGCAGTTTAAGTCGTTGATCACTTTCACGTTTCGAGACAGTACGGCCAATGCTAAGAGTGTGCTGAGCGTATTGGGAGCCTGCGTAAAATGCGGGGACGAGATCGAATTTTTCTGTGAGGGAGAGGACGAACAGGAAGCCTTGAAGACTTTGATAGGAGCAGTGGAAAGCGGGCTTGGCGAATAGTCGTGTGAGAAAAATGCCGAATTTTATTTAAAACTGGTAGAACAAGATAGCCACAAATATTCCCAGAATGCCACCCATCAGCACCTGGAAGGGTGTGTGGCCGATAAATTCCTTCAGCTTATCCTGGGCGGACAGCTCATCGCGTCCCATATCTTCGAAAATCTTAATTATATTGTTGAGCAGCTGAGCCTGGATACCGGTTTCACGGCGGACACCTATAGCGTCGTACATAACAATAATGGCAACGATCAGGGCTATGGCAAAGGCGAAACTGGCGGAGCCGTGTTCCAGGTATGTGGCAGTGACCAGCGCGCAGACAGTGGCAGAGTGAGAGCTGGGCATGCCGCCGCTGCCTACCAGGCGTTCCGCCACGAATTTTTTGGTAAAGAGCAAATGTATCAGCGTCTTAAGTATCTGCGCCACCAGCCAGCCCAGAGCGGCTGCAAGAAAAACCTTATTTTCACACAATCCTGTAATAAATTCCATACCCGCCTCATTCCTGCATATCTGTAGTTGGCAAAGCCAACGACTGTCGTGTCTGTGATATTGCCTTTCAACTTTATTCCTCTGTACATTATACACGATTTCGTTCAGGATATCCAGTCCCCCCGGGGCGTTTTTTGTATCCTCCTCACTGCCGGAAGAGTGAAAAGTGTTGAAACTACGAGAAAAATGTGGTAATATTTTTCTGTAAAAAGCGGAGAATGACTGCGGAGACGATTCTCCGGTTTTTTGTATTTGAATGATATGCGCGGGGAACGATATGAGAAAGCTGAATATATGGAAATGGAGAAGTACCAGGATTATATTGTCACTGGCACTGTTTCTGGCAGTCATCTGTCTCATAAAGATGATGCGGCCGGGGCGGGAGTATCTGTATGAGGGAGGCACGTGTTTCACTGAGGGGATAGCGGTGTCAGGACAGCCTGTTTATGAGGGAATCAGTCTGCCTGCGGGAGTGTATCGCGTGGCGTTGGAGTATTCCACCAGCGAGGATCTGCGCAGTCTGTGTCAGGTTCAGGATGGAACGGTCTTTCCGGGAGGGTTGCTGACTAGTGGGGAGATTCTCTACAGCGGACTGACAGAGACACGCTTTCAGATGTGGCTTTTTGAACGGGCCGATGCGCTGCAGGTATCGATCAACTATGACGGCGTGGGACATTTGGAGACAGGCAGGCTGCGTATTTATGACACCGGACAGCTGTGGGGGATTTATCTGACGGTGGTGCTGACAGTCACATTGCTGCTTTTGACGGCGCAGCTGTTATACGCCTATGATAAGGAGTATGGCATTGGCAGGGAGAACAAGGCGGTGATGCTTGGATTGACGGTGACTATTGTGATCGCCTCCGTGCCCTATTTAGTGGGAGGAGTGCCGGCAGGAGCGGATCTGGGATATCATATACATCGCATAGAAGGCATCAAGGACGGCATACTGGCGGGGTATTTCCCTGTGAGACTGGAACCGGAGTGGCTGCAGGGTCACGGGTATGCCAATGGGATATTTTACTGTGGCACTCTGTTGTTGTTTCCGGCGCTTTTGCGAATCATAGGGTTTCCGGTTACGTTTGCATATAACTGCTATGTCGTTGGTCTCAATATTGCGACGGCGCTGATCGCCTACTATTCTATTTCACGGATATTCAGAGAAAAATACATTGGCCTTGCGGGCAGCGCCCTGTACACTCTATCTATTTTCAGACTCTCCAGACTGATGCAGAAAGCTACTGTGGGAGAGTGCAGTGCATATGTCTTTTTTCCACTGCTGATCTATGGATTCTGGCGCGTGTTCACTCAGGACAGACAGGATAAAGGATATCGCACCTGCTGGATCCCGCTGGCATTTGGGTATGCGGGGCTGTTTCAGACCCATGTACTGAGCTGTGAGATTGCGGCGTTTCTGACGGTGGTTCTGTGTGCGGTTATGATAAGGAGAGTGCTGCGCAGGGAGACCTTTTGGGAATTGTGCAAGGGAGCCGCGGGAGCTTTGATTATGAGTGCGTGGTTTCTGGTACCCTTTTTGGACTATTATGTCCGGGAGGATCTGCATATCAAGCATGGGTGGGCCAGAACGATACAGGAGCGAGGGATATATCCGGCGCAGCTGCTGTTTCACTGGTGGCGTCACGGGGACAATGCGATAATCGGGGAATCCGGCATGATGCATTCCCAGGCCATGGGAGTGGGGTTTGTTCTGATACTGGGCTTTTCATTCTTTGTAATATTGTGGTTTGGGGGTAGACTTGCCCACCGGGAGAATCCTGTCTGGAAACTGGGGCAGCTTTCTGTGTTTCTGGGCGGTATGCTGATGCTGATGAGTCAAGATTTCTTCCCTTGGGATGCAATTCAAAAGACCGGACATTTTGCGGCTTCTCTGATCAGCAGTCTACAGATTCCCGATCGCTTTCTGGGGTGGGGCTGTGCTATTCTGGTCATGCCATGCTGCTGCTGTCTGTACTATTTCAGGGAAAACAAAAACCGCCTGCTGTGGCTCATGGGAATTCTCTGTGTGGCTGTCGGGATCACTACTTCCGGCGTGTATTATGCGGAGCATGTCGGCAGGGACATGCAATATATGAATCTGTACAATGTGGAGGGCATGGGTTTCGGATATATATCCGGGGCGGAGTATCTGGTGCAGGGGACGACGCAGGAAAGTCTGTTGTATCATGGCCCCACGGTCAGCGGGAATGTGCAGATTATGGACTACGAAAAGGGCGCGCTCAAGGCGGAGTTTTACTGTAGCAACGTCTCTGTTCAGGAGGGCTATGTGGAACTGCCACTGCTGCATTATTATGGATACAAGGCATACGGGGAAAACGGTGGGCTCACCGTGTGCAAGGGCGACAACAACCTAGTCAGGGTTGTGATTCCGGCGGGGTGCAGCACGAAGGTGACAGTGCAGTTTGTAAGTCCTTGGTATTGGCGTGTTGCCGAAGGCGCAAGTTGGCTGGGAACGGCGTGGATTTTGTTTATGTGCATAAGACATCAAAAGAAAAAACCGGAATATACGGAAAGGGGTAAACATGAGGGAATTCCTGCGAAAGCATAAATGGCTGCTGGGAATTGAGCTGGCATGTATGGCATTATGTCTGACGGCATGTTTCAGACCAGAGGAAACAGTGTTTTCAGTGGAAACAGAGGAGATTGCCGATATGCTGCAGACGGGGGAAGGCAGCAGTTGCTACCGCAGCGATAATATGACTTTGCCCCCTGGTGTATATATACTGAGTGTGATGTGTAAGGACCACCAGGACTCCTTGTCTGTCGATGTACAGGCGCAAGAGAGCAGCTATCAGGCGCTGCGGAGCAACGGAGGGACGGTATATGCGCACCAGTTGGAGGCGAACCTGGAGCTGTATGTGACGGAAAAGGTTGACAAAGCCTATGTAATCTGCAATCATATTGATGAGACGCAGCAGCCTATAGAGAGGATTGTGCTGCGCCGGACGAGCGCAGGGTGGAGGATGCTGCTGTTTCTTCTGCTGCTGGCGACAGTCGGTCTGAATCTTCTGATCCGGTTTAGGGAGGGGATTCTTGACGGCAGTGTGGGAAGAGACCAGGAAATTGTGTTTTGGACTCTGTCTGCCAGCGTCCTGCTGGCGTATCTGCCCTATGCCGTGGATTATTTCTATGTGGGTGACGAAGGATGGCTTTGGCTGCTGCGGATAGAGGGCCTGAAAGAGACGTTGTTGCAGGGGAATCCGTTTCCGGTGAGAGTGCAGGAGTATTGGCTGTATGGGAATAGCTACACCGTTTCCGCTTTCTGTGGAGATCTGTTTTTACTGTTTCCGGCGCTGCTGCGCATGATTGGTTTTTCTCTGATGGATGCGTACAAATTTTTTGTGGCGGCGGTTCTGGCTGGGACGGCGCTTATCTCCTACCATTGTTTTTACCGATGTACCGGGAGCCGTTACGGTGCGTTGGCGGGGAGTGCTCTGTATGAACTGGCTCCCTATCATATTTATTGTCTCTACAATCGGAGCGCGCTGCAGGAGTGCCTGGTCATGATGTTTCTGCCGCTGGTGGTTCTGGGAATCTACCGCATGTATACGGCGGATGTGGAAAGTGCGTCCTATGGCAGGGCTAAGATTCCTCTGGTGGTGGGAATTGGCTGCATTCTACAGTCCCATGTGCCGGGGTGCCTCGCGACTATAGCGGGAGTGGCGACGGTTTGTCTGATTATGTGGAGAAAAACCCTTCGGCGGGAGACACTGCTGGAGCTGGTGAAAGCTGCCTTGTGGTGCCTGGCGTTGAACGCCTGGTTCTGGGCGCGTTTGCTGCAGATGCAGTGGGCGGACCAGTATGTGCTGAGTACTACCACAGCACAGAGCATCAGCCAAGGGAGAATGGGACTGGCGGGACTATTGCAGATGTATCCCTATGCGGGAAATGGGCAGCCCATACAGGCCGGAGCGGCGTTCTGGGCAGTGTTTCTCGGTTATGTAGTGTTGCGCTTGGGACGCAGGGAAAAAAAGGTCATTCCTGTCAATCCATGGGATAGGATTGTGAGTGGGAGCCTGCTGCTGTGTCTGCTGTCCCTGTTTCTCAGCACCCGGTATTTTCCTTGGGATTTGTCGGCTGCGGCCGAATTGTTCTCCGCTCTTGCGGCCGCTTTTTTTGCGGTGTGGCTGACGGAGGAGAGAAAGCGTTGGAGCGGCCAAACAGGCAGCACAGTAACGGCCTGCTGCGCGGGGTGTATAGCGGCGGCAGCCCTATTGTCCGTCCTGTTTCAGGTGGATGAGCTGGCCTGGAACAGCAGTCCCGTCAGACTGTACACAGCTGAGAGCATATGCAGCGTTCAAAAGGATCTTATCAACGTGTCCTATCAGAGTTTTTCTCTGTCTTGGTGTGGGGAATTGGTGTCCTGGGGGGCTTTGGCTGCATTGATTTTGCGATGGGTTCTGCGAAGGTATGCGGTGCAAAAGGAGGCGTAGTGTGGAGCAGAGGCGTAAATTTGCGATCCATATGGTATTTTATGTCCTGATTTTTGTATTTACCTCCGCTCCGGTTTTCTACGGCTATGTCATAGAGGGCGGAGATGCGGCGCTGTGGCTGGACAGGATCAGAGAAATAAAAACCGGGCTGCTCCAGGGAGACATACCCTGGTTCCCTTCGGCGCAGATGGTGATGTTTTATGATGGAGGGGCAATGGCCTTTGACAGCGCTCTGTGGCTGCTGATTCCCGCAGTGTTTCAACTGTTGGGGATTGGAGAGCAGCTGGCCTGGTGCCTGTTCATGGGTTTGGTGCAGCTGGGAACCCTGGGAGCAGCCGTCTGGATGGCGAGGGCTTTTTTTCGGGAAACAGAGACAGTGCTGCTGAGCGCACTGTTTTATATGAGCTGTCCTTGCCATCTGTATGTCTGCTATGATCGGGCGAATCTGGGAATGGCGCTGGTGTGGATGCTGTGTCCGGTGTTTATCGGCGGACTGGTTCGCCTGTGTAACAGCGGCGTCAAAAATGTGGCGATCTGGTGTGTTACATCACTGGCATACGGGGGAATCTGGTATGCGGATGCCAGGTTTGCACTGCTGTCAGGGGCGACCGCAGCGTGTAGTGTGCTGCTCTGGAAACGCCGGATATGGTGTGTTCTCCCCATGGCGGCAGGGGGAATTCTGGGCATGCCTGCGGTTATTTATCTGGTGCGTTATCTGATAAAGGGCGGTATGCAGGTATGGAATCTTCCAATGGGCAGCATAATGAAAGGGGGATATGCGCCGGGACAGTATCTGACGGCTTGGGTCTATCAGCCCGATCACCCCGGCTTGGGGCTGGGGCTTATAGGCGCGTTTCTTCTGCTGGCATGGCTGCGTTTTAGTGGGGACGGAGACAGACTGCCCAAATCCGTAAAGGGGATGCTGGTCACAGCGGGAATACTGACTGTTCTCTCCCTAAAGTATGTCCCCTGGGATTTTATGCAAAGGCTGGGCATGCCCTTTCTGCGGTATTTCGGGCTGCTTGAGACCGCAGGCGTTTTCTGGGGATGCGCCAATATGCTGCTGGGAATTCCCGCAGCGTGGGCGGTGTCCGAACAGCGCAGGAAAAGAGAAGAGGGCTGGCAGCAGATTGTTCCGCTTGTCATTGTGCTGTGTGCGCTGGCGGCGGCCCTGCACATGTGCAATACTTTGATCTATCTGCGCCCGCCGATGGGACAGTAACTATAAATAAGCAACGTCTGTCCTTGCAGATGCTGTTAAATAAGAAAGGAAAAAGAGAGATGCCTGTTTTGAGCGTGATTGTACCCTGCTATAACGAGGAGGAATCAGTTGCGGACTTTTATGCGGAACTGATGAAAAACGAACCTTTTTTTCAGGAAAACGAGTTGGAAGTGGAGATATTGTACATTGACGATGGCTCCAGAGATAACACAGCAGCGGAGGTAAAAAAACTGCGGGAGACGGACAAGAGAGTGCGCCTGATTTCTTTTTCCAGGAATTTTGGAAAGGAGGCGGGCATGTATGCGGGTCTGGAGAAATCCAGAGGAGACTATGTGGTGCTGATGGATGTGGATCTGCAGGACCCCCCCTCGCTGCTGCCTGAAATGTACTCCTATATAGAGCAGGGCTATGACTCTGTGGCCACTAGGCGCGTCAGCCGCAAGGGAGAGCCGCCGATACGGTCCTTTTTTGCAAGGCTGTTCTATCGGCTGATGAAACGCATCTCCCGGACGGAGATCATGGACGGCGCCAGAGACTATCGGCTGATGACCCGGCAGATGGTGGACGCCATTTTACAGATGCAGGAGTACAATCGTTTTACCAAAGGAATTTACGGCTGGGTGGGATTTAATACAAAATGGATAGAGTATGAGAACGTGGAGCGGGCCAAGGGCGAGACAAAGTGGAGTTTCTGGAAACTGTTGATCTATTCCCTGGAGGGCATCACTGCGTTTTCCACAGTGCCGCTGAGCATTGCCGCCGTCATGGGTGTGCTGTTTTGTGTGCTTGCCTTTGTGCTCATTATATTTATTATAGTACGCACCAGCATTTTCGGCGATCCTGTCTCAGGCTGGCCCTCGCTGGTATGCATTATCTCCCTGATCAGCGGAGTGCAGTTGTTCTGCATGGGCATCATAGGCCAGTACCTGGCCAAGACCTATCTGGAGGTGAAGAGGCGTCCGATTTATATTGTTAAGGAAGAATCATAACCAATATTGTTGATTTTTGCTGTATTATGTTGATAGGAGGTTTTTTCGGCGGTAAAAATGGCTATACATTTTTCGACAGATATGATATGATTAGTGCAATCAATTACAGTAAGGAGCAGTACTCGACATATGAAAGGGGAATTCATTATGGACATTTCTACTGTAAAAGATTACGAACTGGAGTGCTATATCACCGAAATTATGCTCGATATTGGCGTTCCTGCACATCTGAAGGGATATCACTATCTGCGTGATGCCATCCTGCTTTCCGGCAGGGATATGGAGGTGGTAAGCAGTGTGACTAAGCTGCTGTATCCAACCATTGCAAAGCATTTCAAGACTACGGATCAAAAGGTCGAGCGGGCAATCCGCAATGCAATCGAAGTGTCTTGGACGAGGGGAAACGTCGAGACATTTGAAAAATTGTTTGGATATTCTGCGCAGCAGGGCAAGAGTCGTCCGACAAACAGTGAATACATAGCCAGAATCGCAGATAAAATGCGGCTGGATATGAAATCAAGATAGGTAATTGAGAGTTTCATCGCTATTGACAATCGGTACTGCTCCTTATGGAGAAAAAGAGACTGTGCGCGGTCTCTTTTTTCAGTTGTTCAAAGCAGGTAAAATGTGGTATAATGAGTAAAATGCTCTGCGTGCGCTAAAGCGCACGAAATTAAGGTATACTATTCTTATATGTAAGGGAAAGGGGTTGAGCGGCTCATGATCATCCTTTTATGGCTGCTGCTGGCCGTTGTGCCCTGGCTGTTGGGAGCGGGAATACTGACCGTCCTGCACAGGAAGGCCTCCGGGGTCGTCCACATGACAGACGCCTGGATCATCGGCAGCATGTGCTGTGTCGGCGTGGCGCAGGTACTGCATCTGCTGGGCACCTTCGGGAATGTGCCGCTGAGCAGACTGACGCTGCTGTGGCATGTCAGCCTGGCTGTCCTGTGCGCACTGGCGCTGGCTTTTGTGGCTGGAGCCTGGCGCAGACATAGGGAACGCTTTCGGGTTCTGCCTCAAAAGGGCGGAAATTTTGTGTTGCCCGGAATTTTCCTGCTGATGGTATTGATTCAAACCGTATACGTGTACTGTATGCCTGCCATAACCGCCCCAGGGGACATTATTGTGGAAACTCTGCACAGTTTTCGGGCCACGGACGGCATCTATCAGGTGAACCCACTTACAGGACAGGCTTATATCCAGGGGATGTCCATGCGCTATCGAGTTCTGGGTCTGCCCACTCTGTATGCGCTGCTCGGCGTCTCTTTTTTCGTGGACAGCGGACTTCTGGTGCAGAATCTGATTCCGGTGGTGGTGCTCGCCGGGTCCTACATGGTCTATTACCGACTTGCCAGACTGCTGTACGGCGATGATTTGAGAAAAAAATATCTGATGCTGATTATAGTGTCCCTGATCTTTTGGTGCGGGGAGGGGATTGCCTGGCTGGACGGTTACGCCGCTCTGCACGGCGCGTGGCAGGGAACCTCCATACGAAATCTGATTCTGCTGCCCTATGCCCTGTCGCTGGGACTGGAGAAAAATCTGCGGCGCAACTGGCCGGGAATGATTTTGTGTGTGTTGGCGGAGGCATGTGTCTGCTGGACCTTTAACGGGCTGGGAATGTGTCTGTTTCTGTTGGCAGTCATGGCGGCGTATTATAAAATCACTGCAACCCGTCTGTACCGGCGTCTGGCCGCCCGAATCTCCGGGAGAGAGGAGGCCGGGCTATGAGGGAACTTTTACAGAACGCATGTTATGGACCGGGGAGTTATTTTCAGAGCAATCACATGGTAGTGCTGGTATTGGGCATACTCCTGTATTTCTTTATGGCGGACAGAAAGGCCGGAGCTTTGGAAAGGCGGCTGCGGGGAGTGACCGCAGTTCTGCTGGCTCTGGTGTTGTTTCCTGTGAGCGCGGCCGCGCTTATGCTGTATCAGACCAGGTTTTATGTCTATCATTGGGTTTGGAGCCTGGTGCCAGTGACGCTGTGTATCGCCTGGGGCGGCGTGGAGCTGCTGTGGGAGCTGACTGCCCAGAAACGCCGGGATGGCAGGACTGGGTTTCGGCTGGCTGTAGGCGTGACAGTGCTGCTGGCTCTTTTACTGCTCACTGGCAATATGGGAAATGTCCGTACTGTGACGGAGGAGGAGAGGATACGGCAGGAAGAGACGCGGCAGGCGGCAGTCTATCTGGAAGAACTGCCGGAGATGGAGGAGACGCTGTTGTGGGCGCCCCGCTCTGTGCTGGAGGCGGTTCGGAGACGGACCGGAGAGATACGGCTGCTGTACGGCAGAAATATGTGGGAGCCGGAGGCGGCGGCCTATGCCTATGACAGCTATCCCATGGAACAGCAGCGTCTGTTTGACTGGATGGAGATGTTGGAGACAGGGGACGTTTATGAAGTTCCTCTGGGATTGAGGATTTTCCTGGAGGATGTGGTGGCATACCCGGCGGAGAACACGGCGGAGAGCAACCGGATTCTGGCAGACGCCTATATGCTGCAGCTGGCGGCGGAATATGATGCCCGTGTGTGGGTTTTTCCGGGGGAGGCCACGGAGCGCGTCACATTGGCCTGCGGGCCGCTGTATGAGAAATACGGTTTGAGAGCGCAGCAGCTGGGGGAAATCGGAGATTACACGGTCTGGTGCTGTGAGCAGGATGTACAGGAACAGGGAAAGAACTATGAATGAAACAGTCAGTATCATTGTACCGGTGTACAATGCGGAAAAATATATTGTGGAAACCATAGAGCATGTGGTGGCCCAGACCTATACGGACTGGGAACTTTTGCTGGTGGTGGACGGCTGCAGGGATGAATCTGCCCGGGTGATTCGAGAATATCAGGAATCAAAAGGGGAGAGACGTTTGCGAATCCTGGAGGGGAAAGAGAATTTGGGGGCTGCCGAAACCAGAAACAGGGGGCTGCGGGAAACCACGGGCAGATATATCGCCTATGTGGACGCAGACGATCTCTGGAAACCGGAAAAACTGGAAAAGCAGCTGCGGTATATGCGGGAGGAGCAGGCCGCCTTCGTCTTTACAGGATATGAGTTTGCGGACGAACAGGGCGTGGGCACCGGCAAGGTGGTGCATGTACCCCCGCGGCTGAGCTACAGAGAGGCGCTGAAGAACACCACTATTTTCACCTCTACGGTGATGTTCGACACTCAGAGGATTCCGAGAGAATTGCTGGAAATGCCGAATATCAAGAGCGAGGATACGGCGCTCTGGTGGAAAGTGCTCCGAAACGGCTACACGGCATATGGGTTGGATCAAAATCTGGTGCTGTACCGCAGACCGGCTCAGTCCCTCTCCTCCAACAAACTGGAGGCCGTCCGGAGAATCTGGAATCTGTACCGCAGGGCAGAGAAACTGTCCATTCCCTATAGCATGTACAATTTCTGTTTCTGGGCATGGCGGGCAGTGAAGAGAAGAGTATAGCGGAGTGCTGGACGGGCACACCAAAATATGGTATACTTATCTTTTATATGGCAGATCATTATGTGTGAAGAGTGTGCGCCGGGACGCACGAAATCATTTGGATAAAGAAGGAAATCGGGATGCGAAGACTGGAAACCTCTAAGAGAATCATTTTACTGGCTCTGTCCGGAGTATGTCTGGCGTTGGAGACGCTGGTGTTCGTCTACTACTGGAAGACGAATTTCAGCCCAAGTATCACTGCCAGCACTGGTGTGCCGTACTATTGGAGGGCAGACGCCCTGCAGATCGCCTTTTATGTGCTTATGTTGTTCTTTTTCTCGCATATGTACGGCGGTATGCGGATAGGCTATCTGAAGAATGCGGAGGTGATTTTCTCTCAGGCTTTTGCCAGTCTGGCTGCGGACGTGTTGCTGTATGCGCAGCTGTCCATTATGGCAAAACAGTTTTTTGTGCCCCAGTGCTTTGTCTATATGCTGGCGCTGCAGCTGGTGATCATTCTGGTCTGGAACAACATCGCCTATTGGATATACAAGACGGTTTTTCCTCCCCGCAAAATGCTGCTGGTCCACGGGGACAGGCCCATTGAGAGCATCGTGGGCAAATTTCAGGGCCGGAAGGATAAATATGACATTGTCAAATACATTCATGTGTCGGAGGGGATGGAGACTGTGTGCCGAACCATCGACCAGGGATGCGAAGAGGGATTGTTCAATGCCGTGGTGATCTGGGATATCCCCACCCAGGAGCGCAACGAACTGATGAAGTACTGCTATGCCCGGTCCATCCGCGTATATATGATGCCGAAAATTACAGATGTTATTATACGAGGAACGGAAGAACTTCACTTGTTTGATACGCCGATTCTGCTGACCCGGGAGTACAGTCTGACGGTGGAGCAGCGCTTTGTGAAACGCACCATAGATTTGGTGTTTGCTCTGCTGCTGTTTATAATTACCTCGCCTATCATGTTGATTACCGGTATAGTAATCAAGTGCTATGACGGAGGGCCGGTGTTGTACAAGCAGGTGCGGTGCACTCAGAACCAGCGGCAGTTTCAGATTCTGAAGTTCCGCAGTATGAGAGTGGATGCGGAGAAGGACGGAGTGGCCAGGCTGGCCCGGAAAAACGACGACCGCATAACACCCATCGGCAAGTTTATCCGCAAGGTGCGCATTGACGAGCTGCCCCAGCTGATCAACATTATCCGGGGGGACATGTCCTTCATCGGTCCCAGACCGGAACGGCCTGAGATCATTGCCCAGTATATGGAGATGATGCCGGAGTTTGCTTTCCGAACGAAAGTGAAGGCCGGACTGGCGGGATATGCCCAGGTGTACGGAAAATATAACACTACCCCCTATGACAAGCTGAAACTGGATCTGACTTATATTGAAAACTATTCCACATGGCTGGATCTTCAGCTGATGCTGCTGACGCTGAAAGTATTGTTCTGGCCGGACAGCACCGAGGGAGTGGAGAGCGAGCAGATCACGGCGCTGAAGGAATCTATGAGAAATGAGGAAAAATGACCGGGAATCGGGGAGGACTGCGGATGTGGCAGTGTGATTATGGAAAAGAGCCCTTTGATATGAGACTTTTTGTGCTGTTGTGCGCAAGGCGCCTGTGGGTGGTTCTGGCGGGTATCCTGGCCGGACTGGTCCTTACAGGCGGCATTTACTATGTGAAAAATGTAACCCTCGGGGGGATAATTCCCTACACTATGGACAGCAAGTACTATCTGGAGTATGCGGTGGACCCCAGTGACCAGCAGACCGCTTCCTATTTTGCCTCTTACACATGGAACGATTTTTTAAAAACTGAGGATATGGTTGAAAAAATGCTGGCCAGTCTGGAGATTCCTATGACGGCCCAGGAGCTGGTGGACAGTTTCGAGGCGGAATTGGTATCGGATTTGCGGATCTGCTATATTCACACCACATCGGAGGATGCTGAGAAAGTCAAAGAGATAGACAGAGTAGCCGGGGAGGCTATCATAGCCGTGGGAGAGCGGCAGTGGGAGCTTGAGGAGGTGAGCCTTCTGGACAGAGGCACTCCTCACTTGGCGACCCCAGATCTGCGGACGCTGCGGGCCTGTGTACTGGGCGCGGTGCTGGGATTTTTTTTCACGCTGTTCGGACTGGGTCTGTGGGTGATGCTGGAGGAGCGGGTACAGGTGCCGGGAACCCTTGCGCGGCGTTATGCCATTCCGGTGGCAGGCTATGTGAGCGACCGGGGAATGCTGTCGGAGGAGTTGGAGTCACAGCTGGACTATCTGCTGCGGGGCAAAAGCGATATTGCTGTCACGGCGGTAAACGGGGAATTGGATCTGGGCAGTATTACAAAAGCGCTGCAGCCCTTGAAGGGACAGCGGGAATATACAGCTGTTCCCAGTCTGTATCAGGCGCCGGAGGCGGGGGATGCGCTGCGCGGCAGGGAGGCCGTTCTGCTGCTGGTGCAGGCGGACTGTGACAGAGGCAAGACCATTGAGGAGATTCTGCGCCAGCTTGGGCAGCTGGGCGTGACTGTAGACGCTATGATTCTGACACAGGCGGACAGAAGGCTGATCAGACAACATCAGGGAATAGGGCACAGAGAGAGCGGCTGTGCGGAAAGAGGATAAATGACACTGCAATTATTGGTAGCGGCTATGAACAGGAAACCCCGCGAACTGGCGGAGGAGATGAGGATTGACAGTGACGCCATCATTGTCAGCCAGGGGGAGCAGTACGCCTATGAAGAACTGTGCCTGAATGGACATAACATACGTTATTATTCTATGGCAGAGCGTGGAGTGGGACTGAGCCGCAACCACAGTCTGATGCGTGCCAGCGCGGACATCAGCCTGTTTGCAGACGAGGATATCGTCTATGAGCCGGGATACGAGCGGGAGGTGCTGGCAGCCTTTGAGGCGCATCCTCAGGCGGACATGCTCTTTTTCAATGTGCAGGCCATGCCGGGGCGGGAAACCTATCACAATGCGGATTTCGGCAGGGTGCGCCTGTACAATAGCGGTCGTTATCCAACTTACAGCCTGGCGGTTCGAACCTGGCGGATTCATCAGAACAATATCACTTTTTCTCTGTTGTTCGGCGGCGGCGCAAAATACAGCAACGGGGAGGACAGTCTGTTTATAAGGGATTGCCTGAGGGCGGGGCTGAAGGCCTACAGGGTGCCTGTGACCATTGGTCATGAGAGAGAGCGGGAATCCACCTGGTTCAAGGGTTACAACACAAAGTTTTTTTACGACAGAGGAGTGTTGTACCGCTACCTGTACGGAGGTCTGGCCAGACCCATGGCCCTGCGGTTTCTGCTGTCCCACAGAGGGGTTATGTGTCAGGAGATTCCCTGGAAAAAGGCGTATGGAATTATGTGCCGGGCCATCAGCGAGGTAAAATTATGAAGTCTCCTATGTTCAGTATTCTTGTGGTGTCTCTGAATCCCGGCGAAAAGCTGGTGGAGACAGTGAGAAGCGTGGCAAAACAAACCTACAGGGATTATGAAGTCATTGTCAAGGACGGCGGCTCAAAGGACGACTCTCTGGACGCATTGCGGGCATATCTGCAGGAGAGCGGCGTTCCGCAGCAGGTGCGGATTCTAAAGCAGTCGGACACTGGTATATACGATGGAATGAATCAGGCCACTCAGGCGGCCCGTGGAGAATACCTGTATTTTCTGAACTGCGGCGATTTTTTCACGTCGGAGGAGGTGCTGGCCCAGGCGGCTGAAGAGATTCGTGCCGCGCTGCAGTCATCTGGGACTGAGAAAGCTGCGGAAAGCGATGCGCCTAAGATTTTCTATGGTGACATTCTGGACGCCCTGCGGGGGGAGGTAGTGGCCTCCAATCCGCATATAAACGATTTTGCCTGTTATCGTAATGTGCCCTGCCACCAGGCCTGTATTTATCATTATAGTCTGTTTGAGGAGCGGGGCTACGATCCGGTCTACCGGGTGCGGGCGGATTATGAGCATTTCCTGTGGTGCTATTTTCGCAGGGACGCAAGGCCCCGCTACATTCCGGTGACTCTGGCCTCCTATGAGGGCGGCGGATTTTCGGAGACGCCAGAAAACCGCAGGCGTTCCGCTAGAGAGCACCGGGAGATCACGGCGCTGTATATGAGCAAGGGACAGCGGCTGAAATACCGGGTGATTTTGCTGGCAACGCTGGCCCCCCTGCGGACGAAGATGGCAGAAAGCCCGGCCTGGTCGGGATTCTACAATAAATGTAAAAAGCGATTGTACCGGAGGGTATAGGTATGATTTTGTTTGTGGGCGTGACCGTTCTGGCGCTGCTGATGGCATGTTTCTGTGGCTCCCAGACGAGCGTGCAACTGCATAGGGAGATGCCCCCCACATTATTGGCGCACCGGGGCGGCATGACCAGAGAGCAGGCGCTGAAACTGTGGGCCTGCGGCGGAATCTATGTGATTCTATCGGCGTTGTCCGCCTGTCGGATTGCCAGCGGCAATGACTACTGGGTCTATACAAGCATGTTTGATCTGATCTCCCAGGGAAGGCATGTGTCGTCGGAGTTCGGGTTCAATGCTCTGGTGCGAGTTATGCAGTTTTTTTTCGGGACGGAGGGGTATAGTTACCTGCCCATATTCGGTCTGTTTTCCCTGCTGACAGTGTATTTCTTTCTGCGAGCCATATACGAACAGGGAGATTGGTTCCTGGGTTCTCTGTTCCTGTTTTTGATGAATGGGTACTATTTTTCCAGTTTTAATTCCATTCGCTATTATCTGGTGCTTGCTATTGCGCTGTACAGCACCAAGTATGTGCTGCGGCGGGAATACTTGAAGTTTGTCCTGTGGATTCTGGCAGCCGCCACCTTCCACAAGTCCGTGCTGGTGGTGATCCCCCTGTATCTGGGAGCCGGATGGCTGGCCTCGGTCCGGCTGAAACGCTGGCATTATGTGGCAGGCGCGCTGCTGGCCTTAAGTCTTTTGTTTGGCAGAGATATCTATCGGGTAATTATATTTAAGATTTATCCCTACTATGAAAATTCCATGTTTGACACGGTGGAATACTCCCTGACCAATATTGGGAAATGTGTGGGTACTCTGGTGCTCTCCCTGCTCAGCTATTCTTCTGTCCTTAAAGATAACAGGCGCAATCGGTTCTACTTTTTCCTGAATCTGGGCGGGTTAGTGCTGTATACCTGCGGGGCTTTCATTCCGGAGGTGTCGCGGGTGGCATACTATTTGGTGCTGCCACAGATCTTTCTGATTCCCAATGCGCTGCGCGGCGTTGAGAACAAGGTTTTGAGGCGCTTGTTGACGGTGGGGACGGCCCTGGTGTTTGTGGCCTACTTTGTCATGTTCCTAAGGTCGGCCTACAATGTGAATATCCGGCTGCTGCCCTACTTGAACTGGATATTTAACTGATATATCAATAACGGGTGGTAGATAATAAGTATCAGGTGAAAACTATAAAAAAGCGTGGATATTTCCAAAATTTGGCAACAGCAGCGCAGTGAGATGCGAGAGTGCGATGAAGGAAAAGTTGCAAAATTGCCGGGTGAATTTTTCCTCGGAAAGTATGCAATGATAGAATAGATGCAAAAGTGACGCCCCTCAAAACGGGCAGATAGGAGCTGTAGTGAAGAAATTAAGCGATATCAGGGTTGGAATATTAAAAATACCTATCACCAGAATCATTCTGCTGGTGGTGACGGATATGTTTGCGGTAATGGCCTCCTCGGCGCTGAGTCTGTATGTGCGGTATGAGTTCAGTTTCAGGGACATTGACCCCATATTCTGGAAAGCTATTCAGGACGGCTACATTATCAATATTCTCGTGATGCTGGTCATATTTTATATTTTCCGATTATACAACAGCGTGTGGCGGTATGCCTCGGACACGGAGCTGGTCAATGTGGTTATTGCCGTGACGATCTGTGCCGCCATGGAGCCGGTGATATACTGGCTGCTGGACACCCGTGTGCCTAAGAGTTTTCCGTTCTTCTATGCGTTCTTTATGGCTATATTTACCGGAGGGGTGAGATTCAGTTACCGTTTTCTGCGGATGGTGCAGAACAGGCGGTTAAGCCATTATAAGGCGCCGGAGCGGCAGAACTATATGATCGTGGGGGCGGGAGCCTCCGGCAATGCCATTTTGCAGGAGATTCAGTCCAGCAAGTATTTGAGCATGCATGTGGCCTGCTTTATTGACGACAATCCGGGCTGCCAGGGCAAGTACCTGCGGGGAGTGCCTATCGTGGGTGGCCGGGAAAAAATCGCCGAGAGTGTGGAGAAATATGATATTGATGAGATTATCATAGCCATTCCTTCCGCCAACCGTTCCGCGCTGAGACCGCTGATCGAGATATGTAAGGAAACGGGCTGTCGGATACAGATACTTCCGGGCATGTATCAGATCATCAAGGGGGATGTGAACGTGTCCAATCTGCGTGAGGTGCAGATTGAGGACCTGTTGGGCAGAGATCCCATCGAGGTCAATGTTGACGAGATCATTGGCTACGTGCAGAACAAGACAGTACTGGTGACGGGCGGCGGCGGTTCCATCGGCAGCGAGCTCTGCAGGCAGATTGCCCGGCATAACCCGAAACGTTTGATTATTATAGATATTTATGAGAACAATGCCTATGACATACAGCAGGAGCTGAAACAGAGTCAGCCGGAGCTGGATCTGGTGGTGCTGGTCGCCTCCGTGCGCAACACCTTGCGGATGGACGAGATTTTCCGGGAGTACCGGCCGGATATTGTGTACCATGCGGCGGCCCACAAGCATGTGCCGTTGATGGAAGACAGCCCTAACGAGGCCATCAAGAACAATGTGTTAGGCACTCTCAAGGTGGCCACGGCGGCGGACCGCTATGGCGTGGGAAAATTTGTTATGATTTCTACAGACAAAGCGGTGAATCCCACCAACATTATGGGGGCCTCCAAGAGAATCTGTGAGATGGTGATTCAGAACATGAATCGCAAGTCCCGAACCGAGTATGTGGCCGTGCGATTCGGCAATGTGCTGGGGAGCAACGGCAGCGTGGTTCCTCTCTTCAAAAAGCAGATTGAACAGGGGGGGCCAGTGACAGTGACGCACCCCGATATTATAAGGTATTTTATGACCATACCGGAGGCGGTGTCTCTGGTGCTGCAGGCGGGAGCATATGCCAACGGCGGGGAAATTTTTGTGCTGGATATGGGCGAGCCTGTAAAAATTCTGGATCTGGCCAAAAATATGATTAAGTTGTCCGGCTACCGGGTGGACGAGGATATCAAGATTAAGTTTACCGGCCTGCGTCCTGGGGAGAAAATGTACGAAGAGCTGCTGATGCGGGAGGAAGGCCTGAAGGAGACAGCCAACAGAATGATCTATATCGGTAAGCCGATAGAATATGATGACGAATTGTTCGAGAAACAGCTTGAGAGGCTGCAGGAGGCGTCCGTGAATGAGGCGCAGAATATCCGGGAGCTGGTGCGGGAGATCGTGCCTGGCTATCAGTATGAGGAATAGGGGCGCCCAGCCAAGGTAACGCCCCTGTAGTCGCCACGCTCTCGCTCCGTAAACAAGCGTAGTGGTGCTAGGCTCGTGCCGAATTGTATTCGGCATACCTCACCAAGCACCAACGTTGTTTAAGGGGCTTTACAGGGGCGTTACCCTGACTGGGCTTGCAGGATACCATCGATGGAGGAGTTGGAGACGTGTATGTATATGTAAAAAGGGGAATAGACTTCATATTGTCGCTTTTGGGGCTGATCGTATTGTCGCCGGTGTTTCTGGTGCTGATTGTCGCCATTAAAGTGGATTCTCCGGGTCCGATACTGTTTCGGCAGAAACGGGTGGGGATTCATAAGTCACATTTTGCCATTTTGAAGTTCAGAACTATGCGGATCGACACGCCCAAGGATGTGCCTACACACTTGTTGTCCAACCCCGAGCAGTATATTACCAGAGTGGGGAAATTTCTGCGCAAGACAAGTTTGGACGAGTTGCCCCAGATTGTCAATATTTTGAAAGGGGACATGGCGGTCGTGGGACCTCGGCCCGCCCTGTGGAACCAGTATGATCTGATCGAGGAGAGGGATAAATACGGCGCCAACGATATTCGCCCCGGGCTTACCGGTTGGGCGCAGATCAATGGGCGGGACGAGCTGGAGATTCCCGTGAAGGCGCGGTTTGACGGGGAATATGTGGAGAAAATGGGGCTTAAAATGGACTTGCGGTGCTTTTTCGGTACTTTTATCAGTGTACTGCGGGGAGACGGCGTGGTGGAAGGCGGTACCGGAGCCATGCACGAGGCGGAAGGTCAGGATAAAAAATGAAACATATTTTGATTGCGGGCGCAAACAGCTATATCGGCACAAGCCTGGAGCGTTATCTCTTGGAGTACAATGCGTCTCAGGGCAGAGAGCTATACTGGGTGGACACCATATCCCAGAGGAACTCCCAGTGGGAAAGCTATGATTTTCACGGATATGACGCGGTCTTCCAGGCCAGCGGCATCGCCCATGCAGATACGGGGGCGGTGAGCCGGGAGCAGCAGGCCCTGTATTATCAGGTGAACTGCGATCTGGCGGCGGCCACTGCCAGAAGGGCACAGGAGGCGGGGGTAGGTCTCTTTCTCTATCCCAGCAGCATTATTGTCTATGGAGACAGCGCCCCCTATGGTAAAAACCGGGTTATTACCCCCGAGACACCGGCGGATACCCCGCATTTTTACGGGGACAGCAAGATTCGGGCGGAGAGGGAACTGAGCGGGCTGGACATGCAGGTGGCTATACTGCGTCTGCCCATGGTCTACGGCAGGGGCAGCAAGGGCAACTATCCTCTGCTGGCTAAACTGGCGGATAAGCTGCCCTTTTTTCCGGATGTGCAGAATCAGCGCAGCATGATTTATATTGAGAACCTGTGCGAGTTTATCCGTCAGAGGATCGAGGAGGGGCAGGGGGGACTGTATTTTCCCCAGAACCCGGAGTACACGAACACCTCCCGGATGGTGCAGGAGATTGCCGCCGCCCGAGGGAAGAAGGTGCGGCTGCTGAAGATACTGAATCCACTGGTGGCTCTTGCCTCCCGGATGCCCGGCAAAATTGGCGCCATGGCAAATAAGGCCTTTGGCAGCCTGACGATAGATATACATATGAGCGGAGATTTGGAGAGCTACTGTCTGTATGATCTGCGGGAGAGTGTCCGGCGCACGGAGGGGTGAGACAAGGCAGGGCAACATTGCAGGTCGGCGTGAGCTGCGCAGGAATGAGGAAAGCTGAGATACAACTATGAAACTTACTGTCATTACGATTGCATATAACAGCGCCAAGGATATCGGCCGTACCATAGAATCCGTGCTGGCCCAGGAACAGGGGGAGACGCCCTGGGCGATAGAGTACCTGATTATCGACGGAGCCAGCAATGACGATACCGTTGCCATTGCGGAGAGTTACATCCCGGCTATGGCGGATAAGGGCATTGACTACCGGATCAGCAGCGAGCCGGACAAGGGCATCTACGATGCTATGAACAAGGGGATCGGCCTTGCCACAGGGGATGTTATCGGCATTCTGAACAGCGGGGACTGGTATGAACCCATTGCGGCGGCGACAGCGGCGGACACTTTTGCCGGTACGGGCTGCGATCTCATGTACGCCAATATCCGCATGCATAAGAGAGACGGGAGTACATTTGTCAAAAAGGCCAGGCAGCGCCGGTACCAGACCTCCCGGGACTGGAACCATCCAACCACCTTTGTGAGGGCGGAGCTGTACCGGCAGTATCCGTTCCGCTGTTTGGGAATTCATGACGATTACGGTTTTTTCCTACAGATGCGGCAGCAGGGGCGGCATATCGTGACGGTGGACAAGGTGCTGGCGGATTTTGTCATGGGTGGCGCCAGCAACCGCAAGGATTTTAAGGCTGCAAGGAAACGGATTGCGGACCGCTATCGGTACTGTTACCGGATCAATGGCTACAGCCGGTTGTATCTGATGGAATGCGTGGCGATAGAGGCGGCAAAAATGCTGCTGGGATAGTTTGGATGCCGTTATTCGGTAATTCTTTCCTATTGTCGCAAAAGTATTGTCAAAAAATAAATGTTACGATAATATTACGATAGTTGTAAAAACAACATGGAATCATGCAGATGGGAGAATGCGCATGAAAAAAACAATCAGATCTCTGTGTATGGCATTAGTGCTTGGTCTGGCGCTGGGGAATATCCAGCCGGGCAGCCGCGTCTATGCTTTTACGGAGGAAGAGGAGACATATATTCAGGAGGCGCGGGAGGCGCTGCAGACTTTGCTGCAGGAGCGGCCGGTGATGGCGCTGGTCTACCTGACGGACCGATATGTCGTCCGCAGTGCTCCGAATGGCGCGGAGGTCATAACTGTGCCAAGCGGGCAGCAGGTGGTGATTCAGGACGTAGTATTTACTGAGGAATATGAGCCCTGGGTACAGGTACAGCTGTATAGCCAGGACATGGAGTACACGGGGTATGTGGAGCGTCATTTTCTGGCCTGTTCGGACGAGCGGTTTCTGGAATGGGAGATGCTCTATGGTATGAATCCCGGCCGCATGCTTATGACTGTGGGAGACGGAGTCAGCGACTACAGCGGCGTAGATCAGTTCCCCGAGAGCTACCGTGCGGCACTGACGGCGCTGGCTCAGGCCCACCCCAACTGGATATTTGCCAAATTCGACACGGGGCTGGATTGGAATACGGTGGTGGCCAATGAGATTGTTGGAGAGCGCAGTTTGATTCCTGCGTCCTACCCGGAGTACATGCAGAATGGCCTGTACAGCAAGAGCTGGGCCTACGCCTCGGAGGATGTGCTGAAATATTATCTCGATCCCCGAAACTGGCTGACGGAATCCGGAATCTTCCAGTTTGAGCAGTTGACTTACAATGCCTCCTATCACAAGGAAGAGGGAGTGCAGAACTTTTTGAACGGCTCCTTCATGCAGGGCAATCTTCCTGATGAGGAAATCACCTTTTCCAGAATGTTCCAGGAGGCGGGCAATGCTCTAAATGTAAGCCCGATTCACCTGGCCTGCCGGGTTTATCAGGAGCAGGGAAAGAATGGTACCTCGCCGCTGATATCCGGTACATATCCGGGCTACGAGGGCTATTACAACTACTTTAATGTAGGAGCCAGCGGTTCTACTAACGAGCAAGTGTATGTCAGCGGACTGCAGACAGCCAAGGACAGAGGCTGGAACAGTGCGCGGGCCTCCATTTTGGGCGGGGCTGATGTTATATCCCGGAACTATATCGCGCAAGGGCAGGATACTCTGTATCTGCAAAAATTTGATGTGGACAGCAGCAGCAATGGCCTGTACTGGCATCAGTATATGCAGAATATCTGCGCTCCCAGCAGTGAGGGTTCCAATATCCGCAAGCTGTATGCGGAGGCGGGAGCGCTGGACAATCCCTTTGTATTTCGGATTCCGGTGTACAACAATATGCCGGGAACTCCCTGCGAAAAACCCGTTCAGTCCTTTGACATCGTGTTGACGCCCCCGGCGGGCTATACCGATCCCCATGTGTATCTGGACGGCGTTTCCTATGAGGCCAGCGTCAAAAACGGCAGCTATGTGATAACCGCCCCGGACGGCAGCGCCCGCACGGCGATTATGTATCAATATAGTGATTCCGGCGTGCCTACCGGCATGAACGTGTGGCTGCTGAATTATGACAAGACCTGCTACAAAGCCACGGAGATTCCCGAGCTGCGGGATCTGCTGACCTACCATGGTTTTTCTATCCGGATTACCGGTAGATCGGGTATCCGGTGTAAGACCGGCATAGCGGTGGAGACCCGGCAGAAACTGTTGGGAAATGGGATTCAGGGCTATACGCTGAAGGAGTATGGAACGCTGATCATGAACAACGCCAACCGCGGCGCCTATCCTATGGTGTTGGGCGGGCAGAAGGTCTCCAAGGGCGTCTCTTATGGGACGGACAACAACGGTCAGCATGTGGACACAATCTATGAAAAGGTGGACAACCGCTATCGCTACACGGCGGTGCTGGTAGGGCTGCCTGTGGATCAGTACAAGACGGACTTTGCTTTCCGTGGGTATATGACGCTGACCAAAGACGGGCAGGATATAACGTTGTATGGACCGATTGTGGCCAGAAATATCTATCATCTCTCCCAGCAATCGCTGAATATGGGATTGTACACGGAGGGGTCTGAGGCGGCTAATTTCCTGCAGCAACTGGTAGATGACGCGGATGCTCTGGGACAGACCGCAGACAGTAACTGATGACAGACCCCTCTCATTGGATCACACCTGTTGAATCGTTTCGAGACGAGAAAAGGGGAATCTATATATGAAGAATAAAAAGACATTATTGTTGATTATATCTGCTCTGATTCTGTCCATGACCGGCTGCGGAGACGGTATGACACCTCAGGAGCGGGAGGAGGCCGATCGGCAGACCGGCGCCGCGGAGGTGGTGGGTATTCCCATCGACGGCGCACAGGGACAGCCGGGGGAGACAGGGGAACAGAACCCGGAAAATATCGAGCTGGAACAGCAGATTCGGGAGCTGGAGCGCCGCTACGGTACACCGGATTTTTCCCAGGTGGAGTATTTGACTCTGGCAGAGTTGTACAATGAAAATAATCAGGTCAAAAAACAGCGTGACACTCTGGAAATCTGCTTTGCCCTGTATCAGGACAGTGCCGCGGAGGAACAGCTGCAGCAGCTGACAGTAAATGTATCGGAGGAGGAGCCCGGTGTGCAGGGACAGATGACTCTGCTGGAGCAGAATCTGTCCACCCAGGGATATATCAATGAGGCGGTGAGCATGCTCCACGGAGAAGAGTGGAGGGACACTATGATGCCCCGGATGAATCAGGGAACCAGAGGCTATTATCAGGAGCGAGGGGACAATTCTCTGTATGTGAGGACGGGCTATGACGCCAGCGGAGCCTTTTATACCCAGGCACAGTACAGGCAGGGAGAACAGGTCACGGTGCTGCTGCAGACGGACGTGAGTGTGCAGCTTTTGGAGACCAGCATGGAGGAGGGACAGTACGACGGCGTATACGAGTGCTGGACGGTGCTGGCCGCCAGCGGCGATGTGATCCGGGAGAACGGCAATCTGAGAGACGGCGTCCTGGTGGGCGATTATACCGCTCAGATCCGTTGGGGCAAAGGAGAAAACGAACTGCTGCCCCTGTGGAATCTGCGGGAAGATATGGAGATGACTACCTACAACGGAAATTTTGGCGAGGACGGTATATCCACTGCCGCACAGCTCTCAGAGGCGGGAGACGCAGTTGTTTACGCCTATGACAGCGGAAAGCAAAACTACCTTTTCTTCAGCGGACTGGAGGCGACTGCGGCGGATAGCTATGTTTTCCGGGCAGAATCCATGAGTATGCCCGTGCTGCAGACGTATGCGGCTTATGAACCCAAGGAAGACCAGACCGGTACGCCCGCATCGGGGACGATAGATATAGCCCAGCTGCAGGTCAGAGTGTTTGGCGGCAATATTCAGGTGTATGACGGCACGGGTTGGATCGACATGGGAGCCGCAGACGTCTATATTGCAGCCGACCCGGTGACTTTGAGCAGCCAGGTGGCGGAAGGCGGTAATGCTGCAGGAGCGGCCGGAGGAACGGAGAACGTGGGCCAGGGTATCACAGCGGTCTACGCGAGACGGGGCAGTGGTCAGGTGGCGCCCGCAGCGACGCCGAAACCCACCAGCAAGCCCACTACGCCAGTGGTACCTGCGGCTCCGGTGACGCCGGTAACGCCTACGGTTCCGGCACCCCAACCTACACCGGCGCCCACGCCGGTTCCGGCGCAGCCCAGCAATCCGAACCCGGCGCCCCAACCCAGCAATCCCGAACCGGCGCCCCAACCTACACCGGCGCCTACGCCGGCACCTACGCCAGCACCCACGCCGGCACCTACACCCCAGCCTACAGATCCGCCCATCACAGGCGGCGATGCGGATGTGGAATGGACCCCGGATATGATGGAGTAATGGCGGAGGAGTAAGGTATGCGGAGCTGCGGAATGGATGAAATAAGCCACGATGCAGCTCCGGGAAGGGATTAGCGGATATGCGGATAGGAATAGATTTGCTTTGGGTCAGGGTGGGAAAGTGCGGAGGAACGGAATCTTATATCAGAAATCTGTTGGATGGATTTCAGAAATATGACGGTTCTAATGAGTATGTTCTGTTTGTGGCGAGGGATAACGAGGAAAGCTTTCGCCATTATGGAGAAAAAAACGGGTTCACTCTGCATATATGCCCGATTAATTGTGCGAATCAGGCTAAAAGAATTCTATGGGAAAATTTGCACCTTGACAGAACCGCAAAAAAAGAAGAAATTGATGTTATGTTTATTCCGGTTTACAGTAAGCCCTGGACATACGGAAACGGTATTCCCTATGTTACCGTGATACACGATTTACAGGCGCTGCATTTCCCGGAATATTTTTCATGTCTTAGGAGAATGTTTTTAAAGTATGCGTGGTGGAATACATGCAGTACCTCTGACACAATAATTACAATATCCAATTACTGCAGAGATGATTTGGTGGCGAAATATCCTTGCGTTAAGGATAAAATATATACAATATATAACCCAATTATTAGTAAGCCGTCTAATTTGACATTTTCAGATATTCGAGAAAAGTTTGATATTTGTGAGGAGAAATATTTCTATTGTGTCAGTTCAATACTCCCCCATAAGAATCTCAGTACCATTTTGTATGTCATGCTGAGGCGGAAGGAACGAGGTATGACAGAGGAAAAGTTTGTAGTCAGCGGAGTCGGCGGAGACGTGGAGAGTATTCAGAAAATAGTACAGGAACTGGATATACAGGATATGGTGATTTTTACAGGATTTGTGACGGACCAGGAGCGGGATTGTCTATATGAAAATTGTCTGTTATTCCTGTTCCCGAGTATTTTTGAAGGTTTTGGAATGCCGCCCATCGAGGCCATGAGAAAAGGAAAGAATGTTGTGACAACGGAATGCGCCTGTTTGAAAGAGGTGACAGAAGGAAAGGCATTTTATGTGAAAGAACCAATGGATGTGGAAGAGTGGCTGGAGAGGATTGAGGAGGCGGAAAAGACACCGGCTCATGTGGAGAGATTTGAAAAATATAATTTGGAAAACGTTGTTGGTCAGTACCGGCAAGTGTTGGAAATATAGCCTATGTTATTTTAATAACAGGGCTATAAAAACGGAACTTTGTAGATAATTGCGAAAGTGCAAGAGGCATGAGCAGGGTAATATGCAAGGGAGAATTAAGCGAGATGAAAATATCTGTTTGTATGGCCACCTATAATGGCGAAAAATATATTGGGCAGCAGCTGGAATCCCTTCTGCGCCAGAGCAGGCAGCCTGACGAGGTGATACTGTGCGATGACGGCTCAGTGGATGAAACCGTGCATATTATCCGAAAGTTCATCGGAAACAACGGTCTGCAAGATACCTGGAGACTCTATCAAAACGAACAGAATAAGGGATATCCGGCCAATTTCTACTATGCTATGAGCCTGTGCAGTGGCGATATCGTGTTTTTGGCCGACCAGGACGACCTTTGGCATAGGGAGAAGATTGAGCATATGTGTCAGGTGCTTGAAGAGTGCCCGGAGGCAATGGTGGTGTGCTGCAAGCTGAGTCTGATCGACGCAGAAGGAGCCGATATTCACTCCATTATGGCTCCCACCCACGAAACGCGTGGAAAAGGAAAAGAAAATCTGCGTCAGGTCAGAATTGCAGATGTATTTTATAAATATGAGTGGCCCGGTATGGCGATGGCTTACAGACGGGAATGGTATCTGAGCTGGCCGCAAAGCTACAGCGAGCTTCCCCATGATTTTCTGATCTGTGCCAGAGCGGCAGAGAAGGGATGCTTTTATCAGATGAATGAGGTTTTGGCATGCCATCGCAGGCATGACAGCAATACAGCAGGGGAGGAACATCGCTTGGGTCGTCTGTTACAAAGGGAGCGAAAACTGAAGGAAATCAGGGATTATTTGCAGTTCCTGCAGGCATTTGCCAGAGAGGATGTGTTGCAGACAGAGGCTGGGAAGGCGGCTTTGCAGAGGAAAACAGTTTCCATGCAGGGGAGGTATGAGGCGTTACAGTCCGGCCGCCTGGGCCAAGTGCTGAGGAATGCGGGGAGACATTGGCGGGAGACCAGGATTAAGACGTTGGTGTGTGATTTGGTGATTGTTTTGAAGTTTTCTTAAAGGACAAAATATATTTGCGATATTGGTCTGGATGTGCTATTATAAGAAGAAATATTGTTTCCAAGTATTTAATAATGTATGTTGGAGAAGTTTTATGGATATAGGAATTGTTATTGTGACATATAACAGGCTGACAAAACTAAAAAAGTGTCTGGCAGCATATGAAATGCAGACCTTATCTCCGAAATACATTTTGATAATTGACAACTGCTCCACAGACGGCACGAAAGAATATTTAGATGAATGGGAAAAGCATACATCCTTGTATAGTCCGATAATTATTCATACCCCCAATAATTCCGGAGGATCGGGTGGATTTTATCTGGGAATGCAGGAGGCGGTTAAGTTAAGTGCGGAGTGGATCTGGGTTGCGGATGATGATGCATATCCACATCCGGACTGTCTGGAAAAAATTGCAGATGCATATGGCATGTTAGAAGAAGAGGAGAAAGAAACTGTTCAGGCTCTGTGCGGTAAAGTGATAGACAATAATGGTATATCCGTTAATCATAGACGCTGTATAAAGAGCGTTCTGGGTCAGGTAAAGGAGAAACCTCTTTCGCTTGAAAAGTATAAAGAGCCGATAGTGGATATAGATATTTTTTCTTTTGTTGGAACGGTAATTCGCAGGGAGGCAATAGAAAAGGTAGGACTACCGTACAGGGAATATTTTATTTTTTATGATGACACAGAATATTCGTTTCGCATTAGAAATATTGGCATTATTAAGTGCGTAAGCGATGCGGTAATTCTCCACGATTCGCTGGAGAATAGTATTGCTCGTCAGAGCTGGAAATACTACTATCTGTTCCGCAATAAAATGTACACATACAAATTGTATTTCAATTGGTACCAATGCCTTGTGGATAGATGCAAGATCATATACATGCTTATCAGATACTATCCCTCAATATTATCTTTAGTTCAGTTTAGGCAGGCGCTGCGAGATGTAAGGCATGGTAAACTTGGATTTGAGCCAAAATATCAACCATGAATTATACTGACTAACGTTAAGATTTTCCAATTTTCGCATGGCACATGCCGCATAATCGGGCAGCATGCGCCATGCGGAAAGGAAAATCTAATCATTAGTGAGTATAACACAGAAACAAATTATGAAAATCAAAAAGTTGAATGCCAATTATTTATATAACAGCATATATCAATTATTTACTCTGCTCCTGCCGATTGTTTTGACTCCCTTTATTACCCGCACCATTGGAGCCGGAGGGATTGGACAGTATAGTTATACCAGAAGTATTGTGACTTATTTCGTATTGTTTGGAACCGTGGGCAGCAATCTTTATGCACAGCGGGAGATAGCATATACGCAAGCTGATATACAGAAGAAAAGCATAGTGTTTTGGGAAATATTTCTGCTGCGGTGCATTTTACTGACAATCAGCATTGCTGTTTATTTACCGTTTGCTATTCATATGAAGTCTTATGCGGTGCTTTTGCTGATACAGACAATGGATATCTTAGCTGCTTATGTGGATATAACCTGGTATTTTCAAGGGGTTGAAAATTTTAAAAAGATAACCACAAGAAATATTATTGTCAAGCTATTGACAATGTCAGCCATTTTAATATTCATACGCTCGCCGAGAGACCTCTATCTGTATGTATGTATTTACTGTGTTGGCAATTTTATAGGACAGGCTCTGTTGTGGGGAGATATCTGCCGGGAGATACAAAGGGTTTCATACAAAAAATTACGGCCCAGAAAACATTTTAAAGGCATTTTGCAGCTGTTTATCCCCCAAATATCTATTCAGATTTATCTGCTGATAGATAAGACAATGATTGAATTGATTACTGGCAATTCATCAGAAACGGGCTATTATGAGTTGGCACAGACAGTTCAAAGAGCCTGCGTTGCCGTTGTCACGGCCTATGGCGCGGTGGCTGCCTCGAGAGTCGCGGCGCTCAAGAGCCAGGATAAGTTCCAGGAAATAAAGGATTTATTGACACAGTCACATGAACTGATATGTTTATTTGCCTTTCCGATTGCATTTGGGATTATGTCCATTGCGCACAATCTGATCCCTTGGTTTATGGGAGCCGATTATGGCAGAGTGGCAGATCTGCTCGTTATGCTCTGTCCCCTAGTCTTTATTATTGGATTCAGCAATATCAGCGGTATGCAGTATCTGGTGCCAATGGAGATGCAGAATCGGATGAGTATTTGTTCTGCTTTAGGCGCAATTACCAATGTTTTGTTCAATCTGTACGCCATTCCGCGATATGGAGCCTTTGGGGCTGCCGCGGCATCAGTGCTTGCGGAATTGGTAGTGTTAATGTGCCAGGGATCATTTTTGAGAAAATTGATAGATAAAAAGAAAATTCTGTTTGCCCTGTTACAGGCTTTGACCGGCAGTTTGATTATGCTGTTCGCTCTAAAGATGACAGAGAAGTATTTGCTGCATACGGCAACGCTGGCACACACTATAATTTTGACAATAGAGGGCATAATCATTTATGGGATGGTTCAATTATTGTTGAAAAATAGACTGATATGGAATATGGGGTCGCTCTTATGGACAAAAAGAGGAAAAGAATAAATTTGATAATATTGACGGCCGCACATATTTACCTTCTGTTTCCCGTTTTGATCTTTTGCGTTGGCTGGTGCAAGTGGTACATTGGGGCGGTCATGTCATGCATTATCGTCATCGGGGCATATATGAGCATACATAGATATATGCTTTCGGAACCGGTGGAAAGAGTGGGGCGCTCTACAGATAGAAGGGCTCTCTGGAAATGTCTTGTTGTGGTAATGCTTATTGCGCTGTGGGTTGTCTTATCCGGAGTTGGCGGATACGTCTGGCAGAATGATGATCATTTATGGCGGAATACGATCTTTGACATTTTGGTCAAAGAGGATTGGCCTGTGCTGCGTCCAATGGAAATAGATGGTGCCATACAGGAGAGGGGATTGATTTATTATATCGGTTTTTGGCTGCCTGCCGGTCTGATTGGCAAGTTATTTGGCAGGGAGGCAGGCTATGCTTTTCAATGTGTCTGGGCAATATTGGGCATCGTTATTTTCTATAGTCTGATCTGTTACTGGCGAAAAAAGGTCAGTCTGTGGCCGCTGCTTATATTTATTTTTTTCAGCGGTCTGGATATAGTCGGCACGCTGTGTAATGGGGAACCCCTTATGACTTTGTGGGGAGTAGAGCATCTGGAACGCTGGCCGGGAATCTATCAATACTCATCCATGACAACGCAGCTTTTCTGGGTCTTTAATCAGGCTGTGCCTGTATGGATCGCCTGCGGGTTACTGTTTTTACGGCCACATCCCCAAAATTGCATAATGATCTGGGCAAGCGTTATGTTGACATCAACCCTTCCGTTTGTTGGCTTGTTTCCCTATGTTGCATATATTATTTTGAAAGGGGATAAGCCCATAGATCAATATGGATCCGTAGCTGAGTATTTTAAAGAGGTATGGAAAAGACTGGCAAGCATTCCCAATATTGTCTGTGGCGGGGCGATAGGGATTATAAGTGGCTTGTATTTAATCCAAAATACAGTCGGTGGGATGCTGGAGAGAATAACCCAGATTCCCGTTGGTATATTTATTGTGTTAGGTCTTTGCTTGATAGGAGTCATAGTTGGATTTGTCTGGCTGGCGATACGCGGATATTTAAGACGCTTAAAGCTGCTTGGCACAATCGTTATTGCATGCGGCGTAGCGGGAAGTGCCTTGTATTTGCTGGGCCGAGGATATCCCATCAATAAAATCTTCTCACATGGTATGCTGTTATTGTGGTTCTATTTGCTGGAGGCAGGGATATATCTGTTGCTGCTTCGACAGAAAAAATCTCAGACCGGCCTTTGGTGGTTATGCAGCATTACTCTTTTGATTTTTCCCCTGATAAAGATAGGGACAAATATTGATTTTTGTATGCGGGCATCTATACCTGGACTGATATTGATTTATTTTTGGGTGATAAAAAGATTTGAAGAGAGACTAAAAACAGCCGGAACTTATATATTGTGTATTGTTATTATACTGGGGGGAATCACAAGTCTCCATGAGATAGCACGCACAGTTGCGTACAGCAGCAGACCATATAAAATAGATGCAGTTGCGGAGGAGACTATTCTTACCGGGCGTAATTTTTCGGGTGAGGCGACGGGATTCTTTTGGAAATATATAGCAAAATAATGCAGAAATGAGGAAAATATGAAGGTAGTGATCTTGGCCGGGGGATACGGAACCCGGATCAGCGAAGAGAGCCATTTAAAGCCCAAACCTATGCTTGAGATCGGGGAGAAACCCATATTGTGGCATATCATGAAAGAGTATTCACACTATGGTTTTTATGAGTTTATCATCTGCTGCGGATATAAGCAGCATGTGATCAAGGAGTGGTTTGCGGACTACTATCTTCACAACAGCGATGTGACTTTTGATTTTTCCCAAGAAAATAAGATGACTGTTCACAACAATGTGTCGGAGCCCTGGAAGGTTACGTTGGTGGATACGGGACTCAATACCATGACCGGTGGCAGGATCAAGCGGGTGCAGCGGTATATCGGCAACGAGACCTTTATGATGACCTATGGGGATGGCGTGGCCGATATCGATATGAGTAAGCTGCTGACATTCCATCAGTCTCACGGCAAAATTGCAACGCTGACAGCGGTGTCCCTGGAACAGCGTTTCGGAGTGCTGGATATTGCGCAGGACGATACTATTTCTTCTTTCCGGGAGAAGAAACGGAAGGACAGCAATCGCATCAATGTGGGCTACATGGTGCTGGAACCGGCTATATTTGACTATATTGAGGGTGACTCCACAGTGTTTGAGAAGTCGCCCCTGGAGCGGCTTGCCGGAGAGGGACAGATTGCCGCCTACCGCCATGACGGATATTGGCAGTGCATGGACACAAAGCGGGAGATGGACAGGCTGAATGAACTGTGGGCATCCGGTCAGGCCCCTTGGAAGGTGTGGCAAGAATAGCAGGTAATATGCGGAACTTAAAATCAGCATATTTCCGAAGAGTACACTGATCAACATCTGGATGCCTAAGCAGCCAGATGCTGATCACTGGCTCTGTGTGCTCGCAGGTAATATGCGGAACTTAAAATAGAAAGTGATGGGCCAGGAAATGTTTGAAGGCAGGACAGAAGAGCAGGCAAGAGAAGAGATCTTGCATGCGGTGCAGGAATACTATGAGAAATATCATAAGAGGAATGACGATTATGTAGAGGGACAGTGGATTCCCTATGCCTCCCGAGTCTATGACGGGGAGGAGATGCGCAATCTGGTGGACAGCGCATTGGAATTCTGGCTCACCGCAGGGCGGTATGCAGATCAGTTTGAAAAAGACCTGGCGGCCTATCTGGGCACTCGGTACTGTTTTCTGGTCAACTCCGGTTCCTCGGCTAATCTGCTGGCGTTCATGGCTCTGACCTCCCCCCTTCTGGGAGACCGCCAGGTGCGCAGAGGAGACGAGGTTATCACTGTGGCGGCGGGATTTCCCACTACGGTGACGCCCATTATCCAGTATGGGGCTGTGCCGGTGTTTGTGGATGTGACGATCCCGGAGTACAACATAGACCCGGCCCTGTTGGAGGCAGCATACTCCCAGCGGACGAAAGCGGTGATGCTTGCCCACACCCTTGGGAATCCCTTTCCCCTTAAGCAGGTGAAGGAATTCTGCGACAGACATGGACTGTGGCTGATCGAGGACAACTGCGATGCCCTGGGGAGCAGATACAGGATAGAGGACGAGGAGCGATATACGGGAACCATTGGAGATATCGGCACCTCCAGTTTCTATCCCCCCCATCATATGACCATGGGCGAGGGAGGGGCCGTCTACACGGACAACCCGCTGCTCCACAAGATTATCCGCTCCTTCCGTGATTGGGGCAGAGACTGCATGTGCCCCTCCGGACGGGATGGTGTGTGCGGCAATCGCTTTAACGGCCAACACGGGGAGTTACCCTGGGGATACGACCATAAATATGTATATTCCCATTTCGGATACAATCTGAAGGCCACGGATATGCAGGCCGCCATCGGCTGTGCCCAGTTGAAGAAATTGCCGGGCTTTGTCGCCAGGAGACAGGAAAATTTCAGGCTGCTGTACCAGGGCCTGGAGCAGTTATCCGATAAGTTGATCCTGCCTCGGGCCACAGAGTATTCTACCCCCAGCTGGTTTGGTTTTCTGCTTACCTGCCGGGAGGGAGTGGAGAGGGAGAAGCTGGTTCCCTATATTGAGGAAAAGGGGATACAGACCCGGATGCTGTTTGCGGGCAATCTGACCCGGCATCCCTGTTTTGACCAGATGCGCAGTACGGGTGAGGGTTACCGGGTTGTCGGGACACTGGAGGTGACTGACCGGATTATGAGAGATTCCTTCTGGGTGGGTGTATATCCCGGCATGACCGAGGACAGGATCGCCTATATGGTCAAGGTTATCACCGAGGGTGTGAGAAAGGCTTAAGTTGCCATAGGGGATTATTATGAAAGTAAGAATAGCAGATTATATAGCGGAATTGCTGGCAGGGCATGGCATACGCCATGTCTTCTCCGTAACAGGCGGAGGGGCCATGTATCTCAACGATGGGCTGGGCCATCATCCACGCCTGCAGTGTATATATAACCACCATGAGCAGGCGTGCGCCATGGCGGCGGAGAGCTATGCCCGGATTCACAACCGCATGGCAGCGGTCTGCGTGACTACGGGCCCGGGGGGAACCAATGCGATCACAGGTGTGCTGGGCGGATGGCTGGATTCCATTCCCATGCTGATTTTGTCTGGGCAGGTGCGTTATGATACCACTGCCAGAAGTACGGGACTGAACATTCGGGCCATGGGAGACCAGGAGTTTGACATTACGCGTGCCGTGGGATGCATGACAAAATATGCGGAGATGGTAATAGACCCTGCCAGGATCCGTTACTGTCTGGAAAAGGCCATCCACCTGGCCCAGTCCGGCAGGCCGGGGCCCTGCTGGCTGGATATTCCTCTGAATGTACAGGGGGCATATGTGGAGACAGAGGACCTGGCAGGATATGATCCGGCCGAGGACTCAGCGCAAGGGCCGGAGAAGATTCCCAGGGTGACAGAGGAGCAGGTGGCACTGATATTGGAGAAACTGCGCACGTCCAGTCGCCCGGTGTTAAATGTGGGCAATGGCATTCGCATTGCGGGAGCGGCTGAGGTGCTTCGCCGTGTGGTGGAGAAACTTAATATTCCGGTGGTGACAGGATGGAACAGCATAGACCTGATTGAAGACGAGCATCCGCTGTATGTGGGAAGGGCCGGAATCATGGGGGACCGGCCTGGCAACTGGGCCGTACAGAACAGCGACCTGTTTCTCTCCATAGGCAGCCGTCTGAGCATACGCCAGGTGGGGTATAATTATCGCACATGGGCCAGGGCGGCCTATACCATTGTGGAGGATGTGGATCAGGAGGAACTGAAGAAACCGGATCTACATGTGGATTATCCCATATGGGCGGATGCCCGTGATCTGCTGGAGGCTCTGGACGCAGCTATTCCTGAGGGCGGGCTGCCGGAAAGGGAGGAGTGGAATGCCCGGTGCCGCTATTGGAAACAGGAGTTTCCTGTGGTGCAGGAGAGCCACTATGCCCAGTCGGAGCCGACCAATGTCTATGCCTTTATCCATAAGCTGAGCAGTTCCCTGGCGGAGGGAGATATTACGGTGGTGGGGAACGGTTCCGCCTGCGTGGTGGGAAGCCATGCCTATGTGATCAAAAAGAGCCAGAGATTTGTGATAAATTCTGCAGTGGCGTCCATGGGCTATGATCTGCCTGCTGCCATAGGAGCCTGCGTTGCGGCGGATGGCCGACAGATCATATGTATAAGCGGGGACGGAAGTATTCAGATGAACCTGCAGGAGCTGCAGACCATCATCCATCACAGAATGCCGATCAAAATTTTTGTAATAAATAATGGGGGATATCATTCCATCCGACAGACCCAGATGAATTTTTTTGGAGAGCCGTTGGTGGGAATTGGCGCAGACAGCGGGGACTTGAGTTTTCCCGACTTGGAAAAGCTGGCGGGGGCATACGGATATCCCTATGAGCGAATCAGCAGCAATGCCCAGCTTGGCAGGATACAGAGCGTACTTGAGACGGAAGGACCTGCGCTCTGTGAAGTGATGGTGGATGCGACGCAGAAATTTGAACCCAAAGCCGCCAGTAAGCGTATGGAAGACGGTACTATGGTGTCAGCTCCCTTGGAAGATTTGGCGCCTTTTCTGCCCCGTGAGATACTGGAGCGGCAGATGTATATACCATTGGTCGATGAATAAATAGGACATTGTGGGCGTATTTGCGCCATGCATGAGGAGGAGCATGATACAGCAGAATTTTTTCAGGGGGAGAAAAATACTTGTGACGGGCCATACCGGGTTTAAGGGCAGCTGGCTCTGTGAACTGCTGCTACTTCTGGGGGCGGAGGTGACGGGGTATGGTCTGGAGCCACCCACTACTCCTTCCATGTATCAGATCTGTGGTCTTGAGAAAAGGCTGCGTTCGGAATACGGCGATATCCGGGATCTGGAACATCTGCGGAAAGTGATGCGGCAGGTACAGCCGGAACTGGTTCTGCATATGGCGGCACAGCCCCTCGTCAGGGAAAGCTACCGCAGGCCGGTGTATACTTATGACGTAAACGTGATGGGGACAGTCAATATTCTGGAGTGTGTCAGGGAGAGTGACAGTGTCAGATCATTTTTAAATGTGACTACGGATAAGGTATATTTGAACCGGGAGTGGAACTGGGGCTATCGGGAGAATGAGGAGCTGAATGGCTATGACCCTTATTCCAATTCCAAGTCCTGCTCGGAACTGGTCACATGTTCCTATCGGAATTCTTTCTTTTCCGAGGGTGACAGGCAGGTTGCGGTTTCCACGGCAAGAGCGGGCAATGTGATCGGCGGCGGAGATTTTGCGGCGGATCGTATTATCCCGGATTGCTACAGGGCGGCGGCGAACCATGGGGAAATAGAACTTAGGAATCCCGGTTCGGTCCGGCCCTATCAGCATGTGCTGGAGCCGCTGGCCGTCTATCTTATGATACTGCAGGGGCAGTGTGAAGAACCGGGGGTAGCAGGCAGTTACAATGTGGGGCCGGATGAGGGAGACTGTTGGGATACCAGGCATATGACAGAGTGCTTTGGCCGCTGCTGGCAGGAGCAGACAGGCGAGACGCTCACATGGCATGCGGGGCAGGAGTCGGGCCCCCATGAGGCAAATTATTTGAAACTAGACTGTTCCAAACTGAAAGCAGCTTTCCGGTGGCAGCCTGTGTGGAAAGTAGAGGAGGCTGTCCGAAAAGCGGCGCAGTGGTATGCGGCTTATCAGAGCGGAGAGGATATGCAGGCATACACAGTGAGACAGATTTCTGATTTTCTGGATGGCTCCAGAGTGCAGTAGGCCTAAGAGGCGTACTACAGGGAAAACAGTTAGGAGAGGTTGCATGGGCAGGAGAACGGTGATCACCGGCGCGTCCGGAATGATCGGAGTAGAGTTGGCGCAGCAATGTACGGCAGCAGGCGAAGAGGTACTGGCCATATGCCACAGGGGATCGGCGAAGAATAAGGTTTTACAAGGACTCCCCGGCGTGGAAGTACTGGAGGCGGATCTGGACGAATATGCCGCTTTGGCCGGGGAGCCATGGGCAAAGCAATATGACATTTTCTATCATCTGGCCTGGGTCGGGACTACCGGACAGGCCAGAAATGATATGGCGCTGCAGACGGATAATATCCACTATACGCTGGATGCGGTGGAGCTGGCAGCGCATATGGGTTGCAGGACATTTGTGGGCGCCGGCTCGCAGGCCGAGTATGGCAGGCAGCAGGAACCGCTGACTTCCCGGACACCCGCTTTCCCGGAGACGGGCTATGGTATGGCCAAGCTGTGTGCGGGGCAGATGAGCCGCTATACATGCGGGCAAAAGGGGATGCGGCATATATGGGCCAGAATACTCAGCGTATATGGGCCGCATGGCAGTCAGGATATGATCACGGTGGCGCTGCAAAAACTCCTGCGGGGCGAGCATATGAGTTTTACGGCGGGAGAACAGATATGGGATTATCTCTATAGCGAGGATGCGGCCGTCGCGTTGCGGTTGATGGCAGAGAAGGGGATCGCCGGCAAGACTTATGTGCTGAGCGGAGGGCAGCCGCACCCTCTGAAGGAATATCTGGAGATATTATATAGAGTAGTATGTGAGGAGATGAACCGCAAAGAACTCCGGGCGGGAACGATCGGTATCGGCGAGTTGGCCTGCCAGGAAGGTCAGTTAATGTATCTGGCGGGCGATATTACAGAGCTTTGCCAAGATACGGGATATCGCTCCCGGATTTCCTTTGAAGAGGGGATCCGGAGACTCATTCGTTTTTATACCTGATAACGCAATATTGTGGATAAAGCCAGCGGCATGCGATTGATGGAAGATTATCCCGCCATAATTGCAATACGAATTCCTCTTTGATTGACTGCGAGGGGTGTAGATTGACGTTTCTGCCCATATAGGCTATAATGAACGGAGTTAGGGAGAATCAGCAATGCGTGCGGAGAGGAAAGTCGAGCTGAAGAATGAAAAAGATAAGTGTAGTAATTCCCTGTTTTAATGAAGTGGAAAATGTGGATCCCATATGTTTTGCCGTAATTAATGTGCTGGAAGAAGCATTATCTGCATATGACTATGAGATACTGTTTATTGATAACTGCTCAACGGATGGCACACGGGACGTTATAGAGAGGCTTTGTCAGGAGAATAAGAAAGTCAAGGCCATATTCAATGTGACAAATTTCGGGCAGTTTAATTCGCCGTTCTATGCCATGTGTCAGGCCACAGGAGACTGTGTGATCTGTATGTGCTGTGACTTTCAGGACCCTGTGGAGCTGATTCCCACTTTTGTACATGAGTGGGAGAAAGGTCATAAGATTGTCAGCGGCATCAAAACCAGCAGCAGGGAGAACAAATTTGTCTATCTGCTGAGAACAGTTTATTATAAAATGATTAAGAATATGTCTACCACCCAGATGATAGAGCATTTTACCGGATTTGGGCTGTACGATAAGACTTTCATTTCAATCCTGCGCCAGCTGGACGACCCCATTCCCTTTATCAGGGGGATCGTGGCAGAGTACGGCCATGGATTTAACCGTGTGGAAATAGAATACGAGCAGGCTAAGCGCAGGGCCGGCAAAACACACAACAATTTCTACAGTCTGTACGATGCTGCCATGCTGAGCTTTACTTCCTACACCAAGGTTGGGCTGCGCCTGGCCACGCTTGCCGGGTTTGTCGCCTCAGCCATCAGCCTGTGCATTGCATTGTTTTATCTGGTGTACAAGCTGACCCACTGGTATACCTTTCAGGCGGGAAACGCTCCCATGGTTATCGGCATCTTTCTCCTGGGATCGGTACAGCTGTTTTTTATCGGGCTGCTTGGGGAGTATATTTTAAACATCAATACCCGTGTCATTCACCGGCCGCTGGTGGTGGAGGAGAAGAGACTAAATTTTGAGGAAGAGGAAACCGACGAATGAAACGAGTGATCACATACGGGTCTTTTGACCTGTTCCATGAAGGGCATTACAATTTGTTGAAACGCGCGAAGGCACTGGGGGATTACCTGATTGTGGGTGTGACCACGGAGCAGTATGACGAGTCGCGGGGAAAATTGAATATTGTGGATTCTCTGGACAAGCGCATCGAGAATGTGCTTAACAGTGGTTTCGCCGATGAAGTCATCGTGGAGGACCATCCGGGGCAGAAGGTGGAGGACGTGCAGAAATATGGCGTGGACATCTTTACGGTGGGTTCTGACTGGCAGGGGGCTTTTGAGTATCTGGAGCCTTACTGTCAGGTGATCTATCTGGAGAGGACGAAAAATATCTCTTCTACACAGATACGCGAGCAGGGGCATAATATTATCCGCATCGGAGTGATCGGCACCGGCCGTATCGCTGTGCGCTTTGTGCCGGAGGCAAAGTATGTCAGCGGCGTGTTGGTAAACAGTGTGTACAACCCACATTTGGCCAGTGCGCAGGAGTTTGCCGAACAGTTTGAGCTGGACATTGCCACAGATGTGCTGGATGATCTCTGGGACGAGGTGGACGCCGTGTACATTGCCTCACCCCATGAGACCCACTATGGCTATGCCAGGGCGGCTTTGGAACGGGGTAAGCATGTGCTCTGTGAGAAACCGCTGGCATTTTCCAGAAGAGAGGCGGAGGAATTGTTCTCCATTGCCAAAAAGCAGGGAAAAGTTCTTCTGGAGGCCATCAAGACGGCATACTGCCCCGGGTTTGTCCAGATGATAGGGATCGCTAAGACAGGCGCCATCGGCAGAATCTGCGATGTGGAGGCATGCTTTACCAGGCTGACTCCTCCGGATTTGCGGGAGAGGACGGATCGGAAGTATGGCGGTGCGTTTACGGAGTTCGGCAGCCATACGCTGCTGCCTATCATCAAGCTGATGGGGCCTGATTATAAGGAAGTGCGGTTTGACAGTATCAAGGATGAAAATGGTATTGATCTGTACACCAAAGCGTCTTTCCGCTATGAGAATGGAATGGCGATGTCCAAGAGCGGCGTGGGCGTGAAGTCCGAGGGACAGCTGTTGATCTCGGGCACCAAAGGGTATATTCTTGCGGAGTCTCCCTGGTGGCTGACTCAGTATTTTGAAGTGCGCTATGAGGACCCCAACAAGAAGGATCGCTACTTTTCCAAATTTCTGGGACAGGGTCTGCGGTATGAGATCAGCGATTTTGCCTATATGATCCACGGACATCAGGGCAGATCTTATAAGTTTACGGCGGAGGATTCCATTGCCATCGCTGGTGTTATGGAGAAGTTTTTGGAGGAAAGGTTTGAGAGGAAATGAAAATTTGGGCGCACAGGGGCTGCAGTTACAGATATCCGGAAAATACGCTCTCCTCCTTTCGAGAAGCATGCCGATATGAGATTACGGGCATTGAATTGGATATCCAGCTGTCAAGGGACGGAGAGATGGTGGTAATCCACGATGAGAGGGTGGATCGAACTACGCACGGCAGCGGTCGAGTGGAGGATATGACGCTGCGGGAGTTAAAGCAGCTGAAGATACAGCCCAATGAACAGAGCAGCAAAATCTATGAGACCATACCGACCATGCGGGAAGTGCTGGCTCTCCTTGCCCCTGTATGCCGCAGAGACGGTCTGCTCATCAATATAGAATTGAAAAACAGTGTGGTCCGCTATGAGGGCATGGAACAGAAGATTTTGGAGCTGGTTGCGGAATATGGGTTGGAACCTTATATCGTCTACAGTTCTTTCAACCCGGATTCTATTCGGTTGTTAAAAGAGTTGAAACCCGATGCGAAAGTGGGCATTCTGTCTCGCAATGTATCAAATTGTTTGGAATTCGCACGGCAGGTTCCTGTGGAGGCAATACATCCCTTTATTAAGGCGGAGGATATAGCGCTGCTCTCGGAGGAAACAACTGGAAATATTCTGGAGTCGGAAACACTACTGGTGCGTGCCTGGAATACAAGGACCGATGAACCCTTTTTCCCGGAGGAACGAGAGATAAAGATACAGGACCTGGAGAAACTGGAACAGATGGGCATCACAGATATCTTTACGAACACGCCGGAATCATATATACCCTTAAAGAAAGTGCCGACTAAACGAATTTGTTTGGAAAAGGGCAAGAGCATTCAGGAGGACACGGGATATATTCAGAGTGCGGATGAAGAATGTCAGGCATCCGGAAGATTTTATCATGTACTGCCTGGGGACATCCTGCGGGGAAACGGCCAGACAGAATATCGAATTTATCGGTATTCTCTGGAGATAAAGGGTGATCTGATCCATACCTATTGTTACGAGCCGGAGCAAAATTGGGCAAGCTATGTTCGAGAGCCGGATGTATGGAGACGAGGGGATATTGTTTTTGAAGAAGAGTGTTATATTCGGGTGGCGGCGAGAAATAACGTTGAGCAGAGCATATCGCTGCAGCTGGAGTCCGCACACGATACTGTCATGGAATGGGCTGCCTATTTTCAGGCAGAGGCTTTGCTGACGATAGAGAGGGTCTGGGAACTGCTGGGAGAAGATGACCTGGCATTTGCCGTGATTGCCGATACTCATTATGTTAATAATGGCACATGGGAGCGGTCCGCCTATAATTTGCAACAGGTTGCGTCAAGACTGCCGTTCAACGGTATTATTCACCTTGGTGATTTGACGGATGGTATACTGCCCTTGGCACAGACCAAAGAATCGGTAGAATTGGTGATGGGGGATATGAAACAGACAGGTAAACCTGTCTATCTATGCTGCGGAAATCATGATTCCAATTATTTTCGCAACAACCCGGAGAAAATGACGGAGGAGGAGATGAGCTCCTACTATCTGGGCAGAGAGAAACCTTACTACTATGTGGACTATCCGACACAGAAACTCCGCATTCTGTATCTGTATTCCTTTGACTACCGGGAGCAGGTGAGATATGGTTTCCCCGTGGAGGAACTGGACTGGGTGCGGGAAACGCTTGAGACCATGGAGGATGGATGGGCTGCTCTGGTATGTGCTCATGTGCCTCCCCTGCCGGAGATCCACTTTTGGAGCGATCAGATACGAAACGGCGAGGCGCTGCTGCGGATATTGGAGGAGTATCACAGATCGGGCAAGAAAATCCTGGCATATGTGCATGGACATAACCACGGTGAGCAGATATATAGGTCAAGGCTGTTCCCCATCGTCTCGCTGGGATGCAATAAGATGGAGGACTTTCAGGATAAAAAGCCGGCAGGCTCATGGACTTACTACAGACAGCAAGGCACGGTGACGGAGGATCTGTGGGATGTGATGATCGTGCATGCGGACCACAGCGGGATTGATTTTGTGAGGTTTGGGGCTGGGGAGGATAAGAAGGTATAATAGCAAGAAGGTATCTGCGTCAGTAACAGATACCTTTTATTTTATGGAGTAATTGATAAGTGGTCAAAGCAAGTTTTTTACAGTCGATATATTGCTTTCCCATATTAATAATGGTATTAATGCATTCAGAATAATAGATGGAACCGCATTCTTATGGAAATATATAGCAAATTATGATATACTGTCTATACTGAAATATAGAATTCGGACGCGCAAGGACCATATTGCGGAGAGGATACTGGAGATGGAGCCTGGGGTGGTAATTGTTTTTTTAGGAGTATGGGTTATCATAGGTATAGTAAGGTTTTTGACAGGGAGAATTGCGAATGGAAACAAAGAAAATGCTGCCGATTGGCATAGAGGATTTTGAAAAACTCCATATCGAAGATTTTTATTATGTAGACAAGACAGGAATGATACGAGAATTGCTGAAAAAGCGAAGCGAAGTATCTCTTTTCACCCGTCCCCGGAGATTTGGAAAATCTCTGAATATGAGTATGTTGAAAGCATTCTTTGCTTATGGCTGCAAGCCAGCGCTGTTTGAAGGGCTGGAGATTGCTAAAGACAGGGAACTTTGTGAACGGTATATGGGGAAGTTTCCGGTGATCTCCGTTACCTTGAAAGGCGTGGAGTTTATGAACTATGAGACAGCCCGGGCGGCGCTGTGCTCGGGGGTTGGCGGTGAGGCGCTGAATTTCCAGTTTCTTGCGGAGAGCGACAGGCTTTCCGAGCAGGAAAGGGAGAAGTATCGCAGCTTAATAAATGTGGGACCGGCAGGATTTACTATGACAGACGAGATGGTAACGGATGGCTTGCGCTTACTATCGGAACTTTTGTACAAACATTATGGACAGAAGGCCATCCTCTTGATTGATGAGTATGATGTGCCACTGGACAAGGCGCAGCACTACGGCTACTATGACCAGATGCTTTCCCTGATACGCAGATTTCTGGGGCAGGCGCTGAAAAGCAACAATAGCCTGTTCTGCGCTGTGCTGACGGGGTGCCTGCATGTGTCCAGGGAGAGTATTTTCACTGGGTTGAACAACTTGCGGGTTTTTGGTATAGAGGATGTGTGGTTTTGTAAGTGGTTTGGTTTCACTGATGAGGAAGTCAAAACCATGTTGCAATACTATGGACTTGATGATAGGTACAAGGAGGCAAAGGAGTGGTATGATGGGTATCTCTTTGGAGATACAGATATCTACTGCCCATGGGATGTAATTAACTACATTGATTTACTGCGCTCACAGCCGGATGCAGAGCCCAGGCCATTCTGGATCAACACCAGCGGCAATGACATTATCCGGAGCCTTCTGAGCAAAGCCACACAGACTACAAAACAGGAACTGGAAAGACTGGTGGGCGGCAGCAGCATTGACCGAGTCATAAACAGGGAACTGACCTATCGGGAACTATACAGCATTGATAACCTGTGGAGCGTGCTCTATGCAACTGGTTATCTGACCGTCAGTGAGATACCCAGGGGGGACGTATTCCGACTGGTGATTCCCAATCAGGAGATCCGGCAGATC
>JAAUZI010000007.1 GCA_014804645.1 Lachnospiraceae bacterium | reverse complement strand
GATTTTACCCTTTTCTGACAGGGTGATTTCCAGATCTCCTTTGCTGTATTTCACCGCATTATTTAAAAGGTTGGCAAACACACGGGCGAGGGCATCCGAATCCAGGCAGCGCATCACCTTTTCTTCCGGCATAAGAATAGAAGGCACTATCCCCTTTTCACGCAACTGCGTATAAAAAGCGGCAATGCCTTCTTCCAGTATGTAGTTTACATTGACCGGCTCTCTTTTCATGCCCTCTCCGTCCACGATCATTACCGAATAGTCAAAAAGCTCATCTGTAAGCTGCTTTAACATATCTGCCCGGTTTCTAATAATTCGGATATACCGCTGTGCATCCGGAGATTTTTCTTCTCCGGAAAGCAGATCCAAATACCCATAAATTGCGGTAAGCGGCGTACGAAGGTCGTGGGATATATTGGTAATAGCATCTTTCAGTTCCTGATCTCCCTGCAAATAGCGATGTCGCTGAACACAAAGTCTGCGAAGCTGTAAATTCAGATTTTGCGCCAGTCTTTTCAAAAATTTATCATTACTTGAAATGCCGATCAGTGTATTGGTGTCGGCAGTGAGCCTGTCAGCAAAAGCCTCGTCGATCTCATCTATGGCCTTATGCATAAAATATATTTTTACACAAAGCATCATAATTACTGCTACTAAGCTGCCAATCAGCGCCCACAGCCAAACCTCCATTTTGATAACCCCTTTACTTTAAATCTTTTCTCTCAAAGGCAAAGATTCCGCCCAGCGTTGTCACAATTGCAATGATTACAGAGCAAACAATCATACGCACCGGATGCGGCATGTTAAATTCCTGCATCTGCCCACTCTGCCCTGAGGGAAGAAAATCCACAATAAACTGGTAAATCTCCCTCTTTATCCCGGTAAGATGTCTGGGATTGGGCGATGGATCTCCCATCTGCATCCCTTCCTGAGTGATAACCAGACCGCTTATCATCTCCGGCTCTGACAATCTATAATAAAAATACATTGCAAGGTACATCAAACCAAAAAACAATAGTATCGTCAAGACCGCTGATATTGCCTTGTTCGAGCAGAGCATACCAATAAAGGTATAAATAGCTACATATGATATAATAAACAGTATACTGATCAGGAGAAAAACCAGAACCATTTTTCCCATTTTCCATGTTCCAAGGAAAGGAATTCCCACCAGTCCTCCCAGCAGCGAAGCCAAAAGCATGGAAAGTCCGCCGGCAATATTGGTGAAAAGATGGGAAAGGTAAATATCCCTGCGGGTATGCCCCACCACCAACTTGTTGCGCATTGTTCCATCACTGTATTCCGTTCCCAAAAACAGACTAACATACACTGCAATGGGCAGCCCTATAATTATTGCATAGCAGAAATAAAAATTATCCAGCGCATACTGAAACTCTGAAGAATCTCTCAAAGCCTGCCGACAGCTAAAAAGCATGACAGCAGCGGTATATGCCAGCATTGCCAGAGTCCCAATCCAAAAAACTTTATCGCGCCGTAATCGGCAAAAATCCGCAGATATTAGTTTACGCATCCTGATCACCTCCTACAAGACTGATGTAATAGCTTTCCAGACTTTCATTCCGCTCATTTGCGGAAACCACATCGCAGTTCACCCGGTCGAGGGCTAAGATCAGTTTGGACATATTGACCTTTGCGTACACATCCGCACTGGTTTCTGAAAGGATCTTATATTCAATATTCATGTCGTCCAGCACACAGGCAAGGGCTTTCGTACTGCTCACCTCCATGCGGACACATTTTCTGCAGCTTGCTTCCAGTTCTTCCATACTGATTTCTTTTACCAAGCTTCCCTTGTCAATAAATCCGTAATGTGTTGCCAATCTGGAAAGCTCATCGAGAATATGGCTGGAAATTAAAAAGGTGATCTGCTTTTCCCGGTTCAGCTTAAGGATCAGTTCCCTCATCTCAACCATTCCCTGAGGGTCCAAACCGTTTACCGGCTCGTCCAGCACCAGAAAATCGGGATCTCCCACAAGGGCAATCGCTATTCCAAGCCTTTGGCGCATGCCCAGCGAAAAGTCCTTTGCTTTCTTTTTTCCTGTATCACTAAGACCAACCAGCTCTAAAATCTCATGCAGCCCGTCAAAAGAAGGAAGACCCAGAATGCGATACTGCTGCTTTAAGTTATCCTCCGCCGTCATGTCCAGATAAACAGAAGGGGTTTCCACCACTGCCCCCATTCTCCTTCGTGATTTGGCAATCTCCTTATCTGTATTTTTCCTGCCGTACAGTGTGTAGCTGCCGGAAGTGGGAGTCTGCAGTCCGCAGATCAGCCGGATCAATGTAGTCTTTCCGGCACCGTTTTTTCCCACAAATCCATAAATAGCTCCCTTGGGGATATTCATAGATAATCCGTTTAATGCCTTGAAATGCTTATAACTTTTACCCAAAGCATCCGTTCTGAGAACATAGTCCATTATGATGACCTCCTTTATTACAGAACCCCGAGGGGGTCTGCCGGAACCCTCTGGGGTTCCGTATGCCCACCATTTTATCTGACAATGATAAAGGAAGCAGTAAAGAAAAGCGTAAAGAAATGGTAAAGATTTATTTTAATTTAAACCCGATCCCCCAGACTGCTTCGATATAATCCTTATTATTTACCTCACGAAGCTTTTTACGCAGGTTGCTGATGTGCATTTTCAGTGAGCTTTCCGTACAATCGGGTGTTTCCTCGCTGATTCGGTCAAGAAGAAGGGATTTAGTCATTACCCGGGCGGGATTTTCCATCAGCAGCTTCAAGATCCCGTACTCTGTTCTGGTCAGCTTCACTGCCGTATCTTTTACTGTAACTATATGGGTATCCGTATCCAGCATGATCTCATCAAAAATAAGCTTCTCTCCCGCTGTTCCTGCTGCCGTCCTGCGAAACTGCACTGCGATTCTCGCCAGAAGCTCTTTTACCTCAAAGGGCTTGGTGACATAATCGACAGCTCCTCCCAGCAAAAGGTTTACTTTTTTATCAGTCTCCGCCTTTGCGCTTACTACAATCACCGGTATCCCCTTGATTTTTGAAAGCACTTCTTCTCCCTTAAGACCCGGAAGCATCAGATCAAGCAATACCAGATCCGGCCTCGTCTTTTCAAGAAGCAGCAGTGCTTCTGTTCCCGAATATGCCCGAAAGACACCGTATCCTTCCTTGGTCAACGTTTCTTCCAGCATATTTCCAATATGGATATCATCATCAATGACCAATAAATTTTTCAAACTGATTAGCCTCCGCCTACTCAGATTTGCGCCCGGAAAAGAGTTCCTACTTCTTCCCCCGCAAGAATCCGGTTGATATTCCTCACATCATCCCCGTTGGCAATCACCATATCCACACCGGCATCATTGGCAATCTTTGCTGCTGCAATCTTGGTAGCCATCCCGCCTGTACCAAAAGTAGTGTCAGCCCCCTTAGCCATTGCTTCCAGCTTTTCGTCAATCTGATCCACATAGCTGATAAATTTCGCTTTATCATTGTTCCTGGGATCGTCTGAATATAGCCCATTAATATCCGAAAGCAGGATCAGCAGATCTGCTTTCACCATTTCTGCCACATTTGCCGAAAGAGTGTCATTATCTCCAAAATTTTCTTCCTGGATCTGATCTGTGGAAATAGGGTCATTTTCATTCACAATGGGAATCACCCCCATAGCCAGCAGCTCCTGAAAGGTATTCTCCGCATTGGCAAGGCTGATCTCGTTCAGCAGAATTCTTTTGGTAATCAGAATCTGCGCAATAGTCTGATTATATTCTGCAAACAGCTTCTGATAGATCATCATCAATCTTGCCTGTCCCACTGCCGCGCAGGCCTGCTTTAAAGATAAGGTCTGGGGTTTCTCCTTGATGCCCAGTGCCTTCCGTCCTGCTCCGATAGCGCCGGAGGATACAATGACCACTTCCTTATCCTGATTTCGAATATCTGTCAGAACCCTTACAAACTGCTCCAGCTTGCCCAAGTTTAAATTTCCCGTACTCATATGTGTAATGGTAGATGTACCGATCTTAACAACTATTCTCTTTTTATCCTTCAAAAAATCTCTGTTCATGACTTGTCTTTCTCCCGCTATTTATCTTATCTTCAAACATTCTAAAAAGCAAGCCTGAAATCCATCCTCATCAGCCAGCTCCACATGCCGAATCATTTCGGCATCCTGCTCCATCTCCTTCACCATCTGCTTGCTCAGCAATGCCATAGACGCACCGGTACCCGCACAGTTCCCTATATGGCTGATCCGCTCCAATGGAATCCGGGGCAAAAGCCCGATGTCCACAGCACTCTCCTTTCGAATAAAGCTGCCGAAGGAACCTGCAATATAAATATGAGCAAGCTCCTCACCTGTAATCTTCTCCTTCTTAAGGAGCATCTCAATCCCGGCGCGGATAGCTGCTTTCGCCAGTTGAAGCTGTCTGATATCTCCTGCGGTCAAAAAGATCGGATTTTCCTCATCCGTCAAAAGGAATCTGTTTTCCCCCTGCTGCGCACGAATCCGTCTGCAGAACTGTTCCCTGACCCCCGCTTTTCGCGCTTCCGCGGCAGTACGCAGATATCCTGTCTCGTCCATCACTCCGATTTTCCCAAGAACTGCCAGCGCATCCACAAGTCCGGATCCGCAGATCCCTTTCGGTTCCTTCCCGCCAATCACACTACAAAAAATATCCTCTCTTGGAAAGCTTCCCGCAAGCTTCACCTGACTGACTGCCCCCTGGGAAGCTCCCATACCGCAGAGCACCGCCGCCCCTTCCAGCGCCGGTCCCGCTGCTGCCGAGCAGACATAGTTTTGCTCTTTCCCAAATAGCAAAATTTCTCCGTTTGTGCCAATATCCACCGCCAGCACCCGACTGCGCCCGTCCATATGCTTCATGCAGTTATGCACCGAAAGCGCATCAGCTCCCACAAAGCCCTCTATGGCGGGTAATACTATGACCTCCGCCTCCTGTAGATAAGTAAAGCCAAGTTCTCTGCCTTTATAGCTTCTGCTCCCTTCATAATCCTTATGAAAAGGCGCCCTGCTCAGACCATCCAGTGATTCCAAAAGAAGCAGTTCGCACATCATCGTGTTCCCTGCAATCACTACACGGGATATAGATTCTGAGCAGGTCTTCGCCGCCTCTCTTGCCATATCATCCAGCGTCCCAATCATCAGCCGCTGCATTTTCTCCCTCTCGCCAGCTCTCCCCCTGACATACGTCATCCTGCTGATCACATCGCTTCCCGCATATCTTCCCGGGTTAATCCGCGTCGCTGCCTCCAATTGCACTCCTTTTTCCAAATCCCATAACATTCCTGCTATGGTAGTGGTTCCCACATCAAATGCCATACCGAGACCGCTTCCCCGATCCGGAATGAAATCCTTCGGAAATATGGAAGCTTCATTTTTGCCTGTATTAATCTGTTGATAAAGACTGCAGCCGTTACAATTTTCTTTTCTGCAGCCTGCACATTTTAAGCGAACCATGACTGTTAACTCCTTTGATATCAGAATAACATAAATTCGGGATTTGTTCAGCCCTAAGTTTACGTTTCGTTATTGGCAGGCAGAACGAAAACGTTGATAGTAAATTGTAATTGATGTTACCATATATGCAGGTCATGTTTACAAACCTTTTATTTACTTCTTTTTATGCTAAGCTACCATATGGAGGGAAGATCATGGAGATAAAGACAAGACTCGTAGATGATAAACCATTAACTATAATTATTGAATATCCCATATTAGATACCAAAACCAAAAAACTGATCAAAAAAATTGAATCTCTTGATTTTATAATCAGTGGTATTAGCAACGGAAAGGTTTTTCAAGTGCATATATCGGATATATACTACGTGGAATCAGTAGAAAGGAAAACCTTTTTATACACAAAAGATGAAGTCTATATGACGGATAAAAAATTATACGAACTGGAGGAAATGTTAAAAGAGGCCGGGATTATTCGAATCAGTAAATCCTGTTTGGTGAACGTGGACATGCTTTATAGCATAAGGCAGCTGATGAACAGCCAGCTTGAAGCGACATTGCTCAATGGAGAAAAGCTGATTGTTGCGAGAACTTATTTGAAAAGTATTAAGAATATTTTAAAGGAGATCGTATGGTGTTAAAAGAAATACTGAAAAAAACATTACTATTTGCAGCAATCATAATTTTAGTGGTATTTTCCTTGTCATTTTTGTCGATTGGAATGAAACCGGAGATCATGCTTGTGTTTGAAATTTTTATTTTGTCCTTTTTTGTNACTGTCATTCAGCATCTGGTAAAGCAGGCCATGTGTACTTATTTNTTGGTAAATATTNTNATNGAATATTTTTNTGTTTCTGTTTTTGTTCTGTTATACGGATATTTTGTTGAATGGTTTTTTAAATCNAATTGGTGGATGGCGTTTGTGTATGTGGCANTCGTATATGNTCCGNCNTANTTTCTTGATATGGNAGTTGTTAAAAGGGATATTGACTATATAAATNNACAANTNGAAAGGANACGNGAAAACAATGATAAAATCTANTGACGGAAAGCATTTAGCTCTGTTTTTTATNATCACCCTTGCATGGACATGGGGCTTTGGATTTGCCCCTGTTTTTATGGGCATGGAGGGCACGTCGCTGGGAACATTCTNATTTTATTTTGGCGGCGGCGCACCNTCTGTTACAGCATTGTTTATNGTATTTTTAACNTATTCAAAAGAACAGCGGAAAGATTATTTTATGCGTTGTTTNAGTTTCCGGTATATGGGGATAAAATGGCTTNTCATAACAGNTTTATTCTTCACCTTGATTTCGATTATAGCAATNTGGTTAGGNNTNCATATATTGGGTTATGAANTGCCGGGAATGNATTATATTCACGCAATCATACAAANCCCNTTAAACCTGTTTTTGGTATTGNTCTTTTCTGTTATTTCCGGTCCCTTAAATGAAGAATTTGGGTGGAGAGGTTACGCTCTGGATCNNNTGTTTGTCAGATTCGGGTTTACGGGGGCTACTTTACTTTTAGGATTTATTTGGGGGATTTGGCATTTGGCGTGGTATTTTACACCGGGACAGGCACAGTACGATTTGCTTCAAAATTCTTTATTTGATGCTATTATGTATATACCAAGTGTAATGCTTCTTAACTTTGCTGTTTCATACGTTTACGTAAAAACAAAAAGAAGTATTTTAGCAGGAGCATTGGTACACATGTTTGGAAATTTATTTGGAAGTCAGCTTCTTTCTCCATATTCCACTGAAATTGGCATGACAATCCGATATACGAAAATNCTCTTTTGCGGCTGCCTTGCGTTATACTGTATTTTTTCGAAGAAGTTTAAAGAAGAATATCATAAACTGTTTTAAATGCTGTACAACAGAACCATTGACAAATTTGAATGTATTATTATAATAGCTTCATAGCTTGAACACAGACAACCATACATTGGAAGCAGATACTATGAACATGTTTGATAAACAATCTTTGATTCAACGTCTTAAGGAACTTTCTTTCCCTGAAAATGAATACTGGGTAGTGGCCGGCGGTGCTATGGTTTTACATGGATTTCGGCCACAAACGCATGATATTGATTTGGGATGCAGTACACTTCTGGCAGACAAATTAGAACAGCAAGGATATTTTGTTTCGCACTGTGACGATGGAACCAGAAGAATCTTGTATTCTGAAGATATTGAAATCTTTGAAAACTGGCTTGAAGGTACAGTAGAGATAATTAGCGGTGTTCCCGTTGTGTGNATAGACGGANTTATACAGATGAAAAAGAAACTTGGTCGGGAAAAAGATTTAGCGGATATTGCATTAATAAAGAAGTGAGAGAAACAGCCAACTTATTAATAATACATGTCCCTACTTCTTGTATTTGAAAATTATCCGATTGGTAAAGTTCAAGCCCCATGTTAAAACACTCATCAAGAGAATGCGACTTATAATATTTCTCTGCTTCACTCTTTACAAGTTTAAGACTGTCTTTTTCAGGGATTAGTTCCGCTAAATACTGCATATATTCATTCATTTGCCATATCTCCGTATTTTCCAAGTGGTTTTCGATTCTTCAAATCCATTGTATAATCCCACAAGTAAATATCATGCGGCGAATCTTCACCTTGTGCCTTAAAGTCCTCGCTATAACCCGGTATATATCTTTCAAATATTTGAATCATAGATAATCCCAGCTGATCCGGATTTTCGTCTGCCTCTGTAAAATAAATGAATTTTAATACATATTCTCTTCCTTCTGACTCAAAATCAAAAGTTGGCTTGATCCATTTTGTGATTGTTCCTCTATTTGCATGTTTTCCCATTCCCCCAAAGGAAGGGTCATACTTGCATTCCCATGTTGGAAATGTCTCAATAAACAGATCTATTTTCTCATCTATGTCATCAATATTATCCAATGCTTCCTTAGAAAACATTCCCTTTATAGTTTCTCGGTCATTTTGGTCTACCGCCTGTAGCAACCGCGCCAAAACTCTTAGACATTCCTTATCATCCGGATCCCTGTATTCAATATCATGATTCAAGTAATCCGATTGCAGCAATGGATCTGCTTTTTTCTTCAAAGGAAAAGTACAACCGCTAAGTTCCAAGATTAAAACAAGGCCAATTATCAATACCCAAAATCGACTCATACGACGTTTACTAATTGTTAGATCCTTTTTCATACTTTCTCCCATAAAACCCCATTGACGGTTTAAAATCTCACAAGCCTTTAAAATATCATGTTTTTTGTAAACCTTTTAATGCATCAACAAAAACAAGATGTTCGCGCAGCTTTAAATC
>JAAUZI010000006.1 GCA_014804645.1 Lachnospiraceae bacterium | reverse complement strand
GCTGTTTATTTGTCAAGGAACAAGAGGTAAATAGCTACGCTATTAACCTCGAGTAATTGGCTGCGCCAATTACTTCTGGAAAATGCCTTTGGCATTAACCTCTGTTGCCAACATTTGGTTTTCAGCGGCAACTTCTATAAGATACCACATCATCCACGGCTTGTCAACAACTTTTTTAATTTTTTTCTACTTGCACTTCAGCACTGGTAGAAAACGGAGAAGGAGGGATTTGAACCCTCGCGCCGCGTTAGCGACCTACACCCTTAGCAGGGGCGCCTCTTCAGCCTCTTGAGTACTTCTCCAAATCTGAATTACACCTCTACCAATATGCTTTTATGCGCCCCTCAAGGTGACGCAAATGTTATTATACATAAGCTTTTCCTGTTTGTCAATTGCTTTTTTCATTTTTTTCAGCTGTACTACAGCCGTACTGCAAAATAGCCATATCATACAAATTATTTCCCTCGCAGTCTATCACTACGATTACGGGAAAGTCCCTGATCTCCAGTCTGCGTATAGCCTCCGTTCCCAGGTCATCATAGGCTATGACCTCAGAGGAAATGATGGCGCGGGACAGCAAGGCTCCAGCTCCGCCCACTGCCGCAAAATACACGGCCTGATCCCTGACAATCGCTTCTATAACAGCATCGCTGCGCCTCCCCTTACCTATCATTCCCCTAAGTCCCAGGTCAAGCAGAGAGGGGGCATACTTGTCCATACGGCTGGCTGTGGTAGGACCTGCGGAGCCTATTGGTCTGCCCGCCCTCGCAGGAGAGGGACCCATATAGTAAATCACATTGTCCTGCAGATCAAACGGCAGCTCCCCGCCCTTTTGTAATGTCTCATACATTCTTTTATGGGCGGCGTCTCTGGCGGTATAGATCGTGCCGCTCAGATAGACGTAATCACCGGCCTTTAGTTTGACTGTCTCTTCCCTGTTGAAAGGTACATTTAAATGTTTGTTCTTTCCGTTTTCCAAACCTACCTCTTTCCTGCATATCACAGACTTGTCTGTGATACTGCCTTAATCAGTATTTGGGGCATCAGCAGATATTCTCTACAACACTCGCACCACATGGCGATTCACATGGCAGCAAATGTTTACCGCGACGGGCAGTCCCGCTATATGGGTCGGATATGTATTGATATTCACTGCAAGCGCGGTGACAGACCCACCAAGACCTCCCGGTCCTATGCCCAAACCGTTAATAGTATTCAGCAATTCCTCCTCCATCTCCTTAACATAAGGAACAACGGAGTGCTCACCCACTTTTCTCGTCAGAGCTTGTTTAGCCATTATAGCACACTTTTCAAAGGTGCCGCCGATGCCAACTCCCACCACCATGGGAGGACATGCGTTGGGTCCCGCTTCCCTCACCGCTGTCAAAATCGCATTTTTCACACCTTCAATACCATCCGCAGGCTTGAGCATAAATATTCTGCTCATATTCTCGCTTCCAAATCCCTTGGGGGCCACAGTGATCTTTACCTCATCTCCCGGCTTTATTTCATAATGAATAATCGCAGGCGTATTGTCTCCCGTATTCTCCCGTATCAACGGGTCCTTCACCACGGATTTGCGCAGATACCCGTCCACATAGCCTCTGCGGACCCCCTCATGGACGGCCTCCTCCAGACTGCCGCCCTCGAAATGCACCTCCTGCCCGATCTCCAGGAAAATTACCGCCATGCCGGTATCCTGGCAAATCGGGATCATGTCCCCTCCAGCAATTTGCAGGTTTTCCTGTAGTTGCTCCAGTATCTGTCTGCCGAGGGGAGACTTCTCGACCGCTGTTGCGTCGGTCAGAGCCTGTTTCATATCTTTCGACAGAAAATGATTGGCCTCTATGCACATTTCCTTAATGTTATCCGTAATTTTGTCTACTGCTATTGTCCTCATATTTCCTCTATTCCTGCATAGCACAGGTTTCACCTGCGATATTGCACTGATCGGTTCCCCTATCCGCCCGCTCCGTCGAAAACTGCAATTCGGATTTCTATTTCGTCAGCTGGCTGCGGATCTCATCAAGCGCCTCGTCCGAATAGTGTCTGGGTTCCCAGAACGTTCCCTGTCCATCGTCTGAATAGCGGGGAATCAAATGTATATGGAAATGAAACACCGTCTGCCCCGCCGTCTCGCCATTGTTCTGCACAATGTTAAAGCCCTGACACCCCAGAGTCTCCGTCATGTACCCTGCCAGCCTTTTAGCCAGTATAAAAGCCTTTCCTGTCATCTCCTCCGGCAGTTGATACAGATTGTCCGCATGTTCCTTGGGAAGAATCAAGGCATGTCCTCTGGTGGCGGGCGCGGCATCCAAAATTACCTTAAAATCTTCATCCTCATAGATACTCCTGGTGGGAATCTCACCGTTTGCCAATTTGCAAAAAATACAATCGTCTTTCTTCATATTTACCCCTTTCCTGCATATCTGTAGTTGGCAAAGCCAACTACTGCTGTGCTTGCGATACTGCGTTAATCAGTATTTGAAACGTTAGTTTCAAACTTCTTATCTCCTATCTATCCGCTCCGGCGGACGTTCAAATGTGTTACACTTATTCCTCAAACACAAACAGACTGTCCAGCATCCGCATCACACGGAAATTGCCCTTCATTTTCATCGCGCCTGACATGAATGCGCTCTGAAAAGACATTCTGCCCGCAATAATCTCATCTATCATATCCGATGTTGCCGTCACTTCCACATCCGAATCCTCCGATGTGCCATAATGGCACTCTATCTGTGGACCATTCACCTGGATAATCAATGCGTCCTCTCTTCCCTCCAGTTTAACCGCATAGGACGCCGAAAAACTCGGCTGGGGTTTGAACGCCTGGTGGAAACGCTGAATATAAGTATCCTGCGAACTGCCGTCTTTCTCATTCAGCATATCTCGGAACATGCTGGCCAATTCCTGAATGTCCTCTTTCTGGCGCTGCACATAACCGTCATCCGCCGCATAGCGCGACAACTGCTCCGACTCCTGAGGGGTTAAATCCACGTTGGGGGTTATAGCCACCGTATTCTTTACCGCCTGATTGCTGGCGGGAAAACTGGGTATCTTCTGATTGACCGTCCGGTACAGATTCTCCGCCTTTTTCTCAATAATCGTCGTGTACTCCTGTTTCATCTCAAGAGTCAGGGTGTTGGCGATGTAGCCACAAATACCGCTGCAGGGCTGTCCTCCCAGAACTTCCCATGCAGTGGCAAGCTGCATCTTCCCCTCCCGCTCTCCGTATGTTGTGGACATGACCACCGGACACATATATAGCTGGGATATCTTTTCCTTATCTCCATATAGCCAGCAGGAATCCAGAAACTGATACATATATCCGCCTATTCCATACCATTCCACCGTGCTGGCAAGAATGATACCGTCCGCTTCCTTCAGAGTCTGAGGCAGTGTCGGAATGGCATTCTTATTCTCATATAGATTATACTGTGTCACATGTACACGGAGTTCCTCCAGCACTTCCCTCATTTTATTAATTACATACAGGGTGGGGTCGTCGATCAACCCTCTGCCGCCATAATAAATATTAATATTCACCTTGCCCTCCATAACCCGCATCCAATTTTACTTTGTCCGAGATGCGTATATATACTGCCAATATCACTCCCAGCAAAAATCCCACCAGCAGACCTCCAATGTGGGCCAGATTGTCCACATTGCCGCCGGTAAAACCGTTGTATAGGGACAAACAGATCATCAGTATCACTCTCCCCAAAGTGACGTTCTCCATTCGTCGGTTGGAAATCAACACCAATGCCAGAAGGAGTCCGTCCAGGCCGAAAATAGCACCGCTAGCCCCCAGGGAGGCCGCCCAATCATTGCTGGCGATCTTGCCCACAAGAGACAACATATTCCCGCCGATACCTGAGGCCAGATAAATCGCCGCAAAGGAAAAGTGCCCAATCTCCTTCTCGATCATGGCTCCCATAAAAAGCAGAATTATCATATTGCTGAACAGGTGGCTGGAATCCGCATGCAGGAACATAGACCAGAATATTCGTCCGTATTCCTCATTTACTATGATTTCAACCGCACTCAGACATCCCCTCTCAACCAGGACATTTCCGGGCAGCTGACAGAAAACATAAATTCCTACATTGATCGCTACCAACACGGCACTTATAAAGGGAAGCGCTTTCAGTTTTCTAATATATTCTGCCATAGATAATCCTCTGCTCGTCCATATAGAAAACTGTACCACTCTTTGCCCCTGTTCGTCAACGAAAACCTGACAGAAAGCTTATTGAAAAGTATATTCAGCCTTGCCGAATCTAAGTTCGTCATCTTTTTCCAGACGGCGTTTCTCATAGGGCTGCATGCGCAGACCATTTTTGAATGTTCCGTTGGTGGAGTTCAGATCTTCCAGATAAATGCGGCCGTCCTCCTCCAGTATCCGGGCGTGAATGCGGCTGACAGAACGCTCTTCCAGCACATAGTCCACCTCATCCTTCTTTTTGCCGATAACAAAGGGAAATTTATCAATTTTTACAGCCAGCTCTCCATTGTCCCTGTACAGTCCCCGCGGCTGTTCCTTCTGCTGTTCCTCCAGATATACGGTTCTGCCGTATTCCTCCTCTTCCTCGCCATATACTGTCTCCTCACTCACTGCGCCCAGCGCCTGCATACTCACCTGACGCTGCAGTATCTCCTGATAGGAAATGGCATCCTGCTTTTTCCTGCGTCCTCCCAAAAAGGATAGAAAGCCTTTGCGCCTGTCCTCTGTCTCGGATCCGGCGGCAGGGGAGGTTGTCTGCGAAACCGCAGGATCCTGCGGCGGTTCCTGCGCATATATCTGTCGGATATCCTGCTCTCTCTCCTGCTGCTCCGTTTTTCGTCTTCTTTTTTCCTTTTTCTCCACCTCCTTAAAATTTTCATATATTTGTCGGTTTAGACAGGTATCTCCCGCCGCGGCATACTGTTCATGCAGACCGTATACGAACTCCACCAGAGCCTCATCCTCATAGTCGATGTGTTCCACCCAGAAATCCAGCAGCGTCTTAAACCCCCTGTTTCTCCCGCAATATGGTATATACATGAAAAAGAAATCATTTTTCTCCAGATCCTGGTAAATATGCTCCGGACTCCAGATCACGTTTCGGTCCTCCAACAGATATCGCCCAAGCTCCTGCTGCATCCTCTCCATCCCCCACAGAAAATCCCGCATCCACTCCCTGCCAATAGACTTCCCCTCAAACAACTGCACTATGCTCTGGGTCGAGGAGATATCATAGTACAAAAAAGCATCCCCGTCAATGTAGCGCAGGCTGCAGGGAAGGAGAAAGCGGATACCGCCCCTGTTCAGTATGCAGTATTGATAGCGGTTTTCTTTCGGCTTTTCCTCCAGCCGTACCCGCTCATAATTACAGTTCAGGTTTCTGACATACTCTGTCTCCAAAATATCACTCTGCAATTTATCGTTTTCCATTTCCTACCTCTTTCCGCATAGCAGGAGTCCGGTGTGACCGAGCTCCCGTCATGCCCATAAAATAATATTTATTTCTCACGCCCGGCCAGCAGCCTTGTCAGCGCCGATTTGTCCCAAGTATTCATCTGAAACACCAGATCCAGCCGCTGCGGCTCTCCTACGCGGGCCGGGACTCCGTATAGCGGCAGTGTATATTCTCCCGCTTCCTCCAGCCGTATCTGTTTTCCCTGTATGGAAAAGTGGGGAGTCTGCGGCTGCAGCCACAGGTACTGTTCCCTGTCCCACGACATTGTCAATCCCTGCAAATATTCCAGCCGCTGCTGCGGCGTCCCGCGGTAATTGGCGGCTTTTATCAGCATGGACGCCATATCCTGCTCCAGCAGGCATCTGTCATACTGCACGAAAAGTATGACGATCAAAAAGAGATACACGCCCAGTACGGCGGGCAGCACCAAAGCAGCCTCCACAGAAAAATAGCCATCCATATACTTTTGTTTCCTCATGCATACCTCCTTCATATCCAAAGCCGCAGCAGTACGGTAACAGCGCCCGCCCACAAAAACGGTACAAAGGCTATACGGGTCTTTCTTCCAACTCTGCCCAGCAGGAGCAGAACAGCACTAACCAGAAAGATGCCCAGCAGAGCAATTCCCAGAGCCAGCAGGCAATCTGCCAGGCCCATCCAGTTCCCCATAAGTATCAGTTCCCAGCCGTCTCCCCGCCCGATCTGTTCTCTGGTGATTTTAGCCAGCGCCAGTGCAGCCGTACCCGGCAGCAGCGCAACGACAAGCTCTGTCCAGGACACTGTCCCCTGCAGCCCTCTGCCGAGGGCACAACAGCAGGAAAGAGCTACTCCGAGGGCCAGCGACCGTCCCGGTATGCACTGCCTTTTTATGTCAAACACACTGTGATAAGCCAGCAGCACGGCTGCACACAGATATCCCATCCATTTCCACATATTGATAGTCCTTCTCATGCAAATACACTAGTCCAGCACTCCGCAGCGGCTGCAGGGATGATAGGGCATATCCTCCCGCCATTTTACCGCATGAACTCGCCGCAGCAGCGCCGGGCAATCCCTTACCGTATGGCTGCGGTTTCCCTCCCGGGTCAAATAAACCAGATCACCCACCGCCCGGTTCTCACAGCGACTACAGGGGCGATAGCGTTCTCCATTCGCATTGCGCAGCGTCCACACTTTTTCCGGTTGCGCCTCGTAGACGCTGAGTTTCAAATACGAACAATCTCCTCTGCCGTGCCATACTTCCCCATCCTCCGCCACATATACATACACTGTTTTTTCCGCCTCGTCCCCGACGGCATAACCTGTCCAGGCCCGCCCATAATACCTGCTGCACATGCGAAAATAGGGAAAGGGGAAACAGGTGATCTGCGGGCACACCTGATAGGTAAGGACTATATTGATGCATTCGTCCTCCTCCATGTACTCCGATGACAGATATGTCAGTTCTTGCCCGCCATGAACAAGCGGGGAATTGTCCAGATAGTCCTTTCCCAGAATCTGTTGTATTCTTCCGTTTACATACAGGTAAGATACCGCCAAATCCGGGATGTCCTCCGCACCCTGCCACGCCCCAAAAAGGGTCAGTTCCTGCCCCGTCTGCCACAGCGCATATTCCAGCTTTCCATGTAGCCTCAGCATCTCCATGCAGCTTCCCAGGTGGAGAATAAATAGTATCAATAACGGCGCCACCACTGCTGCCTCCACGGTCATGCTCCCCTTGCTGTCCTTTTTTCTGCCTATTTGGCAGGAGGCGGGCAGATATGTCTCCTCCATACATGGTGGTATTGCATATCTGTGTAACAGGGAGTTGCACATGGGAGAGGGCATATAATATTTGCTCAGTTTTGTAGTTACCTTACCTTTTTCCATCCATAGAGAAGACATATCCGCTCACCTCCCACTCAAGCATTTTTCATAATTTAATATTGTTTCTCTCTTCTGACAGTAAAACGATAGCCGTAACCGGACCGGATCGTCGCCTCCGCCTCCAGCCCGTCGATGCAGCCGTCCATGCGAAAACAGCTGTTCCCGGGAGTTTTGCGAATATCCATCTCCACCAGGTCCATGAATCGTAGCGTCAGTGTGTCCGGCGGCTGTATATACAGCAATATGCGCAGATACTCCTCGTAGTTCAGTCCCTGGCCCTCTGTGCTCTGGGCCTGTGCCGGAGCGCTCCAGATATTGTCCAGCGAATAGTGCCAGTTCGCATCCGTTTTCAGCAGCTCCACTCTTCCCCCCGCAAGCAGTGTCTTTACATCGTACAGGCTCTCCAGATAGGCCCACGATAGAATCAGCGCCGTCTCAAACACTGGCTTTAGCTCCGGCAGGGCAACGGCTCCGGATAAAATCGCAGCCACAGCCTCCACCTCCGTCCTCTTTGTCTCACTGCCCAGCAGATGTATAACATTGGCTGCCTCCCGAATACCGCAAAGCAGATTGGCCGTCTGACGCAGATTGTCTCTGTCACTGCCCTTGCCGCATATCAGGTATTCCACCTGATATTGCAGCAGGCTGTCCTCTATTGCGGCTCCGTATCTTCCGGCATAGTTCAGAAAATATTCCAGCAGAAACACGTTGTCCACCAGTCCCAACTGTTCCTGCCCGGAATAGCTGCCATGATTGACCTGCCCCATGGCAGTCCGGCCACTGATATATTGGGCCGTATCGACCGTGACCTCCGACAGCTCGGAAACATCCTCCACCACCCATTTCAGAATTCCTTCACTCCGCAGTCTGCGCACTGCCTCTGTGGGGTCCTTGATCTCAAGTCTGATCCATTCCTCTTCCCCGATCTGTTTTTCCATGCCCTGATACTGCTGTAATTCTGCGCTTACCCGATCCAGCTGCCCCTCCACATCCCCCTCCAAAAGTCCGTATCCGTCCACAATCTCCATCCATTCCAGCAGATTGTCCACTATTCCCAGCCCCAGGCGGTTTCGCATACACTCCGCCGCCCGCAGCTGAAACACCCGCCCGTCGTCATCCGTGGCAAGTGAAACCTTCAGCACCTGAACATCCTCCAGCTCCATGCCCAGCAGATCACGGTATAAAAAGGACAGCAGACCGCAATCCTCACAGGAGAGGTTACGGGTCAGATACTCCGCCAGATGTTGCTCTGTATTGTAATAGGAGGGGTAATCTGTGCCGTAGGAAGTGTCAATCATAAACAGTCCGTAGCGCTGCATCAGCACCCGGTGATATTCGGCCAGTACACTGTCCAATCCGATATCCATCACGCATTCCGCCTCAAACGAAACCGTATGCCTGCGGGTTCCCTCGATCAGCGTCAGACACAGAGAGAGCATTACTGTCAGGGTCAGCGCTACATAGACCGTCAGATAGCCCGAAAGTTTTCTGCATTTCATAGACCGCCCCTCAGACCTTATTGACCTGCTTGGTGATCTTGGAAAAGATGGATTCCACCAGCTCGGTAATCTGGGACTTAAAGATGATGACAATACCTACCAGCACCACGATAATCAGTATAATCTCTACCGTTCCCATACCTGCGTTTTCCTCTTCCATAAAACACCTCCATCCGATCAGTTTTCCATCCATCCAATTTCTTACTTTATTCCATGTTTTTCTCATCAATTTTCTCCTTTTTCTAACAAGTGTAGTTCATCCTATATGCCAAAGCTCTGAAATGCCGGAACCATGACCAACACCATCACAATGGCCATCATCATTATCATGGGCACCAGTAGCGCCGTGCCCGCCTCCTCCCCCTTTTTTCTGTGGAGATTCAGTTCCTCCTGCAACGCCCGGTCTCCCTCCTCCCGCAGACGGGTCAGCAACGCCGTATTTCCCTTTTTCAGATTCTGTACCAGCAGGGCGCTCAGTTTGGCACAGTCCTGCAGACCGGTGCGAGCAGCCCATAGTTCAAGGGTGCGACTCTCGGAAACTCCCGCCTGCAGCCGATTGCAGGCATAGAGCATCTCCTCATATAGAGGTTCATACAGAGACCTCTGTACTCCCTCCTGTCTGGCATGGTAGTCAAGAGCGATTTTTTGAAAGGCTCCGCGAATGGTCATGCCCGCGCCCAGGTACAGGATGAGCTTGCTTAGCATCACCGGGTAGTTTTCCTTCATTCGTTCCCGTCTTTTAAGCACCTGTTGGTGCAAATCCCTGTCCTGAAAGAGAAATACCGCAGCCGCCGTAACCACGGTCATCAGCATCAGCACTGCACTGTGGTTCTCCCTGATTTCCCGCCACTCCAGCGCGTTCTCCCCCAATTTCTCCGGCAGCTGGATCCGGTCCCGGTCGGCGGCCTCCTCCTGGGCGAGACAATAGGCGTCCCACGCCTGTGCAGCCAGCAGCTCCGCTCCTTCCAAAGTCCGTGGAACCACCAGTATATCCAATTCCTCCTGCCAGCAAAGATCCAGATACCGGCTTTCCACCGTCAGCGTCACCTCCGTGGACGTCTGAGGCTCATACACCGCCCCGCTCCCTCCCAGCACCTCATAGTCGCTGCTTTTCCAGGACACCTCGAAGGGATATCCCTCCAGCTCCTCCACCGGCGTCAGGGAGGAGGATACCTCCCGCCAGGAGGGATTGTTCCCCAATGTCTCTCTTTTCCATGCCTCCCAGAATTCCTCGTACAGCTCCTGAGCCTCCTGCCGGGTCAGTCTTCGCTCCGGCACCTGCACCGAGATAACGCCCGGCTCTTCCCCCTGCATCCTGACCTGAAGTTCCACCTGCTGTGTGCCCTGTCCCCGGGCGGGACGCAGCAGCTCTCCCTGCTCCGTCAAGCTGCTCCCCATATCGGAGCAGATACGCGCCAACACTCCCAGCAGAGTTCCCACGCACAATACCGACAGCAGCAGCCGTATCTTTTTCCTGTAATAGTCCCCCTGTAGAAGCAGCCCCGATTGACCGGGATACAGACTTTCCAGATCCCGCTGCACATGGTGGGCGTTCAGCATGGGAATTCTGTAAATACAACCCTTTTTATATAGATATACAGACATTCTTTCCAGAAGTTTTCCCTCCTCCCGCCGGGACAAGAAGGCCAATATAACAAGACCCGTTCCCACCACCGTTCCTATCAGATACATTCTCTCGCCTCCTTTTCCCACATTCCGCACAGTTTAGTTCAATACCGATCATCTCTCACCAAAGGTTCTTGTAAATATCCGCTCCGACAGGGCATATGCCGCCAGATAGACTCCCATGCAGACAGTCATCAGCGCCACACCCACCGGATTCCCGTACAACATGTCAAAATAGCCGGGATTGGTCACCTCCACATACCAGACTATCATGAATGGCATGGCGTTCATCACCCGCTGTTCCAGTTTCCGGGCGGACAGCAGGGTTTCCATCTCCTCCTCCACTGCCAGTCTGCGGCTGATGGAACTGCTGGCCGCATCCACCATCACCGGAATACTTCCTCCGTTTCGCTTGGAAATGGCAAACACCTCCGCAAACTCCCGCATCTCCTCCAAACCACAGCGCTGTCCCATCTCCGCCAGCAGCACCTCCAAAGTCACATTGTTGGCCAGTCCCTGGCGCAGCTGTATCAGTTCCTGCTCCATAGCGCAGTTCTCTCCGAACATGTTCCGCACATCCACGATGCTTTCCAAGAATGCGTTCTCCACTGCATACCCGGCCCTCATGGAGGCGGCCACCGCCTGAATGCACTCCTTGAACTGGACTAGCAGCTGTCGGTTTCTATCGCGGCGGCGGTGACGTCTGCTCCTGAGCAGGTAGAGCCAGCCCACCAGGGCCATGGGTGGCAGCGCCCAGACACTGCGGTAGAAAAAGAACGCGAACAGTCCCGTCACCAGCAAAGCTTTACCGAAGTCCCGCAGCCCTGAGTTTTTGATCACGGAGCAGTTCCCCCTTTCTGACCAGCGTTCCCTGCACCCGTCCCTCCGGGCTTTCGCCCGTCTCCTCAAAGCGATACAGCAGATTCAGGCGGATGTCGGAGTCCTCACAGTCCATGACCTCCGATATCTCCAGCACTTTCCGGCTCCTGTCCCGAAGACGCCCGAGATGCACTATAATGTCAATACCGGATACGATCTGCCTCTTAATGGCCGCCAGCGGAATATCCATGCCCATCAGAATCATATTCTCCAGCCTGGACAGCATATCCCGGGCGCTGTTGGCATGCCCGGTGGACATGGAGCCGTCATGTCCTGTGTTCAGGCACTGCATCATGTCCACCGCCTCGGCTCCCCGCACCTCACCCACAATGATTCGATCGGGCCGCATTCTCAGGCTGGTGCGAATCAGGTCACGAATGGAGATCTCTCTGCAGCCCTCCACATTGCTGCTGCGGGTCTCCAGACGCACCAGATTGCGCAGTCCCTGCAGTTGCAGTTCCGCACTGTCCTCGATAGTTATAACCCTCTCCCAGGCCGGAATATATCCGGACAATACATTGAGAAACGTGGTCTTTCCGCTGCCGGTGCCCCCGCTGATAAAAATATTGTATCCTGCCCGTACCAGCAGCTGTAAAAGCTCCGCCGCCTCGCGGGAGAGAGATTCCCAGCGGAGCAGTTCTTCCATGGTAATAGGTGTGTCGGGAAAACGTCGAATGGTTACGATGGGACCGTTTAGGGCCACTGGATTCATAACGATATTTACTCTGGCGCCGCTTGACAATCTGGCGTCAACGATGGGAGATGCTTCGTTTACTGCTCTGTTACAGCCTGCCACAATCTGCTGGATCACATCCTGGAGCTTTTCTTCCGACTCAAAGCTCATGTCCAGTTCCTGCAGGCGGCCTTCCCGTTCAATAAATATACTGCCGGGTCCATTGATCATGATCTCTGTGATTTCCGGGTCCTCTATAAGACTCTGCAAAATGTCCAACCGCCTCAGGGAATAGAACAGCTCCGTGCGCAGCTGGTGGCTCTCACTGACCGGCAACAGTCGCAGCAGCTGTTCTTCCAGCAAAACCTCGTCAATGATCTCCATGATTTCATCATCCGGCTGCTCTCTGCCGTAATCCAGCTGCTCCAGCACTCTGCGGCGCAGCTCCTGTTTCAGTTCCCCATAATCCTTCATCATCCGTCCTCACCTGCTTCCTCTTCCTCTATCAGCTCCCTGACATATTCCGCCAGATCACCTCTGGTATACTGCTCGATCCGGTCTGGCAGACGGCGGAACAGGGGAAGGTGGCATTTTTTGGTCTTCTCCTTCACGTCCTCATACTCATACAGAGACAGTATCTGCTCGTACTGATCGATTTTGCACCTGGCCACGGGATCTTCCTTCACCAGCATGTACACCCGGCTGCACCTCCTCAAAATCTCCAGCAGCCCCTGCATATTCTCGGACAAGTCCAAAATGATATAGTCATATTCTCCGCTTTCCCCAATCCTCCATAGCAGCTGCTGCCATTCCTGAACGGTGATATAGACCAGATTCTGCCCCATGTACGCTGGTGCAATATAGTCCAGCCGCCCCTTTTTCTGTACCAGAACCTTCAAACGCAGCACAAATTTGCTCTGATCCGCCTTCATGTAATACAAGAGTGTGGTCAAATCCCTGCCCCCTTCTCCCGGCAGTAGTTCCGGCATCCCCGCATAGTGTTCAAAATTCAGATACAGCGTCCGGTGTCTCTCCGCCAAAAGCTGTCCATAGGTCAGCGCAAAGGAGGTCTGCAGACATCTGCGCACCGGGGAATACATTCCCACGATCCTGGTCTTCTGCCCGCTGCTCAGCCGCGGATAAAAAACCTCTTCCCTCTCCATATAGATTTCCAGCAGCTCCCGCAGAACATTTTCAGCGGGCTGGTACTTGTCCACATTTTTCAGAGCCGACCACCTGACCAAGCCGCTCTCATTCAGCAGCACTGTGGACCCTGCCTCCACCGGCAGCTCCGGGGCATACACCGATTCCGCCACCAGCAGCAGGTCGATCTCCCTCTGCCTTTCGCTCTCTGCCAGCTGAGATATCCCGGTATAGACCTCAATCTCCCAGGGAAACTCCCTATAGCTCTGCAGATAGGCGGACAGCTGCCCCGCATAATCCGCCTCCGGATCACAGAGCGCTAAAATTTTATGCTCCAAAAACACCTCTCCTTTCTCACCCGGCCCGTAGCCGTTCTTGCACATCTTGCATGAAATCGTGGTAAAATCTTGTGAATCACAAATCAACAACAACATGATGTTAGATGATAAGAGACTTGATTTGCCTCTTGTTGAAATGCATTATATCCGGTATTTTTGTAAATGTCCATAGTGAAAACAAAGAAAAATCATTTTTGTGAAAAATCTACAAGAAATGAAAAGCCTGGAGGCCGTAAAGCGCCGCAAGGCCAGGAAATCCCAGCACTGAGCATGTCAAAACCGTAGCTGGATTAATGCCCACCAGCGCCGGATAACCATGGGACACCACCGCCAAATTGATAAAATAGATTGCCACCGCTCCCAGCACTCCCCGCAGCAAAAAATTCAGCAGCCACTCAAGACGGCGCCTCCAGGCGAACGCCAATAGTGCCAGTACACAGACTCCCATAATCAGCAAAATTCTCGTTTGACTCATTTGATTTTCCTGTAGTGCATCCTTTTTACATCATATGAAACGACAGGAAAAAAATACCAGCAAAAGGATTTTGCCGGAATATTTTACAAGGCGCAGGGCTATACTTATAACAACCAAAATTTACCAATTAAAAATGGAGAGCGCTATGAAAACTTTTTATAACCAGAGCTATTACTCCTCCGATAATATGGACATAAACTTTTCAGTACCGTCTCTGCGGGAAGATCTGGAAAAAACCCGCATTGCGCTGGAAATCGCATATGCGGGCTTTGACAATGCCGTCGATCCGGACATGATCGACTGCTATATTTATGAAATTAATGCGCTTTTAAAGCGATATAAGCACCTGTCTGCCCTCTCTGAGGAGGAATATGCCTCTGCCAAGAGCACAGTCCCGACAGGACGTCTGCGGGGACTATACGAGCATTCCCCGATTCGGGCTCTGGTCAGCCATGTTCTCAGTTAATGTATTTTTGCCGTAGGTCAGTCCCGCATATACGGTCTGGGTGTTTTTCATAACCGGCCCTGCCGTATTCTGAGGAGCGATCTGTCTGTACGCATCACGCAGGGGCGTGATGATACCGGCCGTCTCCTGCAATAGATCTGTGTGCCAACGCACCTCCGCCTGGGACAACCTGCGGATACAATACAGATACAACTGCCGCAGAGCACCTGCAGGTTCATATTCCATGTGCAGGGACTGGAGCAGTTCGCTGACACAATTCCTGGCCCTGCGCACATTCTCCCGATATTCCGCATAATTCTTCTGCTGTGCCGACTCTGCGGCATCGGACAGGTATTGCAGAGTCATCTCATACAAAATCACAATCATCTCGGTGGGATTGGCCTGCGAGATGCGGAAAGTGAACTGCCTTTTGATCTCCGATGTCATAATGTCAACGCCTCCTGTTTAGCCACATTTACTGCAGCAGCTGCAGTACCTGAGAGGGCCTTTCGTTGGCCTGCGCCAGCATGGAGGTACCTGCCTGAGTCAACACCTGATTGGTGGTATACTGCGTCATCTCCTCCGCCATATCCGTGTCCATCAGCCGGGAGTAGGCGGCAGTCATGCTCTCCTCTGATATATCCAGGCTATTCACCGTGGACTCGAGACGGTTCTGGTACGCGCCCAGTTTACCTCTGACTCTGGATACAAAGCCGATGGCTCCATCCATCCGGCTCATGGCATCCTTGGCGCCCTTCTCCGTGCTCACATCAATATTTTCAATTCCCATATTGCGCAGGGAAACCGGCGGAATCTCCACCTCCAGAACCTGCCCCTCGTTGGCGCCGATCTGCAGACGCATGGGACCCACATCGCTGATCTCCACCTTCAGACCCGTCACAGTGCCGTCAGTGGCGTCATTCAGATCCAGTTTCATTTCAAATCCGTTGCTGCCCTTGATCGTCACAAAGCCATTTTCAGCTACAAAATCATTTTGAGCATCGGGAACCGTTTTCACACCTGCGGGGAAATCTCCGCCCAATTGAATGTCCGTCACCAGCTTGTTGCCGGTAGGGTCACCATCTTCGTCCAACTCATCCTCAAACGTAATGGAATCCACAGTGTAGGTTCCCGTGGGAGTCTTAGTGCTGATGCCGGTAGCCTTTATGACATTATTTATGCTATTGCTATCATAGTTAGTATAACCCTTGACATCGAAGGTGCCGTCCAACAGGTTCTGCCCATTAAACTGGGTGGTATCCTTCACACGCTCAATCTCCTCTTTGAGCTGCTCGATCTCATCCTGGATAATCGCTCTGTCTTCGTCAATCGTCGTGCCGTTGGATGCCTTTATAGTCAGCTCGCTGATACGCTGCAGCATGGAGCTGACCTCGTTCAAGGCGCCGTCCGCGATCTCTATGACGGATATTCCGTCGCCGGCATTGTCATTGGCCACTCCCAGTCCTATGATCTGCGCATTCATTCTCTTTGCCATAGCCAGGCCCGCGGGATTGTCCTTGGCGTGGTTGACTTTAAATCCGGTGGAAAGTCTCTCCAGGGATGCAGACAGGGCGTTGTCGTTATTCGCCAGCGCATTGTTGGCGAGCATTGCTGATACATTGTAATTAATTCTCATATGAATCCTCCTAATATTAAGTTCCGCTATGGTTCTTAGATCGGATTCCTTTCCGTCTGTTTCCCCACCTCTTGGACAGTCTGCAAAAATGCCTTAGCCGTTGCGTACAGACTTCGCTGCGATGTCGCCTGTGCCGACTCAGATCTGTCCCAGGACATGATCGTCTTCCCTGACTCACTGTGTACATATTCTACCTGGCCGAGCTGTAGGTCCCCTGCCAGATGACTATCAAATATATCGGCTGCTCTGCGCAAATTCATAACCGTCTCTTTATGATTTCCCACAAAGTAGCCATTCACAATACCTTCTTTGACCTGGAACTCACCGGTCAGACTGCCCATATGCCCGCTCGTCAGCTCAATGCGCACCATGCCCTTTTCCTGCTCTCCATGGCATATCTGCAGATGAATTGCCGCCAGCTCCCCATCCAGTTCCATGGGGAAATAGTATTCCTCCGACTGAGATAGATTTCCCATCAAATGCAGCTGCTTAGTCATCAGCTGCAGAGAGCGGACGTCCACCAGACTGTCCGTATCCTCCAGAATCCTCCGGTGCAGCTGCTCCTCATGGAAAACCATTTCCTCCCGGTAGCTCTCCTTAAACTCCTCCGGCTCCTGCAGACGCTGCCACAGCTGCGCGGGCTTGACTCTGCCCTTGCTGTCCGTGTTCCAGCGGTCCATGATCTTCCGGATCTCTTCCTCCATATCCTGAGCTGCCAACACATTTGCCACCGTGGGAGTTTCCTGTGCCCGCTCCAACGTTTTGCATGTCTCCTGAGAGGCCTCCGCTGCTCTGGCCAGGTCCTGGCGCATACGGTCGCTATCCTGCTCCCGCTGCTCTGCGGCCGCCTGTTCCTCCGGCTCTGCCGCCTCCTCCAGAACTCTGTTCCACTCCCTGGCATACCCCAGATTAATCTGCTCGTCAATCCGGACGCCGCGCTCCTGCAGGCGGCTGAGACTCCCTATCGCGTCATCCACCAGTGTGTTCATTCGCCCTGCTCTCCGGCTTCTGACAGCCGACAGCAGCGTAGAAAAATTCATTTCCGCACCGGTATTCACCACACTGCCAATGGCTGCGCTGTCCCCCTTCTCGATCTGCCGCAAAAGCCGGTAGCAGCCGATAAATGCACTTTTTTCCTCGGGAGTGATCTCTCCCTTTTTCTCCAGTTTGTACAGAAAACGGCTGTATTTCTCCGTCTCCTGCTGGGACTTTTCTCCCTCCTCGCGGCTCTGCTGCTCAAAATATTCCTGCAACTGGGGCAAACTCTGTTCCAACGGATTTACACCATCGCGAATCATCTGCAGCACCGCCGCCGGCGTCATCTTTCCGGCAACCTCCTCCACCGTGGCGCAGGCCGCCTTGATCTCCTCCACATGCTCCGAAGTGATCTCCATCCGGTTATAACCCAGCACCCGCACTGCCCGGCGGTTTTCCTCTGTCAGCTCATATCCCATATCCTGCAGAATATCATCCACATTGGCAAATGCCTTGCGAATACTGTCGCCCAGGTCTGCCCGGGGAGCCGTCCAAACGGTCTCGTAGCGCTGCTCCGCCTTCTCGTACTCCGCCTGCAGCGCCTTGCCCATTTTATGGAACTGAGCCAGATTCTGCTCCTCCGGCGCCATATCCCGCAGTCTCTCCTGCCAGCGCCCTACAGTGTCTATGGGCAGATCCGGCAGCTCTCTCGCTACCTGCCAGGCGTCTTCCAATTCTTGATAGCGCTCTACCGCCTCCTGATCCGTAAGCTCCTTCTCGGGGAAAAATTCCCGAGCCAGCTCCTGCTGTGCCTGTTTCAGTGCCTCAATGGTCTCCTCAATGGGCCTGGTATCTATGGAAAAACCGCTCTCCAGCAGCTTTATGTTGGTTTCCACCGTCATGCGCAGTCGAATCTCCTCCAGCAGCCTGTGGTCGCTGATGCGCTGCTGGGCGTCGCTGCTCTGGTAATATGCCATCAGATCATATGCCTTCTGCCGAATAGACCTGGGATCCGCCAGATTTCCTTCCATCGACTCATAGCCGTCCGCAATGGCGGCGGCAGCGGCCTGGGCCACTCTCTCTTTTTGCAGCGGGAAAGGGACTCCCCTTATCTCCATGGTTCTGCGCAGACTGTCCCTATCCACCTGCAGTCCCCTCTGAATCAGCCATTTTGCAGCCTCCCTCTCCTGTTCGCTGCCCTCGCAGCCCAAGGAGGACAGCAGTCTGTCAAGTTCCTGAGGATCAGGCTCCGCCGTATCCTCCCCGGAGGGACGAGTGTTGCCCTCACCCTCTGACTGCTCTGCTATGTTTCGAGTCATATAACCCCTGATTCCGGCCTCAAAATACTCCGCCTGCCGCTCTTGCTCTACAGCAGAGCCGCTGGCCTCGGCCAAGTAGTATCCCTTTACCGTGGCCTCCATGCCGCTATTAACCATATAGTAATAGTCGCCTTCGTCAGGTGTCTCCAGACTGTCAGCCAGGTCAAGGGCCTGCAGAACCTTCTCTACATTTTCCGTGGAGAGAGGAATATCCGCCGCCTCAAAACTCTCCTGCAACGCCTGGGCCAACCCCATATCTCCCACCGCCGCCGCCAGAGTGTCCATATCCAGAGTGTCCGTGTATCCCGCTATCTGACATCCGGCCTTCACCAGCTCAGCCTTAATCTTATCCAGTATGGTCACTGCCTCCCGGGGATCCATCTCACGGGGGTCATACCCCTCCTCCGCCATTTTGGCATAATCCTCGTCAGACATGGTATGTGACATCACTGTCATCTGGTTTTGCATCAGCTGCACATCAGCCGCACCTGCCTGAGCCTGGATATCCGCCATGGTTTTTCCCTGGGACGCCGCCGCTTTCTGTCTCTGATTCCAGCGGCTGCCCAGCGCATTGCCGGGGTGAACGCTGTCTCTGCCGTCCACATAAGCTCCGTAGCCCCGGGTCCCATGGGCCTGCTGGCGCTGGGCACGGGATCGTCCCGGCTGCTCCTGCAGTCCCGACTCCCGGGGACTGCCTTTCTGTACTGCCTGATCAAAGTTTATTTTCATATACAATCCTTTCTTCTGTCAGAAAAAATAGGTGAGCGCACTGGCACTCACCTATTATTTCGGTCAATTTTCAGTTTTCTTAACGGCTGCGTCAGAACTGGTATACCACTGCGGTGTAGGGCGGCAGATCAAAGGAGACGGAATAGTCGTGATAGTGGCAAGGTTCACTCACAGCTGTCAGCTCCTCTGGAACCGTATTGCCGTTACCGCCATAGCAGGTGTCGTCACTGTTCATCACCAGCTTATATTTTTTCTTTTTGGGCACCGGCACCACATAATTCTCCCACCGCATGGGGGTCATATTCATCACAAACAGCAGATTGTTCCGCCCGCTCTCGGATTTTCTCACAAAGGAGTAGGTGCTCCTGTCCGCGTCATCCGCATTCATCCACTCAAAACTCTTCCAGGAGTTGTCGTTCTCGTACATGCAGGGGTACTTTCGATACAGGGCCAGCAGATCTCTCACAAAGTGATGCATGCCCAGGTTGTTCCTTTCCTCCAGCAGAAACCAATCCAGCTCCCTCTCCTCGCTCCACTCTCTCTCCTGTCCGAAATCCTGGCCCATAAACAGCAGTTTTTTGCCGCAATGTCCAAACATAAAAGTATAACCCACCCGCAGGTTGGCATATTTGTCTACCTGATAGCCGGGCATTTTATTCACCATGGAACATTTCAAATGCACTACCTCGTCATGGGACAGGGGCAGGATATAATTTTCACTCTCGTTGTAGCTCATGGCAAAGGACATGGCATAGTGATTCCCCTTGCGGTACAGGGGGTCAAGTTTCATATATTCACAGAAATCATGCATCCAGCCCATATTCCACTTAAAGGTAAAGCCCAGGCTTTCCCCGCCGATATCGCCCGAAACATTGGGCCATGCGGTAGATTCCTCCGCTATGGTCAAAAAGCCCGGATAGGTCCCCCGAATCACGGAATTCAAGTGTTTGAAAAATTCTATCGCCTCAAGATTCTTGTTTCCGCCGTACTTGTTGGGCAGCCACTGGCCATCTTTTTTTCCGTAATCCAAATACAGCATGGAGGCCACAGCATCCACACGGATACCGTCCACATGGAACTCCTTCAGCCAGAACAGGGCGTTGGCAATCAAGAAATTCTTGATCTCGGTTTTGCCGTAATTGAAAATCTTTGTACCCCAGTCCGGATGCTCTCCCCGGCGAGGGTCGGGATGTTCAAAAATACACTGACCATCAAAACAGCTCAGCCCGTGAGCGTCCATGGCAAAATGAGCTGGTACCCAGTCCAGAATCACTCCGATCTTGTTCTTGTGCAGTTTGTTGACCAGATACATAAAGTCCTTGGGAGTGCCGTATCGGGAGGTGGGCGCGTAATAGCCCGTCACCTGATAGCCCCAGGAGCCGTCAAAGGGATGCTCCGCAATTCCCATCAGCTCCACATGGGTGTACCGCATCTCCTTGAGGTACTCCACGATACGATCGGCAAACTCCCGGTAATTGTAAAAGCCCTCCTTGGTGCCGTCGGGGTGTTTCATGAACGACCCAATGTGGCATTCATACACCGCCATGGGCTGCTTCTGCACATCCTTCTGATCTCGCTCAGTTATCCATTTTTCGTCCTCCCAGTCAAAACCCGAGAGATCCGTCACCCGTGAGGCAGTGCCCGGGCGATACTCCGCGTAGTTAGCAAAAGGGTCGGCCTTGTACAGTTTTTGCCCGTCCGGTGTAGTGATCAAAAACTTATACATACAACCTTCCTCCACGCCCGGCACAAAGAGCTTATGAATCCCTCCCGGACCCAGTTTTTCCATTGGATGGCTCTCCTCGTTCCAGCCGTTGAACTCTCCGATCACATGGACGCTGGCCGCATTGGGCGCCCACACTCCAAAAAACACGCCCTCCACGCCGTCCTCTACAGACGGATGAGCGCCCAGTTTTTTGTATATGTCATAATGTGTCCCCTGGGCGAACAGATACTGATCTGCCTCGGAAATAAATATCTCCTCTCTCTGAGCTTTTCCCTTTGTCTTTGCCATACCCCAACCTCCCCAAATTTTTATGCCGATATGCTACTTGATAAAGTCGTTCTCCCTCAAAATAATCATGTCTTCCTCATCATAGCGTTTCGCCAGTAATATGTCAAAAAAGTGCCCCATGGATTTGCGGTCCGCATGGAGGATCGCTTCGTCCAAAATTTCCTTCACATCCATAATCGTCACTGCGTGGTCGCTGGTCTGCATCTCCGCGATCCTTGTGTGCAACGCCAGTATTCCCAGTTCGTCAATGGAGTATTCCCTCTCCCTGGCGTACTTCTTGCCGAATGCAACCAGAGAATCGTTGCTAAGCGCTTCCATATCCATGCGGGCGTTGAAACATTCCGCCAGCTTGGTATATACCCCCAGAAATTTGTTCATGGCTTTCCGGGTATCCTCCATTATCACGATCAGTCCATACTGTTCCTGCTGCAGCGCCTTGTACAGCGTTTCCACCGTGTTCATACTCATGTCCGAAGCCTTCTGAATAATCAGCGCGCCGTTGGCCAGACTGTCCAGCGTCTGTGCAATGTCTCTCCTATTCAGGGAACTGCCGGATATCTTTGCAATTTTACCGGAAAAATTGCTGTCTGTCATCTGCACTTCCCGGATCATGTTTTTAGCCAGGGTCAGTGTGTCCATACCCTCGTCGCCGGTGATAATCACATTGCCGGTATAGGATGCCAGACTGATGGTGTCAATGGCGGCAATCAGCTGCTCCTTGGAGGACTTGCTCTGAATAAAGGAACCGAAAAGTTCTTTTTCCTCCTTGGACAGCGTGCGCACTCTGGGCTTTATTTCATGCTCCTGGGGTTCCTTGCTATCAGGAGTTTCCTCGACAGATTCCTGAACAGGCTCCCGGTCGGTTTCCTCCTCATGAGACTCTTCCCCTGCAGGTTCCTCCTCGGCGGTTTCCTCGTCGCTGTACTCTTCCTCCGCAGGCGCCTCTTCGGCAGTTTCCTCCTCTGCGGTTTCCTCCTCTGCCGTTTCCTCCTCAGCAGTTTCTTCCTCTACAGGTTCCTTCTCGGTGGTTTCTTCCTCAGGGTACTCCTCTACAGGTTCCTCTTCGGCAGTTTCCTCTTCCGTGTACTCCCCTGCAGACTCCTCCTCGGCGGTTTCCTCCTCAGCATACTCCTCTACAGACTCTTCCTCGGAGGTCTCCTCCTCAGTGTACTCCTCTACAGACTCCTCCTCGGCGGTTTCCTCCTCGTAAATCTCCTCCTCAAGCTCGTCCTCCGGCAATTCCTCCGCAGGCTCCTCTTCTATCTCCTCCAGTTCCTCCACGGTATCTTCATCCGCGGCAGTCTCCTCTCCACTCAGGAGCTCCTCTTCTTCCGGGACATCCTCTGCCTCCTGCACAATCTGCTCCGGCTCCACTCCCTGCTCCAGTTTCTCCAGAAGTCCGTCCCTTATAGACTCCTCAAAGGCGGTGAACATTGGACCTGTCTGCCGCAGCACCTTCTGGTGAATTTCCTCTTTGCGCTTTTCCTCGTTGTCCCGTTTCATGCGCTCCCACTCGGCCAGAATATCCTCTATGCGCATCTGACCGGTGATCTGTTTCTCAACCCTCTCCGTTTCCGGCACCACCAGACTGATCTGTCCGTCCGACTCCATGGACAGCACACCCGCCATCTCCTTGGGCGGCTCTATGCCCATGTTCTGCAATCTCAACTGCTCCATAACAATGGCGGCTGTCTGATCCTCAGGCGGTGCGGCAATCTCCTTCTCACCAGGCGGCTCTTCCGCCAATAACTCCTCCTCAGGCAGTTCTTCCTCCGGCTGTGCCTCCGCTATCTCTGTCGGCAGCTCCTCCGTATAGACTTCCTCCTCCGCCAATATCTCCTGAGGCGTCACGGATACTTCCGTCTGGCCCATGGACCCAATCTCGCCGGTAGCGCCAAAGAAAACTTCCGTTTCCATCTGTTCCTCTGCTGCCTCTCCTGCATATCCGCCCTCTTGCGCCGTCTCGTCCGGCAGCACATCCTGCCCGTCTGCGTCGTCCTCCATCATAGGCGCTATAATGCTGCGGGTGATTGCATCCTGAGATTCCTCATCTCCCAGCACTTCCCGCAATCCCTCTGCCAGCTCTCTCTGCAGATTGATCGTGTTATACTCCCCCACATCCATGGTCTTGACCTGGATCTCTATCTCATCTGAAGGAATACGAATCGTAGGAGCAGTCAGCACGTTCACAGGCGGCGCTGCTTTCTCCTCCTGTGAAACACTCTGCTCCGCCGCGTATGCCGCCTCGGAATAATATTCCCGGCCCTGGCCGTCCTCATAACCCGGTTCCTGATCCTGATAAAAAGATTCCGAATCCTCATAAAAAGGCTCCGGCTGAAAACGATCGTCATATTTTCCCTGCTGCTCGGAGGTCAGAGGCTGGTGAAGCATCTTCAGCTCCATGGCCTTTACCACATATTTTCCCTCTCCGAACCACAGAATCAATTCATCGCACTCTTCGATACATTTGGTGGCCAGTCCCACTCTGTGATAGAGATAAGCCAGCTCATAGGCCCATTTTTCCCGGTAATCCTTGGCCTTAAGCTCCTCCAGCACGGCAATACGCTCCTCCAGGCTCACATCCTGCGCCTGGTACAGCTTGTACTGCAAGATATAACGCCCTGTGTCCTTGGGGGCGATCTGCACAAACTCCTTATAGTACTCTATCGCCATCACGTAGTCTTCTATTTTAATGGAGAGTTCACACAGGGAATATACGATTGTGCGCCCGCCCGGATGACGATCGTAGGCCAGCAGCAGAATATCCCGGCTGTCCTCATATCTGCGGTTAATTTTGTACAGGTCGCTGATCGTACACAGCATCATTACACTCTTGACGCGGCGCCAGTCGATACTGTCCGCGATCTCGGCGGCCTGCTGGTATTCCGCCTGGGCAATCAGCGCCTTTATTTCATCTGCTTTTATTTTATATTCATTTTTATCCAAAGTTGCTCGCTCCCTCATCCACAGCACAAAGCATCCGGCAGCAATCCGTGTTCCGGCGCTTCATCGAACCAAACAGTTATAATAAGTGTATCATAGTGAAGGGAGTATGTCAAAAATAATTGTGGAAAAAAAGAGAAAAAATACAAGATATTGTGTCAGACCTCGGGAGGACCCGACTATATATCGACATTTTATAAACTGCCGTTTCCCTTTTTTAACAGATTGCTGAGCCGGGCAAACTGCTCCAGCGTCAGCGCCTCGCCGCGGGTTGTCGCCGCCAATCCCATCTCCTCCAATGCCGCAGTTACCTGCTCTCTGGGGATTCCCATGCCATTGGCCAGACCGTTGGCCAGAGTCTTGCGGCGCTGGTTAAAGGACGCGCGAATCAAAGCAAACAGATATTTTTCGTCCTGCACCTCCACTGGCGGCTCCTGATATCTGGTCAGCCGGATCACCGCACTGTCCACACTTGGTCTGGGCATAAAGCAATTTGCCGGGACATGGGCCACGATCTCGGGTTTGGTGTAATACTGCACGGCCAGGGACAGCGCCCCATAGTCCTTGGTGCCCGGCCCCACCTGCATCCGGTCCGCCACCTCTCTCTGCACCATGACAGTGATGCTCTGCAGAGGCACATGATTCTCCAACAGACTCATGACAATGGGCGTGGTGATATAGTAGGGGAGATTTGCCACCACCTTGATGGGATTTCCCTGGTTGCGCTCCCGGACAATCCGGCCCACATCCACCTTCATGATATCCTCATTGAGCACGGTCACGTTGTCATAGCCGGAGAGAGTATCCTGCAAAATCGGTATCAGCGCCCTGTCGATCTCCACCGCCACCACTTCCCTGGCACTCTCCGCCAAATACTGGGTCATGGTGCCGATGCCCGGCCCTATCTCCAGCACACAGTCTTCGTCTGTAATCCGGGCGGCGTCCACGATTTTCTCCAGCACATGGGAATCAATTAAGAAATTCTGTCCAAATTTTTTCCGAAACACAAAGTTGTATTTTTGCAACACCGCTATGGTGTTCTGAGGAATACCCAGATTAGCCATATGTACTCTCCTTATTTTTCAAAAAAGCGCATCACTTCCAGCAGATCGTGGCAGATAAGAGAACTCTTCTCCCGCATCTCCTGATCCGGGGCAATCAGATCAGGCACCATGACCGGTATCATTCCGGCAGCGTGAGCCGCCCTGATTCCGTTGGGCGAATCCTCGATCGCCATGGTCTGCGCCGGATTTACCTCCAGACTCTTGCAGGCCATGAGATAAATGTCCGGCTGGGGTTTGGAATGCTCCACCATATCCCCGGTGGTAAGACTTTGGAAATATCCCCGTATCCCGGCCCGCTCCAGATGATCCTCCACGGAGTGGCGGGAGGTGGAGGAAGCCAGACCGATTTTGTATCCGCCCCGCTGCAGATACTCCAATAGCTCCTTCACCCCCTTTTTCATCGGCATGCCGTTTTTTTCAATGTAGTCGTGAAACCAGGCAGACGCCTGCTTTCGGAATTCCTCGTAATCATATAGTTCCCCGTAAAACTCGCCAAACAGCATCCTCGTGTCCGTCAAGTTTCTGCCTATACAGCGGGGAAAAAACACCTCCATATCCGGTATATTTCTCTCCCCGGCAATGGCTATCCAGCTGTCCATACACAGTTTCTCCGTGTCGAACAGTACCCCGTCCATATCAAATATTACTGCTTCTATCGACATGTCTTTTCCTCCGTCCTTGTTTCACAGCCCCGCCACACTCTCAGCGGTAAGAAAAGTCCTCCAGAAAGTGAATACAGTTGTACATCACCAATACGCTCACTCTGTCGCTGGTCACATACTGTTCCATCAAGGAAAACAGGCTGCCGTTGTAGTATCGCAGATCCAGCACATAGATTTTCTCATAGTGAGGCGCCAATATGGGAATCAGCGAGTTGGCGTAGGAATCCTTGATTATGAAAAGCTCCTTGCCGTTTGCCGCATAGGCCGTTTCTATCTCCACGAAGGCGTGATTGTCGTCCAGAAAATATCCGTACTGGTTCTTGCCCTCCAAATAAGAGGGCTCGTAAAAACTGTCGGTCTCCTTATCAAAATCGTATGTGATTTTTACCCGGCGAAGGGTGGTTCTGGGAAAAATCTGAATCTCATCGGCCTCCATGGGCAGATTGATTCGGGAGTGCAGCGTTCCCAAAAAACTGTCAGACACCGTCTCCAAATCCTGAGGTTCATAGCTGCGTGGCGGATACCCCACCTTCTCCGTCCATTGCAGATAGCCGTAATAGGCTCCCAGCGTGGTCCAGTGGTGGTCCGTCCGGTAATAAATCTGCTCCTCCCTATGCTCCCTAAGCGTGGGGAACAGGTCAATGACATGCTCCTCCCCTATCTTCTCCTTCACCTGGTTAAGCAGCTGTCTCTGGTCATAACTGACCGCATAATCCGGAAGTTTTTCCGCCAGTATATTATCCGCCGTGGGCGCCAGCATGACCAGCGTCTGGGGATAGCGCTCCGTCAGCTGCCGCAGAAGGTCAAGCCGCTTGTCAATCAGTTTCCCGTCATACTCCTGCGGCAGATGCTGCTCTATCAGATAGCCGTCCGCCGCCAGATAGACGCCCTTGATTACTTTTTTCTGCAGCATAATATCCATCCGGGTCTTAAACATCACCCAGGTATCCCTGCTCACAAACTGGTCGGTGGCATAAGTCTCATATTCCTCCTCATAGCTGCCGTCCAGAACGCTCTCAAGATTCCATTTCGGATGCTGTGCCAGTATTCTGTTTTCCGTCTCCGAAAAAAGGCGGTCCGTCTCCACGATATCCGCCACGGCAAACACCAGCAGCACCAGCACAAACAGGGCTACTGTCATGCCCGCATGAAGTTTGTCATTTTCCAGTTTCATATCGTCCTCTCTCCACTCCGGCGCATATTCCGTCCGTCAGAATCGAAAATATAAAAAGGGATTGTAGGATGCTTCCACGATATAGGCGATGGAGGCCAGGAGCAGCAGCGCGGGAATCACCTTCTCCAGCACCCTGCGGACCGCCACCGTCACGCTGCCTGTGGCGCGCATTAGCGCCTCCGCCAGCCGGTGAACCAGCGGAGTTGCCGCCACCACCGCAAAGGCCAGCAGAACCCGGTATTCCAGCAGAATAAACATTGTGGGAGAATCGTACAAGCCCGCTGTCCCCTGTCCAAACATTACATACAGATACTCCAGCGCACCGGCTCCGCTCTCTATGGCAAAGAACACCCAGCCCACCAGCACCACCAGCCAGGTGTACACCCGGCCGACCATTGCGGGCAGAACCTTAAGTACACGCCCCAGCACCATTTTTTCCATGACCAGCCACAGGGCAAACCACAGCCCCCACAGCAAGAAATTCCATCCGGCCCCGTGCCATATTCCGGTCAATGTCCACACGATCAGAATATTGAGCAGCTGCCTGGGCAAGCCTCTGCGGTTGCCTCCCAGCGGAATGTACACATATTCCCTGAACCAGCTGCTCAGAGAAATATGCCATCTGCGCCAAAAATCTGTGATAGATTTTGCCACATAGGGATAATTGAAATTTTCCGGGAAATGGAACCCCAATATGGTTCCCAGTCCGATAGCCATATCGGAATACCCCGAGAAATCAAAGTATATCTGAAAAGCGTAGGCCACTACCCCCAGCCAAGCGCCCAGCACCGTAAGATCCGCCGGACTTTTCCCCGATATTTCCGTCCACAGAAGTCCCAGGTTGTTGGCAAGCAGCACCTTTTTGGCAAGGCCCGTGATAAACCGGCAGCACCCATAGCTGATAGCCACAATGTCCGGTTTTCGCTGGTGCAGCTGTTCCTCCACCTCCCGATATTTGACAATGGGACCTGCAATCAGCTGGGGGAACATGGTGACATAGACCCCGAAATCCAATATGTTTTTCTGCACTTTGGCCTCGCCCCGGTAACAATCTATGGTGTAGGACATGGTCTGAAAGGTGTAAAAGGAGATGCCGATGGGCAACGGCAGATTGAGCAGAGGAATATTACAGCCAAACAGCTGATTGACAATGCCGATCAAAAAGTCACTGTACTTGAAGAAACCCAGAATTCCCAGGTTGATGACGATGGAGGAAATCAGCAGCGCTTTGGCCGTACTTCTGCCCCTGCATGCATCTATCAACCGGCCGTGTATATAGTCTGACACAGTGGAAAAGAGCATCAGCAGCACATACACCGGTTCTCCCCACGCATAAAAAACAAGACTCCCCAAAAAGAGGATGATGTTTTTCATCCTCCGGGGAGCCGCAAAATACAGGATCATGAAAATCGGTATGAACCGAAACAAAAAGGTTATGCTGCTAAATACCATAATCTCTTCTCCGTGCGCACCCGGCATTTGACCAAAGTCAAGCCCCGGCGCCGCACTATGCCTACTGCCTGTTACTGAACAACATTCTCTATAGCCTTAAACGCCATCTCGTTCTGCTCCTGGCAATGACGGATAGCGTCCTCATCCTCCATATCTACGGTATCCGCACCCAGCTGTAAAAAGCATGCATAGTCGCCCACGACCTCGACCTGGGATGCCTGAATCTTGCCTATATTCATGGGATACTGCATCGTGTTACTAACCAGCGCGTCGCGATAGCTGTTTAAGACCCCTTCCACTGCGTCCATCTGCCCCTCGCTGGCCTTGATGACAATAATCGTATCCACATTGACGCTGATCATCGGCATCTCGCCCCAAAAGTCGGTGTACATATCATCGGTCAGGCCGTAGCCCTCCAGATACTCCGCGGGAATCTGTGTATTTGGCCAATAATTTTCCCCCAGTGCGTCCACTACCGCCTGACGAACAGCGCTCATCTCCTCACTGATGCCATCCTGCACATCCTCGGGCGCCTGGGGAGACTCTTCCTCCGTTCCCGGTTCTGACTGGGTTTCCGACTCTGACTCCACGGTGGAATCCGTGACCGTCTCCTGCTGCCCGCTGCCCGTGGTGCTCTCCTCATTTCCCGCGCCTCTGTTTCCACAGCCCGCAAGATTCAGAATCAATGTCGCCGTCAAAAATAACACTGCCAGTTTTTTCATAATACTCCTTTCTGCCACTAAGCGCAAGTGACAACCGAAAAAAAATTGATAATGCTTTCAGTATACCCCTATTTCCAGAAAATGTATCGATAAAAATTCTTAATTTTTTGTGTGTTTCCTTGTCACCTGTAAATCAGCAACTTTACGGAAAAGGCACTATTGCTCTGCTATGCAACGGAAAGTTGCATAAAAAGGACAAATGTATACAACTGTTGGTGGCGCAACTTACGCATTTCCATTATGGTTGTCACATAACAAAAAGAAAGGTGGTTGTATTATGGACAGGCAAGTAGTCATATCGGCAAAGCATTTGAGAAAAGCTTTTGGCAAAGGCGAAAATATTCAGGTTATTTATTCAGACCTGAATATTGATATTTACAAGGGGGATTTTACAGTTATCATGGGTTCATCGGGAGCGGGCAAGTCTACCCTGATGTATTCTCTTTCGGGGATGGATAAGCCTGACGGTGGAGAAATTAACTTTGACGGAACAGACATCACAAAACTAAACAATGACAGGTTAGCAGTATTTCGGCGAAAACAGTGCGGTTTTGTATTTCAACAGATTTATCTGATTGATAAAATGAACCTTATGGATAATGTCATTACGGCAGGGGTACTGACAAGCAAAGACAGAGAAGACATTAAAGACCGTGCAAAGGAACTGTTTTCTTTGGTAAACATTCCTGAAAACACCTGGAGAAAAACATCTTCCCAAATTTCGGGAGGCGAAGCACAAAGAGCAGGTATTGTCAGGGCAGTTATCAACAGTCCTAACGTACTTTTTGCGGATGAGCCGACGGGTGCGTTAAATTCTGCAAATTCGGCGGCAGTCCTTGATGTTTTTACTTCACTTCACAATAAAGGACAAAGCATTGTCATGGTCACTCACGACAAAAAATCAGCCCTGCGGGGAAATCGTATCATTTATATTAAAGACGGAAAAATTTTTGGCGAGTGTGATTTGGGGAAATATGAGCAGGACAATATCGAAAGAACTGAAAAACTTGATAAATTCATTAAAGAAATGGGGTGGTAATTTATGAAATTTCGCATCATGAAAAAAATGTCCACGCTTACTCTGCATAATCTGAATAAAGCAAAGGGACAATATATATCCTTTGGGGTGTTTATCTGCCTGACCGCATTTATTATAAATATTGCCCTTGTGCTTGCTTTTCAAACATTTAACGCTTATGACAGCCTGTTTGATGAGCTAGGCACAGCGGACATCAATTTTATCATTCCACAGATTCAGGATGACATAGATCTGCTCACGGAAGTTGAAGGAATTGACGGGGTATCATTTGTCGAAAAGCACAGCGGGGTATTTACACCCGTAACAGTCCGTGAATTTGCAGACTCTGATTTTTACATGAATACTGTTTTTTACAATCTTGATGAGGAAAGAACTCTGAATATGCTTGATATTACGGAATATTCTGAGGAGAGCGGCGGTTCTGTTTATATTCCCATGTATATGAAGGAGTTGGGCGGCTTTACGGAAGGCGGTAGTATTGTTTATTCCATAGATGGCAAGGAGCATACATATGATATTGGCGGAATCGTATTGGAAATGCAGTATGGAAATTACGGTACTGGGCTGATTGGCGGATATTTTCCGGGGGCTGTCTATGAGGACTTTGCGCATGAATATAGTGACCATGTCACTGCGGAATACTCCTTAAAAACAACCGACACCGCTGATTTAAGCAGCATAAAAAATACTATCTCTGAAATTTTAAGAGAAGAAGGAATTGCATTATTAAATATCAATGACAAGGATATCGCAAAACAGACCCGAACGATGGTTTGTACTCTGCTTATCGTTATATTTTTAGCGCTTGCTGCCATTATACTTGTAGTTAGTATTTTTCTCAGTAACTTTCGGATACGAAGCGCAATCGAAGGCGAACTGGCACAGATGGGGGTATTAAAAGCGATTGGTTATACAAGCCATCTGATTATTGTTTCAGCAGTTATGCCCTACTTGCTTGTAGGTATTGTATTTACGGTAATTGGAATAGCCTTGTCTTATGCGGTCCTGCCCCTCGTAGCAGGTATTTTGGCAATCCAATCAGGATTTTCTTATACGCCTGATTTTGATATAATGGCTTTGTTGATTGTAATACTGACACTGACATTCACAATATCACTTTTTTCATATATTTCAGCAGGGAAAATACATAAATTAGAGCCGATTAATGCCATAAGAGGCATCACCGGAGACGAATCGGCGGGACAAAATATATTATTATTCATTGTCTCATTTGGGATCATGGTGCTGTTGACTTTCGCGGGAACACTCCTCTACAATGTAAGTGTCAAGCCGGATAATTTTATGAATACACTTTCAGAAGAATTACCGTCTGTTATTTTCACGGCGGCGGATGAAAAAATGACAGAACTTAAGAATCTTCTTGAAAACGACAGTCGTGTAAGGCTTTTTATGGAATATGCTTCTGTACCTGTAAGTTATGAAGATGGAAGTCTTACCGCCTTTGTGTGTGAAGATTTTTCAAAAGTGACAAATGATATATGTTATGAAGGACATAGTCCTGTGAAGGATAATGAAATTGCAGTAGGAAATGCAATCTCGGATGGGTTTCCTATTGGTGCTGAAATAGAGATAACAGTCGGCTCTAAATCGGCAGATTACATTGTAACCGGCTACATTCAAAGTGTTAATAATGCAGGATCGGTATGCCAGCTGACAAGTGAAGGATACGAAAAAATGGGCGATACAACAAATTCCGTCAATGTTTTCTTATATAATAAAAATGCCGAAATGTTTATAAATGAGTATGAAGAAAACCACGGCGCAATCATTAAATCATCAGTAAATTTTGAGCAGATGAGTGAAAATGGCAGAATGATGTATACGGGTATTGTCTCTGTGATTGTGATGATTCTGTTTGTGATTTCCGTTCTGATGGTGCTGCTTGTGTTGTATGTGATCATAAATTCAATGATAAGCAGACGCAGGCAGGAATTGGGCATATATAAAGCGATTGGATACACAAACAGGCAGCTTACGGTTAAGACCGCACTGGAGTTTATACCCGTTGTGGCTGTGGCGTCAATCATTTCCGTAATAGTCGGACTGTGGTACCTTCCCGCAATCAACAATATCATTTTTTCCTTGATTGGGGCTGTGAAAAATCATTTTGAAGTATCTGTCTGGATATTGATTGTATTTGCCATGATGTTTACTGTGGTGGCATTTGTGGTCAGCGTATTACTTTCAGCACCAATCAAAAAAATCACTGCGTATTCACTTTTAAAAGAGTGATGGAAAGGAAGTATCCATATGAATTTTTCTGAAAAATTAAGGGAAATACGAAAAAAAGAAGGTATCTCACAGGAGCAGCTTGCCGAAAAAATCGGTGTTACAAGGCAGGCTATCACTAAATGGGAAACCGGAAAAGGTTTACCGGATGTTGAAAATATGGTAATCATAGCAGAGATTTTTAAGACTACCATAGATGAACTGCTTATGAATTCCATCACAAAGGCAGCCCCNGAAACATTTGTATATTCCAGCGAGACAATTTATGACATTGACTGTGAGAAACATTTTGATGTCAATATTGGCAGCGCAGCCGCAATCCTGCTGTCATCAGGCGACGATGAGAAACTGCATATTAAGCTGTCCTCTGAAAACCTTGAGAATTTAGNCTCCATGTTTAAGATAAAGCTGGATGACAGAAAAAATAAGCTTGATGTAATTTGTCTTAACAAAAATAAGCTGAGCCGCTATGAAGCGGAGGAGTCACTGACAGTNGAGATTATTCTTCCGAATAAATATTCTGACCATTGTGAGATTGCAGCCAGTACTAAACTTCTAGCAATAAGTAATCTTCATCTGAACCGTTTAGAATATGACGGTGATGCAGAACAGGTCATGATTTCAGACAGCNGCGGAAATTTNGAATTAACAGCAAAGACAGATTATGAAATTACTGTTGATNGGATTACAGGAAAATTGGATATTAATCAATGGAAGGCAAAAGCTATCATTCATATTCCGGAGGAAAATATTGTAAATGTTATAAACAAAGGCAGGAAATGNAATGTTTATTATGTGAAAGAAGGAANGNCAGCAGAGTGTGGAAATGTNGCCGACAGCGATAATGAAATTCGTATTTCGGGGATATTTTCAGAGCTGATTGTGGATTTATTGAAATAATCAAAACGAGCAAAACTTGAATGAATGTGCTTTTCTGCGTGACAACACTCNNAATATCCTGTATAATGGTCCAAACAGAAAGGTACGGTTATTTCAATGAGTATATTAAATGTAGAACATTTGACCCACGGTTTCGGGGACAGAGCCATCTTTCAGGATGTNTCNTTCCGGCTGCTGAANGGGGAACATATCGGCCTTGTGGGGGCCAACGGAGAGGGAAAGTCCACCTTCATGAATATTATCACGGGAAAGCTGATGCCGGACGAGGGCAAAATCGAGTGGGCCAAAAATGTCCGCGCCGGTTATCTGGACCANCACACAGCGCTGCGGACGGGCATGACCATCCGGGAGGTACTTTCCTCCGCCTTTGATTTTCTCTATGAGATGGAGACACAGATGAACGAACTGTGCGATAAGATGGCACANGCGGCTCCCGAGGAGCTGGAGAGCTATATGGAAGAGTTCGGCACCCTGCAGGAACTTCTTAACCAGCACGATTTTTATATGATCGACTCCAAGGTTGAGGAGGTGGGCCGGGCGCTGGGACTTACAGACATAGGCCTGGACCGGGATGTTACGGAGCTGAGCGGCGGCCAGCGCACCAAGGTGCTGTTGGGCAAGCTGCTGCTGGAAAAGCCGGATATTCTGCTGCTGGACGAGCCTACCAACTACCTGGACGCCGAGCATATCGTATGGTTGAAACGATATCTGAACGATTATGAGAATGCTTTTATCCTCATCAGCCACGATATTCCTTTTTTAAACAGTGTGGTCAATCTGATCTACCATATGGACAACCAGCAGCTGACCCGCTATGTGGGGGACTACGACAAGTTCCAAGANGTCTACGCCATGAANAAGGCCCAGCAGGAGGCCGCCTACAACAAACAGCAGAAAGAGATCGCGGACCTGAAAGACTTTGTGGCCCGCAACAAGGCGCGGGTCGCCACCCGCAACATGGCCATGTCCCGNCAGAAAAAGCTGGATAAGATGGAAGTGATAGANCTGGCAGGGGAAAAACCCAAGCCNGAATTCCATTTCCGTGAGGCGCGTACCCCCGGCAGATATATCTTCCAGACCCACGATCTGATAATCGGCTACGACGAACCACTGTCNGTCGCATTGAATCTGGAGATGGAGAGGGGACAGAAAATNGTTNTGACCGGAGCCAACGGCATCGGCAAGACCACGCTGCTGAAGAGCATTCTCGGATTGATTCCGCCCCTGTCCGGCTCCGTGGAACAGGGAGACTATCTGGAGATCGGCTATTTTGAGCAGGAGATGGACCAGAATATAAGCACCACCTGTATCGAGGAGCTTTGGAACACATTTCCCGGTTTCACCCAGTATGAGGTACGCTCCGCTCTGGCCAAATGCGGTCTGACCACCAAACATATCGAGAGTAAGGTCAAGGTTTTAAGCGGCGGAGAACAGGCCAAGGTGCGGCTGTGCAAGCTGATTAACCGGGATTCCAATGTACTGCTGCTGGACGAGCCTACCAACCATCTGGATGTGGACGCCAAGGCAGAGCTGCGGCGCGCCCTCCTGGAATACAAGGGCAGCATATTGATGGTCTGTCATGAGCCGGAATTCTACGAGGAACTAGCCACGGACGTGTGGGACTGCACCAAGTGGACTACGCGGATATTCTAAAGTTTAGCCCCTTTCTCAGAGAAATGCTGCCCAACGACACTTTACGAAATCATTTGTCAAAAGATCGAAATCGGGGAGATGCCCTTACAGGCAGCTCCCCCGATAAACTTGAATTCTGATAAGACCTAATTAAGGGAAAGAAAAACCCGTAACAAAGTATAACACAAAATAAATCAGGCGAAACGAACTGATTGAAATGCTTTCTTAATTTCTCCGAAACATTCATTTGCCCTAAGGGAGAGAATATAATGCTTCCTTCAACATAAAATACACTTCCCTTACACTGTCAAATGCCGAAAAAATATAATTTAAAATTTCTCTCTCATAAAAAACGGCACTAAGATTTTCTTCATGAGTGCAAGAAATTCTTTTGCGCTCCAACCATTCTTGTAAAATAATATCTTCTTTCGGATAATATGCCCTTTTATATTTTTCCCCATGAATTTCTAATAAGCTTGTTTCGTTAAAAGCTTGAATTACTCTTTTTGCATAATGCTTATTATCCAATATATATTCTCTAATTTTATTCATTCCACTTGCATTTGGATTATAGATATTCAACCCATATTTATATCCATCTAAAGATGCATCAAAAAAGAAACCCAATGCATTTTTCTTATTCGTTCTATTTAATTTGAATCGTATGTAAAAATATTCCTTTATAGGTGTTCCACAACAGAAACGCGCATCATTATATGCCGAAGAAATACATCTCCTTCTATTACTTAATAGATCTTCATCAACACTGTTAAAATAGTTATACAATTCAAAATATAGTTCATCCAAAGGATATCTTACACCTTCAAGATATAGCTGTTCATTATCTTGATATACTTTTTTACAATTTTCCTTGTGAATTTCTTTATAATACATTATGGTAGACTCATTAAATCCTTGAAACATGTTGTCCTCTTTCTATTCTCCAATTATTTCCACACCATCCGGAAAATCCCGTATTACAAGCGCACATGTATTTGTAAGTTTTACATTATTTTTTAATGGATATGTCAATTTGCCCCTTTTTTCCCCTGTTATACAATGAACGTCTAATTTTGTATCTATCAAACCCAAATTATTATCTAAGTTGTTGGAAAAAATGAGACTTCCGGCACTTACCCCTATAACCAAGCCATTGCCGCCAATATACTCTATCAAAGATTTATGAAACCTTGTAGCATTGATTCTTTCAAGCAAATAATTTGTATTTCCGCCGCACAAATATACCACATCATATTGTTGCAGTTTCTCAAACTCCATTCCGGCATGTAAATCATATACGTCAATATTTTTATCTGAGATACCGCATTTTAACAGATCATTCATGCATTTTGGCAAAACTTCTATTGCCCCTGCATCTATTGCCGCTGTAGGGATAAATAACGCTTTTATTAAAGACATATCTTTACCAGCCATATCCACAAAACACTCTCTAATTTCTTCCGTTTCTAAACCTGCTGATGTTAATAAAACTCTCATGTTTCCTCCTATTCTGACCAGTTCATCTGCTCATTAGAAATACCTAATTTCCTACACTCATTGCATACATATTCTTTTTCAGTATGATTTCCGATCTGATATTTTAAAATCCTGTCCTTAAACACAATGTATTTTTCATTACCTGCCTTAAAATCAACAAACCAATTCTCATTTGTATCAAGATCAGACAACATGACTTTTGAAATTTGTTCTGGAAAATCTTTTCTACCGCTTGTAAAAAACAGTGCTGTCCAATATTTGGGTTTCCCGCCAGTATTCCACAATTCAATTTTATGAATATTAAGGCAATCAATGATACTATCGTCCACTATGCTCTCTTTGATCAATATTCCTTCATATAATTCCTGTTTCTTTTTGTGGATTGCATTGCTGCCACAACTATGAACATCTTTTGCCACATTTAACGTCAATTCATCTTTTAATAAAATATCCATAGATACCCGAAAGGTATCTCCTAGTATCAATAGTTTTTCTGTCTCTGGTAATGCAATATCCGCTTCCCATTTAGATATAGATTGCCTGCTAACGTTACATATTGTTGCAAGCTCTTCTTGAGTCATTCCGTTTGCTTTTCTTAATTCTATAATCTTTTCTGATAATTTCACTGTCACGCCTCCTTTTACTAATTGTATTATACAAAATAACAATGCTATTTACCATCAACATGAAAGTTCTTTTTGGCAACCTATAGTTGCGAATAAAGTGTTTTACCCAATCTGTCGAGGAGCATTATCTCGCTCCCCGGTCTTTACCCTTGACCTATCTTTGACTGTCCGCTCCATAGATTTTTCCCATTCAGCCTCTTGTTCTCTATAAGCTAATCGCTCCCTCTCTGAAAAAAGTTTGAGGGGTTCCACTTCCACACATTGAGGCACATCTACACAACAAATCTGTTATCAAACATGGCGCAGCTAAAGATGTGCAGGTATTTTTAGGACACTCGGACATAAGCACTACCATGAATATCTATGCACACGCAACAAGGGAGGCTAAGCGGGATTCCGCAAAACTCTTGGGCAAGGTTGTGGGAATGAATTAGGAACAAAAACTGAATAAGAAAAACTTTCCCTTGTAACTTGCCCATGAGGGCAAAAACAAGGGAAAAGGATACATGTTTTGAGGCTGACATTGTGCAAAGCCTTGAAAATATGGGAAACTTATGGAAAAAGTTTACAAACGGGAATTTCCACTCCTACGCCCAAGCTGTTCCCCAGTAGCTTATCACTATGATAAAACATATCACACTCGGAATAAAAAATAGAAATCTTACAAACCTTTGTTTTTACAAATAGAAATATTAAAACATTGGCAACTAAAAGTGGTATTGATCCAAATGTCAGGGTCATACCTGCACCATCCCATGTTTCGGCAGGCAGCATTGCATCAGGATGCGCTATTGTAGTGTCGTGAGTGATGTATGGAATACCAAAATAAATTAAGCAAATAACTCCAATAATATTTATTGCAAATATTAACGATACTAGCGTTTTTCTTCCTCCCATAACCTCTTCCTTCCAAATACCAATTTGTTTTAACATTAGAAATCCCCTGTGGTCTCCGACAGTATCAACTGCTCCGACATGAATCTCGAGATGTTAAAGGTTCTGATTCCGTTTCGGGCATTTCTCGTCTTCAGGCGTTCCAGATAATAATAGCCGAATCCCTCCTGCTGATAAGACCTTAATCCCTCCCCATAAGCTTTGGCAGACGGATCGTTCTGATAGTACGCGTTCAGATCATATCCCATCTCTGCCATCAGATCGATTAGCACAGGAGCTGCATCCGCATTTAAACGGGAGAGGAAACGGTAATCGTCATAAGGCTCTCCCTCAAAAAAGGCGCTGCGTGTCGCCAGATCCGTGCTGGCCACATTGACTCTGGCAATCCAATAGTCCGGGTGGCTGAAGGACAACACCATGTAGCACAGCGTCACAATCACCATGCTGTAGCGGAAAAGCGGAAAGCTCTCCTTTATAACGGATATGATAATACCGGTAAAGATCAGGAACAGCACCGCCAAACTCCAAAGTACAAATATCCGCAGGAAAGTCAAATAATACCATCGGATATAGATAATCATGCGCATGGCGCTGGAGGCAATCATAATATAGGTGCAGAGTGACATGACTGTCAGTATGCCTTTCAACACCTTGCTCTCTTTGAAACAGCTCAGGCCGACCAGCACAAAGATCAAATTCAGTACGCTGACTGCCAGCAGCTGAAAGAACCCTTCTCTGGCATATTCCGCATAGGTGTATCCCGACGGCAATGTCATATTTCCCACAAACAGGTAGACAATCTGTATCACACTGAACACCAGATACACCAGAGTCAGCAGCGCGGCAATGGTGATGGCGATGACAGGCTCTCCCCTACGGCCATCCTTAACCTCCGGCTTAATTGTCTTTTTACACAGATAGCTTATAATGCAGTAGGAGGCCAGGAACATGAAAGTCCACATGAATAACACAAGCAGTATATTTCCCAGGCGCAGATACTCCAGAAATTTCTCTGTCATATTCCGAAACACCGCGTCCGCGCTGATTAGCAGCGGCAGCACTACCATGAAGATGGGAAAGGCTATCACCATACCCAGTATCACATACATTACCTTACTGTTCTTGCGTTTCATCTTGTTTTTAGTATACCAATGGGCATCCCTAAAGGGCCGGTCCAGTTCACCAATAGCCATGAATACGGTCTGACAGATCGCACCCAAATATTTGCCCAGGTTCCATTTTCTGGTATCATACAGAGTGGACAACAGAAAACTGATTGTCAGCAGGAATATTCCCAGCTTATTCAGGGCAATGATTCTTCCGTCGTCGGTGCAGAAGGTGGACACTGCCAACAGCATCATACTGACCATATAGAAGGCGCCGCCTTTTTTTAAGGAAATCTCCAGTTTTGCAAAGCAAAAGCAAATATAGCAGAGACTTCCTGCCACGAAAAAAGGGTAAGTCACCCCGCTGTTGTTGCGGTACATGCAAAAGGCATACAGACAGGCATACAGGAAAGAGGCCACACCAAATATCTGGAAATTTTCTTTCATTTTCCTGGTCTCCGGGGTATCCGGCTTTTTGACCGGCTGAGGCACAGGAACGGGACCGCCCGAAGGCATATACGTGGGCATAGGTCTGGGCACAGGGCCTGCTCCCTCCATCGCTGTCCAAAATGCATCCTCTCTCCGGTCGGCATTCGCACTCGGCGCAGGACCAGCCCCTGTTGCAGGCATGGGAGCGGGAGCTGGACCCGGACCCGGCATACTGGTATTTACATTTTGCTGTGGCATTCCGCCGTTTGACGGCTCCTGCCAGATACTGTTTTGACTATTTTCCATCTTCTTCCTCCACATACTCCAGGATGTCCCCCGGCTGACAGTTCAGTGCCTTGCAGATGGCGTCCAGTGTGGACAGGCGCACCGCCTTGGCCTTATTGTTTTTTAAAATGGACAGATTGGCCAGGGTGATATCCACCTCACCCGCCAGCTCCGTCAAACCTTTTTTTCGTTTTGCCATCATGACATCCAAATTGATTACAATTGACATAGTTCCCTCACTTATCTTGTTTCTGCATATTGCCTTAACTCTCTATCTCAAGCAGCCCGGGCGTCCCCGGCGCTGCGGTTTCTTCTATATCGTCAGATCATTTTCTTCCTTATAATTGATGGCCTCGTCAAAAATCTGGGCCAGCACCTGACAGAACAGCCCCGCTATGACAAACACCAGGATAATTACCAGCATGGCGACCGTGGTGTAGACAATGCTGCGCACAATGGACATAAGTACGATCAGTCCGCTGTAATAGCTCATATGTTTCAGGCTGGCAACATTCGCCCTCACAAAACAGTCCTTTGCCAGAACGGTCTTAAACATTTTGCGCAGTTCCCAGACAATAGCCAGGGCCAGAATTCCCAGCACAAAATAAATCGTGACGATCTCCCCGTAGTTCTCCTCAAGCCGCTCCAGATATCTGCCGACCCACTTTATACTCCATGGCAGCGTCAGCGTCACCAGAATGCCTGCGCCGAACATGAAATCCACCAGATATTTTGTGATCTTGATTATCGTGTCTCTGTTCATCTCCCCGTATTCCTTTCATTTACCTCTTTCCCGCACGTCATTCATATGGGCGTGCCGGAGTTTCTCATATCCATAAAATACCACTCATCGAATTGAATGTCAATATTTTTTTATTGATTTTCGATAAATTTATATTGAAATGCGTCTTATATGGGTGAATAGTAGCCCGAGAGTCCCGTTTGTAACCCAAGACTCCCGTTTTGTAAACGAAAATCTACTTTTGCAAACGAGATTCCCCTTTTGTAAACGAAAATCCCGTTTTGTAAGTGAATTTCCCGTATTTTCATTTGTACCTTGACATGTTATAATGCATTCAGCAATAAATTTGCGTACGCCAACAAGAGATCAATTCCCGCTCGAATGCAAAAAGGCAGCAAATCCGCTGTGGATAAGCTGCCTCCCTCTTAACCTCTATTCATGACGTCCACATCTATAGCCGTCCGCCGCCCATTTATACATGCAGAGCATACCGACAGAAATTCCAATTCCTATACTCAGCCATATACTGTTCCGTATGGGAGGATGTATATCCAGCATATCCAATATCCACCCAAACACGGGTATCGGCGCCCCGGCAGTCACCCCCCAATAGAGCACATATCCGTACAGGGCAAACATAGGATGACGATTCTTCGGCATCTTGTACCAGAACCATCCCGGCTTATACCCCTCTCCATACATAAGTTTCATAAAATAGTCAAATACACCCGTCGCCTCCAGATGAATATGCTCGTACCGGCAAAAACACCATGTGCAGAGAATAACTAATCCAAAGACAATCAGATTTGCCAGAAACAGCGCGCCCCATCCAAATCCCAGCTTGCTCACCAGCGGATTGCCTTCCCGTTCCAGCCCCGGCGTATTGACATAAGTGATAAATCCGTCTGCCAGATGAATCATCAGATTGCCCGCAGCCAGTCTGATGAAACGATACCGACTCTTTTTCCCCGGTTTCCAAAAAATAAGGATTGCGGCAAGAATCAAAATCATAATCGTGATGAAAATACTTCCCACATAAATTTTCATCTCTCGTCCCTCTACCTGGCAAACTGCCATGGAACCACCACATAATAATTCCCGAACTGCCTTCGGGCAAAGCGCTCCGGAGCATAGTCACTGATATGGTCCGCCCGGACCACATAGACAATGTTCGCGTTGTCCTGAATCAGGTATCCCTCGGCATTGCTGAAATGATAACGGTCCGCATAGGAGATTTCCGCTCCCCTGAATACATCAGTCTTACCCTGAAAATACTCTGCATCCATCTTCAAGGCGTACATAGTCATGATCTGGCTGACCCACCAGGAGCCGTCGGACTGAGAATCCGGCGTTATGTAGTAATAGTCCGCCTCCAGTTCTCCGGCATACTCCACCGCATCGATAAAATCCGCAAAAAAGCGCGTCTCTATCCGCTCTGCCCAATCTGTAAAATACTGATTCAGAAACAGTACCAGCAGCAGTCCATATACCGCCGCAAGTCCTGCCGCCAGACGTTTCCACTCTTTCAGAATGGTATACACCGCTATGCCCGCAAAAGCTATGTGGCAGTAAAAAATGATATTGATGCGATTGATATTCACATAGTTGATGAAAAGTCCTGTCATTATGGCCGTCGCCCAGTACACCAGCAACAGCACACAGGGTATTCTTCTGCTCTTTTCCCCCTTTATGGCATGGCGGATCGTAATCCCCGCCCCCGCCAGCACAAGCGGCATGGAGCATTGATACAGCGTCCCAAAATCGTCTATGGCGTTCCAGAGCAGGTCCGGCTTTTGCAAAAAGACCTGCCGCCACAGCGTCCTGGCGTTATACCACAGCTGCGTCAGG
>JAAUZI010000005.1 GCA_014804645.1 Lachnospiraceae bacterium | reverse complement strand
GGGCTTATTTTGAGTACCCCTCTTCCTGGTCCTGCTCTTCTGATGCTTTCAAAAACCAGCAGATTGGTACTTTGGGCAGGCATACTCACTTTCTGGTTACAATTTGCGGAAACTCAAGGTAAAAGTTTCGCATTCATCTATCCTGATGGTGAGAGTAAGAGTCTCTTTGACAAGGGCCAGCAGGAACGGCAGCAGTACGAAAACGCATAGATTTGATGGATGTATCAGACATGAAAAATGTGCTGCCACACCAAATATAAATGCGGCAGCACATTTTTAAATATTCCATATTTTGTTCTCACTGTCTGTCGCGGGATTGCGTAACCGCGCGTAATATACCCAGCAGCACCACAAAGATCAGACCTGCCACCGGCCAGATAAGCCATGTAGAGTGCCAGCTGTCATTGCGGAAACTGATGACCAGATAGACAGCCACCACAAGACACCAGTAAGCGCCTGCAAGAGGTCCTACCTTTTTCCTGTTACGCTTTTTCTCCGGGGTATAGTCTCCCTCTTCCAGCAGTTTCTGATAGCTCTCCCAGACACTGCTGACCCACACCAGCAAAAAGACGCCCACCGACACCACCGCCAACATCTCGCAGACGCTGTACACACACCAGATTTCCGATGCATTCAGACACATGGCAAACAAAATAGGCAGTATGCTGAGAATACACAGGGTCACACCCAGAGCGAGAGTCCGCTGATATCGCGGCGCATATACCTCTTTCTTTTTCTCCACGACGCCACGCACGCCATACTGCAGATGAATCTTTTCTCTTTCCAGATACTCGTAAGGATCGGTCTTCATCCCGTTGACAATGAACAATACCACCGCCACTGCCACCATAACAAGTAAAACTGCAATACCCAGGCCCGCCGCCATCTCCTCCGTTATTACCACCGGACCATACTCCGACCAGCCGCCCATGACTAGCAGAGGGATGGGGGACCAGATACAGAGCAGCACTCCCAGCGCCACAGGTCCAGCAGTCTTTTTCACCGTCTCCAGATAGGTATTAGCCTCATCTATAGAAAATGTTCTTCCCTCTCCGTGAGCAGACTCCTGAGCCGAAACAAACTCTTCGGACATATCCTGCTTTTCCCGTCCGTCTTTTGTAATGACATCTACGTCATATTCATCCTTCAATAAAAAATCTGTGCTGACGCCAAAGATTTGACTCATTCCGATAATCTTATCCAACTCCGGAATGGAGGCGCCGGACTCCCATTTTGATACGGACTGCCTGGAGATCTCCAACTGATCCGCCAGCTCTTCCTGGGACCATTCTTTTTGCTTTCTTAAGTAAGTAATTTTTTCTGCTAAAATCATACAACCTCTTTTCCGCCCGATCCTATGGGCATATGAATCTGCGCAGGAGAGCTATCTACACTCCTGTCATTTTACTGTGGCTGCCGCTGATCGGACGGCGACCATAATCCTTTGAAAACGCACATATATATGTTGTTCTTACTATTGCATTTTAACAGAAAATCCGGTTGACAACTACCAAGTGCGCCGTACATTTTCCTTTTTCTTTGTCAACCGACAGTTGCAACTCTCCACGAAATTTCTCCCGCTGGCATTTTCCCTGCGGACATGCTATACTTAACCATGAAAAAATATCGGAGGAAGACCATATGAATACATTACATATGTTGACAGGTCTGTGCGAGAAATATTCGCTGGGAACAATACAGGGAGAACCCCAGGCAGTGAAGGGCGGGCTGTTGCACCAAATGTATCATGTGACCACGGACCGGGGAGATTATGCGGTAAAGCTGCTCAACCCGGATATTATGAGACGGCCGCAGGCCATGGAGAACATGATAAATTCAGAGCGCATTGTTCTGCGTCTGGCACAGGGGTCGGATGCTCTGCCCGTGGTGGCGGCGCTAAAACGGGAGGAACAGCAGCTACTGCTGCTGGATATGGCACACAGCTCCTCTCCGGACAGTGTCCGGCAATACGCTTTTGTCTATCCCTGGATAGAGGCTCGTTCTGTGTTTGCGCCAGAGATAAATGTTTCCCATTGCGGCAAAATAGGCCATATCCTGGGACAGATTCACCATGCGGCACTGAAACCAGAAGAGCTGGGATTGCCGCCGGAGGAGTCAGGGCGTTCCCCCTATGACTGGCAGGGTTATCTGGCCCTTGCCAGGGAGCAGCAGGTCTACTGGCTTTCCGATTACGAGGCTATGCTGCCAAACCTGACGCGCTGGGACAAGGCGGCGGTAGCTGCCATGGAATCCGTCAGCTCCTTCCAAGTCGTCAGCCACCGGGACCTGGACCCCAAAAACGTGCTTTGGCAGGACGGGCAGCCCTACCTGATCGACTGGGAGGCCGCCGGCGCTGTAAACCCCTATCAGGAGCTGTTGGAGGTGCTGAATTACTGGGCAAATGACAAAGATGGCAGCCTTAACTCCTCGCTCTGTCGGGCGCTGCTGCAGGAGTACACCCGGTTCATGGATTTGCGCGGGGTGAATTGGACACCGATTTTTGCATGCAGCTATGACGGTATGCTGGGCTGGTTGGAATATACTTTGAAAAAAGCGCTGGGAATTGAGGGAGATGAGAAGGCTCTGGGCGTCCGCCAGATGCTGGACACCTATAAGGATCTGCTGCGCTATGAGACGAAGGCTGAAAAGCTGCGGGAAGAGTTATACTGACTAACGTTAAGATTATCCAATTTCCGCACAGCAAGAGCGCTGGATTGAAATAAAATGGGGGCTGTGAAACTTCTTCCACAGCCCCTGTTGTTTTTTTCTTAATGATCGAATTCTTTCAGACCGTCTGACAATTCATAGGTGTAGTTATCGCGGTTGGCAGTGATCAGTTTCTCAAACATCTGTGCACCGTCAGTATATCCCTTTGTGCTGTAGAAAAAGTTGCTAAAACTGCTGTTGCCCTGTATTCCCTTGGACTCCGTTATCATATACTCGCCGTTTGGCAGGCTCACGATCCCGTTGTAGGCAACGGGGTAGTATACCATCGTGTCCTCAAAGTACCCGTCGGTGTTGGATACCAGAGCGGAATACACCACAATATAGGTATTGTTGTTGGCAAGATTCTGCCCGGGATTTTTTGCGGTCAACAGACAGTCCCCTACAAAGACCAGGCCCTCCGCCTTGGAACCGCCGCTATAATTGGCGATGTGACTCTCCACTTTGTCCAGGGCGTCCGCATACAACTCCTGCTTATAGCCGTCGCTGATATCCGCCATCTGCGTCACCTGTTCATATTCCGAGAAAGCCTCAAACCCGCCTCCGCATTCGCTGCTGTAGCTATCCCCGCTTTTTTCTACAATGTCCACATAGCAGATCACAGGATTAATATATCCATTTGTGCTGTACCATCCTCCCTCAAAGCTGGAGCTGCCCTGAATTCCGTCAAGAGAGCCGTAACTCAGTTCGCCGCCCGCATTCAGAATGTTGGAAAACTTCACGGGGTAGTACACCTTCGTTGCGGGGAAGGAATCTTCCGTGTTGGAGACAGTGCCGCTGTAAATCAGGTACAGGCTGTTATAGCTGCCAAACCAAATGTCTGTGGTATTTGAGATATTCAGAATATACCCGGCGTAGCTCAGGCCATTCATGCTGTTTGCTGCATTATAGTTGCTGGCAACATAGGAATAAATCTTGTCCTCCGCCTCCGATTTCATGCTGTTCAAAAAATCGTCCGTGAGATCAGCATAACTCTGGACATACTCATCCAGACCGCTCACCTCATATTCCTTCTCCTGATTGGTTATCACAATTCCCTGCCTCAACATACTGTCCTCGTTGAAACTGTATGTGACCGTCACAATATCTCCGTTTTTGAGATCATATGACTGGCTGGGTGAAAAAGAGTAGGTACTTATATTTGAATTGGTGCCATTGTAGTTATACTCTATTCTTCCGCCTGGAGAAATGCCGCTGAAGGTTACCTCAAAACCTTCAAACGGGTCAACCTTCAATGCGTCCTCCAGCCCCTCCACCTTTAAGGTCACAGTGCTGCCTGTGAATTTGACCTTGTGCGCCTTGGCGGCCTCGTTGTCGTATGTAATCTCAACGGTGACAGTGTCTCCGTTTGAAAGATTGCTATCCTGAGACAGCGACAGCGTGATTTTGTCAATGCACTCACTTATTGCCATTTCCTCCGACAGCGCCGCTCCCAGCGCCTCAAAGGAATCAATACTGTTATAGTCAACCTTCTTCCCCTTCGCCGCCAGAATGGCCTCGTAAAGACCTCCTTCATTGAGAGTCGCTCTGGCAACGGCGTACTCGTTATAGCCGCTGTAGCTTATCTCTACATATTCCTCCAGATTGATTTTCTTGGGCTGCATAAGAATGATGACAACGGCTATGATGACGATAAGAACCGCCGCTATTCCGCCTCCCAGCGCAACTTTTTTGTTCATAATAGTACTCCTTCCCTCTCATAAATGTGTTTCTCGGCAAATGTTTGACATACTTTTTCATAATATGGCACAGGGCTTATTTTGTCAATATTTTTGTATTTTTGAGACCGTTATATCATGCCATTTTTTCCTCTGCGCCGCTGCCTACATGTCCGCTGATGTCTCCGCAGGTGCCCCCACAGACTCCTCCACACAGCGCTGCTGTCTGGTTGACAGCAGAATCACAGAACCCAGCACAAGCACAAAGGTCACTGCCAGACCGCCCTCCAAACCGAAATCGCCGCCGTTGATCAGCTCCCGCCCCGTCACCATTTCCGAGGCCAGAACAGAACAGCTGGTCTGCATACCGCTGACGCGAATGCCATAGACATTGCCCTGGGCCAGATTCCAGATGGAATGCAGCGCGCCCACGCCCCAGATATTGCCCCGCTTGATAAAATATATGGAGGCAAATACGCCAAAAAGTACCAGATTGATAAATGCCAGCACAGAGATGCCGCTGTTGAGCAGATGCAGCGCCGCAAAAAGCACTGCGTTGGCCACAATACCCACCGCCAGGGGATAGCGCCTGCTCACAGACACCAGAAAATATCCTCTGCACATCACTTCCTCCGCCATGCCCTGAATCAGATAGCCCAACAGGAACAGTATAAAGATTCCGATGGAAAAGGTCGCCGACAAGCCCTGAATTTTCAGGGAACCTGTCACCACGCAGATCAGCACCGCAAGAGAAAAAATTACAAAACCAATTCCCATGCCGCTCAGATATTCCTTCCACATACCAGGTTTCTGAAAGCCCACTGTAGTCACTTTCCTCTTCTGGAGCAGCTTACAGAACAACAGCGTCACCAGAATGATTCCGACATTGGCGAAGAGCATTGCAATGACCAGAGAGTCCGACTGCGCCAAAGCTGCAGCTGCCTCCTGGGCTCCCTGCATATCTCCCCGTACAGCCGCATTGAGATAATCTGGGTTGGTGAACATCAGTATAAGCTCCACCGGCATTATCACTACCAGCTCTGCTATATTGCAGACCAGAAATACGGCGACAAAGACCAGTATCTCCAGCACGATATGCAGCCCTTTCTGAGCTGCGGCCGCCTCCGCCACCATCTTGGGTTTTTTCATTTTCAACAATTCCACCATGATATATATCCTCCTCATTATGTATCTGACTTTAAAACATATTGTAACTCTTACGCTGCCATATTCCAAGATTTTTTCACAAAAAATATGCGGTATTGGGTAATAGATATAATTTAGCCGATCCGAAACTCTATTGTAATTTAAAATGCCCTAAATTATAATGGACATGACGAGAAACAATGGAGGCGCCCCATATGCAATTTGACAACCATGACGAAAGAATCAAATATTATGAACTGCTCTTGCACCGGGAACTGAGCGGGCTGCCGATCTATCCGCTGCCGGAGGGATATCGTTTTGCCTTTTACAGACCCGGAGACCGGGATATTTGGATAGCTATTGAGACTTCGGCCAAGGAATTCGCCAGCTACGACCAAGGGCTGGCCTCCTGGAATCACTATTATCAGGGAAAAGATGAGGAATTGGTACACCGCATGGTGTTTATAGAGAATGAAAAAGGGGAAAAAGTAGCCACTGCCACCGCTTTTTACAATATATATAAGGAAGATCCCGATGGGGCTGGATGGCTCCACTGGGTGGCTATCCGCAGGGATTACCAGGGGCTGGGCTTGTCCAAACCGTTGATTACCCATGTACTGGGGATTATGACTTCCCTGGGGTATACTCGGGCCAAGATACCTACCCAAACCAACACCTGGCTGGCCTGCAAAGTCTATCTGGACCTGGGATTTCGCCCTATTCCCGCCAATGCGCAGCACAGCCGGGAGGGCTGGCAGATTATAAAGACCCTGACCCATCATCCCGCACTGGAGGAATTGCCGGAAATATCTCTGGCGGATATTATTACTCAATAATCAGGCTGGCGCACTTAATATCTTCCGACAGATCGTAAATTTTTCCGGTACGAAGACCTATGACTTTAGGGCGCAAGGGATACTGCGGATTGTTTTCCAACACTTTCGCTTTCTCCCCATTACTCAGGGTGACAACACTGTTCACGGGATAGAGAATCACAATGCTCAGAAAACTTCTCATGTATGTAATGTCCAGTTCATCCGTCATCGCCATAATCATCTCTACGGCGTCCTGCTGTGAAAAACCTTTTTTATAGGGCCGCTCCGTCACAAGAGCGTCATAGATATCCGCAATAGACAGTATCTTCGCATAGGGGGAGATTTTGTCTGCCGCCACCCCCATAGGATACCCTCTGCCGTTCAGTTTTTCATGGTGTTGCAGCACCCCCATCAGTACCTCCTGGGGTATACTGCCCTTCTCTTTCAGAATCTGGTATCCATATAGGGAGTGATTCTTCATAATGGCAAATTCTTCCTCTGTCAGCTTGCCCGCCTTGTTCAATATCTCATTGGGAATTTGGGACTTCCCCATATCGTGAAGCAGACCCGCCATGCCGATTTTCTGGATTTCTGCCTCAGACATTTGGCTGTTCTTGGCAATCAGCATGGCAATCGTCGCCACGTCCACGCTGTGCTGAAATGTATATTCGTCACTGAATTTCAAAGTATCTATATTCAATGCCACCGCCTCATTCTCCATGATGGAGTTGACCAGATTGCTGGTGACATTGGCCGCAGTGTCTATAAAATTGGGTGCGGAAGTATCATGGTAAAGAAACTTGATTCCCTCCGATACCCGTTTCTTCACGCTCTCGGACAGCTTTACCTTGGACCGGTCCTCCACCGTCAGTTTCTCGATGGTCATCTGTATCTCTGGGGAGACCTCTATGTCGCCTTCTACCTCGGGATCTTCCTCACCTTCCCGAATATAGATACCGGTAACTTTCATCTTCTGCAGGGCCTCAATCAAAAAACCATCCAAAGTCGTCTTACGCGCAATTAAAATACGCCCGCTCCGGTCTATGATCGCCTGATCTATTACCATGCCCTCTTTCAATGCTCTTGTACTTACAAATTTTCTTCGTATCATAAATATCACCCGCCGGTTTATGAATGGCCCCAAAAGTCAGTATACTTTTTTATTATAATTCATTTTTCATCGGAAAGCTACTGTTTTTTGTGCAGTAAGTCAATCTAAATATCTATTTCGAAGTTTTCTTGCGTGTCAGCACTGCCCATACTATAATGTACATGGAACAAAATGCATGAATGACCTGCCAGGCAGACAAAGGGGTGGTAGACATGAACAGAATTTGTTTTCTTGATATTGACGGCGTATTGAATTCCCGATTTTGGAATGACAGTCACCGGCGGGAGATCAGTGAGGGAAAGTACATAGATACGGACAAGGTGAAACTGCTGGGCGCCCTGATTCATGATACGGGCGCCCGACTGGTGCTCCACTCCGGATGGCGCTTCTGGTTTGACGACAGGCTGAACCCCCTGCGGGAAGAGTCCTCAATGCTGACCATGCTGCTGGCGGAAGAAAATATGACAATCTATGACATGACGCCGGACCTCACCACGGAGGAGATCAGAGCCAGCAAAAAATTCAGTCTTGTAAAAGCCGCGGAAATCCTGTCATGGCTGGAGATGCATCCCGACACCGACGCCTGGGTGGTCCTGGACGATCTGGATCTGCACAACAAAGTAATAGAGTCCCATCAGATCAAAACGGATGCGGATGTGGGCCTGACGATGAAAGATGTCAGAGCTGCCGGGCGCATTCTTTGCGGCGGGGTTTAATCAGCTATGCATAATACTGCGCCTGTGCATTCCAAAGCTCGAAATACTTGCCTGTCTCGTCCGCGAGCAGCTCCTCATGGGTGCCGACCTGCACGATTTCGCCCTTGTCAAATACGGCGATCTTGTCACAGAAACGGCAGGAGGATAAGCGGTGGCTGATATAGATTGCGGTCTTGTCCCCCACAATCTCATTGAATTTGGAGTATATCTCCGCCTCGGCAACAGGGTCCAGAGCGGCGGTAGGCTCATCCAGTATAATAAACGGCGCATCCTTGTACAGCGCCCGGGCCAGAGCGATCTTCTGGGCCTCCCCACCTGAAATATTGACTCCGTCCTCGTCAAAATTCTTATACAGCGGCGTCTCCAGCTTTTGGGGCAATTCCTCATACCGCTCTCCAAAGCCCACCTCGTACAGCAGCCGCTCCGCCTTTACGCTGTCCCATGCGGCGTCGGACGCCACATTGTTGCCCAGGGGAACAGCCAGCAGATTATAGTCCTGGAAAACCACGGAAAAGATATCCAGATACTGGCGGTAATCATATTTGCGGATATTAAAATCATTCATGTGGATTTCACCCTCCGTGGGGTCATATAGCCGGCACAGGAGCTTGATGAACGTGGTCTTTCCGCTCCCGTTCATCCCTACGACGGCGAGGCGCTCTCCCACCTTGAGATCCAGATTGATATTTTTCAGCGCATATTCCTCGCATCCCACATATTTAAAGCTGACGTTCCGAAAGGCAATGTCATATTTTTTATCGCTGCGTTTCTCTACGGCCAGACTGCCCTGGTACATATCGTTGCGGATATCAAAAAATGCAAGATAGGTTTCCAGAAATCGCTCATTGTTCCGCAGTTCATTCATGTCACGAAAAATACCTCCTATGCTGCCTGATACTTTCCCGAGATATCCCACATACTTGATCACGCTGCCCACCGGGAAAGCGCCCAGGATGCAGTAAAAGCAGACGATCAGGTAAGTACAAAGCTCCAGCAGCCTGGACAATACAGACGCAGGAATCCTCAGGATAAAATTCTTCTGATTGACATCGGAAAAAACCTTTAAATGGTCTGCGGTTACCTTATTGCGCAGCTTGGTTATGATGTTTTGCTGGCGATAAATGCGGTTATCCAACCAATGTGTGGAATAACCATTCCCTAACCGGTTTTCACGCAGCATCTGATCACCCACTGTCTCCCAGACGACAGAGATCTTTTTCTCACTGCGGGTAAGAAACAGACTGGTCAGCATCAGGAAACCTATCATAGCGGCAAAAAGGGTAAAACTCAGCCAGTGAAAAGGGATGGCTATTATCAGGGACACCATTTCCACAAACAGCGCCATAGAAAAAACAATATTGACCACATGAGACATCAGTTCTTCTATCATAAATCTCATGCGTTTCACCCCGTAAGCGTTAATCCAGGAGTTTTCTGTGATTTTCCGCCTGAGCAGACGAATTTCCGGATTTTCCAGCTTGTCGTAATCCAGAGACAATGTCTTACGGTTAAAAGCCGCCAATTCATTGTTTTGCAGCTCCTCCAATGTGTTCTGAACGCTCCTGCCTAAAGCAGCCTCCAGCACCTGTGCCAAAAGATTGCCGAGCAGAGTGACGCCGACCAGAAGATACAGCTCCCGCCTTTCTCGGCCCTCATAGAGCGCTGTCACGATTTCGGCGGACATCCAGAGGTTGAAGTAGGGAGAAATATTCTGGAACACAATCTGCAGGAAACAGAGCGGAAAATATTTGGGATTATATGCATGGTATATCTTAAGCGCTTTTTTGGTTACATTTTCTCTACGCATGAATATCATCCTCCTTGTAATATTGGCTCTGCACTCCAAACATATATGCATACTGACCGTCTTTCTCCATCAGCTCCTCATGCGTTCCGCTCTCTGTTATGACTCCATTTTCCAACAGTACAATGCGGTCGCAGAAATGTGTCGAGGCAAAACGATGGGAGATGTAGATCGAGGTCTTGCCCGCCGTAAAAGACTTGTACTGCTGATACAGATTGTTCTCCGCAACGGGGTCCAACGCCGCCGTCGGCTCGTCCAGCACAAGGATTGCACCATCCTTGTATATAGCGCGGGCCAGCACCAGTTTCTGCATCTCTCCGCCGGATAAGTCCACACCATCCTCGTAAACTTCCTTCCTTAAATGCGTGTCGATCCCGCAGGGCAGCGCATTGATTTTATCGTAGATATCTGCCGCTTTCATGGCGGCGATGGCGTCCTCCCTTGCCCCAGGACGCGCGGGGTCCACACTTGCCACGAACTCAAAGCAGGTGAAGGCGATTGCTCGAATCTCCTGAAAAACAGCTGAAATCAAGGAATAGTATTCCTCGATATTGTACTCAGAAATCTTTTTCCCCCCCACTAGAATCTCTCCTTTTGTGGGGGTATACATTCCGCAGATCAGCTTTATCAATGTGGTCTTTCCGGCGCCGTTCATCCCCACCAGCGCCAGGTTTTCACCGCCTGCTATGACCAGATTGATTCCCTTCAGGGTATAATCTTTGGCGCCCTCGTAGCGATACCAGACGTCCTTCAGCTCGATGGCAACAGGAGCCTTCGGCAGAGCACAGCCTTCCCCATGGTTGAACCGGTTGGGATAATTATAAAGTTCCCGGTAATATGCAATCTTTTCGGCGCGAGTATTGAGATACGCCACGTCCCTGATAATTCCCTGCAAAAAGCCCCCGATGCTGCCGACCAGTCCAAAATAGAAAACGAATTCTCCTACGGTGATCCCCCCATCCAGCAAAACTCCGATCAGTACAAGATATGCGGCGCCATTCTGAACAAAGGCCATGAGTCCAGCCAGAACAGCCGCCCACAGTCCCCGCAAATTGCAGCGTTTGTTCCACATCAGAATATACGCCTGATAGTCCCGCATCATACCGTCCAGCCAGCCCTCCAGCGCATAGAGCTTGATGTCCTTGGCTCTGGAGAAATCTTCGGACAGTTCGCCCAAATAGCTCTTTTTCCGAATCTCCTTCTCCCACTTTTGCTTGTTCTTCTCGTAGTAGACCGCCTGCCATCGCGTGGTAAAATAAGATCCCAGAGATACGATTGCAACAATAACGAGTATGAGGGGATTCAGCACAAGCAGAAGAGAGGCATAGGTCACAATCCCTGCCAGATGTATGAGTGCGTTCCTTAAGTCTCTCCATATAAACTCCATGGAGCAATCGCCGTGACAGGAATCATTCCACGCATATCCTCTGAGTTCCTGAAAATCCTGTCTCTCCGTATTCTCGTAATCCGTCTGATAGCTTTCAATATCCTTTATCCTGCCCTGATGAATATGCGTGATATAGTACCTTCTTCCCTCACATTTCGAGTCAAGATATGCTTTCGACTGATCCAAAAGGATAAGCGCTAACATAAAAGCCGCAACGAGGATTGCCAGTTCCGAAAAAACTGCGCCTTCTCCGATACTGTCAATCAGTTCCCGGGAAAAATATGAGCCGATTAGCGGCATGACTACCGCCACAGGAATGGATGCAAAGATGAAAAATAGAAATCGGCGGTCCAGCTGCCATATGTTTTTTATAGCCCAGACAACACAGCCTATTTTTGAATAGCTGTGCTCCTCTCTGAATTTTTCCTTACTCATCATATTGGCCTCCCCTGCATATCACAGGCCCTGTCTGCGATATGACCTAAAATAGTAATGGCTCCCGTCTGTTCGTTTCCACAGCTGCTTTTATTTTGCCCATGTTAGATTAACCTCTTTTGACTATAGCATTTAAAAATAAAAAAAGTGCAAATTGATGTCAAATGTTAATAATTTGATGTCAATTGCACTCTTTATACCGAAAGGTCTGCAGCTTAGGCACGTCAGATGCATCCGTTATTTCGTGACGGATCCTTACTGGGGCAGCAGAACCTCCGTGGAAAAGGCCTCGTCCTCAGAGGCTCTGGTAATATATCCGCCGCATTTTTTAACCACCGCGTCCACGCGGGCGATACCCAGGCCGTGTCCCTCGCCCCTGGTGGTACCAAAGTTATGTTTCTTCCTACCGCCCGCCGTGTTGGTAAGCGCCAGATACAGGTAATTTCCCTTCATCTCCATGTATATCCGAATCAGGCGCCGATCGGGGGGCAGCTCCATACATGCCTCGATGGCATTGTCCAGCAGATTGCCGATGATAATGCACAGATCCAATTCTGATATTGTGAGAGACACCGGGATTTTGGCCTCTGCCTTTACGTTGATCTCCCTTTCGGCCGCAAGGGAAAGCTTGCTGTTCAGAATCGCGTCCGCCATCCGGTTGCCGGTCCTGATCACTGTCTCCACATTGGTCAGGTCATCGTCCAGCATATCCAGATACCTTGTGATCTCTTCATACTCTCCCTTCGCCGCATGTACCTTCATCGCCTGAATGTGGTGCCGGTAATCATGTCTCCAACCACGCATTTTTGTGTACATATTCTCCACTTCGGCATAATATTTCTGCAAAATTTCTTTTTCAAAAGACGCAACCCTTTTTTTAATTATCCTGTCAAACAGCATGGTAACTCCTTATATAGTAAACAACATTGAAATTTCCAATGTCGTTAACTATAAATACTTGATTAGTGCGGCATGGACGTCATCATACAGCCCACGGCTGATGGGAACGCTATCGCCGTTTTCCATCGTGATATCTGTGCGCGTGATCTTTCGGATATACTTCAGTCCTGCGATAAAGGAGCGGTGCACCTTGAAAAAAGTTGCATCCAATTGTTCGGAAAACTTGCCCAGGGACATGCGCACGCGGTAACTCTCATGCATGGTATGGACGATAACATATACATTCTGGGCCTCCACATACAGGATATTCGCCAGGGATACTTTTATGTCGCCCTCAGAGGTGGAGAGCAGAATCGAACGCTGGCGGCAGGCCAGACAGTCCACCGCTTTGTCCAGCACCGCGCAGAGTTTCCCGTCGTCCACCGGCTTGATCAGATAATGAAGCGCCGATACGTCAAAACCATCGCCGAAATATTCATAATACCCTGTGATAAAGACGATCTGCACCGCCGCATTCTCACATCTGACAGTCTTTGCCAGCTCTATCCCGTTCATTCCGGGCATCTCGATATCCAAAAGCAGAATATCAAAATCCTTCTCTTCAGAATAGTCGAAAAGAAAGGATTTTGCGTCGGCATATTGCCTGATCTCCGTCAGATGGCGATTCCTTTTCGCCCATGAAAAGACCAGGTCCGCCAGATAGGCTCTCTGCTCCGCCTCGTCATCACAGATCGAAATTTTCAGTTTCATGCGGCTGCTCCCTCATATAATATATTAGCTTTCTACATAGCGGCAGTTAAACTTCTCTCTGCATAACGTCCACAACATCCTAATTCTCGAAAGAACAGATAAAAAAGAAATGACTGTCCAACTTTACCGAAATATATCCGATCAGTGACAGAAGTAAGTCTCTCAGGAAACATTCCTGCTATGCAAACCCTGTTTAGTCCGTTCTCCTCCTATGCAATACCTCTGGCACTGATAATCGCTTCCCGCAGGGGATCATACACAATTACCGTCAGGCCGTTCAGAGCCTTGCCATAGTATTCCCCATTGATACGGATATTGTTGAGAACGGATTCCCCTGACTTCAGGGACACATTCTCCAGCACCGCGAAGTCCCGGCCGCTCAATTCCACACATACAATCTCTGTGGACATGTTGTCCAAAAAAGCCTTCACTTCCCCCTCGCTGATCACCCATTTCCCACCCGTCTCATATTGTTCGGGGGGAACGCCCAGCCAGGCGGCATATTGATCCATGGGCAGAGTTGAGCTCTTATAATCCCCTTCCAATGCCACAATAAGTTTCACTCCCTCCAGCTCTGCCACCGCCTTCAGATAACTTTCCATGTCCAACTGTTCCAATCCCTGAGCAGCTTCACAATGCTGATACAATCGCAGGCTCTGATCCCATGCTGTGTAGGTATCATCTCCTCTATGGTCCTCCAACTCATAGTTCTCCTGCAAGTATCTTCCCATATAAGAAGTAACCTTTTCCGCTCCATGGGCGTTACAATGATAGGCATCCTCAAAATCCGTATCCGCCGAGATGCCCATCTCATCAAACAGCTTATTGCAGTCGATCCATTCCGCTCCTGCCGCCGTCACATATTCAGCTGCTCCATTATAGATAGCCTGTTCCTCATTGTAAACCTGCATAGGCGCCACATAAAAGACAATGTCTATATCCTTCTCGGCTCCCAGCGTCAAAATGCGATCCAACCACCTGAGATTCTCCTCGCTGAGCGGAGCCGCGGACATACAGCTTTTTGCCGCCTCCGGCCAGGCGCCTGTCCCCTGCCCCCATCCCCAGTTGGCCCCTCGGCCATATTCACTGGGGGCATATTGCACAAAGTCGTATCGGGTCAGCTCGGCATATCGTGTGTGAACGATGGGCCAGCGCAACAGATAATCCATCTGTTTCTCCTCGTCAACAGCTTCCCGTATCAGCCGAAAATTGTTGATGGAGTTCTTCATGGACAGCAAATTTCGGTAGGCATTGCCCTCCTGCGAGTATCCGTCATATAAAAGAGCGTACGCTTCCACAAATACCACTTGGGGAGACTGTGTTTTCAGCAATTCCAACAGCGAATAATAATTGGCTGACTTATCCTGTCCTGATACCGCCATGTCAAATGCGGAATACCCATAGTCCCTCCACAGATACTCCGGATATATACTGCAATAGCAATGGCTACTGCCCATAAAAACCACATCCATGGTCTGCTTCGGCGTATGATATAACTGCTGTACGGATGACAGATAATTACCCGCCGTATCCTTCCAGGATAAAACCGAGTAGATATGCCCCAATATCAAACCTAACAGCACTACAAAGCACACGCCTCTGATTCCCTTTTTCATATGCACCTCTTCGTGAATATCGCAAAACCTGTATTCCTAAAAAGCAAAATAGATAAACTGTCCCGAACTGAACCTTATCCCGTACTCGCCATACACCAGCACACCGATCACCAGCATAATCAATATGCCCCAGCGAAACCACAGATTCTGCTCGAGCAGGAACTGACCCAACTCCATTTTCTTCACGTATTGAAGCAGATCCACCAGCAGCAGCGCCAGAAGGGCGGCCAGCAAAATATGTACTTCACCACGATCCAATCCATAGCTATAGATGGTGCCATCAAACAACACCCAAGGATTCCAGTGCGTAAACATCTGCCGCAGATACCGTCCGGCCTGCCGCACGCTCTCAGCCCGAAAGAATATCCAGGCAAAGCCAGTCAATCCAAAGACTGTCAGAGTCTGTCCCAGCCGATAACTGACGACCTGTGTCTTAATCTGACATTTCTCCGTAATCCACTGTCTAATCGGCCGCGTCAAGTCTCCTACAATCTGATATAATCCGTGCAAGCCTCCCCATATCACATAAGTCCAGGAAGCGCCATGCCACAACCCGCTGACAAGAAAAGTAATCAACAAATTTCGGTACTTCTTTATGCGGCTGCAGCGACTTCCCCCCATTGGGATATATAGGTAATCCTTCAGCCAGGTGCTCAGAGAAATGTGCCATCTCCGCCAAAAATCCGCAATACTGCAGGCAAAATATGGCGTGTTGAAATTCTGCATCAGCTCCACGCCCATCACTCTTGCCGCACCGATGGCAATGCAGGAATACCCTGCGAAATCACAGTATATCTGTATAGAGAAACCTGCCGCCGCAAGCACCGTCTCCACGGTTCCCATCATTCCCGCGTCAGCGAATACTTTATCTACAAAAATAGACAGCCTGTCGGCAATTACCATCTTCATAAACAGCCCCCAGAGCATCTGTATCAGCCCCGATACCACCCGGTCATAATTCCACAGAGCGATATGATGCAGTTCCCTGATCTGCCCCAGCAGACGCCCGGACCGCTCGATAGGCCCCGCCACAAGTTGCGGGAAAAAAGATACAAACAGGGCATACCGGAAAATATTTTTTTCGATCGTTATCTTTCCCCGATATACATCAATCACATATCCCAGAGTCTGAAAGGTGTAAAAGGAAATACCCACTGGCAGCAAAAAGCTGAATGGGCTCTCTGCCAGCTGAATATGGAACAGCCCAAGCACCCTCGCAAGATTCGCCCAGAAAAAGCCAAAATATTTAAAGAGAAACAGAACGAACAAATTTCCCAGCAATGTACCCGCCAGCAATACCCGTCTTATCCCTACCTGTTTCTGTCTCTCAATAAACAAGGCGCCAAGCCAGGTGATTCCAGTGGAGGCAATCAGCAGCACTGCGTACTTTACGTTCCATGACATGTAAAAATAGTAGCTGGCTATCAGCAGCCAGATGTATCTCGTCTTTTTAGGAACAACAAAATATATCAAAACCACGATCGGAAAAAAAACCATAAAGTCTGCTGAATTAAAAAGCATTTTATCCTCCCCATATCAACATCCCAGATAGCTGAGATTCAGGTCCACATCTCCAGAGATGCCGCTGACCCTTCTGATAGACTTGTACTTTCACAGATAATGCCGCCCTGTGTAAATAGGAACACATGCATACGGGGCAAGCCATATCTTTTATACACCGAGCTGACTGGTGTCCATCTTGCTGGTCAGCTCGGTCTTGTAGTTATATAATTTGCATTCTGCATGGTCTGGCAGAGGGCTTTACACACCTCTGTACAGATCCCCGCACTGATTCCGTCCGCACGTCCGCCGCTGACAAAATTGTACTTCACCCCCTGGATAACCTGCACCCGGTTATCGCATTGCCGTCTTTATCAAAAGTATGATAGTCCACATAATATAATTTGGCTCAGGCCAAACCAGGACTGTACTCGTGTTGTTGCATCCACCAGTATCTGAAAGTTTCCGCAGAATTCCCAAACGCCCTCAGAACGCTTATAATTTCCAGGTTACAGTATAACATTGAAGCTGTCTTTTGCACAAGAAAAATCTTTTTACCAATGGAAGTATCAAAGGAATTGTGTTATACTGGAAAGGCAATCATGAAACTCTAAACGGGGAGGTGAGAAATATGCTGTGTCATATGATAATTGATTTAAGCTGTGACCTCTGTACAAAGTCTGATGAAAGGACGAATTTTGTACAGAGATAAGTGATCGTCCGACATTGGATTTTGTACTCCATATCACGGTAAATTATATGAGCAAGTTCCTGTACAATGTATTTGCGGAACTTTTAATTGGAGGAAAATTCAATGGATAATTTTAAAAAATATATTGTTTTATGGTTAAGTCAGTGTGTGTCTCAGCTGGGCAGTTCCATGACTTCGTTTGCCTTGGTGCTGTGGGCCTATGAGCAGAGCCGGTCCGCACTGTCCGTCTCATTGATGTCGTTTTGCAACTATGTGCCGTATATTTTGGTGAGCCTGTTTGTGGGCGCTTTTGTGGACAGCCACCGCAAAAAGTCGATTATGCTGGTGGCGGACACCATCGCCGCTATAGGGTCGCTGAGCGTCCTGCTGCTCTTTGTGACAGGACAACTCTCAATCTGGAACATTTATCTAATCAATGTGATAATGGGCGTTACCACCGCGTTCCAGCAGCCTGCATCGGCAGTGGCGGTAGGGGCGCTTGTCCCGGCGGAAAAACTGTCCAATGTCAGCGGCATGAACTCTTTTTCCACCAACCTGATTATGGTCATGAATCCAATGCTGGCGGCGGCAGTGTACAGTCTGGGCGGACTTCCGCTGATCCTGCTGATCGACCTGCTGAGTTTCACGTTTGCTTTCTGTGTTTTGCTGTTCTTTATACACATACCGGATCAGTTGAAAAAAAGAGAGCAGACTTCTCCCTTTGCCGGTACAGCGGAGGGCTTTGCCTTTTTGAAAGAAATGCGGGGACTTCTGTACATTATGCTCACCATGGCGCTGGTCAATTTCTTTTCCAGACTGACCTATGAAAACATCCTGTCGCCCATGGTTCTGGCGAGAAGCGGTGACAGCAGCATGGCGCTGGGTGTGGTCAACGCCTGCATGGGTATCGGCGGTATCCTGGGCGGCGTGATCGTATCCTTTAAAAAGGAAAGCCGGAACAGGGTGGGGATGATCTACATTTCTGCGGCGTTATCCTTCCTGCTGGGTGATATAACCATGGCGCTGGGACAAAACACATTCTGGTGGTCATTTGCGGGAATTGCCGCCAGCCTGCCCATTCCATTCATCCAGGCGGGAGATAATCTGATCATGTATGGAAAGGTCCCGAGGGATATGCAGGGAAGGGTGTTCGCCGTGAGAAACGCCATTCAATACAGCACCATACCCATCGGTATCCTGCTGGGCGGCATTCTGGCAGACTATGTGTTTGAGCCGTTCATGAACTCCGGCAAGGGCATGGCAGCACTGCTGAACAAACTGGTGGGGTCCGGCGCGGGAAGCGGCATGGCGGTAATGTTCTTGTGTACGGGAATCTGTGGTTTCCTTGTGAGCATTATCTCTTACCAAAACAGAGAGATCAGAAAACTGAACGATTAAATACACGAAGAGGGCTTGGAATGCAAGCCCTCTTGCTCATCTTATAAAAACACATTCACCCATACTGTAATCAAAAAATCATACAACCCGTGGCCGATAATCAGAGAGAGGGTGGTACAGTGTTTCACTTTGCGCCTCACCAGACACAATACCAGCCCGATCAGGCCGGTCATGACCACCTGCACCAGGGAGCCTCCAAATATATGGAACAGGCCGAAAGCCACGGAGGATACTAGGATCGCCACTGGGTGGGAGCCGCTGAGAGCATGGAGCTTCTGATATAGGAATCCCCGAAAGATAAATTCCTCCGTAAGGGCCACCGCCCCCACACAATAGATGATCTCATACAAAAACTGCCACAGGAATTGGTAGTGTTTTCCATTGTCGCTCCACTCCCCATGCCCTGTCAAAAAGAGCGGCAGAGTGAGAATCAGAGACATAACTACGCCGATACCGATTCCCACCAAAATCTGCGCACCTATCTTCTCCCCAGAAAACAGATAATCAGCCCAGGTATCCCCGGCATGTATCATGATCAGCAGAGGGCCCACCGCCATGCACAGATACAGGATAATGCTGAATCCCATCCGTGATAACAGAGGCAGATTCATCAGTATATAGCCGTTGAAACAGACCACGCCCCACAGCACGGCCATGCTCCATGTGATTCCAAGGATACTTTCAATCAGTAGATTCTTTTTATTCATACTTCCTCTTTCCTGCATATCTGTAGTTGGCAAAGCCAACTACTGCTGCGCTTGCGATACTGCGTTAATCAGTATTTGAAACGTTAGTTTCAAACTTACCTCCTTCATAGTTACCTCCTAACAGTGTAAGAACAGCTGGGTGCTTTGGCTGGGACCACTTTCCACAGTTCACTCGTGTTTTATGGCCGCCGCATACATGGGACCAAAGAAAGCGATAAAGAACAGCGGCATACATACAAACACAAAGGTGGTCTTCACTGCGACAGGAAACAGCAGACCGCAGAGAAAATACATCACCGGCAGAGCCATGGCCGAGATCAGCATTCCCTGTATGGCCGCACGCTTGATATACGGCCAGTTTCGGTTGTTAAAATGAATTCCCGGCATGTTCATTCGGAATATGCCATCGCTGTATGCATCGATCTTGTACTCATCGTAGTACTCCGGCAGTTTATCCTTGGCAAAAAAGCAGAAATACCCGGAAAACACAAAAAGTAAAGGTTCATAGATCAACAGGTTCAGACCGATTTCTTCCCAGCTGTACCCCAGCGCCCGCAATCCCAGCAGCTCCAGCGCCACCGCCACCAGGCTCACCACAAACAACACCGCCTCCTGTCTGCGCCTCCTGCGCCGCTCTGCAGGAGTTTCCTCGGAATAGCTGATCACCTTGTGCATCAGCTCCTCCACCTGGCCCGGGTCCATAGCGGTCTGTTCCAGCCGCTGACATTCCAGCAGTTCCGTGACCGTAATCCCCAGCGCCTGAGACAGAGGAATCAGCAGCGTGATATCCGGCATGCTCAGCCCCCGCTCCCACTTGCTCACCGCCTTGTCCGATATATAGACCTTCTGCGCCAGCTCCTTCTGGGTCATTCCCTGATCCTTGCGTAGCTGCGCCACGAATGCGCCAAATTTTTCCTTGTCAATCTCGTACATGCCCAGCCTCCTCGTAATTCCGATAGGGGTATTATACTTTTTACGTCCGACAGATACAACCGACTGGCGGTAGAATCCTGAAAAAAGCTGACTCTACACCGATTTCCGGCTCTGAGTCAGCTCCAAAATTTCTTATAATTTTTTCCTCATCACAATCGTTTTTCCCCAGCGCCTAACCTCCTCAAACCCGGTGTTTTTATACATTTCCACTGGCCCGGTGAAATCAAACGCGGAGTATGCGTCGGTTTCCTGCGGGTAGACCTCTATCCATTCATAGCCCTCTGCCCTCGCATCTTCGCAAACCCGTTGCAGCAGGGCTTTCGCAATCCCTTTTCCGCGATAACCCGGCGCTATCTCAAAGCAGACCAGCGACTTGACCTTTCCCTTTTCCCCGGAGGATATACAGTAGTCTTCCTCCTGACATTTCCCGGGATCGAAAGAACCCACTCGAATGTAATTCTGTTGGTCGTTGGCATTGCACCAGCCGATTGCCAGATCGTCCTCATACGCCAGATACCCGTGCATAACGCCCTCGTTGATTAATTGCTCTGCGGATTCCCGAAGCGCGAGTCTCAGTCCCTCAAATCCTCCGCCGAGAGTTTCCGACCGCTCACTGATACCGATCCTGACCTCGTCCGCCGTGAGGTGAAAACAGTTGCAATAACACGGCGCATAGGGCGACCCGTCCGAAAACGCACGATTATCAAAAAAATCAAAGAAATCTGCCATGGTGGATTTTGTCAGTGGCTTAATCGTCAGATTCATAAATTTCCTCCCAATGTCTGTTGAATGTTCATTGATTCGCACAACCGTACACTAATTGTATTCTACCAAGAAACTGAATTCTGTCAATCACTTTATACTTTTTTAGGTATTGACAACTATATCGGTTCCCGTTATAATTATATCGGAAACCGATATAACGGCCTCCGAAATTTAAAAAGCGAAGGGAGGATTACTCATGTCAAATTCCGCACTGACAGAAGCTGTATATTATATTTTGCTCTCCCTGACACAGCCTCTGCATGGGTATGGTATTATGCAGAATGTGGAACAGCTATCCAAGGGACGGGTAAAGCTGGCCGCCGGTACGCTCTATGGCGCTATCAATACCCTGTTGGAAAAGGGCTGGATCACGGCGCTGCCCGGCGAGAGGGACAGCCGAAAAAAGGAGTATCAGATCACAGCTCTGGGGAGAGAGATGTTGAGCTTTGAACTGCTGCGCCTGACAGAACTTATTGAAAATGGTATTTGTATTTTGGGAGTGGACCCGAGAAAGGGGGATAATTCATGAGAAAAGTGATACACAAACTATTCTGGATCTGGCAATTTGAAGAGGAAGAAAANTGGCTGAACGAGATGGCTGCCAGAGGGCTCAGCCTTATNTCCGTAAAAATGCTTGCCTATGAATTTGAGGATACCCTGCCCGGAGAGTACCGTATCGGCGTGCAGGTCCTGGAACACCGCCTGCATCATCCGGAGACGGAGGACTATATTCATTTTCTGGAGGAGATCGGTATAGAGCATGTGGGAACAATTGCCCGCAGNTCATATTTTCGCCGAAAGGCTGCCGAAGGTGATTTTGAGCTGTTCTCCGACAACTCCTCCCGGATAAAGCAGCTAAAGAATATNATAAAGCTGCTTGCTATCCTGATATGTCCCAATATGTATAACCTNTGTTACAACACNTTNCTGTGCACGCAGNATTTCCATCCTGTCCTTGTATTTGGCATTCTACTATGTGCCTTTGTAATCGGTTCACTTGNTTATGGGATTATAAANTTTACATTNAAAATAAAGAAATTNGAGAATGAGCAGCAGATTTTTGAATNACACTACACCTAANCCAGTCCAGACCCTGGATNTCGCAAAAAGGGAACCCGCNGNGCCGGTTCCCTTTTNNGNTNATAAATGTTATATTGCCGCTACTGCTGCATGTTTTGATATTTTTGGAGTTCNGCTCGGAGTCTATCGTTCTCAGCNTCCAGTTGGNTNTTCTGACTTTCCANNTNNCTNTTNNGACTTTCCANTTNNCTGTTNTGACTTTCCANCTCACTGTTCTGNCTTTCCAATTGACTTTTNCGATTCTCCAGCTCGTCTTTTTCACCCNGCAGACGATCAATCGTNCCNTCCATCTCGTCAATCATATACCGCACCGTATTTTCATCCATTATCCTAAGCTCTTTTGAAAAAAATCCCATNGCTCTCACCATATCCTTATCCATACTATACAGTGTCTCATACATCGCTATAAACTGCGGAAAAGCCNGGAACAGCTCTGCCAGGCGCTCGGGATTGCTCTCACTCAAAAAAGTAAGCCATGCCTCCTGCAAAGTGCTGATAGGTCTATTTTGCATATTCTCTCTGAAAATGTCAAGCGGAATNAAAATACATCTCTGCAGCAAGTCCACTTCAAGCCCTGTATCAAAGATATGTTTGGACCGGTGCAGATAAGTGTCGGGCATAGCACGCANCTCCCGCGGACTTGTCTCATACAACACTATCAGATACACCTTTTTTATCTTCCCATAAGAAAAAGACTTCTTCTCCCTGGCCCTGATCCGCTTATACTGCCGCAGCATCATATCGGACAGATAACAGGAACAGCGNGAACCGGCAAACATGTATCCGATCTTCTGCACCTCCACATTGGCTATGGAGCCGTCCGACANCTCCACCACAATATCCGTCACAAGCAGCGTATTCTCATCTTCCAGGCGNACCCCATCGTTGGGCAGNAATTTCAGNATTTTTACCGGTTCTCCGATTATCACTTCCAAAAANGATTCCAGTCTGGTTGAATCGTACTCTGGGTTCATCACTTCTTTAAAGTATGCGTCATAAAGAATATTATACCCTTTTTTTCCGGTGCATCTGTCCAGATACTCCTGCTGCTGACGGNCGTTCCAGCTCTCAAACAGTTCTTTTANGTCACTCCTCCTCTCTATTCTGTCTCTCGCTTCCTGCTCTGTNAGCAGATTCCCGAAGAAATTGCGCATTGTCTTGTTNTCCATAANNCTTCTCCTTTCCGTTCAATANAACCTACAAAACCTTTGCAAATCCTTCTCCCATGTGCTTTTCTNCCCTAAACAAAAATAGAGAAAACACAGATTCGGCATCCGTAAATGCGAATCTCCTGTTTTCTCTATCCGTTGTANNCCNATTATAAGCTGCCCCNNGAANTCTGTCAACTATTTGATGCAAATATTTCTGAGAAAAAAATGAGAAAAAATATATTTTTGCTGGCAAATTTCTGTGGAGTGTGGTAGACTATAAAACGATAGCGAATNTATAATCTGAAAAAACAGGAGGAGGAGCAATGCGGAGATAGTCTATGAACAGTAACTACACAGAGATTTCAACAATGCAGCATATGCTTTTGGAGCTGCGCTCTTTGTGTGACCGTTGATAGATATCTGANNGTTTGCTTTATCCTGTGGAAANNGGCANTTTCTCTGCCTGTGACATAGTATATGCACTTNGAATCTGCTTTCGGCTNCGCAATAGAGCCGGAAGTTTTTTTATGTTGAAATCTGGAACTTGTGGGACTTAAAATCAGCAAGTTCCTGTACAGCACACTGATGAATATCGGGACGTCTCAAACGGCCTGATATTNATCACCGGATGTGTGTGCTGGTAGGGAACTTGCGAGACTTAAATGGAGGTANCTATGTTACAGGTNAAAAATNTAAANATTTATCACAAAAAGGATCTGCGGCCTCTGGCAACAAACCTTTCCTTTACCATAAACGACGGCGACAGGGCGGCCATCATCGGAGAGGAGGGAAACGGCAAATCCACTCTGCTAAAGCTGCTGTATGACCCTGCTCTGGTGGAGGATTACGNGGAATACGANGGGGAAATCATTAAAAATCATNTAATCTGCGGATATCTGCCCCAGGAACTGGCCGTGGNAGACCGGNGNAANACGGTCTATGAATTTTTGAGCGAGTATCCCTCCTTTCTGGAGGCGGACTATCGGGAACTGACCGCTCTGGCCGNAAAGCTGGGCNTNCCCGCGGACATGCTGTACAGTGACGCAAGGATGGAACGGCTTTCCGGCGGAGAAAAAATAAAGATACAGTTGATCCGCATTCTGTGTATGCGGCCCAANCTGTTCCTCTTGGACGAGCCNTCCAACGATATAGACATCGACACNNTGAAATGGCTGGAGGATTTTGTCAACAGCTGTTCTTTTCCCGTGCTGTATATCTCCCACGATGAGACTCTGCTGGAGCACACCGCCAATATGATTCTGCATATGGAGCAGTTAAAACGCAAGACGGAGAGCCACTGNAGCGTNTTCCGCACGGANTACCCAGAGTATATAAAAATCCGNCAGGAGGGGTTTGAGAGACAGGAACGGCTGGCCCAGGAAGAGAGAGCCGCCTATGAAAAGCAGCAGGAAAAATACCGCAGAATCTANGAAAAGGTAGAGTATCAGCAGGATATTATCTCCAGACAGGCCCCNGGCACAGCNGCCCTTTTGAAAAAGAAAATGCATTCAATCAAGGCCATGGGCCGACGCTTTGAGCGCCAGGCGGAAAACATGACCCAAAGNCCGGAGATGGAGGAGGCCATCTTTTTCCGCTTTGCCCANGGGGAGGGCATCCCNGCGGGAAAATGGGTCATCGACTATGAACTTCCACTGCTTATGGCGGGGGAAAAAGAATTGGCCCACAATATCAGGCTGCAGATCAGNGGGCCGGAGAAAGTCTGNATCATCGGAAAAAANGGTGCGGGCAAGACCACNCTGCTGCGGATCATCGCACAGCAGCTTCTGGAGAGAACGGATATCCGCGCCGCCTATATGCCCCAGAATTACGAGGAACTCCTGGCTCTGGACAGCACGCCGGTGGAATACCTGTCCCAGACCTGGGACAAGGAGGAAAACACTCGAATCCGCACCTACTTAGGGAGCATGAAATACACCATACAGGAGATGGATCACGCCATACGNGATCTATCCGGTGGTCAGAAAGCCAAGCTGCTGCTATTAAAAATGAGCATGGAACAACGAAACGTGCTGATTCTGGACGAACCCACCCGNAATTTNTCTCCNCTGTCAGGGCCGGTTATCCGGNAACTGCTGCAAAATTTTCCGGGGGCAATCATCAGCGTCTCCCACGANNGAAAATATATCGGGGAGGTCTGCGACAGAGTGCTGGANNTGTANCGNNGNGGGGCTGCGCACGGTAGAAAATCTGTAGACGGTCAAACCACAGCACGCAGCCCTAGTATACCGTACACTAGAACAGCAGAATGTACACCAGAGTCAGCCCCAGGCCCAGGCAGAACAGCAAAAGTCCAAAGGACATACTGCGGCGTATGATAAAGCCGTCTTCCTTGATGCGGGCATGACCCATAGCCAATAGATGCACATACTCCCGGCTTGAGGGATGCCTGCGTTTCCAGGTGCGATTGCCCAGCCATTGAAGGCCGTTCAGCACATGTCCTACAGCTGTAGTCACAGTGTTGCCCTCCACCAGCTCGTGGGGCAGCGGGCTGTCCCGGTACAGAGTCTTTCGCAGCAGCACCACCAGCAAATCCAATGCGCTGTCCAGTATCCGGCACAGAATGCCGCACAACAGCGGAAACAGAGACAGCAGCAAAGGTCTGTACAACATTTCCTCCATATCCAGCCAAGCGGGCCAGGGGTTCACATACTCTGCGGACTCTCCACCCGCCGCTGGAGCTTTCATCAGCATTTTTCGCACCAATATCAGATATACGGCGGCGCCGATTCCGACTGAGATCAGCGCTCCGGTCAGGTTACCCCAGCTATAGTAGGCCACCGCCTCTCCGGTCTCATAAAGCCCCATAAAGCTCTGTCCCAGACGGGCCGCAGAATCCATGGTATATCTCGGCACCAGTCCCCATAACAACAGCACCACCGCGCTGAGTGTCAGCGCAAATCCCGTGACTCTATTCATATAGGGCTTTTTTTCGTCGTAGGCCGCCTGCCTTTCGACATCCCTATTTTTCTCCACAAAGACAGCCACAAACAGCTTGGTCATATAAGCCACAGTCAGACCGCCGGAAATCAGAAACAGCCATTCCACGGCGGTAAACAGACCACCCCCTCCATACTCCACAATGCTCTCATGAAGCAGGGTCTTGCTCACATATCCGGCAAACAGCGGTATGCCCCCTATAGCCAGCGCGCCCGTCAGGAATATCCCCTTTAGCAGCGGTTTTTTCCGTCCATAGCCGCGAATCACATTCAAATCCAGCTCATGGGTGTTCATATAGATAACGCCCGCCGCCATGAACAATACCAGCTTAATCAGAGAGTGATTCACCATATGAAGCAGCGTCCCATGGACCGCCAGAGCGTTCTCCTCCCCCAGCAGACCCTGCATACCGATTCCCACCAGAATAAATCCGATCTGCGACATGGAGGAACATGCCAGTGTGCGTTTCAGATCCAGAGAGAACACCGCCAACAGGGCACCCCCGACCATGGTGACGACGCCCAGCGCCAGAATCAGTATTCCCCAGTCACCGTCGCGCAGAAACAGGTTGCAGCTCAAAATCAGGACTCCATAGATTCCCGTCTTGGTCAAAATGCCCGACAACAGGGCAGAGGCCGGCGCAGGCGCCACGGGATGCGCCTTGGGCAGCCAGATATGCAGGGGAAAAGCCCCGGCCTTGGCTCCAAAGCCCACCAACATGCAGGCTCCCGCCGCATACAGTATCCCTTTATCTCCATGGTTTGCCGCAGCGGCAGCCAGATTTGCTATCTCCAGTGTGCCAAGCTCATGATACAGCAGGAAAATACCCATCAGCATGACCAGGCCGCCGATTACCGCCACCGCCAGGTAGGTTTCCGCCGCCCGCAGAGCGGGAACATTTTCCTCCTGGGCCACCCACACATAGGAGGTGAAGGACATGATTTCAAAAAACAGAAAGGTGGTCATAAGATCGGCCGACAGAAAAACGCCCATAGTTGCTCCCAGCGTCCACAACAGGAAAAGATAAAAGCGGCTCACATGTTCATGCCGGGAAAAATACTCTCCGGACAGAAACGTGGTCATAGCCCACATGAACGCCGCTATCAGGGCATAAATCAGCCGCAGGCCGTCTATGCGAAAGTGCAGCCCAAAGCCACACACAGCAGGTATCGTGCATTCCAGTGTCATCTCCGCATCCTCATACAGATGCAGCAGCATGATCCGGGAATTCCAGTAGAACATACCTGCCAGCAGAAGCATTAGGGCTAACTCCACCGCCACAGTGCAGATTGCCAGCGTGCGCCCGGCCCGGGAGATTCCTCTGCCCTCCCGTTTCTTCTCTCCAGCTCTCCCCGCCCCATACACGAAGAATCCCATCAGAAAAGGCAGAAATACCAGGACTGCCACAACACTCCAATGTATACTATACTCCATTACAGCCGCTCCTCTCTCTGATTCCTCCGCCTACTCTGCGGGCAACACCGACGCCACACCCTGCAATGCCTCCAGAAAGGGGCCTGGGTGCATACCGAACACTATAATCACCAGAACAAATATTACAAGAGGCAAGAGCATCATCCATCCCGGGTCTTTGGCATCGGCAATTGTGCCGTAATCAAAATCCTTTCCCGGGAAAAAAGCCCTCACCGAGATCGTCAGCATATACATGGCCGTGAGTAGCGCCGAAGCGAGCAGTGCCCCCACCCCCACCCAGGCCAGAGGATTTTCACTTGCCACCGCCGCTTGGGCAAGCTGCCATTTGCTGACGAAACCCGCCAGCCCCGGCACACCCATCAGCGCCATGCCGCATACCGTAAAAATCACAAATACTCTGGGCATTTTTCTCCCCAGACCGTCCAGTTCATGAACGTAATTTCGCTCCGTCCGATATATCACAGCCCCTGCGCAAAAGAAAGAGCCTATCTTCATAAAAGAGTGAAACAGCATATGACACAGAGCGCCCGCCAGTCCTAAGGGCGTCATCAGCACCACACCGAACAGAATATAGGAGAGGTTGCTGACAGTGGACCACGCCAGACGCCTTTTCAAGTGCGTCTCCTTCAATGCGCGGCTGCAGCCATACACTATGGTAAAAATAACCAGCAGCATCACAACACTCTGTGCCCAGGTCCCACGCAACAACCCGGTTCCAAAACTGTAGTAGGTAATACGCATAGTGGCAAACGCGCCTGTGTTGACCACTGCCACAGCATGGAGCAGAGCCGTCACCGGGGTGGGCGCCACTCCCGCCCGGGGCAGCCAGTTGGAAAAGGGCCATATGGCAGTCTTGACGCCGAATCCCAGAAAACACAGCACATACACAAACAGCATCATGTTGGTCTTGTCCCCTATTTTTTCCAGATCCAGCACACCCCCCGGCACAAAGCTGGATGTGGTGCCATAGGACAGAATAAATATCATGCCGATAAAAGCGAACGCCGCGCCGCCAATCATATAGTACAGATAGCTGCGGCTGGCCAGCACGGCCTCGCGGGTCCGAGTGTGCATTATCAGAGGCAGCGTCACCAGACTCATCATTTCAAAAAAGAAATACATGGTCAGAATATTGTCCGCCATGGCGATACCCAGCGTGACCCCATAAGTAATCACATAGAACATAAAAAATGTTTTTTCGGATCGCTCATGTCTCATATATTCAAAGGAATACAGCACCGCCAGAGGCCAGAGCAGCGCCGCCATGGCCGCGAACACCTTGCTCATACCGTCCAGATGAAAACTGACCCGCAGATTTCCGGTAAAGCGGAACAGCACAAAGGCGTCCTCCGGCTGATATAGCAGCATGGTGATAACCAATATGGAGTTAATCACCACCAGAGCCTCTATATACCAGAGCATTTCTCTCCGGTTTCTAAAAGGCAGCATAGGTATCAGAACGCCTCCCAGAATCGGCAGCAGCACCACCGAGATCATTACCGCAATATGCATATGCTCTCCTCCCTCCTCAAAGCCCTATACCGCTCACATCTGCAGCGCCAGAGCAGCTATGCCGCCCACATAGTCCGTGAAAAATCCCGGCAGCAGACCCATGCCCAGGGCCAGCACTGCCAGCAGTATCAGGGGAATCAGCATGGCCGCAGGCGGCTCCCGCCGCTCGTCCTGCGCCGTCTCGCCGCCATCGGCAGCGCCCGGAAAAAAGCCCTTTGTCACGACGGGCAACAGATATCCGGCCGTCAGCAAAGCGCTGACCAGCAATACGGCTATTCCCCAATATCCCCATGCGCCCACTCCCGCCTCCAGAGCGCCCTGGGCCAAGTACCACTTGCTGACAAAGCCGCTGGTGGGTGGAATACCGATCAGCGACAGAGACAAAATGGCAAAACACCACAGCACTGCGGGCATTCTGCGCCCCAGACCTGCCAGCTCTTCCACTCGGGTCCTGTGGCAGCAGACCAGAAAAATTCCCGCCGCCAAAAACAGACCGCATTTCACCACGGCATGGAATGCCAGATGCAGCAGCGCTCCCGCAAAGCCTGTAGGACTGAGCAGCGCCAGACCGAAAAGGATATAGGATACCTGACTGACCGTGGAATAGGCCAGACGTTTTTTTAGCACCGGTTCGCGATAGGCGAGAAGAGAGCCCATAAACACCGTGACCAGCGTCAGCGCCAGCCAGGTGTACTGCACCCAGGTTCCCCGCAGAAAATCTGCCCCCACAATATAGAAGACAACTCGAATAATCGCCAGTACGCCGGATTTCACAATGACGCCGGACAGCACCGCAGAGGCTGGAGAGGGCGCCACAGGATGAGCGGCAGGCAGCCATGCATGCAGCGGAAACATGCCCGCCTTTGCCCCAAACCCCAGCAACATGAGAAACACCACCAGCAGCAGAATACCCCCGTGTGTTCCGACAGCCTCCGGACTTAAGGTTCCACCGGGCTGAAATGTGAGACTGTCACAGTGCCGATACAGGAAATAAATACCGAAAAGTCCCATGTATGCGCCGCACAGGGAGTAGAACAGGTATTTCAGCGCAGCCATGATCGCCTCCCTGCTGCCATTGTGCATCACCAAAACAAACGACACCATTGTCATCAGTTCGTAGCACAGGTACATCGTGACCAGATTGCCCGCAAAATCCAGACAGACCAACACACCATACAGCAGCACATACAGCCCAAAGAATCGTTTTTCCTCCCCCTCGTGCCGCATATATACTGTACTGTATATTCCCACCAGCACCCACACTGCCGTCACCATGGTCACAAACCATCTACCGATGTCGTCTATCCGGAAACAGATCGGAATATCCGGCATCAGATGAAACAAAGTGACGCTTTTGTCACCACTCCATGCCGCAGCCAGCGCCAACACCGATGCCGCCAGCAGAGCGCCGAGGGCTATGCCGTGCACCTTCCCGGAGTGAGACTCTTTTTCCGTATTGGCCCCACCGCCGTCTCTCAGATGCTCCGCAAATGACCATATTAACAGAACAATTCCCGCGCCCGCCGCCAGCAGGGCAGGACTTAATATCCACAGCTCGCTCATGTTTTCCTTTCCACAGCACATCCATTTCACGTCCTACTGTGCCTTCATCTTGATTCCTATGAGAACATTTCCAATCCCTGTCTGATCAGTCCCACCAGCGGCTCCGAGTTCAACCCCAAGACCACATTGAGCAGAATAAACAGAATCATGGCCGCCGCCTTCATCGGCTGCTGCCTTATGCCGATATGCTGATATTCCGCATTCCGTGCCGCATCCTCCATGGGAGAATAAATACGGATCACAGTTTTCATAAAGTATACCGTGTTCAAAATAGTGCTGATAGCCAGCGCAATCAGCGTAGGCAGCATTTTCACGTTATGTCCAACCGCCGCCTGAGAGAAAAACAGCTTGGAGATAAAGCCCGCGAACATGGGCACGCCCACCATAGACAGGGAGCCTACTGTAAACGCCACCCCCGCCAGTCTGTTGCGGATGCCCGCGCCATTCAGATCCTTGAAAAATCTGTTGTCGCCGGATGCCTCCGTAATGCCGGCGGCGGCCACAAACAGCAGGGATTTCGTGGCCGCATGGCAGATTATATGGTAGATACTGGCCGTCACTCCCTCCGCAGTGCCCAGACCAAAACCCATGTAGATGTAACCGATCTGCGCCACAGAAGAGTAAGCTATCATCCGCCTTATATCATTTTCCCGCATAGCGTCCAGCGACCCCATAATCATTCCTGCAATACCGAACACAAACAGTACATGGATCACTTTGCTGCTGCTGATTATGTCAAACCCAATAACCCTGTAGAAAATTTTCACCAGCAGAAAGATATAACCCTTGGACACCAGAGAGGACAAAATCGCGGCTGAGGACACGGTGGAGTACCCGTAGGCGTCCGGCAGCCAGGTGTGGAAAGGAAACAATGCGCTCTTGATCGCCAGTCCCACACACATGAGGCAGATGGACACCAGCAAAGGCGTCTGATATTGACCGCTTGCCGTCAGCGCACGAACCGCCTCCTGAATATTACTCATCAGCAAATGTCCCGTCAGATCATACAGGAAACACAGTCCCAGCAGCAGCAGACCCGACCCCAGCAGGCTCATAATCATATACCGGGTGGCGGCCTCGATCGTGCGCCCGTTCTGCCTTATCATAATCAGACCGCAGGCGGAGATGGTGTTGATCTCCACAAACACATAAGCGGTGAACAGATCGTTGGTGTAGATCAACGCCAGCAGAGAACAGAGCAACAGATTCACCATGATATAGTACAGATTCTGCTTGGACTCCTGAATCTCCACTTCTCTCTCCCGGCTGCCCCCCATCATACACAGCAGCATGATTGCGCAGAAAAACACCGCCATCAGCGCTTCCAGTACTCCTGCCCGGATCTCATTTCCCCATGGAGCCGGGAAATGTCCCATGGTATAGACGAAAGACTCTCCCGTCTCCAATACATACCACAACACGGCCCCGGACATCACGCCGCACAGTACAATGACCGCCATGTTGACCCGCTTGGCCCATTTCCCTCCAAAGATAGAGGACAGAGGGCCGGAAAACAGGGACAGCACAATAGAGAAAAAGGGAAAATTGCGTATAAAATCCATCACTCTTCCTCCTTTTTCAGCAGCGTAGAAATCTCGTCCAGATCCAGCGTGTGATACCGCCGATACAGCCGGATCGTCAGAGACAGCATCAGCGCCGTCACTGACACAGACACCACGATACCTGTCAGCACCAGACCGCTGGGAATGGGGTTCACATAGGTTTCCACACTCTGAATGCCGTCCACCACCACCGGCGCCTTGCGTCCGTCAATATAGCCCTTCAGCGCCAGAAAAAGATAGGTGGCCGTATCCATGATATTCAAACCGATAATCTTCTTGATCAGGTTCTTTTGCAACAGCAGATTGGAAAATCCAATGCCAAATAGAATCATGGCCACTGCCTCCGCATAGTTATGAAATAGATTCCCAAAATTCATGACTATACCTCCTGTGCGCCTTAGCGCACATACTAATCAATATCCGCCCTTGCGGAACATGACATAGAAAGTGTACATTGTGCCTGCCACCACTACGCCCACGCAGATATTCAGCAGCAAAATCAGTCCGCTGCTCAGAATAGCTCCCGGTGTGCCCAGTGGAATGACACTCTCAATATGATTTGCCCCCGTGTAAAAGGAATAGGTCTTGGACAGGCAGTAGCATGCCAGCGCGCCAAAACTCATCCATTTGTAGGTTGTGGCTGTAAAAAAGCGTTCCGTCTTGGCAAAGCCGAAGGCGCTGACATATAGAATCAGCCCTGCGCCGATAACGGCGCCGCCGGAGAAACCGCCCCCGGGCCCCAGATGACCACACAGGATGATATAGATGCCAAAAATAACAATAAAGGGAACCAGAAGTCTTGCCGCCGTCTGTAGAATCACATCATTTTTCGGCTCATAGGCCCGGTCGTTGGACTCCATCTCCTCCTCACTGTTTTTCCCTTTTTTATGGTCTGCCCGCAGCAAAATCAGTACCGTGCAGGTGGCGATAAACAGCACATGGGATTCTCCCAGGGTATCGAACGCCCGGTAGTCCAGTATCATGCCGGTGACAATATTCACCGCCCCTGTCTCCTGCAGACCCCTCTCAATATATCTCTGGGCCACTTCATTGTTCACCGGGTTGTCCGCATCCCCAAAGGGGGGCAGGTCCGCCACGCCGATCAGCAGCATGGACACCAGCAGAATGCAGAACACCAGACTGCATATTCGGTACAGTTTTCGGAAAAAAACCATTTCCCGGTTGTTCTCCATATCATAGACATGCGCCCGCATTCGCTCCTTATCTCTAAAGAGACGCTGCAGCGTGGCCTTATCCTCCTCGTGGGCGGCCTGAGGTCTCATCTCCAGATTGCCCATATAGAGGTCCCTGCTGCCATCCAGCCAGGTTTTCAGCTTGTAGGACATGGTCTTCTCATACCGCTCTTGAGGTACTTTTTTACTCATGACCTCCGCCTCCTTCTATACTCCAGCTCCTCCTCCACATCCTTGTCCATCGTCTCCATGCCCATAATGGCATGAATTTTTTTCAGCGTCAGCAAAAACAGTATGGTGGTCACCCCTGCCCCCACTGCCGCCTCCGTGATAGCCAGGTCCGGAGACTCCAGAATCACCCATATAATGGACATAACCAGACTATAGGACATAAAGATCAGCACGGTGTTCAACAGGCTTTTAGAAAGGCTTGCCGCCACCGCGCACACAATCAAGAATAGAAATAAGATACCTGCAAATATTGTCATTGCTGCCGCCTCTCTTTCTCTGACTCCTCCACATGACCGTCCTGCAGGGTCGTCTTTCGGTAATGCATCCACGCATCCTCGTCCGTAGTCACCTCCAGCCTGGCAATCAGGTGAGAGGAGGTAGGAGAAGACAGCCACAGAAACAGGATGATCAAGAGAAGTTTCAGGGCCGTAAAATTCCACCCGCATATGATAATCAGCCCTACCATGCAGCTGCCGATTCCCAGGGTGTCCCCCATGGCCGCCGCATGCATGCGGTTCAGCACATACCGGAACCGAAACACGCCGATCATTTCAATCACAAATATTCCCATGCCGATCAGCAGAAAAACCGCGCCAGCCAGAAAACGAATCCATTCCCATACCGCCATGTCCGTCACTCTCCTCTCCGCCCCTGGTGTTTGCTTTCCATATAGACGCCCATATACACCTTGGTCAATATGATTACCGCCAGGAAACTAATCATGGCATATATAATACAAATATCCACCAGATAACCCTCCTGCAGATACAACGCCAGTATGGCGATCATCACCATAACCATAGTTCCCATCATATTCACCGCTACCACGCGGTCTGCAATTCTCGGTCCGATAATCGCACGAATCAGACATAGAATCACCATTATCGCCAAAAATATCAGAGCTGCTAAAAATAAAATCTCATAGGCCCTCTCCAGGCCCGGTATATTTGTATTCAAATATCCTCACTCCCCTTCCGCTCAATATCCGCAACCAGCTCAGTAAACACGCTCTGGTCCATGCCCTCCGCCAGGCTTTCATCCAGACAGTGTACAGTATAGTCCCCATTTTCCAGCATCACCGTGATAGTGCCCGGCGTCAGTGTGATGGCATTGGCCAGAAGAGTCTGGGTCACAGGGCCTTTCAGATCACTGTGAAAACTCACCAGCACAGGCTGAATCTCCTCCTTCTGTGTGAGAATCAAATGTATGACGCCCAGATTCGCCTTGATAACTTCTTTGACCAGGACAAAGGCATAGCGCAGCAGTTTTCCCAGCTTTTGGTAAGCCCTTATTTCCTTTTTTATACTATAGTCCATGAATTTACAGGTAAAAGCAAAGAGCAGCGCTGCAATAAGGACGCCAAAAATACAGATTTCCAGCGTTATATTTCCGTTGAATATGACCCACAGGGCAAAATAGATGAGAAACATCCAAACTTTCCTCCTTCAAAAACGACTTTATATTATACCCATTATTACCCAAAGTCAATGGCTGTGAGCAAAAAAATCCCGGGGCAGTCTCACCCCGGGATACATTATTTCCCGCTTTTTCTCTTTTTCACCAAATGTACCACGTAACAGGCAAGCGATACCACGGTGAGCGCCAGTGCAATGAAAAGCAGCTGCTGCCAGGTCACATGCCAGATATTGACCAGAATGATGGAAGCCACCATCAGAGTAAACGCCCAGTAGGCATACATCAGCACCCCGATCAGCAGCGTGAACAAAATATCTTTCAGCAGATCTATCTTTGTGTACCGCTTATCCACAATTACCTCTTTTCCGTGCGGGAGGAGCCGGGCAATCCATCCCCTCCCACACCTGTGTGACTGCGTTATACTGATTAACGTTAATATTTTACTCCCCAGATACTCTCATTGACGCCCACGGCGGAGAATGTCATCACATCTGTGCCCGCCTGGTCCTTCATGGCGCAGAACACGCCGCTGTACACATGGTCGTCGTAGGTGATATGCACATAGGGCGTTCCCTCCGTCACGGTCCAGGTTCCAACAACAGAGCCTGTGACGGTGCCGTCCTCATTCAGATCGATCATCACCGGCTGAGATATCTCCTTGTCGATCTTCATGCCCTGGTTGACAAAATAGTACTCACCCACCAGCTCCGATTTGTCGTAACCGCTCTCGGAGAGGGTTTCCCCCGCGGTGGTGTAAGGGGCCAGCACCGGCCATGCTTCCTCATTCATAAAAATCTGTTTCACTGCAGGCTCATGATATTCATTGCCGTTGTCAAAACGGGTGTGATAGCAGATATACTGCTTTCCGTCCGTGTCAAAAAAGGTGGACATACCGCCGGTGGCCATATAGGCATATTTACAGCTGGGCAGATAGTAGTTGCCGGACAGTTTCAACCCATAATAGGCATTGTTGTAACCCTTCAGAGGACGCTGTCCGCCCATGTCCACATACTCCCCGTCCGGCTTGTCGCTGCGCAGCACCCGGATCTGGTATCCGCCGGTGCGCTCCAAAGAGCCATAGCACAGATACAGGTAGTAGTAGCCGGTGTTCGGGTCATACTGAATGTAGGGGCCCTCGATGGACTGATGGCCGCCTCCCAGCAGTCGCTTGCCAAAATAGGGGTCAACCTCATTTTCCTCGTCCGCCTCGGGATGAATCACCAGGCCCGTCTGCGGGTCCAGCTCCAGGATAAAGATGCCGCCGAACCAGGAGCCGTAGTTCATCCACAGCCGCCCCTCCGCGTCATAGAAAGGCGCCGGATCAATACAGTTGGGCCAGTCCTGATTGTTGTATTCGCCGTTTCCTTTCAGATAAGTATCCGCCGCATAAGCCTCGTCCACATAGTCATACACATCGGTCTGATCAATGTCCTTCGCCGTAAAACCGGAATACAGCAGTTCTCCCTGGTACACATAGGGGCCCTCCGGCGCGTCCGCCGTGGCATAGCAAAGGTTAGACTTTATGTAAGTGGAGGAAGTGCAGAGATACATCACGTACTTTCCCATGGCCTCATTGTAGATCACATCCTCCGCCCATACCGCATACCCCCCGTTGCCATAGTCGCCGGAATAGTCAAATATGGTCAGCTCTTCATTGAACAAATCCTCAAAGAGCGCATTGTCCGAGTTGTAGCCGTTGCCGATATAGCTCCAGGTGTGCAGATCCTCCGATACAGCTCCGGTCATATGGGAGCCGTAAATATAATACTTCCCGTCAAACACCTTGATGGACGGATCATGCACAGACACCCTTGCTCCGTTGGCCGCCGTGTCAATGCCCGTATAGTCTGCTTCTCTGAGTACAGGCTCCGGAGGAGTCTGTACATTGTCGGTCTCGCCGCTGGTCTCTGTGTCGGTCTCTGTCCCAGTCCCACTGCTGGTCTCTGTGCCGGTCCCTGTGGACTCTTCCGGGGACACCGCAGGCTGGCCGCCGCAGCCCATAAGTGATCCTGTCAAACAAACACACAATGCCACTGCCAATAATCTGTTTTTCATACCCCTTGCATCCTCCTATTAAAGTCCCGCATCTGCCCTACCAGCACACATGGCAGGTGATGAATATCCGGCCGCTTGGGCGTCCGTACATTCATCAGTGCGCTGTCCGGGCAAATGCTGTTTTGAGATGTTTCACGTTCTTCTTTACTCTAGATTAAAATGTTTTACTCAAAATGTCAATAAACAATTGCGCATATTCCAATTTTGCTGAAAAAAACAAAACTTTTTGCTCCCGATATTGAAAAAAATTTACTTTAGGAGTAGAATAACAGAAGTGTTATTGATATGGTGCCGCATATGTGTCTGCGGTATACAGAAAGGGGTACTTATGAAAAACATTCAAAACAAATGGATTCGTGCCGCCATTCCGGCACTGCTGCTGCACTGCAGCATCGGCACGGTATACTGCTGGTCCATTTTCAGCCAGGAGATCGCCGACCATATCGGTTTCTCCAAGAGTGCCACCGAGTGGGCATTCAGCTTTGCCATCTTTTTCCTGGGCATGTCCGCCGCTTTTCTGGGCAATGTGGTGGAAAAGGATATCCATCGTTCCTCGTTGATCGCTGCCATCTGCTTTGCAGTAGGCATGGCCGGCACAGGGTTCTTTATCTGGTATGGCGGAAAACAATATGTAGCCACAGGACAAGGCAGCATAGTGGCGCTGATCGGTATCTATGTCTGCTATGGCTTTATCATGGGTATCGGCTTGGGAACCGGCTATCTGTCTCCGGTCAAGACGCTGATGCTGTGGTTCCAGGACCGCAAGGGTCTGGCGACAGGTCTGGCAGTGGCAGGATTCGGCGCCGCCAAGGCCATTGCAAGCCCTATCATGCAGGCGCTGCTGAACTCTCTGAAAGATGGCGGTATCTACAAGATGTTCCTGATTTTGGCCTGCGTGTACTTCGTCATGATGTTTGTGGGACATTTGCTGTTGGCCAAACCTGCAGGCTGGCATGAGCCCGCCAGCCAGGAAAAGGGTGCAAGAGCCATTGATGTAATCAAGACCAAACCCGTGGTATTCATCGGTATCTGGCTGATGTTCTATATTAACATAACCTGTGGTCTGGCGCTGATCTCCCAGGAGAAAATGATTATCAAGTGTATCGGTCTGGCAGGCATGGCCGGAGTGCTGTCCTCCATTACCGCCGTGTTCAACGCCGGCGGCCGTCTGGGTTTCTCCGCATGGGCGGACACCATGAAGGACAGAAATACCGTGTATAAGATCATGATTATCCTGTCCATTGTCGCCACCGGCCTGGTGATCCTCACCAGAGGCATTGCGGACATGGGACAGAGCACTCTGCTGCTGATTCTGGTGCTGGTACTGCTGTTTGTGGTAAACGCCGGTTACGGCGGAGGATTCAGCAATGTGCCCACGCTGCTGTCCGACCACTATGGCATGAAGAATATCAGCGCTATCCACGGTATTACCCTCTCCGCATGGGCAATCGCAGGTCTCACCGGCAATCAGCTGGCGTCCTTTATCGTGGGCCATGTGGGGCAGGCTGTAGACGTCAGCGACGGCCACGGCGGACTGACTCAGGTTAATCCCGTAGGTTATCAGACCGTGTTGTATGTCACGATCGTACTGTACATAATCGCCCTGCTGTGCAGTTTCTTCCTGGTGGGCGGCAAGAAAAAGACCGAGGACAAAAAGGCGATTTAATACATTGTTTTTGAAACGAATTCGGCGCCATGGGAATATGTCCCATGGCGCCTTTTCATTTCCTCTTTCGTGCTAATCAACTCTAAACTAACAGCCCAATTTCTTGAGGCCGTTCAGATATAGGCCTACTCCGAGTATACAGAGAAACCCGCCAAAACACATTGCAGTGCTCAAATCAAATTCGGCTAATTTTCCGAAAACGAGATTTGTAAAGACTGCCAGTAAATCCATAATCAATGCACTCATACTAAGTGCAGTCGCACGATCAATCGTCGTAATGACTTTATTTTGCAGTTCCGTTCCCAGCGGGGACATCAAACTGAAACAGACACGGACAAGCAAAACGCCAAAAACCGAAATAAAAGGATTGTCTGTAAAGGCCAACATCAGACAGGAAAAAATGCAAACAACGAAAAGTATTGCCCCAAAGAATTTTGGCTTTAGCCTTTTCGTTAGAGGCGCAGAAAACACACTTACCAAACCGGAAAGCGTCATCAGAATATAAACGCCAGAAATCAGTCTGGCCGACATACCTGCTTTTGTATATTGAAGTTGATTAAAAAATACGGTTATCGTTTGATTCACTTCACTCAGAAACGCAACACCAGCAATCAGAAAAAGCAGACTCCGGTTAAAAAGTGTTTCTTTTAGAATAGTAAGCGAATGTCCGAAGGACATCCTTTCGCCCTTTTGAGTGGCCTTGACCTCTTTCAGCCCAAAGCTGAGAATTACCGCTATGCCATAACTAATGACCGTTAAAAAACCGGCCGCTCGATAGTTTTCTTCAATAAATACCGTATAAATTGCAGCGGCAGACAGAAGTCCGGCTGTGCCGAGACCTTCATAAATACCGAAGGCGCGTTGGGAATCGTCCTCACTGCATGATAAATACAGAATACTTGTATCCACTCCCGAAAGGCCGGAAATGACTATTGCAAGAAGCACCCTTTCCAAAAGAAAATCCGCAAAGCCCTGCGCCTTCCAGAAAATGATTTTGGAGATAAAAAACAGAGCACTACAAACAATCATTGTGCGCCTGTAACCAATACGGTCTGCCAGAACGCCCCACGGGATTTCAAAGGCAAAAGAAAGTACCAAGGAAATGCTTTCTATCATCGTAATCTGAAAGATAGAAATCCCGGCGGCCTGACGATATAGTGTTGCGATTGACGAATAAAAAACCATACCCTGAAAAAAGGATATGGAATACATAAAAAAGAGATTTCTTTTCATGAGTACCACCACCCTTAATTTATATTTGAATACGACAAAATAACCATGGATATTATTCAATCTCCACGGTAAAGGAAACCTTTTGAACGTAATCAAATCGGATGGCGCATGAATTTACCTCGCATTTCAATTATTCTAAATATAATTATAAATTGTACGCCAAAATTGTCAACTATTTTAAGGTCATATTCAACAAGTCAACAAGCTAAACAAGTTAAAAGTGTTCCTCCTTCATAGCCTGCTGCATGTCATTCATAAAGCATAACATATCATCCTCCCGGATCATGGCGATGCCCTGGGCCTCGTCCCCCAGCACCATCAGCCGATCCCCCGGCTCAATCCGAAAAATCTCTCTGGCCCGTTTGGGGATCACGATCTGGCCCTTGTCCCCCACTGTCACCACACCGAACAGATGCTTGCCTTTGGGGGGAACCGTCATATTACCGCCTTCTCCGTCATAGTTCACCAGTTCGTCCAGGGATACGTCATACAGCTGGGCCAGCGCCATGCAGTTGTGAATGTCCGGTGTGGTCTCCCCGGTCTCCCATTTGGCCACCGCCTGCCGCGAGACGCTCAGGCGGTCCGCCACCTGTTCCTGGGACAGCTTATGAAATTTTCGCAGATTATACAGGTTTTCACTCAACATAGATTATACTCCTCACAGATCCAGTTTTTCAAAGCGCTCTTGCGAACGTTTCATGGACAGCAGCGTCCCTGCGGCGTAGACCACTGCCGCCGCCAGCAATATGACGGCCTGACGCCCTACACCCGCTCCCCCGGCGTCATTCAGCCAGGTCAAGCCGGGAATATGGTGCAGCGTCTCCCCCAGTCCTACCACCACGAAAGCGGCAACACAAAACAGGACAAACGGTTTTCCATAATAGTAGGCCGTCTTATAAAATCCGCCCATAAATATCACATTAAACAACATCATAATCACCAGCAGCCAGGCGAGAAACACCAGGTTTGCATTCATCAGGGGATTGGTCTGATACACCTGAACGTCCCGCAGCGCTGTCATGCGCAGCAGAGTCAGCAGTCCGCAGATCACAGTGCCCGCCAGTTGGATACATACCACAAAGAGATACCGAACCTTCACCACATCTCTCTTTCGCACCGGCAGCAGAGCCGTGTACAGCACGTCATTGTACTCCCGGGCAAACTGGAATGTATAAAAAATTCCTAGGCAGATAAAGAAACCGCCCACCAGAATGGGATACCCCGGAATCATAGTTATCAGCCCAAAGGCCAGAAAAATATACGTTAGCGGCGCCGCCGTCAAGGTGAGTTCTTTTTTAATCAGTTTGCTCATACTTTTCAATCTGTGCCCCCTTCCAGATGTACCATGATGGTCTCCAGGTCAGCGGCTGTGATCCGTGCCGGTCCCGCCCACCCGCTCTCCGTTTCTATGGACTTTGCGCTGCAAAATGACTCTTCCTGCTCCCTGAGAATCAGCGCCGTCTGTCCTTCCTTACTGCGCCGGATTCCCAATGCCAGCTCTCTCTGGGCCGGCGTCAATTCTCCGGGCATGGCCGCCAGCCGGTAGCGTTCCACGAAATCCTCTATGCGCTGGGAGGCTATAATCTGGCCTTTTTGAATATAGGTAATAACGTCTGCGCATTTTTCCAGATCCGAGGTAATATGTGTGGAGAAAAGAATGGACACTCCCTGAGCCGCCAGGTCCAGAAATATCTCCAGCAGCTCCTCCCGGGATACAGGGTCCAGTCCACTGGTAGGCTCATCCAGAATCAGAAATTCCGCATGGTGCGACAGGGCCAACGTCAGATTGAATTTCACCTTCATGCCCTCAGACAGCTCCGACAGCCTTTTCTCAGGGTTCAGAGCGAATACCTCCAGATAATGCCTGCATGCCCCGTCATCCCAGTTGGAATAAAAGGTTTTAGTCACCTGAATAATCTCCCCTATTCTCTTGCGGTGATAGTAACTGATACCCCCGGTGGCATAGCCGATATGCTGCTTGATCTCCTGCTCCCTCTCCCCCAGCTCCATGCCAAAAAAACGAACCTCTCCGCTGTCGGGATGCACCAGATTCATAATGGATTTCAGAGTGGTAGTTTTGCCCGCTCCATTGCGCCCAATAAAGCCCATAATCATTCCTTTTTCCACAGTGAAGGATACATCCCGCAGACAAAAGGAGGGGTATTGCTTGCATAGATTTTGAATACACAGTATCTGTTCCATAACATTCGCTCCATTCCTTTGGGTTTTTCATATTTTTCCCACTTTTGTCCGCTTTACTTACATTATAAAATGAGATATCTTTTCTGTCCATCAATCATAGCTGACATTTGGGAGCTGTTTTCGTTATGTTTTGTTGCGCTTTTCTATCTCTGGCTATTTCTTTTCGGGTGGGTAGAAGACCAGCAAATCCTCTATTCGGCACTCCAATACAGTGCAGAGTTTGCACAGGACATACACGTCCAGCCGAGTGATATTGTTGGTGCAATAGTTGTCGATCTGTTTCCAGTTCATCTCCGCCTTGTAGGACAGCTTATTTTTGCTCAGTCCCTTTTTCTTGAGTAACTCGTTCAGTCGAATCTCCAAATGGCCAAAATTCTCTTCCATATCCGCACCCCCAACATATGTGTTTTTGTTATGCTTTAACACTTTTATTTTATACTTGTTACAGTGCTTTTGTAACCCTAAATAAGTATCAGTAATTAATTTACAGGAATGTACGTTCTACATTTTTTTGTCAGCTTTTGTCGATATTTCTTGACCTATAGAGACTTGTAATCCACCCTTAGACTTGTTATAGTTTTCTTATGACCTGATACATGCATTATAATACTACATACAGAATCATATGTTCTGTAAAAAGAGAAAAGTTTGAATGCAGGAAAGAGGTAACTATGGATTACTTTAAGGATAAGCTTTTTGAGCTACTCAACGATGCGGACGATATGGGAATAAGCGATATCGAGACCAATGACAGGGAAAATAAGTTTATAATATCTCTTCAGAACGGAACTGTTTTGGAGGTGGAGTGTCGGCTGATACGGGGCTGAAGGGTTTCAAGTAACAGGGCAATAATTGATGGGGAATAGATTCACCAACACCGGTCTCCCATAAAAACTCGCTGCGCAAATTCAGGGTAGTATAGTATCTGACCCATGAGCACCCCCATTGCCGATGCCATCATAAATCCGCGCGTCCAGCCGCTGCAATCGCCCAGGAAATACAGACACTTGATGTTCGTCTTGAGACGTTCGTCCATTTCTATTCGGCCTGCATTGTCCTTTTTCAGGTTCATGTCGGAACGACCGCGTGATACACATATCCTCTCCAGCCAGTCTGCGCCTTTTCTACCAGTCGCAATAACGTTATAGAGACTATAAATCGGGCTGCCCGAACAGATTACGCCCGTACACTGTCCGTTCTCAAGGATTATATCGTCACACGCCGTGCCGAAACGTATCTCCACCCCATTGTCGAGCAGATACTTTTCCATGCGTGCATAGAGCCGCTGCGTCATTTCCGCTTTGAGCTGACGGATAGGACGGTCCATGTGTTCGTCCGCGCCGAATTCCAGATATATTGTGTCGGTATAGTCGATCAGCTCCTGCGTCTTCCTCTCTCCAATAAGCTTAGGCAGCGTTCCGCCACTCCCGCAGAACAGCGAGAGCATACCGTCGGAGAATGCCCCCACGCCCGAAAAGTCCATCGTTATATGGCAGTATCTTTCTTCAGCGGGCTGCTCCTTTTCAATTATCAATATCTTTTTTTTCGACTCGCAGTAAAGCATCTCGATAGCTGTAAATAAGCCTGCGGGACCCGCCCCCACTATTATCACATCATAGTCCATAGTATCACCCTTCAAACGCCAGCGCTGCGCCAATGATTGGACGCATGGATTCTCCCAATACTTCAAAAAATATTACAGTCAGATTATAATATGTTGAGCTCAAAAGCGCAATAAAATTATAAAAAATACACCTTGTAAACCGCATGCCTACAGGAAGGTTACCCCTCTTTCAGCTTCAGTTGACGAGGGAATTATTTTTGTATAAAATAATATAAGTTTCTTTGTAAAAACACTTGCTCGAAAGGAGAAAAAGATGATACGCACATTCGCAACGCACCGCATCAGAAAGCAGGAGGAGCTGACGGGAAAACTGTGGACCTTTTCTCCCCTCCAGGGCGAGCATGCCGGAAAGCAATTTCAGGTTCCCACTCCCAGCTGTTGGGAAAACTATCCTGATTTTGGGCTGTATCGGGGAGAGGGCAGCTATACCACTCAATTTATGGCAGGGGGAAATATCCGCATTGTCTGCAAGGGTGTGAGTCATACGGCCACCGTGCTGCTGGACGGTCAGCGAATCGCCGAACACTACAATGCCTACACTGCCTTTTCCGCCGTGGTTCAGGACGTACCCTCCGGTCTCCACAGACTGGAAATCATAGCGGATAACCGCTTTTCCGAAAAGAGCGCTCTGCATGTGCCCAATGATTACATGTCCTACGGCGGCGTCTCCCGCCCTGTTGTGTGGGAGCAGGTGGGCGGCTCTTTCGTCGAATATGTCCATGTGACGCCCTACTTTAAAGAGGGCCTTTGGCACGCCCGGGTGGAGACGGCGGTTCAAAATCTGTCGGAAACGGAGCCGGTGACCCTGCGGATCACTATCGCGGATGAGATACTGACTTTCCCGGCGCAGACACTACCCTCCGGCATCAGTGTCCACACCGGAGAGCTGGTTTTCCAAGATATCACACCCTGGTCTCCCGAGACTCCTGTGCTGTATAATGTAGAAGTTTTGCTGGAAAAGGACGGTCAGACTTTTGACGACCTGGTGGACCGCTTTGGTTTTCGAGAAATTAGCATAGAGGACAAGCAGATTCTTTTAAACGGAAACCCGCTGCATATCAGGGGTCTGTGCCGCCACGAGGATCACCCGCAGTTCGGCTGCGCGCTCCCCTTTGCCGCCATGGCTAGTGATCTGGCGTTGATAAAGCATATGGGCGCCAACTCCGTCCGCACCGTCCACTACCCCAACGACGAAATCTTTCTCGATCTGTGCGACGAACAGGGTATCTTGGTGTGGGAGGAGAATCATGCCCGGGGACTGAGTCTGGAGCAGATGCAGAATCCCAATTTTGAGCGGCAGGCAGAGCAGGTGATCCGGGAGATGGTACAGTGCCACTACAACCATCCCTCCATCTATATCTGGGGAATTTTAAATGAATGTGCCAGCGACACCGAATACGGCAGAGAGTGCTATCGTCAGCAGTTTGACCTGCTCCGCTCCTTAGATCGTACCCGGCCCTGCTCCTTCGCCAGCTGTAAATCCAAGTCCGATATCTGTTTTGACCTCCCGGATGTGGTATCTCACAACATTTATCCCCTCTGGTATCACGACACGCCGCCGAGGGAATGTCTGGACGACCTGTACAGCTGGATTCAAAATGAGTCAGGGGGAAAGGGCAAGCCTTTCCTGATAACAGAAATCGGCGCAGGGGGGATCTACGGCTGCCGGAGTACCTATGCCACCAAGTGGAGTGAGGAATATCAGGCCCATGCCCTGCAGGAGCAGATAAAAGCCATCCTCTCCTACCCTGATTGCACAGGCGTCTATCTCTGGCAGTTCTGCGATATCCGCATCAGCGAGGAGGGATGGTACGGACGGCCCCGCACCATGAACAACAAGGGAATCGTAGACGAGTACCGCCGCCCCAAGCTCTGCTATGAAATTGTAAAAAAATTATTTGAAACTCTATAATTATTCAATAGACAACTCTGTCATGGAGCCAAATCGGTTGGCAAGCACCCGGCGATAGGTTTTTTCATAGCCGTGGTGCGCCAGCCTGCAACGCACGCTGCCATCTTCACTCACCGTAAGGCGATATAGATTGTACTCCCCTTCCCGGTAGGCGAAATCCTCCCCGTTGTCCATATAGTGTTCCCACTCGCCGCTGCCCGGATATACGTCCAGCAGCAGCGTATCCTCCTCCCGCTCGCCCACATAGGACATAGGCTCCATGGCGGGAATCACACTGCCTGCTTTCACATAGATGGGGCACACCTCCAGAGGGGCGTCCTTGACTATCCACACCGGCCCGGTGAACTTCTCATCCGTCCAATAGTCATACCAGCTGCCCTCCGGCAGGTACACCATCCTCTTAGTCATGCCCTGGCAGACTACCGGCGCCACCAGAATCCGGTCTCCCAGCAGGAATTCATCGTTGCAGGTTCTGACAGTCTCATCCCCCTCATAGTGGTATACCAGAGGCCGCATCACTGGTGCGCCTGTCCGTTCCGTCTCGCGGAATAAATCGTAAAAATACGGAATCCAGTGGTAGCGCAGTTTTACATACTTCCGATAGATATTCAGAATCTCCTCTCCAAACTGCCACGGCTCCTGTTGCCTGGTTCCCATGGCGGAGTGATTGCGGAATAGAGGGGAGAAACACCCCACCTGCACCCAGCGGGCCAGCAGCTCTCCGGTGGTGTCCGAACCAAAACCGCCCACGTCCGTGCCCGCAAAAGGCATACCCGACAGGCCCAGATTGCACAGCTGGGGAATCGCCATCTGCAAGTGCGCCCAGATACTATGATTGTCTCCGGTCCAGCAGGTGCTATATTTCTGGCTGCCCGCATAACAGGCCCTGGTAATCACAAAGGGTCTGCGCCCATCCAGACGTTTCAGCCCCTCATAGGCGGCTCTGGCCATATGGTGCCCATAGACATTGTGCATTTTGGCATGGCTGGCCTCCTTGTCCTCATCCGTGAACACCACGTCCTCCGGCAGAGGACCCTTGAAACTGGCTGGTTCATTCATATCGTTCCAGATACCCCGAACCCCTTTGTCCAATAGAAAACGCTGATTCTCTCCCCACCAGTCTCTCACTGCCGGGTTGCCAAAATCCGGAAACGCCGCGTCTCCGGGCCACACGGCGTTGATATATACCTCTCCCTGGGGCGTTCTGGCAAAGTACCCCTTCTTCACGCCCTCCTCATAGACGGCGTATCCCGCCTCCTTTTTTACACCCGGGTCATTGATAACAACCGGTTTAAATCCCCGCTCTCTCAGCGTCTGCAGATATCCCGCCGCATCCCCGTGATACCGCCTCTCATTCCAGGTGAACACCTTGTAGTCCTGCATATAGTCAATGTCAAAATGAATGACATCACAGGGAATATCCTTCTCCCGCATACCCCGGGCGATCTCCTCCACATCCTCCTGCGTGGTGTACCCCCACCTGGACTGGTGATAGCCCAGCGTCCACTTCTGCGGCAGGGGACAAGTTCCCGTGAGATAGGTATAGTGGGAAAGCACCTCGGCCATGGAATTTCCTGTCATATAATAGTAGTCCAGATTCCCCGCCGCCGCACCGAAATAATAGTACTCCTGCGACTCCTGCCCCATGTTGAAAAAGCTCTTGTAAGTATTGTCCAGAAAAATGCCGTACACATACTCTCCCGTCAAAGCCATGAAAAAGGGAATGGACTTATACAGCGCCTTAAAACTGTCCACCTGGGGATCGGGATTGTCAGTGTTCCACATCTCGTAGTCATAGTTTCGCTTATCCAGAAATCCCGTCTTGTCTCCCAGCCCGTAAAAATGCTCGTCTCCCCAGAGCCGTTTCAGTACGTCGAAAGCGTGATCCATCCTCCTGTCGGACTTATGCCCCTCACTGGCCAGAATCTCCAGAGCCTCGTCGCTGATCACCTGCAGGGGCTTACGCTCTCCTCGATAATCCACACACACGGCATTGCCCTTTTGGTCATAAAAATCCACATAGAAACCGTCACTGACCCTGACGGACACGACTCCCGTGCCAATCCACAGGCCGTCCTCCCGCTCCTCCACGGTCAGCTCCACCAGCTGCTGCTTTTCTCCCTCAATGGCCTTGGAGTCGTGTTCCCGACTCTCCAGACCGCAGAATACATTGATGATCTCGGGGGCAACCGCCCATATTTCCGCCTCACCCTGTTCAAAAGTCAGCGTGACCTTCTGCCCCGACACCTGGTAACTTTTCCGTCTTCCCAGATTCATTTTCCGCACCTATTCCTTCCTGACTATCCTCGTTTTTCTCGCTCCGTGTATCCGCCGCTGCCCAGCAGGATATCAGCCACCTTTTTCCAGTCCCCGTCCATCACGCAGTAGGTAGGGCTGTATTTGCCCTCGCAGCCGGGGGAGGTATCCGTATGAATATACAGACTGTCCATCCCCACACCAGCCGCCCCGACAATGTCCGAATTCATATCGTTCCCCACCATAAGGCAGCTCGCCGGACTTAAATCATACCGCTCCAACAGTCTGCGAAAAAAGGCCTCACAGGGCTTTTTGCACCCCTCCTCGGAGGAGATCAAAATGCCGTCAAAGCAGTCCGTAAGCCCCAGCATCTCCAGCTCCGGCCTGGTGAAATCACTCTGGGCGTTGGACAGCAGATACAGATGTTTTCCTCTGGCTTTAAGCTCTCCCAGCGTATCCTTTACCCCATCATACACCATTAGCAGCTGCCTGGACAAGGTACGAAAAAAAATTGCCGTCATCCGGGCCGTCTGTCGGTCGCAAGACACACCCTTCTCCCGGAACATTCTCTGAAAAACCCCTGTCAGATCCGGCTCCACCAGCACATCTCTCTGACCGAAATCCGCGGCCTTCTTCTGTGCCCGCAGAGTGCTCTCCTCCTCCAGACGCCGAAATGCCCGGCGCAACTGTAATGGGGTATAGGCAGCCCCCAAAGAGGCATATAATTCACTCATCTTCGCCCACAGATACGCCTTGTTCTCATTGGTACGGATATCCGCCAGCGTTCCGTACAGATCGAAAATATAATTGTCATACATGCTCCAGCACCTCGTAAACTCTTAAAATCTCGCCAACGCTCCAGGCCTGGGCAAAACAGCCCTTGGAGCTTACCGGATTGCCGCCGTCGTATATCTCCGGCAGCTGAGCCACACAGCCCTCGCGCAGAGCTGTCTCGATTCCTCTCAACTGCTCCTTGACATAGGCCTTGGCCTGCCGGGAGTAGTCATGCACCTTCAAATACGCCAGATAATATCCCCCCAGAGGAAATGTCCACACAGTCCCCTGATGATACGCCAGATCCCGGTCCAGCTGCGCCCCGCCGTAAAAGGGATGGAACTGGTCGTCCTCGGGAGCCAGAGTCCGCAGTCCCACCGGCGTGTAAAGCTTGCGGTACACGGCCTCCACCACCTGTATTTCCTTTTCTCTGGAAAGCAGGGAAAAAGGCAGAGACACCGCCCAGATCTGGTTGCACCGCACCTGATTGTCCGCCGCCGTGCCGGAGATCACATCCCTGAGACACTCTTTCTCTGGATTCCAGTACAAGGTCTCAAACACAGCGTACACTCTGTCAGCCATAGCGCCGTAGTCTATCTCGTCCTGGAACTGACCCTCCCGAGACTGTTTCCCAGTCTCCCGTGTCTGTCCCCGGGAAAGCTCCTCCATAATGCGCAGCGCATTGTACCAATAGGCATTGATCTCCACCGGCTTTCCGTGACGGGGCGTGGGAAGGATGTCTTCCACCCGCACATCCATCCACGTCACCTGATCGTATCCCTGCCCCGCCGAGATCAGACCGTCCTGATCCATGTGGATCCCATAGTCTGTCCCCTTCGCATACCACCTGATAATATCCTGCATCACCGGATATGCCTGTCTCACAAAAACATTGTCCCCCGTTCTGCGCAGATACTCATATACAGCCAGAATGAACAGCAGTGCGGCGTCCACAGTATTATACGCAGGCGCCTGTGTCCCTTCCGGGAACAAATTCGGCATAAGTCCTCTGCGGCAATGCGCCATAAAAGTCCGCAGAATGCTCTGTGCCGTATCGTACTGCCCGGTGGACAGACAGCACCCTACCAGCGCGATCATGGTGTCTCTCCCCCAATCCTCAAAGAAAGGAAATCCCGCCAAAATCGTCTTCTGTCTCGTGGACTCCCGATAGGAAATAAACTGATCCGCACTGGCTGCCAGTGCCCTTGCGGTCTCATCGTGAAATCTCTCCTGCAAGTTTTTCCGGTGGTCCGAAACGTTCTGCAGGATTTCCGTCATATGGGGCAGATTTTCCTCCATCCCGTACACAATCTCCAACGATTCTTCCTGTCCCTGCTCAACGGTAAAATAAATCTCATGGTTTACCGCCGTGCGCCCCAGAGCCATCTTACCGTCCTTCACATCATCCTGATAGTACAGGTCCTCATGGTACTGAGTCGGTATCTCCTGACACACTCCGTTGGTGCGCAGAAACAGCGTCTGCCCGTTGGAGGTAATCCTGTTCTCCGCAAACAAAAACTCCTGACCCACAGACAGGCGCTGCCCTTTGGGAACGAACTGCAGATGAGGCCGCACTCTCAGCGTCACAGCGTGCTGAGAGCGGTTTCTGATCCGATAGGAGACGCCCACCACATTTCTGCCCTGCATCAGAGCCAGGGTGCGCACCACCTCCACGCCCTCCGTCAAATAGGTCCACACCGGATAATCCTCATAGGAAAAGCCAGTCTGCAGGCCATATCCATTCTCGCGCTTTTCGTGGCACTGAAAGTCCTGACTGGAGAGAAAGACCCGCTTGAAAGGATAGGGCATATCGCCCAGTTCCAGGGTCTCCTCCAGCCGGTGGACCATGTTGTAGCGGTGATTGGGGGAGTGGGTGCAGGCCATCAGCACGGCTTGGTCTCCCCTGCTGCAGGAGGCAATCATACTGAGGGAGGAAAAGCCCCCCAGCCCATTTGTCATGAGATAACAGTTCTCCTCGCCCCTCTCAAAGGTTTTCCAGTCTTGTTTTCCATATTGAAATTTCATAGCTTCCTCTTCTCTGCATATCTACGCTCCCAACGCGCGTCCCATAATCATGCCGCTGCAGGGGGGAACAGAGATCATGCCCTCCCGCCGAATCTGCATCTCACAGGTATAGTCCGCCTGCTGCCCGTCCGCCAAAACATTCCATTGCCCCTGGGGCAAATCAATCGACGCCGCCTTATCCGAAGCGTTGTAGGCTACGAATATCTCCGGCCAGCCCCACTCCTGCGCTGTGTCGGCATGTTTCTTCCAGTCTTCCCCGGGGCGGTTGTCCATGCGATAAGCCACCACTCCCGGCCCGAGTATCTCCCTCTCCAAAATCCGCTCTGCCGCTGCGGCGCTCTTGTCGCAGAGTCCCGGCAGCCGCTTGCGCAGCCGTATCAGTCCTCTGTAATACTCCAGCAGCTCCCCATACTCCACAGTCTGCCGCCATCTCAACATATTGATTCTGGGATGAGAGCGGTAACTGTTGCCATCCCCCAGCTTAGTGCGTCCGAACTCCTCCCCCGCCTGGAAGAAAAGACTGCCCTGACAGGTAAAATAGATCATAGCCGCCAGCTTGTTGGCACACTGTACGTCCTCATAGGGTCTGGCGTAGTCGGCGCCCTTTCCATGAAGACACATGACCAGCTTATCCCACAGGGTGAAATTGTCGTGGGCGGACACATAGTTGATAATCTGAGCGCAGCTTTTAGGCCGGAATCCACCCTGGCCGTAAGTGTCCGTACACCACCCGGTCACAGCCTGCAGCACCTTCTTCTCCAAATTCTTTCCGCCGTTCACAAAACCCGGCTCCTCTTCGTAAAACACATGCCCCTTGATTATATCCCGGGTATCGTCACTGAAGACGGCTATTCCCTCGTCCAGATACTTGATATTCTCTTTCAGGGCAGCACGGGTCTCTTTCTCCATGGGGGATTCCGCCGCTCTCCAGGGTTCCCCGTACAGCAGTTTCTCCCCTTTCCCGAACTCCCGGTCCAGCTCCTGACGAATCCGATTCATCAGTTCCACCGTGAGCAACCCCATCAGGTCAAATCGAAAACCGTCCAGATGATACTCCCTGGCCCAGTACATCACAGAATTGACAATATAGTTATCCACCATCTTCCTGCCCACCGCCATATCGCTGCCACAGGCGGAGCCGTTGGAAAGCGTGCCGTCCTTCAGACGGCGGCAGTAATATCCCGGCGCCGTTCTTTCCAGCCAGGAATCCGCGTCATGGGTGTGATTGTACACCACATCCATAACCACCCGGATACCTGCCCGATGCAGGGCTTGAATCATCTCCTTACACTCCTTTATACGCACCGTGCCGTCACATGCGTCCGTGGCATAAGAACCCTCCGGCACATTGTAATTCACTGGATCATAGCCCCAGTTAAACTGCTCCTCATTGCCCTCCTCGTCCAGCCATCCGTAATCAAAAAATGGCAACAGATGTACGTGGGTGATACCCAGCTCTTTCAGGTAAGCCACACATGTGGGATACTCCCCGTTTCCCTCCTGCATCGTAAACGCCTTGTATTTTCCCCGGTACTCCCGAGGTATACCGCTGTCGGGATCATGGGAAAAATCCTTGATATGCAGTTCATAGATAATATTTTCCACGGGCCTGGGAGGAACCTCGTCCCTCTCAAATCCCTCCGGGTTGGTGCGCTCCAGATTCACCACCATACTGCGGTAGCCATTGCAGCCGCAACCCACGGCATATGGGTCCGCAGTCTGCACACATTCCCCTTTTGTCCAGATATGGTAGTCATAGTAATAGCCGTGAAAATCTCCCTCCAGACGCAGGTGCCAGACTCCCCGTTCCCCCTTTTCCATATTCAAAAGGCGACAACGCTCGGTCTCCCTGTCCCCGTTCTCATACAGGCACAGTTCCACACTGTCGGCAAAGGGCGCCCACAGTTTAAAGTCTGTCTCCTGAGAGGTGCAGACCATTCCCAGGTCCTTTCCGTCATAGCCATATTCTGTATCAAACTCTTTGGAATACTGAAATTTTTTCATTCAAATCCCCTCATGCATATCTGTAGTTGGCTTTGCCAACTACCACTGTGTCTGCGATATTGCTCAAATAGAAAAAGTCTCCATAAAATACCGCATTGAACAAAAAGAGAGCCGCTGCAAAATAAATACGCTTATTTTCGCAGCGGCCCTCGTCTCTGACAGAACCTACAGGGATTATCCCTTCACAGCTCCCGACAATCCTTCCACATAGCATCTCTGTGTCAGCACGAACAGAATGGAAATGGGAATGGATATCAATACGCAGCCCGCATAGAATTGCGTATAGAAGGTCTCGACATATTCCTTCTCCAGCATGGTCCACAGACCGATGGCAATGGTATAGTACTTAGTGTCATTGCCCATGATAACCTTGGCAAAAATATAATCTACCCAGGGACCCATGAAAGTGGTAATCAACGTGTAAGTGATAATCGGCTTGGACATGGGGATCGTCACATGGATAAATGTATCCCACTTGGTGGCCCCATCAATGTAGGCCGCCTCATCTATGGTTTTGGGTATGGTGTCAAAGAAACCCTTTGCCATATAGAAACCCAGTCCGGCGCCTCCCGAATACACCATGACCAGCGCCACCTGCTTTAATACACCTGTCTCCAAGAATCCCAGACCCTTCAGGATATAGTACACGGCGATCATGGACATAAAGCCGGGGAACATGCCCAGTATCAGAGCAATGTTCATAAAGGGCTTACGCATCTTGAACCGCAGACGGCTCATACAGTAAGATACGCACAGCACGAAGAACGCGGCGACGATCGTACTGAAGATGGCGATTACCAGCGTGTTGGTAAACCATCTGAAGAAGTCGATCTGACTGGTAGGCTTAAACAGGTTGGCGTAATTGTCCAGAGTATATCCTCTGGGCCAGATATAACTCTTGTAAGAGCCCCCCTCCTTTCTGAAGGAGGTCAGCACCACATAAAATATGGGCAGCACCCAGATAAAACTGAGTATGGCCAGCAGTATATGAACAAATGTGTTGGTAATAAATCTCTTCGCTTTCATTATTGGAACGCCCCCTCATCTTTGTAGGAACCGGTGTGCCGGTAGGTCAACAGTGACAAAGTAGCCAGAATAATGAATACCAAAATACCGATTACGGCACCCAGGTTGTAATCCTTCTGCGTGATGGTCAGACGGTACAGCCAGGTTACCAACAGATCCGTCTTACCCGCATAGTAGTAGTCCAGCGTGTCAGGCCCGCCGCCGGAGAGCAGAAAGATTACGTTAAAGTTGTTGATATTGCCCGTAAAGGATGTAATCAGGTTGGGCGTCATGATAAACACAATATACGGAATCGTGATTTTCCGGAAGATCACAAAGGCGCTGGCGCCGTCGATCTTGGCCGCCTCGTACAGCTCCGCCGGAATATTCTGCAGGATACCTGTGGTGGACAACATGGTAAAGGGAATACCGATCCAGAGGTTGATGCAGATAATGGTAATCTTGGCCAGCGTGGGGTCCGTAAAGAACGGAACAGACTCCGTCATACCGATGACTCCGATCTCCCGCAGCAGCACATTCACAGGGCCGTTGGCGTTGAATATCGTTCTCATGCTCAGCAGAGACACGAACTGGGGCACTGCGATGGACAGCACAAACATAAATCTCCAGAAACCCTTGATCCTGGTACCCTTGCGGTTAATCAGCAGGGCCAGGATAATGCCAAGGATAAAGCAGCTGAAGGTAGCGAACACGGCCCAGATCAAAGTCCAGCTCAGTACCGGCCAGAAGGTGGCCGCCAGCTTGCTGCCCTGGCCCAGCATGGTCTTAAAATTATCCAATCCCACCCAGGTAAACAGATTTCCGGGGGGCTGATGTTCATGGTCATAGCTGGTAAACGCAATCAGGATCATAAATACCAGCGGTACAATGGTGAAAATGATAATACCCAAAATGGGCAGCGCCAACAGTGCGGTATGGATATTTTCCTCACGGACAGACAGAACATCGTCTTTGAAGGTGGGAATATGCAATCCCCGCTCCTTGCGCAGCTGTGTGCAGTAAGCGCTCTTTGCCGACATACAGGCTATAAAAATAACAGCCAGCGTAAGTACAATGGTGATGACACCATACAGAAGGAACAGCATGGAGTTATCTCCTGCGGTATACTCGTAGATCCCCAGAGCCTCATTGTAGCTCTGTCCCTGCTCCTTGGTTCCCAACGTCATAAAGTTTCCGATGGCGCTGACACCAAATGTTGCCATATAAAAAATATAGGCTATCTCGATTGCAAGGAAGATCAATCCCCTTATAAACTGCTTGTTCAAAATATTTCCGAGGCCAAAGACAAAAAGCGAGCCTTTTGTGAGCGCATTTCCTTTTATGATTGCCTCACCGACACTTGCATCGCTGGGTTTCCCGGAAGTTGTCTGTATATTATTCTTCTTCAAAGCCCCCATACAAAACCTCCTCATATTTTTAGGGGAAGATAAGGAAACCGCTATGGTTTCCTTATCTCCAGAACTTATTACTCGGTCATAGCCTTCACGAAAGCATCCAGTTTCTCCTGCACATTGCCCTTGTTGATCTCACCGCTTCTGATCTCGGTGGGGATAGCGCCTGCGTAGGTCCAATATCTGGAGGAGAATACACTGTGAGAGGGCTGCATAACGCTGGCCTCATTGGACTCCTTTACAATAACTGCTGCCAGAGGGTCGGCCAGAACAGCATCGCTGGAACCTGCATTGATATTGGTAGGAACCTGTGCGGATTTTTCATAGCGCAGAATCTGATTCTCCTCATTGCCCAGGAAGGTTGCAAAAGCCACTGCCGCCGCCATGTTCTTAGAGTGGGCATTTACACCGATCGCCTTGGATCCGTAGAAACCAAGCAGCTGATAATCGTTTCCATCGGGATTGAAGGTGGGAATCACGCCGATACCCATATCATCGCCCAGGATATTCTTGTAAGTGTCATAGTTCCAGGAACCGTCAAACCACACGCCCAGTCTGTGATCTTCAATCAGCTCGCTGACAGCGATCTCACCATCGTAAGCACATTTCGGGTTGTTGATCAGATCGATCAGATAGTTGGTAACTGCCACACCGGTTGCATTGTTCCAGTTTACGCCTGCATCCAGATCATTACCCTCAGGGCCGAACACGGTCAGTCCTGCTCCATAATAGTAAGCACCCAATTTCCAGCCGCCTGAAGACTCAAAATAGTAGTTGTATACGTTGTCTGCGGTTTCCTTCGCCATGATCTTCTCCAGGGAAGTCACATCACTCTCATCCATGATGGTCTTATCATAGAACATAAAGAATGTATTGTGGGTAAAAGGAATTGCATAGGTTGCATCCCCCACCATGGCTGTAGCGCGAACGGAATCAGCAATGGTCTCTTTCACCATCTTCTCGGCTTCTCCGCCCAGCTGTGCGATAGCGCCTGCATCCACCAGCTCGATCAGCTGATCGGAGGCAAACAGGAATACATCCGCCGCAGCGTCCACATCCTTGAGAACCTCAGTCTTGGCGTTGTCCTCGCCCACGATCTCAGTTACCCAGGTGATGTTCCACTCGGGATGAGCAGCAGCAAAGGCTTTCTGCTGTTCTTCCATAATGCCGGTGTCTACCTGATTCTGCGGGCACCATACCTTCAGAGTCACATCCCCGCCGGTGCTGCCGCCATTGCCCGCGTTGCCGCTGTCGCTGCCGCAGCCTGCCAACATGGAAACGGACAACATGGCTGCCAAAGTACATGCTAAAACTTTCTTTTTCATAAAATACGTCCTCCTTCATACACATCTCCGAAACAAGTTTCGGTATATTAGTCTTCTATAAATTACCATACAAAATTTTGAAAGTCAACCACATTTTTCGTTAGATTTTACACATTATATCCTGTTTTTCTGCTCTTGTTGTGCATTTTGTATACTTTTCTACGCCTTCATTTTTCTGTTGTTTCGAAACAATGGGTGCTATGTTTTTCGTAATAGAATATCCGAGAAATAGCATAGAATCGCAATTTCACGATATTGTTCCCGGCATATCCTCCCAGAAAGTTTAGAACTCTCTCTTGCCTTTTCTTTTCCTTGTTGCTATAATTAGTTTCGAGAAAAAGAAATTATTGGCATTTTTCACAAACTTTTTTACAGGATTCGCGGTATTAGCGGGCTTATACTCAAAAATACAAGTTGCGAAACAATTCTTGTCGATTCCGCGCGGCCGCTGACCATTGAGGAGTACTTATGATCACCATATCCGATATCGCCGCACAGCTCGGCGTATCCAAAAGTACAGTATCCAAAGCGCTGAACAACGCCACCGATATCAGTGCGTCCATGCGCAAAAGGGTTTTGGAAACTGCTGCCGAGATGGGTTACATAGGCAGAAGGATTTCCGGCGCACAGAAAAAACTGTGCATTTTAATTGAGAACATGGACTACGAAACGCCCAATCAGTTCGGCCACGACATTGTGCAGGGATTCCGGCAAATGGCGGAAGCCGATGGATGGATCATCGAGGTCGTTCCTCTGGACATGGAATTCCAACGGCTGACGCCCTATGGGGTCTTCATGCTGGATCACAGCTATCAGGCGGCATTTGTGCTGGGTTTCTCCCTGTTGGACCCCTGGATGCAGGAATTCAAATCAACCCAGATTCCCACGGTTCTGTATGACAACTATATCAAAAACAATCCCTACATTGCCTCTGTGGGATGCGACAACCAGGAGGGTATAGAGCTGGCCGTCAAACATTTGACAGAACTGGGCCACAGTAAGATTGGTCTGATCTCAGGCCCCCTGGACTCCTATATCCTGAAGGCAAGGTATCACGCTTATTTGAGCGCCTTGGAAAAGTACGGTCTTGAGATCAATGAGGACTACATTGGCCTGGGATACTTTGTAGCGGAATCCACCAGAACCTATATCCCCAAACTGCTGGACAACGGCGTTACGGCTATATTGTTCTCCCATGATGTACGGGCCTTCTCCGCCATGACCGAGTGCAGCGACAGAGGGATTCAGATTCCCCGGGATCTGAGTATTATCGGCTTTGATGATCTGCCCATGACCGCCTACACCACTCCGCCCCTGACCACCATCCGCCAGGATAGAATTGGCCTGGGACGCTGCGGCTACTTCGCTACGGGGTGCCTCTTGAACAGCCTGCCCATCGGCTCCATCCTGCTGCGAGCGCCGCTGATCGTCCGAGATTCCACCGGTCCGGCTCCGAGAGAATAAGCGGGTGTTTTTCAATAAGCTTGTTTTTATTATTGACATATATTTTGGGGAATAAATTGGAAAGTATTGCTTTTTATCTCAAAAATAGCATACAGGTAATCTAAAAGAAGAAACAGGTATGAGAGTATTATTGACATCAGCGGGTTTGGATACAGTAGAGATCAAAGAGTATTTTGTGGACATGGCACGTGCTAATCCCCCCACCAAAAAATAAACTCCGGGTATTTTTCCTTTAGGACGCTCTTGGTCTCCTCCCAGTCCGGAACCGGAGAAAGGTCTGTTGTCTCAACGATCTCTCCATATTCGGAATATTCCACTGTCAACACCCATGTATCATCATCCGACATGTTCTCCAAAAGAGCCAGGCTTTTCTCCTCTTGATATTCTCCGTTCTGAAGACCGTCGATACTATAATATTGACGAGCAGGGGTATCTATTATTATGCTGTGGATTTTATGGTCCTCATAACAAATGTAATTACACGATGGCAGTTCGATGCTTTCATATTCCTGTTTCTCCTCAGACCAGCGCAGCAGATAATAGAGATCCCAGCTCCCTCCGCTGCCGCTCGTATAGCCAGTATAATACAAAATATCCTCATAGCCGTCATCATCGCCGTCCCAGGCCTCACAGTTGTTCCTATCTGTTGTCAGTGGACTATCTATCCTGTAAAGTTTGATTTCCTGCTCTCCGTGCTGCCCGTCTCTATCCCATGTGATTTGCAGCCTGACAGAATCATATCCGTCACTGTATGGCAAAGAAGGGCCCGTCTGTACTATCCTTACTCCCTCAAGTTCTTCTACTATCGTCACAATCTCCTGCGACTCCGTCTCACCAATGGTCTCCACATATACGCCGAGTGTTTCCTCTGGAGACGTTTTTTCTGAGAGCATTTCCTCTGGAGGCGTTTCCTCTAGGGAAGTTTCCGCTTGGAAAGTTTCCTCTGGGATAGTTTTCCCGACGGACCCTGCCTGTCCACATGCGGTAAGCGCCAGCAGACACATCAGTACAAATAAATATTTAATAAGTGTTTCTCTTCTCTTTTTCATCGTAAGTCCTCAACCTTCAATAAACCACCGCATCCAGTAACTGAATTCCGGATATTTACTTTCCATCTCTGCGTATATCTCCTCCATATCCATGTCATCCGGAATATCCGTCTCCTCTATAAACTCTCCATCCCCGAAGTATATGACTTTCATATTATCTTCTTCATCTGCCCACAGCAGGAAATCCATCCTTTTCTCCAGCCGGTATTCTCCCTCCTGCAGCCCGTATAACTCATGATATCTATGGAGCGCGCCCAACTGTCCTCTGTTGTAAAGCATATGTTTTTCAAAATCTATTGAAACACATTGGGGCAGCCGCATACTCTCATATCTCTGCTCTTCCTCAGACCAACACAGCAGATAGTAGTAATCCCAGCTCCCGCCGCTTCCGCCATCGTTGCCCACATAATACAGAATATCCTCATAGCCGTCACCATTGCCGTCCCATGCTACGCAGTTACACATGCCTGTCTCCAGCGGGCTGTGTACCCTGTCAAGCATGATCACCTGATATCCTTGCCCTTCCTCTCTATCCCACGTAATCTGCAGCCTGACGGGATCATAGCCGTCACTGTAGGGCAGAGAAAAGCTCGTCTGTACTATCCTTACTCCCTCCAGTTCCTCTACTGTCGTCACAGCCCTTGCCCGCTTATAGCTGCCAAGGTAACCATAGAGCGCCATCTCCTGCCTGGTATAGTCCTGATAGACAGCAAAACTTGGCGGCCACCAGGTGTCATATGTGTGGGTAAGCAGCATCATATACAGCTGTGGTTTCTCCCATGTGCCGCCAGTCAAATAGGTTGTCTGGGGCAACTTGATTCGATTCCGGAAATCCTTCGCGATCCAGACGTCTCCGCCGCCGATATCCACCCCTTCCTCCTTGTCGGGGCAATCGTACAGCACGATATAGTCCAGCCCACCGTCGCCGTTAAAATCATACTCCACATACCAGAGATACTCCCACTGCTCCCCCGCCGCCTCATACGATCCCTGTATCTTCGAGTTTTCTCTGCCGTCTTTATAAGAAGAAAACAAATTGTCACAGATAATTTCCTGCGGCGCAAAATCGTCCGGGCCAAAGACGACGGTATACTCTTTATATTTTTCCCATGCGCATTCTTCTATGTCCAGATTGCACTCCTGTATCCTGCAGATAGTATCCGCAATTTTCTTCCAACCGGATGTCTCCTGTCCGGGCGCTATGTCTCCCTGCGGCTCCGCCGCATTGATGGTCTCTGTATATACGCCGGGCGTTTCCTCTGAGGGAATTTCCGCCGCAGTCCCTGTCTGTCCATATGTGATAAACACCAGCAGACACATCAGTGCAGATGCAATAAGAGTTTCTCTTCTCTTTTTCATCGTAAGCCCTCGGGATAATTTTCTTTTTACACACTTTATACTATATTGAAATATATTTTAGCATGAAATAATCTAGGTGTCCACAAAAGTAATCAATCATGTATATTTGTATTGCAATCTGCAAGACTATATAATACAATATTTTTGAAAGAGAGGTGTTTTCTATGAAAGATGCAACCGTAAGCGCAAGAGTAGAATACGATGTAAAAACAGAGGCCGAAGAGATTCTTCAAAAGCTCGGTATTCCCGTTTCCGTTGTAATTAACTCCCTTTATCGGCAGATTATATATAGGAATGGTATTCCTTTTTCTTTAACCATTCCTTGCGAGCCGCCAACAATTGACACCATGTCTGAAACCGAACTAAACGCAAAACTCCAGCATAGCTATGAACAATCCCTTGCTGGGGAAGGAAGACCTTATACCGAAGTGTTCGATGAACTCGAAAGGAGCCATATATAATGGATTCCTACGAAGTCATTATGACGCCGGATGCAACGGCTGATCTTATAGAGCTGCGTGATTACATCACGGATGTCCTGCTCGTGCCGGAAATTGCTTTGTCCTACATTCGGGCCATACATAAAGAAATAAGCAAGCTGGAATATTTGGCTGCAAGCATTGCTATAGTCCCAGAGGAACCATGGCACTCACGAGGTATCCACAAAATCATTGCTAAGAATTTCTATATCTACTACCGAGTTGATGAACATACCAAGCGGGTTTATATATTGAATATCATTTATAATAAGCGTGACCAACTTCAAGCGCTTAGAAAAATAAATGCGGATTAACAGAAATGGGGCTGAATTTACACGGGCGCAGGCGTTTATTGAGGAGAGGAAGTACCCTCAGGCGATTGGAGTGTTATCTGAAATCGCAGACAGCGAGGCAGCGGAAGACCAGTTAGAGCAGCTGCGATATCTGATATCAGGGGATTATCTGGAAAACCTTCAGATGGGAGTGGCCGCTATAGACCGAGACGGCCATGTGCCGATCGCAGTGAATCCCATTTATCATCAAAGCATGGAGGAGATAGCTGGATGGAAGGATATCAAAAGTCTATCGGGAGGTCTCTGTGGATTGAATGCGCTGGATATGGAGGGAAAGATTTGTGCATATAGTCAGTATACAGATTATATGCAGAGCGATGCAATTAGTCAGAAAATGGCTGGACAGATATCGTAGATATAGTATCGGGACCGGATTTGACAGCTATGAAGGATTTGTATGTACCTGCTATTGTTACAGATGGCTTATAATATCAACGGGATTAACTCCCAGATAAATTTTATGGAAAGGAATCATTTATTATCCATGAAAAAGTTAGTAATATACCGCAAGAAACAGTTCCCCTCCGCGCTTATGCCATATTGGATTGTCACGGACATTTCAAAGTCGGAGCTTATGGAAAAACACCAGCTCTCTGATGATATTTCCTGCTGCTACGATAAAGGTGGATGTCCCATTTATCACGAGGGATTTAATCCACATGAGTATGGTGTTCCCATTTCCATTGGAAAAACCTTGGAATTGGAAATAGATGAAAATATAAAATCTGTTTTCGCTGTAACACTGGATGGGATATTGTCCAATGAACTCATGCTGGATGCTCCGGACACAACTTATCAGATCCTTTTGACAACTGTGGGCGGATGGGTAAATCTCAGCTACCCTCGGCTCGCGTTCCGGTCTTGAATTTACTAATATTTTGACAATCAGCCAATCCTCTGTTAGAATGGACCCATAGAGCTGCGGCGGCAGATAACCGGGCAGCCCGAAATCAAATTTTATTACGAGGAGGAAATTTCTGTATGAGAAGATATGTTATGTCTGCATAGCACTGGCTATTGCAATAAAAACTGAATTGTCATAGCCATTGCTATTCCTAAAGAGAATATATATTTAGGAGGCAGACATGGGCTATAGAAACGCAGGAGAAATCCTGCCGGTGGAAATCATCGAACTGATACAACAGTATGTGGACGGCGAAAATATATACATTCCCAGGCGCTCGGAGAACCGCCTGAAATGGGGTTCCAGAACCGAGATCACCCGCGAATTATCCCACAGGAATAAACTGATCTATGCGGATTTTTCTGAGGGAATGTCCACCCTGGAGCTGGCAGACAAATATTGTTTGTCCCACAAAAGCATACAGCGCATTATCAGAGACATGAAATCATAATACAGTGAGCCGATGCCTTACAGGGTAACGGCTCATTCTTTTTAAAACTATTGCAAATTTGCTCTATCCGTGCTACCATACTTACAAAGCATATATTCTTTTCCATTTTGACGGAGCAATTCTCTTCTCAAGAAATCAGAAAATCTATGCTTGAAACTCAAAATGAAAAATTGAAGACGAGCAGGAGATTTTCGGATAAAATACGAACGAATGAATTTTCGTTTACTATAGTATCTCCTGCGCACAGCACCGAGGAGGTATGGTATGAAAAGACGGAGAGAAGACACCCATTTGTCTCAGGCGCTAGCGGCTGCCAGGAGCGCCGCCGCCTATGACACTAACGCAAAATTCCTGCTGGCGGACAAGCAGATTCTGGCGAGAATCCTGAAATATACCATCCGGGAGTGCAGGGACATGGAAATCACAGATATCATTTCCTGTATCGAGGACGATATTGAGGTGGCCGCGTCGGCCCTGGACCCGGGACTGACCAATCTGGGCAGGGTCAAGGAAGACAAGACGGAGGACAATGTTCCGGGAGAGGGTACGATATATTATGATATCCGTTTCAGCGCATATCTCGGACAGATGAAGATGAAATTCCTTATCAATCTGGAAGCGCAAAAGCTGACCAGCCATAGTGTATTGGGGTATCATCTGGAGAACAGGATCGTGTATTATCTCTCCCGAATGGTTTCGGCCCAGAAAAACACGGAGTTTTACAGAACGGATTATGACAGTCTGAAAAACGTGCGCAGCATCTGGATATGTATGGACAGTGGAAAAAGGGGAGATTCCATCGAGGAGATTAATCTGGAGCGGAAGACTGTGTATGGGGACAGGGATAACTCCCACAGAGTGGAACTTGTACAGGGAATCATTGTCAATATACGCAGCGACCCCGGGGAGGAGACTTCCCGAAATACGCTGATTGCCATGCTGGAAGTGCTACTGTCCGAAATGAAAGTGGAAGAGAAAAAGGATATACTGGAAAAAGAGTATGGAATGGTAATGCAGGTAGAGACCGAGGGGAGGATGCAGTCTATGTGTAATTTGTCGGAGGTTTTTATTGAGAAAGGAATACGGAGAGGCATACAAAAAGGCACTATCAATCAGAGCCGTCAGTCGATCTTTGATCTGCTGGAGGACTTAGGGGATATCCCAGAAGACATCGTTGCCCGCATTCATGATGAGGAGGATACAGAGACACTTCGCATATGGCTCAAGGCGGCGGCGCGGGCAGAGGATTTTGCTGCATTTCGTGAGAAAATCCTGGAAGACTAAGCAGCGTATTGTATGCAAAGCCAGCGCTACAGTTATCGCCCTGATGGCGCTGGAACACGAGCAGAGAGGTACTATCCATGAGCATTCCGACATGAGCCGCCCCTTAATTGGGTATCGGCTCATTCTTTTTTAGAAATGATTCTGAGGTGGCTCAAACAAGATATTTCTGATAAACTCATTATTGAACCTGAGACATGTAGGAGAGAAACAGGAGGTCAAGATGATACCAGCAGATGCCAGCCAAAGGATATCCGAGCGCCTGTGGAACCAGCCCGACAAGGGAGAGTTGGAGAGCCACAGAGAGGAGACCTTTATAGACGATATTATTCAAAAAAGCCATATTGAAAGAGAACTGCTTGCGGCTCTGGAGGGAGTAGAAACTGTCTTTGACGGCGGAGCCGGGTGTGGGCGGTTTTCCATTCTGCTGGCAAAAAAGGGCTGCCGGGTGACACATTTTGACATATCCCAGCCTATGCTGGACAAGGCGCAGAAGCTGGCCCGGGCCGCGGGAGTAGAGCAGAACATTACCTTTGTAAGAGGCGCTCTGGAGGATTTGTCGGCATATCCCGACCGGGCATTCGATCTAGTCATATCCTTTGACACCCCCATCTCCTATACCTATCCTCATCAGGAGACCGTCATTGGGGAATTGGTCCGCATAGCTAGAAAAAAGGTTATGTTCAGCGTCTCCTCCCGGCTGGGTTATCTGCCCTATCTGGCCAACCCAATTCAGAAAAACCAATTTATTCTAAGCCCCGACTGTCCCGACCCCTGGGTCCGGCAACTCATTGCGGACAGACAGAAGGCCATAGATTCCTTTGTGCTGAACAAGGAAACCATAGAGGACTTTATGAAGAGCGGCGTGATCGGCGGATCAAGCGAGATCTCAGAATACGAGAGGGGCGGAACTCCCTGGTGCATCACTTACACTTTTCTGCCGGATGAACTGAAAGCGCTGCTGGAAAAACAGGGCGTGCAGAATATCCATATGGCGGGCCCCGGCGCATATGCCAGAACCATTCCGGGTGAAATTCTGGTAAAAATAATGAACGATTCCCAGAGCAGGAAGGATTTTCTGGAGATCTGCCACAGGTATGACTCCAACATTTACGTCTGCGGCATGGGAAAAGACAATCTATTTGTAAAAGGAGACATAGTATGAAACAGAGCGAAATTTTTTATGGCTATCATGTGGTGACGGAGAGGCCCATGCAGTTGGGTCAGCATATCCTTTTTGATGACGAACATCACAGCGGCGTCTATGAGCGGGTGATGAGCAAACTGGATATAGTCAATGACATTTACCGCAATCCTCAAAAATACGAAAACACAGAGCTGGAGTATCCTGTGATGGTGGCGCTGCGGGAGTTGGCGCTGGAGGAAGTCCGGCGGGAAAAATACCCTCATTACCCCTCCAGAATGGGATGCCTGTATGTGTCGGAAACTCTACAGGAATCCACGAATTGGGCGGACTACTTTATCAGGCTGGGCAGACCTACCTTCCAGATTGTGAAAGTCAAGGTCATCGGAAGTCGTTTTGTTGGGGATGCCACCAAGTGTTTTGACGGTGTTATCAGCAAGGAGCAAAATCTGGCAATGGCAGAAAAGTATTGGGAAAATGGACCCAATCCCCCGGAAGAGCCGCCAATCCATGAATTTTTAGTTGGCGGCGATATCGAAGTAGTAGAGATTGTGAGAGAATATCATGGTCATTGAGACGGAAAGACTAATCATACGCAGCATGGAGCCGGAGGATGAACCGGCCTATATTGAGATGGCCTCTGACGGAAGTTTGCGGGATATTTTCGGGGACTGCAGCAACTGCCGGGAATGGATGGGGTCCTGGGTACAGGAGGCCCGCGCCTTGGACCAGCAGGATAATCCTGCCGGAGAGTATCTCGCCTATGCCGTCACGGACAAGCAACGCGGCATCCTGCTGGGCAGCGTGGGCTGCTCCTACTATGAGGATCTGAAACAGGTGGGGATCACCTTTTTTATCGGCTCTGCCTTCCGGGGACAAGGCTATGCCGCCGAGGCTGCCACAGCCTATGCCCAATACTTTTTTTCCCATTATGATATCCACAAGCTGATTGCCACAGTGCGGGAAGACAATGCCGCCTCCCGAAAAACCATTGAAAAAGCCGGTTTCGTCCTGTTGGATACTAAAATGTACCGCGATATCAATGACGAACAGGAGGAATTGTATATGTTTTATGAATCGAGAGATAAAATCCACACAGTTCTTGTCCATTGGGGCTTGCAGGACTGCAAGACAAAACAAATCTATGATACCGCCTGGCAAGTGGGAGACGATTATGTATTGAAAGAGTATCAGGATGTGAAAATGCTTGAGCGGAACCTGAAAATGCTGCGTCTGCTAAGTGAGAGGAATATCCCTGTGGCCCAGGTCATACCCTCTGGTGACGGCGCAGAGTATGTACTCGCCGACGGCGCTTTCTATTTCCTCTCCAAAAAACTTCCGGGAAACAATATCACCCGGGTCGACAGTGACAGCCCTCTTGCCCGGTCAATGGGTGAGATCATTGCCAGGCTCCATGCCGCCTTTCAAAAGTGCGAGCCTTTGGATATGTTTTGGGACAACAGCCTGTTGGATGAGATGAACGGCTGGATCAGGGAAAGTATGGAAAAAAACGGCTGGCAGCGCATTTCCAAGGAGGAATATGAGCGGACAGTCTCACAGCTGGCCGCCATATATGAGCAGCTGCCTGTGCAGTTGATTCACCGGGACATTCACTTCGGCAATTTCCTGTTTGCAGACGGCGTTTTCTCCGGCTATATTGACTTTGATCTGAGCCAGAGAAATATACGGATTTTTGACCTGTGCTACTTTTTGCTGGGGCTGTTGTCGGAGGAGGAGGGGCTTAGAATCACAGAGGAAACCTGGTTCCGGTTTCTGGGAGACGTGTTTGCCGGATATGAGAGCATCCTGAAACTGTCCGAGGCGGAAAAGAAGGCTGTGCCCTATGTGATGGAGTGCATCGAGTTTCTTTTCGTCGCCTGGTTTGAAAATGAAAATGACGGCAAATGTGCCGAAAATGCCTGTGAACTCTATAAATTTATACGGCGTCAGGAAAGCAGAATATGGAATATCCTGTAATTCTTCGGCTCCAGCATCATATCATTTTATTTGAGAGTTCCCATGCCTTGCAAGCGCATACCCGGTGTAAAGCCCTGCCCCCAGAACCAGAGCATCCTCGTCAATATCAAAATTCCCGTTATGGGCGGCATTCAGCGTCCCGGGTTTCTCCGGATTGCCTGTGCCCAGATAGGCATATGCGCCGGGAATGTGGAGAATATACTCCGCAAAATTGTCGCCGCCCAGTGACAATCTGCGGTCCGTGACCACTTTGCCCTCGCCCCACAACTGTTTTACTACTTCTGCTGCCTCCAGGCATACTTGAGAATTATTAATTAGGGCCGAGGCAAAGTCCGTCCACTGAATTTCGGCGCTGCCCCCATATATCTCCGCAATGCCCTGGACTGTTTCGTTGACCAATTTCTGTATCCGTTCTCTGCTTTCCTGGGATATGGTTCTGGTAGTTCCCTCCAGCACCGCCGTCTCCGCCAGGGCATTGTAGATGGTCCCGGCCTCCAGCTTTCCCACGCCAATGATAACCGGCTCCACGGGGGAGGTGCAACGAGTGACAAGAGCCTGAAGAGCCACTACAATATGGCTGGCGATATACAGTGCATCAACGCCCAGCTGGGGAGTGGACACATGGGCGGATTTTCCCCGTATCACGATCTTGAAGTGATCCACCGCCGCATTGTTCAGCCCCGGTTTCAGGCCCACCTGGCCGGAGGGAATATCCGGGGCTGTATGGAGTCCGAAGACACGGTCCACGCCTTCCAGAATTCCCGCCTCCAGAAAGGGTTCAGTCCCCTGCCCGATCTCCTCCGCCGGTTGGAATACCAGGCGCACTTCTCCGTCGAAGGTATCCCTGTTTGCTGCCAACAGTTTTGCTGCTCCTAGCAGGCAGGCTATATGGGCGTCATGTCCACAGGCATGCATGACTCCCTCCGTCCGCGAACAATAGCTGACCTGGTTGGTCTCCTGAATGGCCAGCGCATCTATATCCGCCCGCAGCACAGTCACGCCCTCTCCCTGCCCTGCTCCCCGGAGAATACCCAACACGCCGGTCTCTCCCACACGGGAGTGTAAAACACCGAATTTATCCAGCTCCTCCTCTATGCGCTCTGCTGTTCGGAATTCCTGCAGACTCAGCTCGGGATGCTGATGGAATTCCCGTCTGAGTTCAACGATATATTCTTTCTCCTGATTTAGCTGTCTGAGAATATCTGACATAACTTTTCCTCCCTTGAACTGCATGTCCCTTTAACAGACATGCGAGATTTCATCGCGCAGCTGTTTCAGCCGATTGAGGGCATTCTCCAGCGCCCCGACATGGTAAAAATCTGCATTATAACCTGTTATTTTGCCAGCAGATCCTGATCCCAGCCTACCTTGATAAAGTAGCCGCCAAAGGTGTCGTTAAATACCTTTTCTGTCTCCTCAGACTGGAATGCCTTGATCACCTTGTCGTACACAGCCACCTTTTCCGCATCTTCCAGATCTGCCGTCCTGGCAGCAACCAGGTTCCAGTACTCCTCCACGTCCAGCACACTGTCCTGATAGACTGCCTCCTCCGCCTTCAGCCCAAAGTCCAGGGCGTAGTTGCCATTGATTACTGCGACGTCTACATCAGGCAAAGTGGAGGGTATCACATTCGCCTTTAACTCCTTGATGGTAATTCCTACGTTGTAACTCGCAATATCGTTCACAGTGGGGTTAAACGCCGCCTCAGGACTCAGGGTAATCAGCCCTGCCGCCTCCAGGACCTTCAGGGCGCGTCCGCCGTTGGTCACGTCATCGGGAATTGCCACCGTGTCCCCGTCTTTTAACTCCTCCAAGGAGGATATTTTCTGAGAGAAGAGATTCAGAGGAACAATAAGGGTGTTTCCGATATTTTGAATCTCATAGCCATAACTTTCAATCTCACTTTCCAGATAAATGCGGTGCTGGAAGGCATTCAAGTCAATCTCCCCGTTTGCCAGCGCATTGTTGGGAGTCACATAATCGGAAAACTGTACGATTTCCAGATTAATGCCCTCCGCCTTCAATGCCTCCTGGGCAGGTGCCCACAGGTCCTCATAGATACTGCCCACCACGCCGAGCTTAACAGTGACCTGCTCCGCCTGTGACTCCCCGTCTCCTGCATTGCCGCAGGCGCTCAGCGCCAGAATCAACAGCGCTGTAGAAAGCGCTAAAGTAACGAGTTTGTTTAATTTTTTCATTTTTTCTCCTCCTGATTCTTTTTCCGCCCTCCTACCAGTGTCATTCGAGTCACAGTTGGGAGTGGCGTCTGTTTTTAAGCTTTACAGCAGTCCCACCGGTTATCGCTCATGCATATTTTTTTTGACCACCAGGCTGCCGATAAACTCCATAATACACACCATGATAACCAATACCACTACAGTGACATTGGTCACATCTGTCATATTCCGGTCATGTCCGTAGCGCACGGCAAAATCTCCCAATCCGCCGGCGCCTACCACGCCCGCCATGGCCGTCAGATTAAGCAGACTGACCGCCGTAATGGTGGTGCCTCTGGCGATAGCCGCCACACTTTCCCGCAGATAGACCCGAAAAATAATGTCCACCGGGCTATTCCCCATGGAAAGCGCCGCCTCGATAAGTCCCGGATCAATCTCTGCCAGAGCGCTCTCTACCTGGCGGGCCAAAAACGGCACTGCGCCAAATACCAACGGCACGATGGCGCCTCTGACATAGATGGCCGTACCCATGATAGCCCGGGAAAGCGGCATAACCCATGTCAGCAGAATAATAAAGGGAATGGACCGAAACAAACTAATAAGCTTATCCAAAATCTGATAGACAAGCCAGTTTTCCAATATGGCTCCCTGTTTTGTGACGGAGAGCAGCACTCCCAGAATAAGGCCAATGATAAAAGTAATTGCTCCCGACCAAGCAATCATCTGCAGTGTGTCCCCAATAGCTTCGTAAAAGGCGGGCAGTCTCTCCATAACATTGGGTATCCAATTATTCAGAAACTCTTGCATCTTTTATCACCTCCACGCACACATTTTTTTCCCGCAGATATTCCATTGTCCCTTCGATCTGCCGCGGCTCTCCGCTGATAATTGCCACCGTCCCGCCTACCGGGGCGCCCTGCACAATCTCGATATCCGCAAAAATAATATTCATCGTGACATGAAACTTCTGTGACACAGTGGAGATCAACGGCTCTGAGACATTCCGTTGTATGTAGGACAGTCTGACGATCACCTCCCCGGCCTTAAGGGCAATGACGGGAGAATCTGCCGCCACCAATTCGTCTATCTTTCTGAGACTGGATGTGGTGCGGATAAAATTTTGTGTGATGTCCTGCCGGGGAGAGGCAAAGATGGAAAACACTTCCCCCTGCTCCACTACCCGCCCATGTTCCATCACTGCAACTCTGTCGCAAATCTCTTTTATTACAGCCATTTCGTGTGTGATAATAACTACTGTGATCCCCAGTTTTTCATTTAGCTGCTTTAAAAGCTGCAGAATGGACTTGGTAGTCTGAGGGTCCAAAGCGGAAGTCGCCTCATCGCATAGCAAAACGCTGGGGTCATTGGCAAGGGCACGGGCAATAGCCACTCGCTGTTTCTGACCACCGGAGAGCTGGCTGGGATACGCATTTGCCTTATCCCCTATGCCCACCAGTTCCAGCAGTTCACGAACCTTATCCGCTATCTCCTGAGATTTCAGACCACTTCCTTTCAGGGGATAGGCCACATTGCCAAAGACAGTCCGAGACGGCATCAGGTTAAAATGCTGGAAAATCATACCGATCTTTTTTCTGGCGTGGCGGAGCTGTCTGGCAGAAAGCTCTGTCATCTGCTGTCCATCCACTATGACGGACCCGGCCGTGGGCCTTTCCAATAAATTGATACATCGGACAAGGGTTGATTTTCCGGCTCCCGAAAACCCTATGATGCCGAATATCTCCCCCTTTTCGATGGTAAAGGAGACATCTTTGACTGCATGTACCTCCTGCTGTCCTTTTCCAAAATCCTTAGAAACATGAATAAACTCAATCACTGGTATTCCTCCTGGCATTTTTCTAATCCACGGAAGAGCTGGCGCGCATGGCCTGAATGGTTTTGGAAATCAGCGCATCCAAATCCCAATCCAGCATTGCCGCTCCCCGTTCAATTACCTCTCTGGAGCAACCCGCCGCAAATTTTTTATCCTTATATTTCTTCTTTACAGACTTAACTTCCATATCGCTGACACTCTTAGAGGGGCGCATGAGGGCAACGGCACCGATCAGCCCGGTCAGTTCATCCACGGCGTACAACACCCTTTCCATCTCATGCTCTGGGCGTATCTCCACAGTCAGCGCATACCCATGACTTGCCACCGCATGAATCAACCTCTCATCCACATTCTGCTCTCGCAGGAGCTCCTGCTCTTTGATACAGTGTTGATCCGGCCATTGCTCGAAGTCCAGATCATGCAGTATTCCTACGGCCTCCCAGAAATCAGCCTCCTCGCCATATCCCAACTCCCGGGCAAACCATCGCATGACATCACCTACGATACGCCCGTGTTTTTGGTGGAATTCCCCCTGATTGTATGTACAGAGCAACTCCCATGCCTCTTTTGGTGTTGGTATCATTTTTCTTACCTCCCTTATAGTTTATGGTCTCCGCCAATGCTGTCCAAATCCTCCATTGATTCCCCTCCAACCATGTTGTATAATAGGTTTATTCTTATCAATTCCAGAAAAACAGGAGGTACAGCATGTTGATCTCTACCAGAGGACGCTACGCATTAAGGGTCATGATTGATCTTGCGGAGCATCCATCCGAAGATTTTATTCCGTTAAAAGTGATCGCCCAGCGCCAGGAAATATCCGAAAAATATTTGGAGGGCATCATCAAGCTACTGGTAAAAGCTCGGTTTGTAAGCGGCTTGCGTGGAAAGGGAGGTGGATATAGACTAACCCGTACCCCTGACCAATACACGGTTTTCAGCATCTTGCAGCTGACAGAGGACTCCCTTGCGCCGGTTGCCTGCTTGGAGCAGGATGCACCCGTCTGTCCCAGGGTATCCATCTGCCGTACCTTGCCCGTATGGCAGGGGCTTGACAGACTGATTCAGGATTATCTGGGCCACATTACTCTGGCAGACCTGACCCGGAATGATGTGTGCGGGAACGATTATGTTATATGAGGTCCTGGTCCAAAAATTTATTGTAATTCCTCCGGAACCCACCACAGTCCATCATTGTTTTTCTCCAAATACTCCTTAAATTCATTGGAATGGTAAGCATCTACGATGGCCTGTGCCCAGGGTGTAGATTTGTTGCCTTCTTTGACCACCACCTGAAGAACCAGATGCTCCTGAATGTCTTCGGTGGCCAACGCTGTGGAGGGATCGATTCCCGCATTGTATACAATGCTGCCGGTGATTACCACATAGTCGAAATCCTGAATGGCGGCGGGAATCGTAAGGGATTTCATTTCTACAAACTCTAAATTCTTAGGATTCTCCACGATGTCATCCTGGGTGACTGCCGAAAGTTCCACCTCAGGGTTTAGTTTGACCCAGCCGATCTTCTGCAGCAAAGCATAGGCGCGGGCTGTGTTAGAGGCATCGTTAGGAACGGCGATTTTTGCTCCCTCCCCCACTTCCTCCAGAGAACTGTGGGTGGCAGAATAGATACCGGCAGGAACAGTGGGAATAGGGCTGATAGGCACCAAATCTCCGCTGTTGTTGGCGTTAAAGTTCTCCGCATATGCGGTATGCTGTTCCACATTCACGTCTACCTCACCGTCATTTAATGCTATATCCGCTGTCAGCAGATCAGAAAAATCCACACCCTTAAGAGTATATCCCTGATTTTCCAGAATGGGGACTATGGCTGCCTCAAACAGTTCCGTGTAAGGTCCCTGGGATTTGCCATAGACAATCTCCGTTTTAGAGGCCGCGCCGACCGCCGGGCTTTCTGCCCCCGTGTTTCCGCAAGCTGTCAGATACAGTGCAAAAACTGACAATAACAACATTGTTTGCAAGATCCTTTTCATAATTTTCTCCTCTTTTCTTTTATTGTTAATTAATCAGTTACCGATGCTCCCGCAATCTCCGAGAGAGTCGATTGCCCACAACCTGGAGCAGCTGCACCAGTATCACCAAAATCACCACCGTAAAGACCATCAGGGGGGTATTCATCTTCTCATATCCATAGGTCAGGGCCAGATCGCCGATGCCACCGCCACCGCAGTAACCCGCCATGGCGGATGCCCCCAGCAGACCGATGGTTCCGGTTGTCAATGCCAGGACGATGGACCCGAGTGTCTCCGGCACTAGGAAATGGCGTATCACCTGCCAGTTGGACGCCCCCATTGCCTGCGCTGCCTCCAGGATTCCGGGTGAAACCTCCAGCAGACTGTTTTCCATAAGCCTGGCCAGATAGGGGCTGATATAGACTACCAGAGGAACCAGCGCCGCCCTGCTGCCAATGGTGGTGCCCATAATTGCCCGTGTCAGCGGCATTATGGTCACAAGCAGGATAATAAACGGGATACTCCGCACCACATTGATATAAAAGTTCACAATCTGATATAAAATTTTATTTTCAACCAAACCGCCCTTCCGGCACAACACCAATACCAATGCCATCAGAAAACCCACTATTGTACCGATCAGCAACGAACAACCCACCATGTAGAGGGTCTGGCCTCCGTTGAGGAGCAGTCGCTCCACAGAAACTTTAAATATTTTCAGTTCCAAGAATTCTTTCATCAGTCAATCACCACTCTTTCCCGCAAGACGCCCACCGCATCTATTTTCTCTTCCGCCGTCTCCAGCGAACTCTCCTCCCCTATAAGCTGCAGGATAAAGATACACATGACGCTGTCTTCCAGCTCCTGAACCGTCGCCCCAAGGATATTGACCTCGATACCATCTATATGACAGATTTCAGATATCACAGGCTTTTTGACGCTGCTGCCGACGAATTTCAGCCGCTCCACCCGGTAATTTCTCTGTTCCTGATACAACAGTTCTACGATGCTCTCCGGAATTTGATCGCGAATGACTGTCCTGACGAATTCCTGCGTAACCGGCGCTCTGGGATGGCTGAATACCTCCATCACTCCCCCCTGCTCCACAATCCGTCCCTCCTCCATGACGGCCACCTTATTACAAATCATCTGAATCACCTGCATCTGATGGGTAATCAACAAAATTGTGACTCCCATCTCCTGATTGATGCGTTTCAGCAAGTGTAGAATAGACTCTGTAGTCTTGGGATCCAACGCGCTTGTGGCCTCATCACACAGCAGAATGGACGGATCTGTTGCTAGGGCTCTGGCAATTCCCACCCTCTGTTTCTGCCCGCCGGAAAGCTGGTTGACATAGGCATCTTTTCGATCCTCCAGCTCCACAAAATGCAATACCTCCTGTACACGTTTTGCAATCCGCCTCTTGTCAGCTCCCTCAAGAATCAGCGGAATTGCCACATTTTGAAACACCGTCTTCGATTCCAACAGATTGAACTGTTGGAATACCATGCCGATTTTACGCCGAACTTTGCGCAGCTGCACTCCGGATAGATTTGTCAGTTCCTGACCGTCCACAGTCACGCTGCCGCTGTCCGGTTTCTCCAGGCGGTTGACCATACGGATCAGAGTGGACTTTCCTGCGCCGGAAAAACCGATTATGCCGTATATGTCACCTTTCTCCACATGGATGGAGACATCCTGTAACGCTTTGACGGTTTTTCTCTGATCGGAAAAACTTTTGTTGATATTGTTCAGTCGAATCATTTCCAATACTCCCTGAATTTCTTGCCAATGCCTGCGATAAGGCATATGCAGCAAATTTGTGCATAAAAAAACCGGGTTCCTTAAAATCCCGGATAAATGATATACTGCGCCTCCGTCCTAAGGACATTATCCCAACACACGACAAGAAAAGTCGATGCATTCGGCCATATCATCTATCCGCAAAAAATGCATTCGACAACAGCACATGTTCATATATAGATTTATGTTTCTGATATCCATCGCTTTTACCTCTCGCCAAAATCCTTTTCCTGATCGGAATATGGCAATATTAACACTATTTACCTACTATGTCAATAGGTTTATAGAAAAAATTTTTATAGCCGATGACCCTCTCTGCACAGTACGTCCTTAGACTCAGCAAGGCACTTTACCATAATCAGGCAGGGATTGTCCTCATCCCACATCTCCGTCAGCGTGATCAACGGGTCAAATCCCACACTCTCATAAAACATTCTGGTTTTCTCATAGGGGGCATACGCCACTTTATCGCTCAGGGTCTCCACCATGGCGTACTTGCAGCCGCATTCCAAAAAATACTGTTCCGCTACATCGTACAGTGCCCTGCCGATTCCCATGCGGTGGCACTGTGGATGTACGCCGCAGACATATATATCTCCTGTGTGTCCGTAATGAATCCTCACGGAAAAGAACCCCAGACACTTTCCCTCTCCGTCCAATGCGGCCCAGAATGGAAATTCCTGCACCTTTTCCACGTACTCCTCCAGCGATTCCTTATTGCCGAACCAGTCCGGCAGACTCTCTAAGACGGATCTTGCATAGGAGGATTTCTGTTCTTCGCTTTCAATTTTCATGATTTTATAATCTATTTCCATACATCCGACTCCTGCTAAAATCAGCCCATTGTTGTCTATTTCTCAGCCGTTTCCCGGGTCAGCTCCTCCACGCTGCCCTGCAGCGCCTGGCATCCCATATGGTAAAAATCCCTGTTGTCATACCCTCTGTAGTCGGTTTCCAGACACTGCAGCAGAGCCAGGTAGGCGTCATACCATTTTGCGCGCCTCTTCTCCTCCCGGCTCAATTCTCCGATTCCGTATCCATCGTAAAACGCCTGATTGTACTCATGGCTACGAAATCCTACTTCCATCAGCGGGTCCGCCCACAGACACCTCTCAAAATCAATGATCCCTTCTACCTGGCCGTCCGAGATAAAGACATTCCCCGCCCAAATGTCCCAGTGGACAAACCGGGGTTCCCGGACCATATCAAGTAAAGCCCGGTCTTCTTCCAACAGCTTTAGAATCTCCTCCTCGCTGACAGGCAGTGCAATCCCCTTGCGATCAGCGTCCCCAATGGCATCCCGAACTATGCCTCGAAACACCTCATACCAGCTGTCGCCCTGCCTGTCCGGCTGACCATAGTAGCCAAAACGCTCTCCTAAAATGCTGTTCAGCTGCACCGTATACCGGCCAATGTCATAATAAATCCGCTGCTTTTGGTCCTCCGCCAGAACATCCGACAACACGGACAAACTTTGGCCCTTCAGCATTTCCATGAAAAAGTACTCCCTGTCCGTCACGCTGCGGCTATTGTCATAAAAAAGAATCTCCGGCACAGGAACTCCCGTGCGGCTGGCAATCATCCGCATGGAATTCACTTCACTGAACATGATGTTTTTCTCACATGTCATGACCTCTATCTCCGGCGGCGGCGCAATCTTCAGTATCACCGCCCTGTCCCGCAGACCGATCCGATAGGCAATGTTAAAGTACCCCTCTTTCAGTTCCTGAATTTCCAGGGCGCTTTCCCCAAACGCTTTCTGCACCATCCTCGCTATGGTTTCTTCTGCTACGGCTCCTTTTGTTATACTGACTGGCATTATACACCTCCGTTTTCTATAAACAATATCCCCAGAGTGCCGGGACCGCAGTGGCTGGATATCACGCCGCCCGCTCTGGTCTCCAGAATCTCATCAAATATCTCCAGGTGTTTTAGATAGTCCCGAATCGCATCCACAATCTCCGGTGTGCAGCCGGAATGGGTGATAAATACTCTGTCCCTTTTGGCCTTTCTCATGACCGGCTCCAGATCCCGGGCATAGGCCGCCAGCACTTTTTCCAGGCTGCCTCGATACTTTTTGTTGCTGTGCATTTTGCCGTCTTCCACCACGATCTGGGGATGCAGACGTAAGGTTCCGCCCAGCATGGCCGCCAGGCCGCTGCATCTGCCGCCCCGGTGCAGATACACCAGAGTATCCACCACAAAGCTTGCCCGCACCAGCGGTTTCAGCTCCTCCATCCTGTCCGCGATCTCCTTTGCGCTGTGACCGGCCTGGGCCATGACGGCGGCCTCCACCACCAGCAGGCCAATACCGGTGGAGAGATTCTCCGAGTCGATGACCGTCACCCGCTCCCCGATTCCTGCCTCCTCAGCCGCCAACTGCATCACATTCCCGGAGGTGGACATCTGCCCGGAAATGGAAAAACAGACAATCTCCTCATATTTTCCGCTAACCTCCTGCAGTAGTTCCACAGCGCTTTCCATGGAGGGCGCAGAAGTTTTGGGAGTCGTTCCGTGCTCATCCGACCAGCGGTAAATCTCCTCCGGCCTGATATCCCGGCCGTCCTCGTACTCATCCTCCCCCAGCAGAATGTGAAGGGGCAAGATTGCCACCTGATATTTCTCTGTCAATTCCTGCGACAGGTCACAGGTACTGTCCGCTATTATGCCTACCATAGTTCTTACCTCCCGACTTTGTTTGGCTCTGCTCATATTATACTCACTAACGATTAGTTTTTCCTTTCCGCATGGTTAGTCAGTATAGCAATCCCACTGACAGGTTTTCATATCCACATGGTCATCATCTCTAAACTTGACCTTTTCCGCCAGCAGCAGTTCTCTCTGATCCCAAAAATGAGGAGCCAATCTGCCGGCGTGATTTACCACCCGGTGACAGGGATAATCGCCGTAGGCGTCCGCCTGGCTCAATACCTTTCCCACCAGCCGGGCATTGTTGTCCCTGCCGATCAGCCTTGCGATCTGACCGTAGGACGCCACCTTTCCCTCCGGGATTTCCTCCACTGCGGAAAGTATTTCATAAATCAAATTTTCATCCAGAACAGCGCCCATACCCTCTACTCCCCCACATCTCAGAGCCTGTACTCCAGCTGGCAGTCAAAGGGTTCCCTCTCCACATGCTCCTGCTGGTACTCCAAAGCTTCCACACATCCCATGGCCCGGTAAAAGGCCTGGCTTTCCACCGCAGAATGTGCGGATATATACAGCTTTTGCGCGCCCTTTTTTCCGGCCCATTCCCCGGCCGCCCGGAAAAGTGCCCTGCCAATCCCCTGTCCGCGCATATCCTCCGACACATGGATGCTGGACAAGTCCATATAGTTTTGTCCCCTGCCCAACAGGCCAGATTCCACCGACACAAAGCCCTTTAAGACGTCATCACAGAACGCCGCATAGACAAAGCCGCCTGTGGCAACGGTGTTTTTCAGGCAGGCTACCAGGGTCTGATAATCCGCCTCTGTCCAGTCGTCCACAAAGGGGTCGCTCTTTACCCCCCAAGTTCCATCCACTTTTCGCCAACACTCCGTAACATTCTGGTGCCGTATAAAGTTCTGAAACAATTCCCGGCACAGTTCATTTTCTGTAAGGTTTCTATAGTGTATCATCCGTCCCGCACCCTGTTTCCTCTTTCTCGGCGGACATAAACCGAGAGCTGCCTCACTTGCGGCCCCCGCGGTCGTCCTCTGCGCATTTATAGACCATGGTATAACTGCTGAATATTAAATTTATTGTAGCACATGACCCATAAAATGTCATTTAAAAAATAGACTTCCGGGCATAAAAACACCCGGCCGAAACCGGGCGTTTTTATATTATGATATATCTTCAAGGGGGAATACCACGTTTACAGAGTGGCGTCCACCGCCGCTCCCTTCAAATCTTCTTCCATCAGTTTCATCCTGTTCATGATATCCTTGAGTTCCTGCTGAAAATCAGCTTTTCCGCCATTCATCTGCAGCATCTCTTCCGTGGGCAGAGCCTCCAGCAGATCCTCCGCGCGCTCCTCATTCTCTTTCGCTCTTTCCCGGGCAGCTTCCGCCCGATTCTGAATCTGCGCTTTCTCCTCCCGGATTGCCTCCAGCTTTTCTTCCTCTTCTTCCTTCTTCTCCTTGTTCTTCTGGGCCTGATCCACCTTTTCCTGCATCTCCTCGTCGATGTGATCCATGCCCTCGTCTTTAATCATGCTGATGATCTCTTTGCGGGCGGCGTCCATAATGGCCTCCGCCTCCTCCTGGGCCGCAATCATGGGATTGCCCTTGCGCAGATCCAGGCGAGCCTTATGTACCGCTTTGTTGGCCGCACTATAACTCTTGATGGCGCCGGTATTGTCGCTGATGGTCTGCCTGTAAGGCTCCGCCAGTTTGTCAATGTCCTTGCAGCGGTCATAATATTCCGTCAGCCCCTGCTCTTTCAGCTCCTGATAGCGGGCCTTCTCCTCATCCGTCAGGTCCTCAGGCGACTCGCTGCCCTTGTCCAAAATATCCCAGTCCTCATCGGACAGACCTTCCTCACCCAGATCGTACACCTTGTTAAGCCCCTGTTTCTGCGCGTCCAGCTCCTTCAAAGCTCTTTCGGCCTCCAGATTCTCGGCCCGCAGCCCCCTTATCTTAGCCTCCCGGTCCGCAACTTCCGTGTCCAGCTTGCGATCCGCCGCAAAGGCATCGGACACCACCTTCATAGCCTGTTTCTGCGCCTGCTGCTTTTTCTGAGCGATGGGGTCCACATTGTTATTCAACGCCCCGGCGAAAAAAACACCGTTATTGCCCTGTTTTTGATTCAGTCCCAACAGCTGTCCCTGACCGCTCTGAGAGTTCCCACCCACAAAAATACTGACATTGTTCACTTCCATAAGAAATCCCTTTCCTTTGCAATTGCCAACTCCTTTTGGCAAAATTTCCGGTCTCTGTTATTTTTATCGGATTACATGCGTAAATAGTTTAGAGCAATTTACATTTTCTTAATCTCTCCCAGGCTGAATGCGCTCCGCACCAGCAGTAACACCAAAGACAGGCTGCTCATAAACTCAATCCAGCCAAAGGCGGCGGTAACCAGACTTATATTGACCATGCCTTCGACGCCCATGAACCTACTGGCGGTGTAATTGCTGATGAGGCCGCCTATGTTGGCAAGCAGTCCACTCAACACCAGCATCACTCCGCTATAGATAGCCATCAACAGATTCAGGCTCTTATTGCTTTCCACGGATTCCGACATGGACAGGATGCCCAGTACCACGCAGGGAATCCCCAAAAGTGCCAGCTCCAGCAAAATTTGTATGGGATACACATTTATCAGCTCTACGCCCTGGACTGCGCTATATCCCATGAACTCCTTGATCGTGTTTTGAAAAACCAGCAGCCCAATGCCTGCCGCCAGATAAAACGCCCCTGTAATCGTGACCATAATGGACAATATTTTTTTCATAGGAAATTCCCTCCCTGAGTTGTATTCATCAAATGTTATCTGTATCTTAGCACAACTGTATATTTTTCACAAGTTGCTTCTATGGAGATTACCAAAGCCCTTTATTAAATATTTTAAGAAATATTTATTTTTTGCATGACTTTTCTCCCAAATGCCATTATAATTGGATACGGAACGATTGATAGACACCCCTCCGGTCCCGGAAGGGGTGTTTTGCAGGCTCACGAAAGGGAAAAACATGATTATTCAAGACATTCGCACCATTGACGAACTGCTGCAATTTATGAACGGCCTGTACGAAAAGCACGGGTCCAGGCTGTGGTACAGGGGAGAGGACGACGCCGCCCGGATCCTGATTCCCTCCATCCAGCGCAGTCAAAAGCGCCTGGCGGTGGAACGGTATATTACCAATGACTTTTATATTCGCGCCAGGCAGATACTGGACAATCCGCCCAGAAAACACAACTATGCCGCATGGGTATCCCTGATGCAGCATTACGGATTGCCCACCAGGATGTTGGACTGGAGCGAGTCGCCGTTGATTGCGGCTTTTTTCGCCACGGAGACTTACCGCTCTACCCCCGAGATCGACGCCGGGGTGTGGGTACTGGCCCCCGACCTGTTGAATGAAAAGGAAGGATTTGGCCGCTGCATCTATCCCATTGACGCAGACACCACCCAGGAGATGCTGCTGCCCGCTTTCAAGCACAACCACCACAATCCGGAGCTGGTGGATCGCATTCTGGCCTGCAGTTCCACGGAAAATGACCTGCGTATGTACTCCCAGCACTCCAATTTTACCGTACACAATTCCCTGCAAAGGCTGGAGGATATCTGCGGCGAGGATATGCTGTACAAGATCATCATTCCCGCGAATCGGAAGAAATACTTTATCGACAGCCTGCGGGTATTTGGCATCACAGAGAGCGTAGTCTATCCCGACCTGGACCATATATCCAGCGATTTGCGCGGTTCTTATGGAATCTGAGACGCTGCGTTACCCCTGCACCGGTTCGCCGCTTAAAATTACCTGCCGCAGTTCAAGCCCTTCTTTTTTCAGCAGCACTACATCCGCCTTTTTTCCCGGTGAGATGTTGCCGCATTCGGTGTATATTCCCATGCGCCTGGCGGGATTGACGGCGGCGCATCTCACAGCGGACTCCAGCGGAATACCCATCTCCAGCACCGCCCTTCGCATACAGTTTAAAAGGCTGGTGACGGACCCGGCAAGCGTCCTATCCGGCAAAAGGGCATGATTTCCCGTCACTTTGACCATTTGCCCGCCCAGCAGATACTCCCCGTCTTCCAGCCCTGTGGCCCGCATACTGTCGCTGACGAAAATAATTCGTTCATCACCGAATATTTTGAATGCGGTTCTGACAGCCGCCGGATGCACATGAATCCCGTCACAGATTATCTCCACGCTCACATCCCCTCTGTCTGCCGCCGCCCCGATCAGTCCCGGCGCTCTGTGCAGAAGGGGATTCATGGCATTATAGAGATGGGTCACATGGCTTGCGCCTCTCTCAAATGCCTGTATGGACAAATCATAATCCGCATTGGTGTGGCCCAGAGACATAATCACCCCGGAGTGCCGCCGCTCGATCAGCTCCATTGCACCTTCCTGTTCCGGCGCAATCGTCAATATTTTTATCAATCCTCCCGACGCCCCGTTTAATCTGTCAAACAGAGCTATGTCCGGCTTGCGGATATAGGCTCCGCTCTGCGCCCCTTTCTTGTCGGGCGCGACAAAGGGACCCTCCATATGGATTCCCCTGAGACGCGCTCTGTCCTTCCTGTTTTCTCTGTCCTCACCGGCATAAGTCCGGGCCGCCTCACAGACCTTAAGCAGCACATTCTCCGGCAGCGTCATAGTGGCGGGCACTATGTTTGCTACTCCCACAGAGGCCTGGTAGGCCGCCATGGCGTCTATCGCGGCAGTGGTTCCGTCACTTAGATCAAAGCCCATACAGCCGTGAAAATGCATATCTGTCAGCGCCGGTATGGCATAGCAGCCGGAGGCGTCCAACTCCCGCCTGTCGCTGAGATCCTCCCCGCTCTGCGCAAATCGATCTCCCTCAATATAGATATCCCTGTGGACAAATGCGCCCTCCTGGGTATAGACGCTGGCATTTCTGATAATCATGAACCGAAACCTCTCGCATATAGTTTAACTGTATCCTGCCAATGCGTAATTCTCTGCATTTAACAGGTTTCACTCCCCTTGGACAGGCCGTCATGATCCATATAGACCCTGGAGCCGGTGGCGCCTCTCTGTCCCTGATACTTGCCCTGATAGGGGTGCAGCGCCGGGCCGTCCATCTCCGCAAACACCAGCTGTCCCACCCTTCTTCCCGCCTTCAGCTCTATGGCACAGCGGTTGGCGTTGAACAGCTCCAGCGTGATCTCCCCCTTGAAACCGGGGTCTACCCAGCCTGCGTTCTGAATAAACAGACCCATCCTGCCCAGAGAACTTCTGCCCTCCACGAAGGCCGTAAGATTGTCCGGCAATTCAAAATATTCCATCGTGGTGGCCAGCACAAACTGACCAGGCAGCAGAATATAGGTGTCGGTCTTGATGGTCTTGTACCGAACCTCGCTGTCGAGAGTGATAATGCCTGTGGGAGTGTCCTCCACAATGCTGAAAGTATCTCCCAGCCGCACATCCACGCTGGCGGGCTGTATCTGGCTCTCCTCCAGAGGGGAGATGACCAGTGTCTTCTCCTTCAACATTTTCATCATAGTTTTGTCTGACAGTATCATGGTGTTACCTCGTTTTCTTTTGATGTAAAAAATTTTTTGTATCTATATGTTAATCCTTTATGCCAAGGGCCTAACGCCGCCCATCATCAGATTATAGGTCAAAACATCTGTGTTGATATACTCCTTGAACTCCTCAGAGATAAAACCCCCAAATCTCTGCCACAGAGCGTCCTCGTACGACAGCCGCTCCAGAATCGTCACATCCACCACATTGACCACCGCTTCATCTCCGTACTGCCACATGATCTCAATGACCTTACAATAATTCTCTATGCTGCGCTGGGGCAGGGGATTCTTTCCCAACATGGAAAGCAAGGGGTCATTGATTTGTTCGCTGGCAAAAATATGCAGCAGGATATCGTCATAATCCTGCAAGTGTTCCTCAAGCGCCTTCCGACCGTTTCTTGTCAGACGGGAAATCAAATCGGCACAGTCCCTGATGGTAAGCTTTTCCGCAGGAGGCCGAAAATGCTGCAGCTCCCGCTCGATCTCCGTATCCCAGTACTCCTGCGCCATATTCTCATTTTCTCTATCAGATATTCTATCTGCTTCTTTCATCCAAGACAAATCCTCTCATTTGGGTTCCGCATATACCCTTCCAGTACACATTGCCAGATATCGATCTGTGCACTGCCCGGGTATATGCTGTTATATTCCGATCGGACAGGCAACCATACAAAGGCCACAGGCATTTTTTCTTCCATGCTTTTCAATATACAGACTTCTTTTCTGATTGCACAGTTTATAGTCAATGAGATCATCCCTCAGCGCGTCAATATCCCATTTTACATCATGCAGCGCATTATATGAACAAATCTCAACGCATTTTCTACATGAATCCGGACAATTGCTTTTTGTTATTCTCTGACCATATACAAATGGATTGTCTATCAAGACTGCCGACAATCTCACTCTTGGCCCATATTTTTCCGTAATGACGACATCGTTTTTCCCTATCCAGCCCAATCCGGCATTAACCGCAGCATACTTAAATGAAAAGGGCGCAATTAATTCTTCTTCATCGCTCTGCGCTGCAGGCGGAATATAATATTTTACTTTCTGTTCATTAAGTATTTCTTCGACTTGCGCTACAATTTCTTCCAATGCTTTTTTTGCGTCTTGGATACCTTTCTCGAACCTTTCTTCCGTATAATTTTTTATCGTAAGCTGTTCTCCATAGGGAACCGCCAGCACCAGAGCAGACCTATACTGGCTTGCATACTGGCTATATGAAATGCTCGTAAATCCATATAGTATATTGGGGTATTTTAAAAATATCTGTCGGATCTTTTCTTCAACCACAGGATGCATCTCCTTAAAAGCTGTAATCGGTTTCAAATAAATCATACCACAGACATTTTTATTTTTCTATTACATTTCCACAAATCTAGTAGACTTTCGAGTTGTTCCCTTCCGTTTTTTTCCGGTACTCTTCCAGTTTCTCATTCATTCGTGCCGCATCCACCGCCGACCTTTTCCATGAGATCACCATGACCACTGCAAAAATAAGGGCGATAGAAAGCACCATGGTAACTATATTGTACAATTGGGACGGGTCATACCAGTAGAAAAATGCCCCGCCAGCCAACACGATTGCATTAACGAGAACATATTGAATCAGCATCTTGACTATGACCTCCGTCTTGCTCATCTCCCTGTCCCACGGATAAATCAGAGCTGTCAGCGTACACAGCGCCGACACCAGAGGCATTTGCCAGAAAAGCTTTGCCTCCACCGTCTCAGTCGGATTGATTACCATGATAAACACTGCCACCGCGAACACCACGCCTGTCAAAACCATCGAAAATGTCCGCATTAAAAAACGTATCTTCCTCATACCCGGCATCCTCCTACAGTCCCAGCTTTGTCTTCAAACCAGGCACATACTGTCTGGACACAATCAGTTTCTCACCGTTTTTCATCAGAAGTTCAAACCGCCCGTTAAAGGCAGGGCTGAAACTCTTTACCTTGGAGAGATTGACAATAGTTGACTTGGTTGCCCTGAAAAAATCCGTCTCCGCAAACCGCCGTTCCAACTCATACAGCTTAAGCTTACACTCGTAGACATCTCTCTCCAGGTAGACAAACACTCTATTGTCCACCGCCTCAAAATAATAGATATCCTTTGGAGAGAGCTGGACGAATTTTCCTTCCTTGAAGGCTGTAAGTTTCTCCTGCCCCTCCTTCAGGGCATATATCATCTTCAACATTCTGTCGTCCAGATGGCGGCACCGGACAATGATCTCATCCTCCTCGCCATCCGGACGGTTCTGTATTGTTATCTTCATCGCGCCCGTCCTACTCCTCATTACAAGGCATTCCTTCGGCTCTTCACTCAGTTTGTCCTATCCCTCAGTTTGCGCCTCTTATTTAAAATAACGGCAATGCCTATTGCCAGTATACCATACAGCATCAAAATAGAAAACTGCGCGCCCACAGAAATAATCTCCTCTCCCGCAGTCAGCGTAATTCCCATTTTCTCCTGAAAAATTTCCACGGCCTGCGGCGGCATACCCTCGAAGGTCGTCTCTGTAATTTCCTCCAGACAAACCCTGCGCATCATGGATATCCCCTGCAGGACGGGCAGACATTTCAGCACTGTCTGCAGTCTCTCCGAAAAAGCTGACATGGGCAAATAGATTCCTCCCGCGAAACCCACCAACGTGCCGACGATGGTCAACATGCCGCCCCATGCGCTGTAACTGTGGATAAACATGGCCAGCAGATACCCAAGGGACGCATACACAAATGTATTGAGAAAAATCATTCCGCACATGGCAGCCAACACCGCGATGGGGAGCAGTCCCCACCCCTTAAGCACCATGTATATTTCTCCTGCTGCCAGAGTAAGAATACTTAAGGCCGCCCCCGTCAGCCACGCCGCAAGCACATACCCCAGCACCAGCTTTCCCCTTTTTACCGGCGTCACATAAAAGCTGGCAAGACGGCTCTGCTCCTCGTCCTGCACCATGATTCCAATAACCGTCAACGTCACTGTGACTGAATTGACCACCAAGATCCCCGCCAAAGTCCACATCTGAATCAGCCGCTCGGCATTTTCCTCATCCTGGGCCAGGTCTCTTTCACCCCCATATTGCTGCAACAAAGCCACCAAATCCTGACTGTTCATGCTCCCCAGAAAAATAACCATCAATCCCAGAACGATCAGCATGGACAATATGGAAAAAAACACCGCTCTCCTGTCCCGAAGATACACTAAACTATTCCTTTTTGTCAAATACAAAATCTCTCTCATTTTATTCCTCATTTCCTTGTTATTTTTCTTCTAAACATTAATATGTATTTGGATGTTACACTTCCAGGTTTTTTCCCGTGATATTCAGGAAAACATCATCCATGGAACCCTGTACCAGCTCAAATCCCTCCAGCAATTCCTCTGTTTCCTTTAAAATCGGAATCGCCATCATGCTGTCCTGCAGACAGATACTGTACAGGTGCTTTTCGGAGTTCTCCTCCCACCTGCTCTCCAGTTCTTCCAGTTTCGCCTCCAGCAGCGCATCTTTCCCCGGCCCTGCCATCAACCGCAGCCTGTCCCTGGAATACTTTTCCTTCAGGGAGAAGGGCGTTCCAAACTCCCTGATCTTGCCCGCGTCCATCACCGCGATATGACTGCACTTTGCCGCCTCCTCCATATAATGTGTGGTGAGAAAAATGGTCATGCCCTCCTCTCTGAGCTTTTCAAGGCTTTCCCAGACGGTCTTTCTGGTGGCCGGGTCCAGACCTGTGGTAGGCTCATCCAGAAACAGAACTTCCGGCGCGTGGAGCAACGCTCTGGCTATCTCGCACTTTCGTTTCTGCCCTCCCGAGAGCATACCGAAATGCCTGTCAAGGGTTTCCTCCAGCTGAAGAAGTTTACAAGTCCGCTTTATCTTTTCCTTTAAGCTCCTGATGTCTTTCTCGTACAGAATGCCCCGGATCGTCAGGTTTTCCCTCACCGTCAGCCTGTCGTCCAGACAATTATTCTGATACACCACGCCTATCCTGCGCCGGATCGCCTCATCCTCCTTACCCAGAACATTCCCTCCAATGGTAATCTCTCCGGCAGTGGGGCGAAACAGTGTACACAACATATTGATTGTGGTGGACTTGCCCGCTCCGTTCACCCCCAGAAATCCAAACAGCTCTCCTCTCTCCACCGAAAAGCTGATATCGTCCACTGCCTTTATCTTCCCGAAATACTTCTTTAGCCCCCTGACCTGAATAACCTGTTCCATACGATTCTCCCTGCCTTTTCAAAATTTTTCTATATCATAGACAAAAAAACAGCCTGCCGCAACAAAATTGCGGTAAGCTGCTTTTTAAGGTGAGTAACCTGCATGATACGACAGGTTACTGCACAGTATTCAGAAATACATATTTTTCTGGGTCGGACAGTTCCTCGCAATAGGCAAATCCCAATTCGTAGTCTTGCGCATAAGGATTTTCGTATCCTCCAAAAACTGCGGCATTCCGCTGATGGCAAAGATTTGTTCTTAAGACTCTAAAAATATCTCATTCATCCCTCCATACCCCGATTTCTTTGCCAATTCTTTTAATCCATCTAAAGCTTCTTCCCGTGAATAATTATGCAAAGTCAGAAAATCCATGTCTTTCTCACTTACATATTGATAAAACAAGACCGCAGCAATGACCTCCTGTTGGTTTGTATAGTCAATGTTTTCCAACAGTATATTTTCCGCTTCATTTACAAGACCCTGATCTACCATGTCCTGAAATTCCTGCAATGCCTTTCCTGAAACCTCATACTTGTTTTCACTCTGTAATTCTACAGACTTATACTGTTTTCCAAGCATTAAAGAAAAAAGCACTCTTGCAATTTCTTTGATCATACGCATAATATAGTCTTTCTCATCATTGAAATCCATTTTTTTCCTCCCGCACGGCGCTTTAGATTTGTTGTCAAACTCACTCTGTCAATCGCAATCGCTCCACAATAGAAACTTTTGCCATTTTTCGATAACACAGCCAAGGCACCAGGGCGGTGACAGCCAAAAGCGGAATGGCGCATAGCAGCGCAGGGACCAGGGTGAAACGATAGGTGAAATAGTCCATATCTGCCGTGATAGATTGTAGTGCCGTGACATTGACAAGAGCTGCCAGTATCAGCGAAGATACAATACCCAGAACCGCGTAGCCCAGGCCCTCGAAGACAAGCATTTTCTGAACCTGAGAGCCAGTCATGCCAACGGCTTGGAGCATGGCGATCTCGCCCCGTCGGGTTAGAACACTGGTCACCATAGAATTGATGAAATTCAGCACGCCAATCAGCGCCAACAGCGCGCACAACGCCCCGCCAACAATGGTAAACATATCGATCAAGCCCTGATAGCTACCGGCCAGTGTACCCCGTGAGCGATAGCCCAGCGTTGGGTCAACATTCTCCGTATAATCCTGTATCCACTGCTCAGCGGCGGCCAGATGGTCGTCGTCCACATCAAAGATGATCATCATGGGGAGCTGCCCAGCCTTCTCCACATGGGCCAGATATTCCTCCGATGAGAAGAAAAAGCATGTGCCGGAAGCCAGCAGATGCCCGCAGGAATAGGCATGGGGATACCTCACCACGGCCAGCACTTCATAAGTTTTTTCTGCGCCGTCACCTTGGAAATCCATGGTGCCCGCATCATAGTCCACGGCGTTTTCATAAACCACCGTCAGCTTATCCCCTGGATGGTACCAGGACGCATCGCCCCAGGTGACGGTAGGGCTGACGAAGACACCCTCGCCAGAGCGCCACTTTTCCATGTCCAACTCGCCCTCCAAAACCTCCAGCTTGGAGGCGGGAAACTCGTCCAAGCCATACAAGCCCACATCGTACCAATCTCGAATGTATTCACCGGTACCCTCCATGCTGCTTATTTCCCACTGGTAGCCCTGGCTGGCTGCCACAACCGGGTTCTGGCCAATTGCATGCATCCGCTGGATCATGTCGTCGGTGTAGAACTGAGACAGAAACTGCAGATACACGCTGCCGGAGGCTTCCAGTCCGTCCAGCGATTCGATCTGCGCCTGGAGCGGCTGGTCTATGGAGGATAGCCGAGGGTCTACATTCGTGTTTCCGCTGATGATTGGAGCATCGGACACGGTGAAATCGGTCATCAGCTGGCTGGAGACATATTTGTCAAAATCGAAGGTCTGGAAAAAGGCGAAAGCGGTGTTTAAGATCACCAGGCTCAACGTCAGGCTCAACGTGACAACAATCACCTTTTTCTTTCCACGGCCAAGATTCTGCCAGGCCATGCGAATGGCGGTGACAGGCTTGGCATTGCGTTCCTTTTTTCGGCTCACCGGGGCGTCCACATAGCGTATGGCCTCAATGGGCGACACCTTTCCGGCAAACCGGGCGGGCCTTAGGCAGCTGATGAACACCGTCAGCAGTGCGAAGACCACAGCGGCCGCAAAAATGATGGGATTGGCGCTGATCACCGCCCTGGTGTTCCCAGCGCTCTGACCAGCCGCTACAAGAGGAGCCAGTACGGAGCCAATGGGCCAACCCAGGATCAATCCCAGCGGGATACCCACAGCCGACAGACGCAGGGCCTTGCTGTAAACAAGCTTACGCAGCTGCTTCGGCGTAGCGCCCAGGGTCTTGAGCTGGCCGTAAAAGCGCACGTCCTGGGCCACAGAGATGTAAAATACGTTGTAGATCAAAAGATACCCCGCCGTCAGCACTACCAGCGCTGCGACCAAGACGGTGAGTATTTCAGAAGGCTGGGTGCGGAAGCTGGTATAAGCAAAGTTGGTATGGATATCATCCTCCATGCCGTGGTCGGCGGCGATCACCCCCGCCCGTGCCTCCAAATTCCAGGCGTTGGGGAGCATAAAGCTGCCCGCCACATACCCGGTGTCGTCGGAGTCATCTACACCCTGGGAACTGCCCCGTACCACTGGGGCAACTTTATCTGTATAAGCGCGGCTGAGCCATATTTCCTGCGCACCCGCGACGGTGTCTCCCTCCCATGTGCCGCACAACATAAATGTGTCAGTAATGGTCTGAGTGTGCGTTTGGATCGTCAATTCAACCTCTGTTCCCAGCTCGTGGGAAAGTCCCATGGCTGTGAGCAACAGGCGACTCATGGCAATCTCTTTCTCCGCCTTGGGCATGTGTCCGGTATCGGGATAGCAAAAGCTGGATTCGGCGTAAAAGTCGTCCGCCCAGCGCACCTCTCCGGGCGTTTTCAGAAAGGCATTACCGACAGCAAAGCCGACGCTGATGCAGTAGCCGTGATCTGCCCAACGACTGTCAGAGGCCAGCTCCTCATACTCATCTAAGGTTACGTGCTTCAGCCCTGCGTGGGCATAGGTGCCGATGCCCCGCATGGCATTCTCTTCCCAGGTGTCCTTCATGCTCATGGCAATGGTGAACACGCTGGTGAACATCACCGCCGCCAGAGCGATAGATAAAATGGCTATGGTATTTTTTCCGGCTTTCAGGCTCCGCTTGGCCAGTTTCTTCACAGTGGAGCTGGTATCGTTTTCAAAAGGCCAGGTCATATTCGCACCCCCTCACTCCACGATCCGCCCATCCTCGATACGGATGATGCGGTCGGCAAGCTGGGCGATAGATTCGTTGTGGGTGATCATCACCACGGTCTGGTTGAACTTTGTGCTGGACAATTTCAAAAGGGACAGGACATCACCACTGGTTCGGCTGTCCAGATTGCCGGTGGGCTCGTCCGCCAGGATGACGGCGGGCTTGCTTATCAGCGCACGAGCGATAGAAACTCGTTGCTGCTGGCCGCCGGAGAGATTGTTTGGCATACTGCTTTGCTTTTCTTCCAACCCCAGGGTGTTTACAACGGTTTTTAGGTAGTCCTTGTCTACTGTATCCCCGTCCAGTTCCACAGGCAGGACGATGTTTTCATACACATTCAAAATAGGGACCAGATTATAATTTTGGAAGATAAAACCGATATTCCGACGGCGAAAGATCGTCAATTCTTCATCGCTCTTTTTCGCCAGCTCGTCCCCACGAACAATGACGCTGCCGGAAGTAGGTATATCAAGTCCTCCAATCATGTTCAGCAGAGTGGATTTGCCGCTGCCGGATGTTCCAACCACGGCAACAAATTCCCCTTGCTCCACAGAAATACTGACGCCGTCCAAAGCACGGGTAATGTTAGGCTCGGTGCCGTAATACTTTTTTAGATCAATAGTTTGTAAAACACTCATACTCAAATGCTCCTTTCGGGGCTGTACGCCCGTTTATAGAGCAATTATAAAACCCAAATGTCACAGAAATGTCCGAAACACAGAAAAAGTTTACCCAAAACCCTATCCCCTTACGGGGAGAAAAACAGAAAAGGTCGATCCTTTGCCAATCTCCGAGGTTACTTTGATGTAGCCACCCTGCAGGGTGATAATCTCGCGTGCAAGATATAGCCCGATACCAACCCCTGGCTCGTCATGTACCTCCTCCTCCCGATAGAAACGCCGGAAAATGGATGCCCTACTGCTCTCTGAAATACCTTTGCCCGTGTCGGTAATATTCAGTTTTATATGCATTTCCCATTGCTCCACCGAAACGCTGATCTTGCCGCCAGCCGGGGTATATTTAACTGCATTGTCCAGCAGATTGAAAAGTGCTTCTGCTGTCCATTTGCTATCGTGAGATAGCTGCAAATCCTCCGGGCAATCTACTGTCACGGCAATATCTTTTTTCTCCGCGCTGTAGACGATCCCACTCATGGCCTGCGCTAATGTATCAAACAACAGGCCGTCCCTCTTTTCCAGCCGGATAGCCCCCGTTTCCAGTCGAGAGGTTTTTACAAGGGCTTGAAAGAGAAAGTCCAGCTTGTCAGTCTGGCTGCGGATACCCTGTAAAAACTCTATTCGCTCCCGATCTGTTACCGGCTTTGTGAGCAGCGTATCGATTACCATCTTTAGATTGCTTACCGGTGTTTTCACTTGATGGGAAATATCCGATACCAGCCTTTGAAGCTCTTGCCGTTCTTCGTCCACTTTTCGATTGCTTTCCTGCATGATACCGTATAATCGGGAAAGTCGGTGACTGATACGGGCAAAGAGTGTTTCCTTATCGTTGATTTGTTTTGGTTCCTCGTTGCCGCTTATCATATTATCCAGCGTCCGGCACAGGTCGCTGGTAAATACAGACAGCCGTTTGCTAAAGAAAAACACTAATACGAAAAGCCAAACAATACTACAAGCCGTCAGCGCAGCACCACCCAACAGCACAAGTGTGCTGCCTGTCAAAACATAAAGGGCAGCGGTGATTGCCAGCATGGAGAGCAATGCCCCAGCGGCAATGAGCAGACACAGCTTTTTGATAGACAGGCGTTCCAATTTCATTTCTTTTCGTCTCCCATCCATTGATAGCCCATGCCGTAAATCGTCTTGATGTAAGTTGCGCCCTCGGACTCAATCTTACTGCGTATACGGCTAATGGTAGTTGTCAAAGTATGCTCGTCTACATAGTTTTCGTCTACGTCCCACAACTTATCCAAAAGCTGCCTGCGGGTAAGTACCTGTTTTGGGTTTTTACAAAACAGGTTTAACATCTTAAATTCCATCGGAGAAAGGGGCAACGGTTTTCCGTTCAGACTGGCAGCCTGCTCTGAGAAATCAAGAAACAATCTGCCATCATCGTAAATGTCCTTTGTAGGCTTATGATGTTCCAACATAGAAAACATGGCGCTGATTTTCCGCTGCAAAGCTCCTATGGAAAAAGGTTTTGTAATATAGTCCACTGCGCCCACTTCATAACCGCGTATCTGATCGTTTTCCTGATCGTTGGCTGTCAAGAAGATCACCACGGTATCGGGATGCGCCGGCTTAATGAGTCGGCACAGGTCATAGCCATTGCCATCCGGCAGGTTAATGTCCAGCAGGACTAAATCATATTCCGAACCGGATAATTCTGTGGCGGCAGTTCTGGCGTTCAATACACCGGTTACTTCATAACCGTCTGAGGTGAGATTATAGGCCAGGGTCTTATTCAAAAGGGTATCGTCCTCAACAATCAAAATTCGTTTCATATCACAGTTCTCCCTGAAACGCCTAAAACTTCCGCTAGCTGTTCCTGTGTGATTCCTTTTCTCCTCGACTGACTACTGCAGTTCCTCCAGCATCTGGGCCGGATTCTCGGCGGCCTTTACCTTGCCGAAGGCTTTGACGATCACACCCTTCTCGTCGATCAGATAGGTGGTGCGCACTACGCCCATACTCACTTTTCCGTAATTTTTCTTTTCCTGCCACACGTCGTAGGCTTGGATGCAGGATAACTCAGGGTCCGACAGCAGCGTAAAGGGCAGATCGTATTTTTCCTCGAACTTCTTGTGGGACGCCACACTGTCCTTGCTGACGCCCAATATCACTGCGCCCTTCTCCTGAAACTGCGGGTATAACTCTCCGAAATTGCAGGCCTGCTTTGTGCAGCCGGGCGTGTTATCTTTGGGATAAAAATACAGGATCACCTTTTTGCCGCGATACTCCTCCAGCGTGTGCATTGTTCCATTCTGGTCTGGCAGGGAAAATGCCGGCGCTTTCGTTCCTATTTTTAACATATGAATTCCTCCTCTTTTAAATATTTACATTAAAGGTCTAGCCCCACCATGGCTGGACGCTTAGTATTTTGATTTACTATACTATCTTTATTGTATACATTGCTAAGTTGATGCTCAAATAATACATAAAATTTTCCATTTTCTATAAACATATTGGAAGGACTTTCTATTGCAACAATTTTTCCATCTTCCATTAACGCAACCCTATCACTGATTAGAACCGTTGAAAGTCTATGTGCAATCGTTATGATCGTCTTGCTGCCAGAGAGTAAACGAATCGTTTTCAATATCTCATTTTCGCTATGACTGTCCAATGAACTGGTTGATTCATCAAAAATAATGATATCTGGATTTTGTAACAACAGCCTTGCTATTGATAGTCGCTGCCTTTGACCACCAGATAATTTGACACCACGCTCACCGATATTCGTTTCAAATTTATCGGGCAGATTCTCAATAAATGACAGGATGTTCGCTTTCTCACAGGCATTTCTAATCTCTTCCTCCCCTGCATGTCTGTTTGCAAGCAATAGATTTTCTCTGATGGAGAGATTTAACATCTGAGAGAATTGAGAGACTATACCAATTTTACTACTTATGCTCTCATGAGACAGTTCAGAAACCCGCCTGTTACCAATCAGAATTTCACCGCCGCATGGCTCATATACTCCCGTCAGCAAATTAGCTAAGGTCGTTTTTCCACAACCACTCCTACCTACAATTGCAATGTGCTCGCCAGGATAGATGGTTACGTTTAATGAATTGATAATGAATTCCTGATTGTCGTTATATCGAAACTTAACATCTGAAAATGTTATTTTATCTTCCAAATTCGCAGCCCTTGTCTTTACGTTATATTCTAATTCCAGAATCTCAAATACACGTTCAATATTAGGTCTCTGAGCACTGAAATCGAGAATTGAATTCACAACAGACGTAATGTTATCCACTAACTGGATAAAGTAATCCATATAGGTAAGCAGAATTCCAACGGTAAGTTTTTTACGAATAATCAGCAAACCTCCTACAAAATAAAGATTCATCCTAGTGACAAAATAATCTTTAAACGCAACAAAGAGCCAGTTAAGAGCAATATATATCTGACTCTTAACTATTAACTTTGCAAGAATCTTTCTATACCTGTCGAATTCAGCCTCCATACATATCTCTAAATTATTTGTTTTTATATCCGCCCAATTTTGAAAAGAATTATTTAGGAAACTCTCATACTCTCCTTCAAATTTACGTCGCTTTTCCGATAGTCGATTAGCCTTCTTACTAATAATCTGTACTAACCAGAAAGAAAATGGAATGACAATAAAACCAATGATTGTTAATGCTCGATTGATTGCAAATAATATTACAGATATCACTAAAATTTTTGCAATTGAGAAGAAATAATCAATCACATGTTTCTGTAAAAAAGTTTCAAACAGTTCAACATCACCATTAATTCTGTTTGCCAAATCACCCGTACTGTATTTTGTATAAGCATCTGCTTTCATATTAATGTATTTTTTCAAGACATTAACTCGCAATTCTGCTTTCAGCTTAATAAATAAAGAATTATACGATATTCTGGTATACTTAATTAGTAATGTCTGTAACAAAAAAATAGACAAATAACCGGCAATAACAATTGGCAGATGCCTGGTTTGACCCTTAACAATCACATTATTAATAAATATGTAATAGAAAAATGGTTGTACGATTCCAAGCAATAAATCAAGGCTTTTAAAAAACAGAAGTCGATATAACAGTACCATATTTTTACCCAGTAGTCCAAATATTTTTTTCACCGTTTTGATACGATCTGATTGTCTTTTCAAATAATCCCCCTCCCCATACTTTTCGAATACTGTTCTCGGAAAAGTTTATTATATATCTCACAGGTCTCAAGTAATTCTTCATGTTTTCCAAAACCTGCGACTTTTCCATCCTCAAAAACAATGATCCTGTCCGAATTAATTATTGTAGACAGTCTGTGTGCAATAATAAGCAATGTATGATTTTTTCCAAGTAATTCCCATGATTTTTTTATTGTCATTTCGGACTCACTATCTAACGCACTGGTCGATTCATCAAAAATCATGATTGGAGAATTTTTAACAAATGCTCTCGCAATTGCAATTCTCTGTTTCTGGCCTCCCGAGAAATTCAGACCTCCGGTTCCGACAATGGTATCCAGACCATCCTCCAAGCTGCTCACAAAATCATACAAGTCTGCCATTTTAAGTGCTTCCCACAACAAATCATCCTGAAACTTATCCCAGGCAAACTGCAAATTAAATCTTATAGAACCGTTAAAAATAATGCTGTTTTGATGAACGACCCCTATTTGCTCGCGCAAATATTTGATATTATATTCCATAATATCCTTGCCGTCCACAAATATATTTCCGTCATTGACATCATAAATCCTGCACAACAAATTCACTAAAGTACTTTTTCCCACTCCGCTGTTCCCTACTATAGCAATTTTCTCACATGGATTGATGCGAAATGACAGATCCTTAAATACATTTCGTCCCTCCTTATAAGAAAACGAAACGTTTTTAAACTCGATACCTCCTGCAATTTGTTCTCTGTTACTCTTATTGAAATGTTCTGCTCCTTCTTCTTCCAACGGGGCGTCAAATAACTGCATAATCCTATCACAGGAAACCATATTGGACGAGAGCGACAGTATTTTTGAGTTAATACTGTTAAACGTTGTGATGCAATTCGTATAATAGGTGAAACAGGCTGTAACCCCACCTATCGTAAGCTCACCGGCTTTTACCAGAAAAGCAGCAATCGTAAACATACACATCTGCGCTATCACCAATATTCCAGCGTTAAGCCGCTCTGCCTTCACTTCTATTTTATTTAAACCAATACTCATTCTGGCTATTTCAATATTCCTTCTAAGGAATTCCGAAAGGATCTGTTTGGAAGCATGTAAGAGCTTTATTTCCTGCATTCCACCTAAAATTTCAAATGTCCAGGATGACAATATTCCCTTTTTTTTGATAATACGAGAATTCTCTCTTTTTGCTTTTCCAAAAAAAATTCTCGACACATATATGATTACGGGAGTTGTGACTGTAGTAAAAACCCCCATCCATATATTTGCACAATATATAAATACAAGAGCAATAACCATATTAATGAAATTTGAGACCAGTCCAAATAAGTTAATACTTATCATGGACATAATCTGATCAACATCATATCCCATTCTGCTGATCGTATCGCCGCTATACATATTTGCTAAACAGCTGCCCTTGAATCTTAAAATTCTGGAATACAGTTCCGCTCTAATATCGAATAGAAATGTTGTGCTGGTTACTTTTTCCATAATATTCACTATCGTATACATGGCCTGATTAAAGATATATACCACTCCATATACACTTACAATGTAGATAAAACGCGACATATTTTGGGAACCACGTACCTCATCGACCAACCATCCAATAATAAATGGCAATATCATAAGCGTTATGGTAGCTAAAATAATACTAAGCAACATGATAATAAATTTCCATTTATGGGGTCTTGCAAATTTTAGGACGAATTTTATCTTTTCTTTCACAGCTTTTTCCTTCACAAAATCATTTTGCCGGACGACATTTTTCTTGTTGTGGCAAGGTTGTGGCAACCCTTTAAATTATAATATACCGCCGAATCTGCCTTGTCAATAGGTTGTTCCATCTTTTTGCCACAACCGCAAAAAAACTAAAGCTGTAAAACAACAGATATGTTCTACAGCTTTAGTTTCCTTTATAATCAAACAGCCTTCGGATTCATATTATACGAACCTATAAACTAAAACGGAAATCTCTCAAATTTACATTGATATTGCTCAAGCGTACCTTCTACAATATCGATAACTTTTGAAATATACACTTTCTGAGCATCCGTCATATTATAATAAAACAAATCAATTTGAGGTGCCGCAAAATCAAAAATTTCATTCACTTTGACTGCCCGCTTTTCAGTCGATCCTTTACCTGCATAATCGTATGCATCTTTCCATCTCTGAAGCTGATCCGGTTCATCCCACATTTCGTTTTTAACAAGATCTTGCAATTTCCCGTTAATTGTACTTTTTATCGCATTAATCAGAATGATCTTTTTATCCTCTTCTGCTATATTCGGTTCAACCTTCATCGGACGGTTCAAATAGATGTTAAGCCGCGTTCTAATAGATGCACTAAAATCAGCTAATGGCATTAATTCAAACTGATAATTGTCCTCCCCAAAATACCCCAATCTCCTAGTTAATGCCCGTACTTTACTCCAATGTACTGTTTCCTCCTTTTTTGTCGGATGGCCTATTTTGTTGCCCCACGCCGTTCTATAATTCTTAATTCCTTCCCTTAAATGTGCAATCAAAGTCATCATATCATAGGACAGAGAAATCATATCCACAGTAATGCTCTTTCGAAGCTTGTCCTGCCATAGAGCAATCAGATCATTACCGTATTTTTCAGAGACCTTTGTTATCCCTTGCGCATTCAACCCAGAGAAATAGAAACAAGACCCCATCATCTGTTTAGCCTCGGTTTCGGATAAAACATCCTTATTCTGGCGTCTCATATCACTAATATAAGCATCCAATGCTACCCATATCTCATGTCGCTTATCAGAAAAATTTCCGAAGTTATCTCCCGCCATTAAGTCCATATGCGTAAAAGCAAAGCACACCTTTTCTGAGTAACCATATTCTATGGCAGTCCGTATGGCCATTTTGACATTTTCCGAAATGGGGTGTTGGGCATCGGCCACTATCACTATACCATCCGATTTTCTAAAATATTCAATGACATTCGTTGGCATGGAAGACATTGCTGTTCTATGTCCTAAGCCCTCTCCGTCAAACAGCACCAGCCTTGGCACCTCTTCACAAAATTCTGGCTTAAACCTCCCTTTTACCCTCATTGTTTTAACAATGGGTGACAGCAGGCTCCCCCAAGCCCTCCAGCTATTACTCGTAAATCTTTTTATTGTTCGGATAAATTCCTCCCGATCTTTCGTTTTGAAATACCATGCATTTGTCCACTTGCCATTTGAATTTAATTTTTCTCCTCCCTCCAGCAATCGAAACCTCGCCATGATATCTTCCACCATCTCATTTCTTAAGCTTAAAATATCATTCTCATCAGCGGAATTAAAAGTTTCATCTTCAATGTCAATATTATTTTTGTACTTGTCCTGTGCAATTTGAATCAAGCGATCAATATAACTGTTTACGCTTTCCAACAGGCCCTCTATATTCTGCAGAATATTCATGGGCGCCTTTTCAATATCTTGTTCCTCAAATTCTTCATCCAGTTGATCCTTTTTTTTATCTTTCAAACTCAAGTCACCAACTATATAGCACATTTTAAAAGTTAAATCCCGGTTGCTAAACAGCCGATTAGATATGTCCTTACGTTTTTTTTCTAAATCCTTACATTTTTCCGAAATACAGTATTCCAATGCAGCCTCTATACATTCAAGTACATGCATTTCCACCAAGTATCTTGACATAAATGTAACAACGATTTCGTAGTCTGCATCTTCTGACATTATCAATTCAAGATTACATGTCGTTGTTCTTCCTGTCGATGTGGCCGGAAATTTTTCCATACTCGTTCCAGCCATTAAACGCAGCAAAGAAGTTTTTCCCGCTCCACTCGGTCCGACAAAAGTCTGCCTTGTATATCCATCTTCTTTTGACGGAAGGTTTATCCGATTCAGCAAATCTTCATCTATCGGATTTGCACCTTCAAGAGGATCATAATAAGCATCTACAACAACTTCGCTAAAATGCCCATAAGCTTCCGTCCTCTTACTTGAATCTGCCCAATAGCTGTCACTAAGTATTTTTTCTAATTCCTCAACCAGCCTTTGTGCCTCTGTTGCATCTGTAGTTCCTAAACCTCGATGCACCTTTAACCCATATTTCCCATCCTTATCCTTAACCACTGAATGTCGAAAATTAACAGTGTACCCCTTTTTTCCCTTTTGTATATTGCACGAAACTTTTGGACTCATATACTCGTCTCCCCTCTTGAATTGTTCCACAGTTGTTCCACGCAAACAATATACCATTTATATTTTCTTATGTCAATATTTGTTTCCTATTAGATGCCAAAAGACAAACTTGTAATTGACAACTACAGATTTGTAAGTCATGTTAACGGCTCTTTTCTACCCGTTTCTGTTATGATAATATACTTTCGGAGGCGATAAAATGAATATTATAAAAAAGCAGGTGGACGGCAAGCCACTTACCATAACAATAGAATATCCCTATCTCGATGAGCATACCAAAAAGATTATCAACCGCTTGGAACAACTCAATCTAAAAATATATGGCAGCAGGGATGGAAAGGAAATTGGTATCTGGACCACTAAATGAAGAATTTGGGTGGCGTGGCTATTCACTGGATCAGTTGTTTGCGCGATTTGGATTTGTAGGGGCAACCCTTATTCTCGGATTTATTTGGGGGATATGGCATTTGCCATGGTACTTTACACCCGGACAAGCACAATATGATTTGTTGCAGACTTCTCTGATTGACGCAATATTATTTATTCCTTCAGTAATGATGCTTAACTTTGTAGTATCATTTGTTTATGTTAAGACGAAGCGCAGTATTTTGGCCGGGGCTCTGACACATATGTTTGGGAATTTATTTAACAGTCAATTATTATCGCCCTATTCGGTAGAAGTTGGAATGACAATAAGAATCATCAAGGTGATATTTTGCGTTTGTATTGCTATATATTGTATATTTTCAAAGCGGTTCAATAAGGAATTTGGCTTGTGTCAGACAGATATGTATGATAAAATCAATGCAATAAATGGCCTTCATTTGGCTTGTAATGGGAAGGAGACAGATTAATGACAAAGGCGGAATTTTTGACAATTCATAAAGATTTGCAACATCAACTTTATGACTGTGGAATACCAGTTGCCATAGAGATAGATTATGAGTCAGCTGGACAATATGACATAGGTTGTTTTTATGATGAAAATGATAATAAATGGAAGATGTATGTCAACAGCGAGAGAGGATGGCATGGCATATGGTATGAATCAGAAAATGAGGAGGAGATATTTGACAAGTTATATACACATATATCTTTGGAATTAAAATATCACAACGTCGATGCTGTGACTGTGGACCGCAAAGTGACATAAGCATAGGTTATCGATCTGACATGGCAAAACCCTCTGCTGCCCATTTTACGTTTGGACAGCAGGGAGTTTTGTTATACTGTTACAAATAAATTTTTATGGAGAACCTTATGACTTACGATGAAAGGCTCACGCAAATCGTTCCACATGAAAGGCAATTCCGTTTTCAGCAGCTTGAATTTTACGCTTTTATACACTTCACTGTAAATACCTTTACGGACAGAGAATGGGGCGACGGCTCGGAAAGTCCGCTCATTTTCAACCCCGAGAAACTTGACCCGGAGCAATGGGTAAAGGCTGTAAAATCTGCCGGAATGAGAGGACTGATTCTCACCTGCAAGCACCATGACGGTTTCTGTCTGTGGCCAAGCCAATATACCAGGCACACGGTTGCGGCCTCCCCGTGGAAAAACGGGCAGGGAGATGTTGTGAAGGAGACCGCGGATGCCTGCAGAAAACATGGAATAAAATTCGGCGTCTATCTTTCTCCATGGGACAGAAACTCTTCCCTTTACGGGCAGGGCAAGGCCTACGATGATTTTTTTGTGGGGCAGTTCACCGAGCTGCTGACAGGTTACGGCGAGATTTTTTCCGTATGGTTTGACGGCGCATGCGGCGAGGGACCAAACGGTAAAAAACAGTATTACGATTGGGAGAGATATTACGGCGTAATACGAGAGCTTCAGCCTAACGCCTGTATTTCCGTATGTGGTCCCGATATCCGCTGGTGCGGAAACGAAGCGGGACACACCCGTGTTGCGGAGTGGAGCGTCGTTCCCGAGAGGGCAAGGGACAGTGAGATTGTCTCGGAAAAAAGCCAGCACTGTGACGATGCGGAATTTCGTCAGCGTAAGGTCGACGCAAGGGACAGCGATCTGGGGAGCCGCGCCGTATTAGAAAATGAGGATAAATTGATATGGTATCCTGCGGAGGTGAACACCTCCATTCGTCCGGGGTGGTTCTGGCATGCAAGCGAGGACGACAAGGTGCGCAGCCTGGAGGAGCTTGTACATATCTACAACAATTCCGTGGGCGGCAACGCTACGTTTTTACTGAATATCCCGCCCACCCGCAACGGCCTGTTTCACGAAAATGATACAATGCGGCTTGCGGAGCTTGGAGAATATATCCGAAATATGTTCCGAGTTAATCTCCTGGAGGATGCCGTTCTCTCCTGCGACAGCGGCGATATTGAGGCGGCAAGAGCCGACGACTACAGCGAATACTATATTCCCTCAAAGGGCAGGACCACCGCCGAAATTGTCGCGAAATGGAACAGTCCCGTCAATATCGGCTGCATCGTTTTAAAGGAAAATATTCTTTGCAGCCAGCGCGTGGAAAGTTTTACCGTCGAGGCAGAGCTTGACGGCGAATTTGCCGAGATCTACCGGGGAACCGTCATAGGTTACAAGCGCATCGTTCCCCTGGAAAATATAGTCACAAGCCGCATCAGAATCCGAATCACCGACTCCAGAACCGAGCCTACCCTCGCGTTTCTGGGAATCTACCAGGGAAGAGAGGAATAACAATCATTGACAATACAATTACAATATCTTCACAACGTCGATGCTTTGACTGTGGACCGCAAAGTAACATAGGGGAAATAATATGTATCAATATTATTTTTTGTATGTAAATTTCTCAGTTTCTATCTCATTTTTTCTACTGCACATTTAAGAATAGCATAGAAAGTCACTTCGCACGATGATGTTAAATATAAAGCATTAGAAATATTTTTTAAATGATTCTCTTTTATTACGAAGTTAGCTGGAATTCTCAATCCTCTTCCTTTATTTATCTTTGGGACGATTTTCCTGATAAATGGATTATTGGATAATCAACATTAACCTTTCTACTTTTATACAAATCTTTTCTCATGCTTTTTAACAAATCAGTTAGCAATTCGTCATGTCTCTCGGCAACAAAGTTTTCGGAATTTGATGCTTTTACATAATCGTGAAATTTCATCAATTTTGCTACAACATCCGCACTTCCAACCAATAATAATTGATTTTGAACATCTGCAAACTTATCAAGTGCTTTCGCCGAGTTACCCGATACAACAATATAACTCAACGCCTCAATACAATTCAAGTAATATTTCTCTTTAAGGCGACTTTCATCCGCTGAAATCTGTTGTTTTTTGGTAAAATAGTATGTAAACCCTGCTGAAAATGCGGCTACAATTATACCAATGATAGGAACCAACAACTCAATCCAATTTTCTACACTCACTCAATCATCCTCACTTTCTTGTTACAACATAAAATCACAAAAAACTTCTATCTTCATTGTTTTACAACAAACTACATAAAGTTCGTATTTTCCTCATACCTGTTAGCTCGTTATATTACTCGCTTGCGCATGTTAGTCTCTGCCATTCTCTCATCCTCTCCTAGTGTCTGGCACATTACAGGATTGTCCAAGCAATAAACATTTCCTATTGCTATACCTGTATTATGCTTTATCATCCCTGTAATGTCAATGATCCGTTATTTTATAATTAACTTACAAAACTTTATTCTATGCAGCCCCCAAATCCCAAATATAAAGTTTAATAGAACAAGGCTGCTACACTTTAACATGTAGCAACCCATAACTTGGCTTGTTCTCGGATTTATGCCTACACAGTGCCGATCAACACTTCTTTCCCGCAAAAGGCAAGTCCATACTTCCTTATGCGTTCCTCAGGAATCCCCTTTGCCACCAGGGATGCCTGGTAGTCCTTCTCTTCAATCTGCCGCAGGGCTGCGGATACGGTATCGGACAGCCCCTTTTCTTTCGTATCTTGCACCTTAAACTCTAGGATGATAGCATCATCCTTTGCTATATCCTTGGGCTCCAGCATTACGTCATACCGGCCAAAACCACTCTCACGGTTGGATGTGACCATATAAAGATCAGACAATTCGACCATCAGACCCAATACGAAACCGTGGTAAAACTTCTCCGGCTCGCTATAGGGGTTCTTACCTGTGTCAAAATAACTAAACATTTCCAATGTCACCCTGTTCATGTAGGTATTCATCGCTATCACATCTCCCAGCAACAACGCCTTTATGAAGTCATTGTAATGGCCATTCCCGGCAAACCAGTCCCGCACTATGTCCTCAAACATAATACAAACTTCTTTGTTAGTCAGTGCCAACTTATAATATGTGCGGCCCGTCCTCTCCACAAACGTTGTGTCTAATACTTTCAGATACCCGCTGGCCAGTAGCAGACTCCATATGGCATTCTTTTTTGTGGAAAGTTGGTTATACGCAATCTGCTCATCAATTTCCATGTCAAGCATGTTGCCTTCCAACAAATTCTCGAAGGTCTTCTTCGTATTGGCGTTGCTCTCCATAAGCAGCTGGCTCGCTAGTCTATTGGAACTGGTATTGACCCAATAAGGCCCCACCTTCTTCTCATCCAGAAAATTGAGAATTGACCAAGGATTGTAAATGTCTTTTCTGCTACCAAAATTAAAGCCGTCATACCAGTCCTTGACTCGTTTCTTTTGATCAGAAAGGCCATACTCCTCCAGCGCTGCAAATACTTCCTCCTCCGTAAAGCCAAAACAATCCGCATATTTTTCTGAGGTTATTGTCACCACTTTTAAGTTGTTCAGATCAGAGAACATTGATTCTTTGCTTACCCTGGTGATGCCAGTCAAAAGGGCACGCTCCATATAGGGGTTTGTCTTGAAAGTTGCGTTAAATAATCCCCGGGTAAAAGCAGTCAATTCGTCCCAGTATCCCTCTACATATGCCTCCTGCATGGGCGTATCGTACTCATCCAACAGGATAATGACCTTTTTTCCATAGTGCTGCATCAGATAATTGGATAAAGTTTTTAAGGAACCTGTCACCATACGATCCCCTGTACCTGTTGAAAACTGCCGATATATCATTTTCTCATTCTTACTCAGTCTGTCGCTTTCTGCCAGAAAGCTAAACTGATTGAACAAATCCATAATAATCTCACAGATTCTTTTTCTGGCATCCTGATAAGTTTTCTCTTTCACATCTGCAAAACTGAGCGCAATCACAGGGTATGTCCCCTGCATCTGGCGGTACTTTTCCCCCCGCCAGATGGACAGCCCTTCAAACAGATCGCTGCGCCCGGCATATCCTACTGAGAAAAATTGTTCCACCATGCTCATATTCAGCGTCTTACCAAAGCGCCGGGGACGGGTAATCAGCGTTACACTGTCTCCACTTTCCCACCACTCCTGTATAAAGCTGGATTTATCTATATAAAAATATCCCTCTTTTCGGATTGTTTCAAAGTCCTGTCGTCCTATAGCTATAGTTCTCGACATAATCTGCCTCTCTTTCTACTATATCTTTCTGGCACATAATATTCCTCTAGTTATAATATATCTTTTTTTCTTATTGATAGCAATAGATTTCTGCGTTTCTGCGCCATTCTGGCATATTCCTGTCTCACACAAAAAGCTAAACTGTAATACTGAAAAAGAGATAAGGCTCTGGTCGGATGACCAGAGCCTCCGGCTCATTGGCTGCAATGCCTAACAAACTCCTTTTGTGTGTAGATTACTTTATTTCCGGGGATACACTTTTTAACCGGGATACGGGCAAGCAGCCTATCTAACCCTATACCGCCGCCATCTTTAACAGCGGTAGGTTTCTCATTATTATTTCTGTTAACATTTTGTCACTTTCATCATATTGATACATTAATGACAGTCTGGATTATCCCTGAAAGTCCACATATCAAAATCACGACCGAGACAATCCGTACTGCCCACGCCTTATTTACGCCCGTTTAAGATCAGGATGCTTTACTCTATCGTAATACAGTCATACCGCTCCGCGCCGATGGTCTTCTCCATGGCCTCCACAGACGTACAGTTTAAGGAGTCCAGAATCTGCTTAAACACGGTCACAGACTGACCGCTGGCAAGCTGGACGCCCCTGCGGTATTTGTCCGCATGGAATATATCATGACGGCTGCACACATTCCAGAAGATAATGTTGGGAATCCTGTATCCGGCCCGCCGGAAACGATCCTCCATATTATCATAAAAACTCCACTTTCGGTCACTGCAGCGATCGATCTCCATGTCGGAAATCACGACTATGGCCACCGGCATCTCCTCCGAGGGCACATGCCCTTTCAGGGCAATGGACAGTACCAGTTCAAAGGCCGCCTGCAGATTAGTATTGCCCCAGGGCGCTTTCATGGCGTTTTTCACTTTTTGGAACAGGGTCTCACCCTGCAGTTCTACGGTGATTGGTCTCGTGCTGAAGGTCATAAACAGATTGTGATAAGCGCCGGTATTTCTCTCCGCAAAATAGATGGCCAGCCCCACGGAGGACGCCATGGGCCTGTCGTCAAAACAGGCCATTGAACCGGAGGTATCCGCCATCACCAGCACGTTTGATCCCTTTTCCACATAATCAGGCAGCGCTTTCCACTGCGCCTCCAGTGTGCGGTCCTCCCTCTCACCTTTTATATATTCACCCACAACGTCGTAGGGATAGAGAGTGTCGGCATGTATTTTTGCCACGCCTTTTTCCACGCTGTCCAGATAGGCGGCAAAACCTTCCTTGTCATGCCGCTGGAATGCCTTGCGGTACATTTTCATGGCTCTGCCGGGAACGGCGCCATAGGTAATGCGGTCCCATTCGCCTGCTGCCATCAGCGCCTCCACAATTCCGATGCGCTTTCTCATGTCACGGACCAATCTTTTAAATTCATACACGGAGTAACCCAGTTTCTGAGCCGTCAAAATGCCCAGCCTGCGCGTCGCCTCCGAATGGGAGTCGGCGGTCTTGATCCATTTTGCCAACAGGGAGACGACATTGCCCTGGCGCAGATTATCCAGATCCTCCTCAAACTGCCCTTTCATAACCGCCCACATGTCCTGCTCCAGCCGGGTGCCGATCAGAGAATACAGATCGTCATAGCGTCCAAACACGCCGATCAGATCCAGATTAGGCCTCACCGATTCGGGATGATGGTCCGCGGCATATCGCAATAGCGTGCGGAAGGTCTTTCTCTCCCCCAGTCCGCCCCGGATATCCCTGGCATAGAACAAAATTTTCATCGTAAACAGCGCATCCTGGCTGTAGGATTCGGCAAACAACGTACAGATTCTGTTTTCATCCGCCTCCCGTAGAGAACCTACAGTGCCAAAAAAATCCAGCCGGGCGTCTTCGGTGGTACTCAGAGCCACAGCGCCGTTCTCTGTGTAGGTAAATCTTCCCATTTTCCGTAGTTCGTCCGCAAAGCTCATAATAATCCCCCTGTGATATTGCCTGAACCGGTACAGACCTATACTGACTAACGTTTAGTGAGTATAACAAAAGGAGTGAGGGACGGAATCGAACCGCCGACATTGTCTATCCTCTGCCGAGGTTAGCGCTACCATTGCTGTCTGAACCACAAACATGATTCTACAACTGCGCTCTGCCACTGAGCTACCTCACTCTCGACCGGCGGACAGGATTTGAACCTGTAATTGGTCGGCACCCCTAGCACTTATTTGCTGTCAGTTCCACAGACATGAAACTCTGCATTACCGCTGCGTCTTCCATTTCCGCCACCGCCGGGTAAACCTTCGACTTATTCTAATTCATCTTGATCGTAAAAAACTTATTTTTTATTCTATTTGTATATGTGTAGTAACAGACAATTTCCCGACTGTCCGGGATGTAGTCAATGTCAAAGATGGTTCCCTTATCTATATCGGACATATATGGAGCAGTGTCTATCGTCTGCACCACCTTCCAGGAGCCGTCTGGCTGTCTTTGTACCTTGACAATAAATCCAACCTCAACAACCTCAATATTCTTGCGCATGCTCACAAATACAAAGGTTTGCGCATCCAGGAAGACTGCCAGTTCGCGATGGTCTACTGCCGTTGAATAGGGCACCCATTCTACCGGTCCGCATCGAAAGACCTCACATTTCTTCTCCAGATCAAATACCTTAAGCGTGCGTCCCGGCGAGGCCGTCACCAGAAAGCGGCTGTCCGGCGAAAAAGCAGCTACCGCCAGATTCAAATAACCATCATCCGGAATATCACTATTGTCATCACTGAAGACAATTTCCAGCGTTTCCATATCCATGAGGAAAAAGCTTCTGACATATGTGGGGGAGAAATCCCCGCCGTAGCTCTGAGGATCAAAATATCCCCGAACCCTTATGACCGCATATTTTCCGTCCCGGCTAAAGTCCAGTCGGGGATACATGTCGTAATAACCCTGGTCATCTATATCTTTAAAGGAATTATCCTCATAGGAAACCTCGGGAAACAGTTTCATTTGCTTTATTATTTTACCATCAGAAAGGCTGATAAAATACAGATATCCTATTCCATATCCCGCAATCAGGAGACGGTTATCCTTCGTTATAGATACGCTTGCCCACTCCCCACAAGTCATTATATCAAAATATTTACATAAAAGATCGAACCGAAACCGTTCTCTTCCATCCGGTTCTTCCGTGACAAGGATCGTACCATCCTTCAGCAGCTCGGCGCTGTATTTTTTGTCGTCCGCCATAACTGAATCCTCCTTCTGCCCTCAACATGCACACGTTAAGATTTTACCATAAAATCAGTTATTTTCACCGGACAAGACGCAAGCGGCATAAAATCCCGTGTGAACAGTTCTTATGTTGTGGCGTGAACGCTCTTCCCGGCAACAAGTTCCAAAAATTCTCCTCCGGGCAGCGGTTTGGAAAAATAATATCCCTGTATGTATTCTATGCCCAGCGTCTCGATGGCCTGAGCCTGTTCTTCCGTTTCTATGCCCTCGGATACGATCTCCAGTTTCATATCATGGATCATATGCATGGCCGCCTCCATGACAAATCTCGCTTTCTGGCTGGCAAAATACGACTGGCTCATATCCCGGTCAAACTTGACAATGGACACGGGCATATCCACAATATAGTTCAGATTGCTCTCCCCGTTTCCAAAATCATCCAGAGAAAATTTTACCCCGTAATCCATCAGCACTCGCATATTCTCCAGCAGAATATCCTTGGCCCGTATGGAGGCGGATTCCGTGATCTCCAGATTGATGCAGGAGGGTTCCAGCTTATATCTCTCCATAATGTTGATGTAGGTCTCTGCCAGCTTAGGGTCCTCACACTGTCTCACAGAGAGATTGACCTCCACATACTCTATGCCATATTGTTCCCTCAGTCGGTTTTCCTGAATAAAAGCGCAGGTCTTTTCGAACACCCTCTCACCGATCCGGGAGATAAGCCCGTTTTTCTCCGCCACGGGAATAAACCTGCCCGGCGGTATAATGTTCCCGTCCAGATCCCGGATGCGAACCAATGCCTCAGCGGATACAAACCTGTGCTGTTTTGTGGAGTAGATAGGTTGATAGAACACCTCTATTCTGTCTCCCTCAATGGCGGAGCGAATCAGGGCCTCCATCTCTTCCTTCTCCTTGTACTGACTGATCTTATTCTCGTCCAAAATAATGCTGTTTTCCGCCGAATTTTTTCTTTTTCCGACTCGAAAATTCCGCAGCATCAGAAAGAGTTCTTCAACATTCCTAAGCATCAGGGAGTCTGGCAGCACCACAAAATAAGGAGGGTTTTTCAACTGTTCCGTCTGGTTCTCCCCACAGAGATTATCCGTATACTCCTTGAGATTCTGAAATACATCCCACATGTATTCCTCGTCGTCCATAAGGAATACCAACTCCCGCTCCATTGTCTTAAAAACTTTCACATCCTTAATTTTGTCCGTCTGACGCACAATGGTCCAGAGCATTTTGTCTGCCTGCTGGGAGCTGCCGTCGCTTTCGATAATGGCTCTATCGTTGAGAGCAACCAATATAGCGCTGAATCGCTCCTGCTTTTCATACCGTTGTTTTGTATACTCCCCTAGCGCATGCGCATTGTACGCGCCGGTTTCTCTGTCCAGATTGGCCTCCGGATTTTCCAGCTCGAAAAACAGGATAATCATGCCCAGCACGGAGGCAAAGCCCACCAACAGCAGATTGGCATTTAGAAATTGTGTTACCGCAGCAATAATCCAAATGCACATCCACATAATGATGGCTCTTCTCCTCTTAGGATTCATCTCCTTTCCCTTTATCCCGACCTGATACAATGTCACCAGTACAAAGAGCAGAGCAAAAATATATGTTGCTATGCAGCTCGGCCCATGTGTGTAGACCACGTTGCCCTCCAGGTAGTAATAGATTGGCAGGATGTAGATAATCAATGTACCTATCAACAGGATAATCGTGTACAGTATGTTTCCTTTAACCTGTTTTGTCCTTGCATATCTGAAATCAGAACGGGAATAGATCAGCCCGAAATATCCGGACCAGATCAGAGAAACAATGTAAGTCTTACAGATCAGGGCCAGCAGAAATCCCGAAATATGTTCCATATTGTTGATGGCTATAATAGAAAGAATATCCATGATAATGCAGAAAGAATTTACGCCCATTGTGAGTAAAAACAATTTTTCCGACGCCAGCCCCAGGGGTTTCTGCCTCAGTGAAAAATACCATATCAACGCTAAAACTACGATACCACAGCATTGTACCTGAATATTCATAACTTCCTCTTTCCGCATATCGCAAGTTGTACTTGCGATACTGCATCGATCAGTAATGGACGTAGAACGCATATCTGTCTATGCTTTTTAATGTCGTAACACTTATTGTAACATATATCTGTTCATATTGATATACCTGTCAGAAATTAATTTGGGATTATTGTGTGATTCCCAAGACCTTCTCATAGTACACGGACTCCCGACCATCCTCGACAAAACACTCCCTGCAGACAAATCCGTTTTTTTCCAGCACATGTATGGATCCTACATTGTCCGCATAGGTAAAGGCTCCCATAGACTGGAGGGAAAACTGCTCCCTGACATACTGCAAAAACATTTCCACTGCGGCAGCGGCGATCCCGCGCCCCCACAAATTTTTCTCAAAAATACAGTAGCTGAGCATGGCGTTGGGCGTTTCGCCTCTATCAATACAGTAGCACCAAACGTCGCCGATATACCGCCCCTCCCAATATATGCTCCTGCCCGCACTTGTAGCGCCGGGGAGGCATGACTTATCATAGGCGTCCAGGGCCTGTTCCACCGTCGTGTTGACAGATGGCAGCATCTCGCAAATCTCCTTGTTTTGGGTTTTATAAAAATAAATCTCCGCATTTTCTCTAGTTCGAATCAAAAGCTCTATTCCCTGTGTTTTCATCTTATCGTCCTTTCCCGATGTATGCCTGCTGCCCTCCGGCCCATACTCTCTTTCTAATTTTACATATGTTCCCCACCAATATCAAGAGAAATCATATCCTTGTTCGGAGACACTGTAATGACTCTATTCTGCCGCAGGGTCTGTCCATTGCACTGATCGCAGCTCTGCTCGACAGAAGTCAAAAAAGACTCCCGTATTTTTTTCAGGAGTCTTTCTGAGCAGTACATATGAATATATCTGTAGCACATTTATGGAGGATCTATCCCAACGTCATTCCACAGTAGGGAACCCCTACCTACGCCTGCTGCCGCAATATTCCGTAAATGGCCCGCCGCGATATGGGTTTTTTGTATACCAACAGGGAGACAACATACTGCAGCAGCGCTCCCAGCAGCGCAAGACACAGACCTATCGCAATGGCCGCCGACATAGGAATCTTCAAAAAATACTGTGAGAGTACCGTGCCTTCTCCAAAAATGCCTGACGAATTGTAAAAACAGACCATGCTAACACACATCAGAACCATGGGCAGCACAAAATATTTATATGCAATGCCTATATAGATGTGCAACATCATCTGCATCAGACCGCAGATCAGGACCAGACGGGCGCTGTGCCCCGCAGCCTCTGGCGTTATGTGAACTCGAATCATCTCAATGCATACTATTGTCAAATACATTACCGCGCCACTGCAAAATGTTATCACTGTGGGCAGGGAGGTCATAAGGGTCTTTTTGCATGGAGAGGATTGCACCAGCTGGGAGCCGCAGATAGAAACTATCAACTGGGCGGGGTATATGGCCACCACCAACAATATATAGGCACCCATGCCGTCGGTTATATTAAATATCTCATACACCAGCCCCAGTACGCCCAGAAATCCCATGATAATTAGATTTGATTTTAAATTATAAGATAATTTCATACATTTTATGGCAAAACGCCAGCTCTCCATAATTTTCATTTTCAATCCTCCTGGGTATCAAAAAATGTCTGCCGCCATTTCTTCATGGCAATCCGCACTACCAACACACTTATGGCTGCTGCCGCCAGCGCCAGCAGACCCTCCGCCAACCATAACCCCGGCAAAGAAACCACATTGACCACAGTAAGCAGAATCTCCCCTGCCACAATCCCACCATAGGCAGTATATACGCACAGCGTAACGGACCGGGTAAAGCGTGATATGAAAAGGGCCAGCACTTCCGCGACATAGATCGCAAGCAGAACACCCAGACATCTGTCCCATCCGCTCCCCTTCGTCAGAATCCCCATGGCGCCGCATACTCCTACACAGAGCGCCGCCGTAAAAAAACGCCTTATCAGATCCCCGACCAATCCCCGGTATAGTATTTTAGAACCCGAGGGGGAGGTTTTCAGGAAGTCCAGCTTGTAGCCCCTTTTGGACTGAATTCCCGCAAAAACGCCCTGATCCGTCAAAACCTCAAAAAACACTGTCGCTGCAATCATCATATAACCATATCCCGACATACTCAAAAAATGTTTCCAGAACAATCCCACTGCCGGCACTGCCATCGGCAGTATCAGGAATATTCCCAGCTTGTATCTCCAGCTGGTAAAAAGTAAATAGGACTTTATTTTCTTCATAGTTACCTCATTCCTGCCTCTTTAAAACTGCAGCTGACTATGCGTTTTCATCACCGCCACACAGATCTGCGACAGGGTGGGAGTCTCCACCGCGACATTCATGCCCGCCAGCTCATCCAACCGTCCCGCCAGGCAGATACCCTCGAAACCAAAACGGCTGCGGGTCTGCGTCACCAGAATGGGTGCTGCCTGGTCGATGTATTCCGCATCCCCCTTGACCAGCACATATTTCTCTTTCAGGTCCTCCACAAAGCCCTGCTCCACGATCTGTCCCTGCTCCATGACAATGGCATAGTCTGTCACATTCTCCATATCCGCCACATTGTGAGTGGAGAAGAAAACACTCCTCTCTCCCTCCCGGCTCACGAGATACTCCCGAATCATATCGCAGAGCTTATCCCGCATCAGAGGGTCCAGGGGCGAGGCTGGTTCGTCCAAAATCAGCAGCTCCGTATCCCTTGACAGCACTGCCGCCAGCATCAGTTTCATGCGGTTGCCGTCGGAGAGGTTCCGAGCCTCCTTGCCCATGTCCATGGGTATAGCCAGTTCACGGCACAAATTTCTGTAGCTTTCTGGCTGAAATCGTGTAAAGAGCAGTCTGTTTGCATCCTCCACCTGCTTGATTGTCCAGTGGGGCAGATAGTAGTTGCCCGGTCCCGTATATCCGATGCGGTCTCGTACTCCCGCATCATCTATCCTCGACTTCTGGGCAAAATATTGAATCTCTCCCTTATAATCCAGCCGAATGCCGGAGAGGATATTCAACAGAGTTGTCTTACCCGCGCCGTTCTCTCCAATCAGCGCTGTGGCAAAACCCTGGGGAATCTGCAGTTGGGGAATGTCCAGCGCAAAACCTTTGAACTTTTTTCTGATATTACTTCCTGTAATCACATATTCCATGTTCCGCCTATCCTTTCTATTTAAAGTTCCGTATATCTCCTACAAGCACACGGGGCATATGAACAATATCCGGCCGCCTAAGCGTCCCGATATTGTTCAGTGCGCTTTCCGGAGATACACTGTTTTAGAGGATCTCCTGATCCTCTGTACCGCATCCGCCCTACCTATCGGTCTCTCTCTACTGCGAGCAGAGCCTGCAATGTCTCTACCAGCTCCTGGCTGCTAAGCCCGGCGATCTTGGCCGCCGCTATGGCCTCTCCGAGGGCGTCCTCGACTCGCCGCAGATGCTGCTCCCGCAGCATTTCGCTGTCCTGGGCATTTACATAGAAACCCTTGCCCTGCATGGCTGTGACCAGTCCCTCCTCGGCCAGCAGCTCGTAGGCCTTCATTGTTGTAATAACACTGATCTTCAGATCCTTGGCCAGTCCTCTGATGGAGGGCAGGTACTCGCCCTCTCTCAGTTTACCCGCCAAAATATCCTCCTTCAGCTGTTCCGCAATCTGCTGATATATGGGCACTCCTGAATTCTGTAACAATACCATGTTCTTTACCTCTTTCGCGCAAAAGATGTATTTGTTTAACTGTTTATATGTTATATATACACCATAAACACATATGTGTCAATAGAAATATAAAAATTTATATTAAAAAGGGGCTGTGAAAAAATGGAGAGTATTGAAACTCCATTTCTCACAGCCCCCTATCGCCATCCCTAAACATCAAAGTCCCATACTTCCGCAAATGCCTGACAGTTGCCGTCCTTCCCCTTCGGTATGGCGAAAATGACCTTTTCAAAGCATTTATATTCTGTTTCCAGATACTCTTTGAAAATATCCGCAACCTCTCTCGGGTCCTGCCCGAAAACACCGCAACCGTAGGCGCCCAAAATCAGCGTATTTACCCGATTTTCTCTAGCGATATCCAATATAAACCGAATTCTGTCTTTGAGCGCCTTGCTGTTTTCCTTAGGGGATACTTGGTTTTTGCTGGCCGCCGAGAAATTGGGCGCAGCGCAGGTAATCACGTCGCAAGATACCTGCTTATCCCCACGCATAAAGATAACGCCCGGCGTGTACATGCCCCGATTGCAGTACAGGGAACGGTTCTTGTGCTGATTGTTCCAGTCATAGAATTCTCTCTTTTGCGAGAGTACATTGTAGAGAAAAGACTCATGGCAGAGACATTCCTCCTGGGCCCTGCTGCCGCCTATAAATCCACCGCCCGGATTTCTGTAGGATGAGAAATTCAAAACCGCCATGCGGCTCCCATCCTCTGCGGCTTTTATAATAGCCGAGACACTGTCCAAAGGCTCTAAAGTGATTTTTCTCCACTCTTTATCACTGCCGCTATCTCCCATACAGACAAAGTCCACATCGTAGATTGTGGTGTCCCGGACGGATTCTTTTATTTCATTTCCATAAATTTTTTCCATCTCCTCCGTGTGACTTACCGCCTGCTGCGCCCTATTTTCCTTTTCATTCACATATGCCATATAACATATTCCTCCCTTTTCACTTTATTATGTAGTTTCTCACCCAGCGTCACCAAGCAGACCAAAATGCCCCATATCCGGCGGACAATCCCATCTGGTGGCTGTAACCCCCATAACAAATATTAATTTCTGCATAGTACTCATCCTTAAAAATATTATTTTTTGTAAAAACGTTCATTGGCACCCTTCACATTGTTCGTCGCTCCACGTCTTTAGAATCGCCTTTATTTCTTTTTCATATTTTCTATCACCAAGGTACATGGCGGTGAGGATATTAATGCTTTCTAAATCCGATAATCCATCATTTCCTGCCAATCTTACCGTAGGTTTATAGGCATCGTCACTTTCCCTTTTCATAGCGTTGATTCCAAGTCTTTTGTTTTCTTCTATCAAATATAGGGCGTATGCGATACCTAAAGTTTTGAACATATATGGCATTTGTACTATTCTCAGATCGAGTGCCTTTTGAAATTTATCTTTTACACGCTCAAGTAACTCTCCATCTGTCCTAATTTTTAAGAATGTCGGTATTTCTCCCACTATGATATCTCTTGGAACATTGCTTTTTGATGCAATTATCATTCTTTTTCTGAACTCACTATCTCCCGTTTCATCCGTTTCATTGGACAGATTATCGGCATATCGCAAAAATCTTTCAGTAATTGCTGGACGATCTGTATCCTACGCACCCTCCTTTTCCAGCGTTTCCTTGAATCAGATATCCTTCTCGTGATCTCTTTCCCACCAATCTGATCCCTGGGATACGCCCCAAAGAAACCTCCTCAAATAATCTCCTCGCAATGCGAGGTGACGTTGGCAGGGTTCCAAAAAAATCGCGAACAAAATATAAACCAGCAGGTAGAACTGGGATTTGATGAACAATATTTTTCATATACCACATATACTCGTTTGAGTTTAGCCGCACCATATAGATTCTCCTTTTTCATATTCTTATAGTAAGTTTTGCGTTGGTTTTATGTTATCAGATTTTTTATACCTGTCAAGTGTTGGTTGAATGACGAACGGAGCAGCAAATATCACATGCTGCCCCGTGGTATACAAATGGATTGAATGAAAAATTAATGTTTGTCTATGCATGTTTCAAAAATATAACTAATGTCCTGATTGTCCGTAAATATCGCACCACGCACTGCATGAAAATGAATAATAACAAGTGAGCGTGGCCGTAGAATAAAGAGTATCGCTAAAGAAATTATCGGAGACATTTTCACTCCACGTCCTGTTATTGGCGGAATGTGTAAAACCAGTGCGATAAACAGAGTTTCCATCCGAATACTTGTATGTGAACATTACAAACATCGAATCTCCAAAAGCATCTGTAGTCCAATAGTCTTCTACAACAATAGTATCATTTGTGTTTTTGACAATACTATTGTTTTGCTCCGCAGCGTTTGCCACTAACATACTACCACAGATCATAGCGGCAGATAATAGACCAATCATAAGTTTCCTTTTTCTCATTTTTATTCCCCTTTCGATTATTCATTCAACACCAATTGTACCCTGCTCTGTATAATACGAGCCACCTCTTGGGCGCTCTTGTCCCCGGCAAAATAGGAGGCGGTTTCCTCCTGAATGATATTCATAATATTCTCATCTATGGCTCCACTTTGGAATGAACCGTTTTCTAAAATATAATCAAACATTTCTTTATCTTGCTCGTCCACATAATAATCAGTTCCTTTTATTCTGACCGCCGTTCCCTTATTATACGCCCACACATTATAATAAGCACCTTTGCAGATCGGCCAACCCAAGCCCTCCGTCTCCTGATAGGCAAAGTGCAGCAGCGACTCCATGAATGTCCATGCCCCGGCCTTGTTATTACTTTTTGCATTCATAGCGCATGCATCTATGGATTTATTGACAATATACTCCTGGCCTTTGACAGTGGGATAGCCATATAATTCTATCCCCTGTCCATAACTTGCCTGTGTGAGTAAATACTCCATATAAGAAGAAAACGTCATATCAAGAAAAAGTGTCCTCTGCGCCATATCCCCCATGGACATAGTACCGCTCCAATCGGATTCTCTGCCGTACTGCCTGCAATACTCCAACAGCCGTATAAACTCCTCCCTTTCAAAATTACAGGTTTTTGTGCTGTAATCAATGAAATCTCCCTGCATTCCCCTAACTGCTAATAACAATACATTTTCCGCTGTCGATGTAGTAAAAATGCTTTTTTGGCCCGCATTTTTCTCTATCAGCCTAAACATCTCTTTCACGTTCCAATCTGCCATTCCCTCTGTGTCTTCTGGGGAAATCACCAGGCCGGACAATGTAAAATGTGGCAGCAATATATATACCTTTCCATCGGTAAAATAAGGTTCCATAATCTGCCACATTACTTCCCCTTGCTTATCATTTCCATTTTCCTCGGTGGCCTGAATATATGACGTCAGGTCTTCAAAATACCCGTTCCGTACATAACCATCACAGTTATCCACAAAAAATACATTGATGATATCCGGTCCATCGTCACCGCTTAGCGCCGCCTGAAGCTGTATTCTGCCGTTCTCCAAATCTCCGTTCCCATAAATCTGCACTGTGACGTAATACTCTCTGCTCTGCTTATTAAATTCTACAATCTGATTCATCATGGTACTGTTGATAGCCAATGTACCATAGACTACTTCTTCCCTGGGTAACGCTGCGCTATCGAGCATTTTACCCAACTGATAAACTATCAGGCGATTTCCAGCACTTTTTCCATATAAAAGTAGTTTCTCATCTTCTGAATCTCTGTCGGCAAATGCGCCGCAATAAATATTCATGGTCGATATTCCACACTGCAATAAATCCGTTTCAGACAATATTTCACCAGAAACCATGCTTATGCAAAGCAGCGATTCATCTACCACAAGCCAGACTTCTGAGTCAGAGTTGTCTATTCTTATCAAATTATGAGTGCAGGGATACGCGAAACTCCATTCCTCCACAGGTTCCTCAGCCTCAATATCTATCAGGCGTAAACATTCCTGACTGCCTGCCAGACATTTGACTTTGCCCGACTCCTCCCAGAATATGAGCCGCCCGTCCAAGGATAGCCTTCTGTTCTGATTTTCCCCGTTTGTTATGTATATTTCATGATCTGAAATAAAATAGAAATTCTCCTGTTTATCTACCCAGAAAGAACACAAATTGCCCACATCATCCAATGAAAAATCCGCAATGTCTTCCCACGGTCTTCCTTCCCGCCCTCTGCGAACCTTTATCCTGCTCCCATTATTGACGGCAAGATATATGGTCTCCTCATTCGCCGCCATAGAGACAATATATTCACCGCTTTCTATATTCCAATCCACCGGAGATGCGGAAACCGTTTCCATGTTATAAAAATAAACTGGCGTGTCTTTTATCGCTGCCAAAACCCAGGCCCCTTTAGAACTACACACTGCCTGGCTGGGTAAATCTACCGCAGCCTCCTGCTGATATTCTATCGAATAAAATCTCTCCGGTTTTTCTCTTTGTTCTTTCCCGCAGGCAGATAATAACACTGCTAAAAACAGTATACCTATACTATATAATGTTTTTCTCAAGAATATTCGTCCCCTTTATTTCATAACTGCATTTACTCTTTAACGTATAATCTCACTCTCACGAGTTCTATTACACATGAGAAATAACTTCTGTTAGTTGTTTCGCCTATTATTAATATTTCACATCTCTAGTCATTTTGTATATTATGTTATAGTTGTATAGAAAATACGTCAAGGGACAAAGATGGCAACTAACTACTTCCCTCCTTAGTTAGACACCACCACTCTTCCAGTCAACATATCTGTTGACCGGACTTTTGCAGTTCAAGGCTTTTCAAAATTGGTCACAGTATAGACATTAATTATAGATATCATGGATAAATTGAAAGTTTGAAATAGTGAAGACACTAACATTTCTACGTAATTTGACGTTTGGACAACAAACACACCGTTTCCACATGCACCGTATGCCCAAACTGGTCCACCGCCCGCACCCGCCTAAGCTCATACCCCCCGTCACAGAGAATCCGCAAATCCCTGGCCAGGGTGGCGCTGTCACAGCTGACGTAGACAATGCGCTCCGGCCGCATTTGGAGCATAGTGCTTAAGCAGGCGCTGTCACAGCCTTTCCGGGGCGGGTCCACCACAATTACATCCGGGTGGCGCAGATCTCCCTGAAACTCTGCGCCGGGAGCGGATATTTCGTCCTGTTTTCCCGCATAGAATGCGGGCAGCACCTCCTCCGCCTTCCCCACATAAAACCGAGCATTGCTGATTCCGTTGCTCCGGGCATTGTCCCGGGCGTCCTCTATGGCCTGGGGGATAAGCTCCACGCCGCAGACCTGTCCTGCCCCGGACGCCAAAAACAGAGAGATCGTGCCTATGCCGCAGTACAGGTCCCATACTACCTCCCGCCCGGTCAGGCCGGCATACTCCAGCGCCAGACTGTACAGTTTCTCTGTCTGTATGGGATTCACTTGGTAAAAAGACAGGGGTGAAAGCGCAAAGGTCAATTGCTGCCCTGTGCAGGGATACCCCTCCCGGCGCATATCCCGCACATGAATCATGTCGTGAATTACCGAGCTGCCCCAGAGAGTGTGAATCTCTTTGCCCATAATTACATTGGTTTTATCGGTATTTATACTTACTGACACAGATGTCATACCATTGATCATAGCCAATTTTTCCAGCAATTTTGCCTGGTTGGAGATATACTCCTTCTCCCCATATCTGCCGTTTATCACCACGCACACCATGATTTCCCCAGTGGAAAATCCCTTGCGGATCAGAACATGACGCACCTGCCCTTTTCCCGTCTCCTCATCATAGGCGGGAATCCGATACTTTTCCATGTGGGCGATCAGGATTTCCAGAATTTCCTTATTTTCCTCTGCCCCCAGATAGCATTCTGTGCTGGGTATAATGGTATGGGTACGACCTGCGTAAAAACCTGTCACCACATGGCCGTCCCGGTCCGTACCCACCGGATACTGCGCCTTATTTCGATACCGGTACGGCTCCTCCATTCCCACGATCGGCTCTATAATCCTGTCAATTAATTCTGCCTCAAAACCTCCGATTCGTATTAAATGATTTCTCACCTTGTTCTGTTTGTATTCCAACTGCTTTGCATAGTTCAGAGCCTGAATCTGACAGCCGCCGCATTGTCTGTGCCAGGGACATTTCGGCTCCGAACGAAAAGGAGAAACTGTCAACAGTTTCTCCATACGGGCATAGGCATACTGTTTTTTCGCCTTAGTGATTCGGGCCTCCACCACGTCTCCCACCACAGCGTCCTTGACAAAGAGAGTAAATCCCTCCACTTTGCCGATCCCCTCGCCATCGGTTCCGATATCCTCTATGGTCACCATGACCAGATCATTTTTTTGGTAAGTCTGATTCATTTCCACTTTCCCCTGCTGCATATTAAAAATCTATCTTGCTGGCTCTTAGATTGGACTCAAACAGTCGATTATAGCCCATCCAGCCCGTGTCTCTGGAATTGTCCAAAATCTCTTTAAAGGTCTCCAGCTTGGCGTCCGTATCATCCGCGTAATTCAGCGCCAGAGCCTCGATAATTGCGGGGATCTTAGGGGAGCCAAATTCGTATTTCCCATGGTGAGCCAGAATGCAGTGCTGCACCTGGGCTAAAAGCTCATGGGGAAAGCCCGGAATCCCGGCCGCTCTCTCTCCTATCATCTGTGAACCCATGACAATATGGCCCAGCAGCTGTCCATCGTTGGTGTAGTCATTCTCCGGAAAAGGAGAAATCTCCCGAGTCTTGCCGATATCATGGCACATGGCCGCCGTCAGCAGCAGATCCCGTTTCAAAATGGGATAGGCGCTACAGTAGTAGTCACAGAGCTTTGTCACGCTCAGCGTATGCTCCAACAGTCCTCCCACAAAGCCGTGATGCACGGTCTTTGCGGCCGAGGAATTGCAGAATGCCTTTTTAAAGCTCTCGTCCTGTGTAAAAAAGCTTTCCAGCAGTTTTTTTAGATAGACATTCTGAATACCGGCGATCAGCTCCGTCAGTTCCCGGTACATTTCCTCTATATTTTTGCTGCTCATGGGCAGATAGTTTGCGGGCTGGTATTCGCCCTCCTGACATTTGCGAATTCGCTTGACGTTGACCTGGAGCGAGCCTTGATAATTGGTAATCTCCCCGTACACCTCTATGTAGTCCAGCGAATCGTAATCTCCGATTCCCGGATTGTTAGGCTCCCACACCTTGGCGTCCAGCGTACCTGTCTTATCCTGTAATATCACGCTCTCATAGGACTTGCCGTTCTTAGTTACCATGGACTGCTTGCGCTTACACAGATAGATATCGAATACTCTGTCACCGTCCTTATATTCCTTGATAAATTTCATTATTCCTTATCTCCTTTCGCATATACCGCAAAAATCCCGCGCAGCCTGCTTTAATCGGCCTCTCCCACTGTAACCTCAAAAGCTATTTCCTTATATTCTCCCTGGGACTGCCGCATAACTCGCACAGTCAGCACATCCTCCGGGTTGATTTTCAACAGATAGCTGGAGTAATCGCTCATTTTCGTCACGCTCTGCTGATCGATTCCCACGATGACGTCACCGCTCTGAATACCCGCCAACATGGCCGGAGAATCCATTTCCACTTCCCGCACATACGCTCCAAAGGGTACCTGAGACTGTTCGTTGGCCTCCTTGGGCACATCCGCCCCGATGATTCCCAGATAAGGAATCCTGTCTCCTTTGGTCAGTCTGCTAATCATCTGCTTTAAATCGCTGATGCCGTAGGCACTGATTATATTGCGCATGTCGCTCCCGGTTTTTCCTGTAATGATGAAACCCACCACCTGGCCGCTGGTATTGAACAGCACTCCGCCCGCCGACTGGCTGCCGTAAATATCCGTGGTCAACAGCTGGAAATTCATATCCGCCAGCGTCACCTGACTGCCCGCAGCGGTTATGACTCCGTAACCTACGGAGCCGCTGGTACCCATGGGATTTCCCACGGCGATCACGGGACTTCCCACCAGATTTCTCTGAAGGGAGGATCCCAGAGGCGCAATATGCATATCCTCCGCCTGCATCTCCTGGCTCAGTACATTCAGGCTGACGCACAACACCACCAGATTGCCGTCCTGATAGCACTGCATCATCAGGGCATCCGCCTGCACTCCGTTGGAAAAAGTTACAGTCAGGTGATCAGCCCGTTTCACGGAGTTATAATCCGTCAGGATCAACAATTCCTTTCCGTTGTTGCCGATGACAACGCCGGAAGTCTCATTTTTACTCTCATACACGTTGGCAAACCAGTCCGTGTCAGACTTTGTCCCTGTCACCACCACCATGTACTGACTTACCTGTTTCACATAATCCGAGAGAACGCTGTAGAGCTGCCGATAGTCTCCCATGTCCAGCACGACCTTATCCAAGATCTCCTGTATCTGCTGTTCATCCAGCTCTACTCTCTCAGGCTCCTCCTGTTCCTCCGGTCCGGGGCTGGGAGAGGGGCTGGGGCTGGGCTGCAGATATTCCTCCAGCATCTCCTCCGGCAGCATCTCTTCCGGCTCCTCAGGAAAAATAATGGCCTCCGGTTCCTCCTCCGGATACAGCCAGTTACTTATCACAGGCTCCAAGACCAAAAAAGTAAAACAGGCAATCAGGCCGAAAATCACTGCCATGGACGCCGTAATCACAGTCCGGCGAATCAGTCTGCGCTTGTTGATTGGCCTCTGCTTGATCTTCTCTATCATGAAATTATCGTGATTTGACTCCTGGCGATCCGGCATTTCAAACCCCTATCTGCCCATTTCAATGGGACAACTGAATATACACTCTTCCCACACAGTATATAATATCCTTTTTTAATTGTAAAGTAAAACCGGGGGTATCCTATCCATTGGAATTGTGCTATACTTGTGGGTAGTAAACCTGTTATACATTATTTTATCTGCCGTCGCATGAGACAAAAGGAGATCATAGGGAATAAAGTTATGAATGAAAAGGGACTTAAAATATTAGAATACGACAAAATAATTCAGATGTTGTCAGAAAAAGCGGACTCTGCGCCGGGGAAGAAATGCTGCCAGGAGCTGCAGCCCATGACAGATTTAGAGGAAATCAACACCGCTCAGACAGAGACGGAGGATGCCCTTTCCCGGATTTTCAAGCTGGGCAGCACGTCCTTCGGCAGCAATCAGGAGATTGGCTTTGCCCTGAAATCTCTGGAAATCGGCAGTACTCTGTCCATGCCGGAACTGCTCAAAATTGCTCGTCTCCTTGACAATGTGAACCGAATCAAGACCTACGGGCGCAAGGACAGAGAGGACACTCCCGAGGACAGTCTGGACCCCTATTTTGAACGGCTGACTCCTCTGACGCAGCTCTCCGGAGAAATCAGCCGCTGTATCCTGTCCGAGGAGGAGATGGCGGACGACGCCAGCCCGGGACTGAAACATGTGCGCCGGTCCATGCTGTTGACCAATGAAAAAGTGCATAACCAGTTGAATTCCATGATAACCGGCTCCTATCGCACTTATTTACAGGACGCCGTGATCACCATGCGGGACAACCGATACTGTATCCCCGTAAAATCAGAGTACAAAGGACAGGTGCATGGTATGGTTCACGACCAGTCTTCCACCGGCTCCACATTTTTTATCGAGCCTGCTGCCGTGGTAGAGTTGAACAACCAGCTGCGGGAACTGGAAATACAGGAAAAAGTAGAGATAGAGAAGGTTTTGGCGGAGTTGAGCGCCCAGGCGGCGGAGCATGTGGAAGAACTGGCTGACAACCAGAAACTGATGACCCATCTGGATTTTGTGTTTGCCAAGGCCAAGCTGGCCCTGGATCAGAATGCCACCCGGCCGGTCTTTAACACAGAGCATTATATCAACCTGCGCAAGGGCCGTCATCCCCTGCTGCCCAAGGATAAGGTAGTGCCCATTGATATCCATTTGGGCCAGGATTTTGACCTTCTGATCGTCACAGGACCCAACACCGGCGGAAAGACGGTTTCCCTCAAGACAGTGGGATTATTTACACTGATGGGCCAGGCGGGTCTGCACATTCCGGCCCTGGACCGTTCCGAGCTGTCAGTCTTTACCAAGGTGTATGCGGACATTGGAGATGAGCAGAGCATTGAACAGAGCTTGAGTACCTTTTCTTCTCATATGACCAGCATTGTGCGGATTCTGAAACATGCCGACGAGAATTCCCTGTGTCTGTTCGACGAGCTGGGAGCGGGGACGGACCCCACAGAGGGCGCCGCTCTGGCTATCGCTATTTTAAATTATCTCCACGACAGGGGAATCCGCACCATGGCCACCACCCACTACAGCGAGCTGAAAATCTACGCGCTCTCCACAGATTTTGTGGAAAATGCCTGCTGCGAATTCAACGTGGAGACGCTGCGGCCCACCTACCGGCTGCTCATCGGTATCCCCGGCAAGAGTAATGCCTTTGCCATCTCTTCCAAGCTGGGCCTGCCGGACGATATTATTGCCGCCGCCAGAGAACAGATCAGCAAAGAGGATGAAAGCTTTGAGGACGTGATATCCGATCTGGAAAAGAGCCGGATTACCATTGAGAAGGAGCGCCAGGAGATCGCCTCCTACAAGGCCCGGATCAAAACCCTGCAGGATCAGCTGCAGGCCAAGAACGAAAAGCTGGACAGTGCGAAAGACAAAATTCTCAAGGAGGCGCACGAAAAGGCCCGGGAAATCCTGCAGGAGGCAAAGGATGTGGCGGATGAGACCATCCGGGATTTCAACAATCTGGGACCTGGCGCAGACATTAAGGAGCTGGAAAAAAAGCGGCAGAAGGTGAGAGACAGGATCAGTGAGAAAAATGAAAAGCTGGCCCTAAAATCCGATCCCAAATCAGAGAAAAAGAAGATTCTGGACCCCGCAAAACTAAAGAAGGGGGACGGTGTAAAGGTACTGTCCATGGGACTTACCGGCACAGTCAGCACCCTGCCGGACAGCAAGGGCAATCTGTTTGTCCAGTGTGGCATTATGCGCACTCAGGTGAATGTGCGGGATCTGGTTTTGTCGGAGGAGACCGCTCCTGCGGCTGCTCCCCTGCAGCGCACCGGCGCAGGAAAGATCAAGATGAGTAAATCTCTTTCCGTATCCACGGAGATCAATCTTCTGGGAAAGACAGTTGACGAAGCTATAGCCGTTCTGGACAAATACCTGGACGACGCCTATATCGCCCACCTTTCCTCGGTCCGAGTAGTACACGGCAAGGGCACCGGCGCTCTGCGCAGCGCCGTCCACAGACATTTAAAACGCTTGAAGTATGTAAAGGAATTCCGCCTGGGCGAGTACGGCGAGGGAGACGCAGGCGTAACCATTGTAACTTTTAAATAGACTATGAGAGCACTTATGGAACTTTAAATAGGAGAAATATTTATGGTAAATAAGCAAAAAGTCCTGATCGTGGACGATGACAACAACATTGCGGAACTGATTTCTTTGTATCTGACCAAGGAGTGTTTTGAGACAATGATTGTTTACGACGGGGAATCCGTTATGGGCGCTATCGCCTCTTTTGACCCCAACCTGATTCTACTGGATTTGATGCTGCCCGGCATAGACGGCTATCAGGTCTGCCGGGAGGTCAGAGCCAGATACGCTATGCCCATTATCATGCTCTCCGCCAAGGGAGAGGTATTTGACAAGGTTCTGGGACTGGAACTGGGAGCCGATGACTATATGGAAAAACCCTTCGACACCAAAGAACTGGTGGCAAGGGTCAAGGCAGTGCTGCGACGATATAAGCCTGCCTCTGAGCCGAAACCTCAGTCTAGCGATGAATCTGTGGAATATCCTGACCTGACGATCAATCGCACCAACTACGCTGTGACCTACATGGGCAGAAATGTGGATATGCCCCCTAAGGAGCTGGAGCTTTTGTATTTTCTGGCCTCCTCTCCAAATCATGTCTATACAAGAGAACAGCTGTTAGATCAGATATGGGGCTACGAATACATGGGAGATACCCGCACGGTGGATGTGCATATCAAACGCCTCAGAGAGAAAATCAAGGATCATGAATACTGGAAGATCAGTACGATCTGGGGTATCGGTTACAAATTTGAAGTAAAAAAATAAGGATGTGATCCCTGATGAAAAAAACCCTCTACCTAAAATTTCTGTTGGCATACGGGATCTTCGGTATTTTTGGCTTGGTGATACTGGCCACCTTTGTCCCCAGTATGACCAGGGAGCATTTGATACGGGAAAAAGCCAATTCCTTATATTCCGAGGCCACTCTGATCGCCAACACATACGCCAGAAATCTGTACAACAGTGAAATTTCTCTGGAAGCGGTAAAGGATCAGCTGGACGCTCTGGCCGTGTACTTGGATTCCAATGTGCAGATCATCAACCCCTCTGGACGTCTGATTCTGGACACGGATATGCCTATTGATGTGGAAAATGAAGTGATTATAGAATCCTTCGACTCCGCTGTCACCGGCAGCTCCTATTATGTGATAGATAACTTCTTTGACGTCTATCCTCAGGATGTGCTGTCGGTGATAGCTCCCATTACCACCAATTATATGGTCAAGGGATATGTGGTGATTCACACGGACATGACCTCCATAGATCAGTCCTGCAACAGCCTGTTAAATATCTCCTATATCACATTGATTATTCTCTTCCTGCTGTCACTGATTATTTTGATTTTTTTCACCGAGATTGTATACCTGCCTCTGCGGAAGATTACTTATGCCACGGAGCAGTATGCGACGGGTAACATGCACTACGAATTTTCCATTGACAGCGAGGATGAAATTGGGTACCTGGCGGCCTGCCTATCCTATATGGCCAGTGAAATCGCCCGCTCGGAGGACGACCAAAAAAAATTCGTGGCAAATGTATCCCATGATTTTCGCTCTCCTCTCACCTCCATCCAGGGATATCTGGAGGCCATGCTGGACGGCACCATACCGCCGGAGCTGCATGAGAAATATCTGAATATCGTGCTGAACGAAACACAGCGGCTGACCAAGCTCACCAACAGTCTACTCACTTTGAACAACTTGAATACCAAGGGAATGCTGCTGGATATTACTGACTTCGATATCAACCAAGTCATCCGCTCCACGGCCGCCTCCTTTGAGGGCACCTGTCTGAAAAAGAGTATTGCCATTGAGTTGATCCTAACCGATGAAGTCATGTATGTCACGGCGGACATGAGCAAAATCCAACAGGTGCTGTACAATTTGATTGACAATGCCATCAAATTCAGCCACCATAATTCCGTCATCAAAGTGGAAACTACGGAAAAAAAGAACAAGATATTTATATCGGTGAAGGATACCGGTATCGGTATTCCCAAGGAGGATTTAAAACTGATCTGGGACCGTTTCTACAAATCGGATCTGTCCCGGGGAAAGGACAAAAAAGGCACCGGTCTGGGATTGTCCATCACCAAAGAGATCATTCAATCTCACAACGAGCATATCAATGTCATAAGCACTCCCGGGGAGGGCAGCGAATTTATTTTCAGTCTGCCCCGGTCAGAAGAAAATGACGAGGAAGACTAAGTCTCCCCCGTCATTTTTACTGCCATTTTTTAAGATAAGAAAATGCAGCTTTCACCGGCTTGTATAATACCAGCATCAGAACAAAATTACCTACGCAGTGCATTAAATCATAGGGTATGCCCGCCACCCACCAGGTAAATCCGGCATAAAGCCCGGATCGGATACCGCCGTTTAGGGCACCGTTTACCACATAGGGTATAGCACACATTGCGCCAAAAAATAATCCATAAAATCCCGATAGCACAGCCCAGAACCATATATGTTTCTGCTTTCGGAATAACCATGTAAGTAACGCCAACAGAGGCCAGGCATACAGATACATAACCCACCAGATGCCAAAACCGAACATACAGCCTTCTATCAAAATAAAAGCTGGTATGACTAAGAGAATTTTCCAGCCAAAAAACAGTGTGAACATAATGATCCAAAAACTGGTCAGCTCAATATTGGGAAGTCCCATCAAGACCACCTTACACACTTCGATAAGGGCGATGGCCATGCCGGTTGTGGCAATATCGTATGTAGTTTTTTTCAGAGTTTTTCCCACTGTCATCTTACTTGCTGTAGACGATACGGAAGGCATCGCCGTCTGCCACGGGCTGCATGTCTATACCATATTTACAATAATCTCCGTTGACATAAAAGCCCCAGTAGGATTGATCCACATTCCAGTCCGCTGTCACTCCGTTTACTGTCTCCACCATCAAGCCATATTCTACGCTCTCGGTTCCGGAGAATTCCAGTCCCTTAGCCTCCTCCATGGCCTGGCGCAGATATTCCGCATCCGTATGCACATCATACATGGTAGAGTCCGCATTGTTGTCTACCACCTCAATGGTTATGGACTTGGCGCCCTGCACGGCCTTGGGCCTGAATAGGAAAAATATGACCGCAAACAGCGCTACAAGCAGCGCCAGCACGGCCACGCCAATGATGAGTTTCTTGTTTGTTTTCTTTGTTTCTGTCATTTTTTACCTCCATTTATCTTTGTATTTTGCATAAAAAGAGACAAAAAGAACCTGCTGCATAGAAGGACTTTTTCCTCCGGCAACAGGTCTGTGCGTACTATACTGACTAACGTTAAGATTTTCCAATTTCCACACAGCACATGTTGCATAATCAGGCAACATGCACTGTGCGGAAAGGAAAAACTAATCGTTAGTGAGTAGAAAAATAAATGTGAATATAATCCACATTCCTTCATGTACTAACCAGTTACTCGTGGTCTTACAGTACCACTACAGGCAGGTCTTCTGACTTGGCTATCTTAGCTTCTCTCCGTCTTCTCAAAGCATGCTTTCGCAGCGGCCTCAATGACATTCCGAAAAATTCCCCACGCATAAAGACGGGAACCGTTCGGGGAGAAAAACTCCTTCCTTACAGCGACGAGTTCGTGTAGGACTTGCACCTACTTCCCTTTTCACCGAATCTTAAGCGGCTGTGACACTTAAATCCGACACCTGTAATGTTTCTTTATTCCTTTATGCACAGGAAAGTGTAACACATTATAAATGAAAAAGCAACACGAAAAACTTAGCCCTTTCTCTCCCGAATTTCATACAGGTAAGACCTGCCGTCTTTCCCTGTGTGCTCCATCATTCCATAATATTGGTAGAGCTTGATGGCCAGACTGGCCATGCGGTCATTTATCCGGGCCGCCTTGGCAAACTGTTTCTTTGTAAAGGGTTCTTCCAATTCCAGGGGCACAAACTGCATCAAATCCTCCGGTCTCTCTATCACGATCTCCTCTATGATATCCATGGGAATACGATCATATTTGGAAGCACGGATCTTTTTGTTTTTTCCATAACCATTTAAAAGCTTATATTCTTCCAGCTCCATTAGCAGCAGCTTGACTGTCAGATGCCGATCCCCCAGATAATCCCTGATTCGATATAATTCAAGAAAAGCGTCATATACACTTCCCTTTTTGGGAGATTTATGGGGAGCGCTGAGAGCGCCGGTCTCCTCATCAATCCATATCAGTTTCTTGATGTGGGCGATAGGATGGACAATCGTTACGGGATATTCAGGCAGAAATGACTCCAGCTTTTCCCGCATTTTTCCGAATCCGGCTGACTGAATCTCTATAATCTCCTGCCCTGTGAAAATATCCGCCACATAATTTCCAATGGGAATTTCCTGTTTATCCACATCCGGCTCATAGTAATTTTTTAAGATCATATGAGTCGTTTTTTCGGACAAAGTACCAATGCTGGTGCGAAGCCGTTCCTCACCTAACATTTTATCTCTGACTTCTCGAAATCTTTGTCTTTCTCTCTCTCTGTCTGACACTGCTTTATCCCTTGTCCTTTGCGTACAATATCTTTAAAATAATGGGTGTGGATATACTGGATACTATTATTAACAGAATCACCGCCGTAAAATACACCGGCGTCAATAGTCCCACGGACAGACCCTTCTGCGCCACAATCAGCGCTACTTCTCCGCGAGTCATCATTCCCACACCGATCTTCAGGGAATCTAAATTATTAAATTTGCATATTTTAGCCATCAGGCCGCAGCCAATTATTTTTGTAATCAGAGCTACGATCACAAAACCCAGGGAAAACAGCAGTATGCCGCCATTCACATTTTCTATGTTGGTCTTTAAGCCAATACTGGCAAAAAATACCGGACCAAACAGCATATAGGAGTTAACCTCCATCTTCTGCTCTATGTATTTTGAATCCCGGACAGAACACAGAACGATGCCCGCCACATAGGCCCCGGTGATATCCGCAATTCCAAAGAATTTCTCTGCGGCAAAGGCAAAGAAAAAACAGAGCGCGAGACCCATAATAGGAATTCTCCTGGTATGAGGATATTTCTCATCAAAATACTCAAACAACCTGTAAAGAATCAAACCGATAATTAGGGCGAATATAAAGAACAAAACTGTGGAAAGCACCACTTTACCGGGATCGGAGTCAGGACTCTTAAAGCCGATGACGAAGGTTAACACAATAATTCCAATCACATCATCAATAATTGCGGCGCTGAGAATCGTAGTGCCCACTTTTCCCTTTAGCTTTCCCATTTCGCGCAGAGATTCTACCGTGATACTAACACTGGTGGCCGTCATAATCACACCTATAAATACCGCTTTGTAAAATGCCTCACTGCCCCAGGGTGCCGACCCATAAAAACCCATGTACAGTAAGGTGCCGCCAACCAGGGGAACAAAAACGCCGCAGCAGGCTATCAAAAGAGCTATGGGACCTGTCTTTATCAATTCCTTTAAGTCCGTCTCCAGCCCGGCGGAGAACATCAACAGCACCACTCCGATTTCTGCCATCTGTACCAGAAAATCTGTCTGCTGTACCATACCCAATATACTGGGTCCAATGATCAAACCTGCGATGATCTCGCCCACCACCTGGGGCGCCCGCAGCTTTCGAGCTATGATACCAAATATTTTTGCAAACACAATAATAATTGCCAGATCTTTAAATACATAATATGCTTCCATGAAACTACCTCTTTTAAATTATTAATACCAAACACAGATTATAGCACATCTGTATAAAAAGGAAAGCATTTTCTAAAAAAAGTTACCGGAAACTTGATGAACCTGAGTTCTCAAATTTCCGGCAGCTATTCTTACTTTTTTATTCTTCTGAAGATTCTTCGGTGCTTTCCTCGGACATTTCCTCCGGAATATCCTCCAATGCGTCTTCCACATCGCTGAATTCCTGGTCTCCGTTGGAAATTTTCTCCCTGACCTTGGCGATCCGAGCAACCTTATTGTTCTTTTCCAACTGAATCATTTTTACGCCGGAAGTGTTTCTTCCAAGAGTAGATACATCCTCCATTCTCAGCTGAATGATAATACCTGCGGTGGTAATCATCATGATTTCATGGTCATCCTTGACAGCCTTGACGCCGATTACATCTCCCGTTTTTTCGGTGATCTTATAGCATTTTACGCCCTTGCCGCCGCGGTATTGAACAGTGAACTCATCTAGGTAGGTCCTCTTGCCCATGCCGTTCTCAGATACGATCAGCAGGGAGTCTCCCTGGCTCTGGAGCTGCATTCCCACGACCTCATCCTGGTCGGACAGATTCATGCCGATCACACCCATGGAGGCACGGCCGGTATTTCTCACATCCGTCTCCTTGAATCGAATACACATACCCTGTTTTGTCACCAAAAAGATTTCACTGGACGCATCTGTAGTCTTAACCTCAATCAGTTCATCCTCTTCCCGTAGATTGATGGCTACCAAACCATTTTTGCGGATATTGGAAAACTCGTCCAGGGAAGTCTTTTTTACAATACCGCCCTTAGTCACCATAAAGAGATTTTTCTCTTCACTGTATTCCCGAATGGGAATCATGGCGGTAATTTTCTCCCCGGGAATCAACTGCAAAAGATTTACGATTGCAGTGCCTCTGGCAGTTCTTCCGGCTTCCGGGATCTCGTAGGCCTTCAGGCGGTATACTCTGCCCAAATTGGTGAAGAAATGTAGATAGTGGTGTGTGCTGGTAATCAGCAGATCCTCTATATAGTCATCCTCTATGGTCTGCATTCCCTTGATTCCCTTGCCGCCGCGGTTCTGGGACTTGAAATTATCCACTGTCATACGCTTGATATATCCCAGACTGGTCATAGCTATGATTGTGTTGTCGTAGGGAATCATATCCTCCATGGAGATATCTGACATATCATAGGTAATCTGACTTCTTCTGTCATCCCCATATTTGTCCGATATCACAGTAATCTCTTCCTTAATCACGCCAAGCAGCAGTTTTTCATCCGCCAAAATCGCTTTGTACTCCTGTATCTTCTTCTGCAGCTCCGAATGCTCCGTCTCCAGCTTTTCTCTTTCCAGACCTGTCAATGCACGCAGACGCATATCCACAATGGCCTGGGCCTGTATATCTGATAATTCAAAGCGCTCAATCAGACGTTCCTTGGCAATCTGAGCATTTTGACTGCTGCGGATAATAGAGATAACCTCGTCTATAAAATCAAGAGCCTTCAACAGTCCCTGTAAAATGTGATCTCTCTCTTCAGCTTTGTTTAGATCATATTTGGTTCTGCGAGTGACCACATCCTCCTGATGAGCCAGATAATAGGTCAGCATCTCCAGGAGATTCATAACCTTCGGTTCATTATTCACCAGAGCCAGCATAATCACGCCAAAGGTATCCTGTAGCTGAGTATGCTTGTACAGCTGATTTAAAATAACGTTGGCGTTGGCGTCCCGGCGCAGTTCAATCACTACTCGGATACCTTCTCTGTTGGACTCGTCGCGGATATCCGTGATGCCATCCACCTTTTTCAGCTTTACCAGCTCCGCAATTTTTACGATAAGATTGGCCTTATTTACCATGTAGGGCAGTTCTGATACGATAATCTGGCTTTTGCCGTTAGCCAAAGTCTCAATATCCGTCACTGCGCGGACGCGGATTTTTCCCCGGCCTGTGCGATACGCCTCGTCACAGCCTCTGGTGCCCAGAATCAGACCACCGGTGGGAAAATCGGGAGCCTTTATGATATCCAGCACCTCCTCTATAGAGGTGTCCCTGTTCTCTTCAACTCGGTTGTCAATAATTTTTACAACCGCTTTTACCACTTCCCGCAGATTGTGAGGAGGAATGTTCGTGGCCATACCCACTGCAATACCGGTGGTGCCGTTTACCAGCAGATTGGGATAACGGCTGGGCAGAACTACAGGTTCCTTCTCTGTATCATCAAAGTTAGGGTCAAAATTTACAGTATCTTTGTTGATATCCGCAAGCAGCTCCATGGAAATCTTAGAAAGTCTGGCCTCCGTGTAACGCATGGCGGCGGCGCCGTCTCCGTCCATAGAGCCGAAATTGCCGTGACCGTCCACCAGAGTGTACCGCATGTTCCAGTCCTGAGCCATGTTGACCAGAGCGCCATAGATAGAACTGTCACCGTGAGGATGATATTTACCCATGGTATCACCCACAATACGGGCACATTTACGATGGGGCTTGTCAGGTCCGTTATTCAGTTCAATCATTGAGTACAGAACTCTTCTCTGTACCGGTTTCAGACCGTCTCTGACATCCGGAAGCGCTCTGGAGGCAATTACACTCATAGCATAATCAATATAAAATGTCTCCATTTTTTCCTTCAGATCCACTTCCTGTATCTTGTCTATTTCCTGGACATTATCAAAAATATCGTCTTGCATGTTTACCTCTTCCCGCGTCTAGTCTGATTAAGTAATATCAAGATTCTTAACGAATTTCGCGTTCTGTTCAATGAATTCCTTTCGAGGCTCCACCTTGTCTCCCATCAGAGTGGTAAAGGTGAGATCAAGTTCAGATTCCATCTCCTCGTCGTAATTCACCCGCAGTAAAATTCTCCTGGCCGGGTCCATGGTAGTCTCCCAGAGCTGCTCCGCATCCATCTCGCCCAGACCTTTATATCTCTGAATCTTATTGTTTTGGTCTCTTCCGACCTCCTGCAGAATGGCGTCAAGCTCCTCATCGCTGTAGGCATACCACACCTTTTTATTTTTCTCCAGCTTAAAGAGAGGAGGCTTTGCCAAAAATACATGTCCCTGCTTAATCAGCTCCGGCATAAAACGATAGATAAATGTGAGTAGCAAAGTACTTATATGAGCGCCGTCCACATCCGCATCCGTCATAAGAATAATCTTGTTATAACGGAGCTTGGTGATATCAAAATCTTCGTGAATTCCAGTGCCAAAAGCGGTAATCATCGCCTTAATTTCCGCATTGGCATATATCTTGTCAAGTCTGGCCTTTTCTACATTTAGTATCTTGCCGCGCAGCGGAAGAATTGCCTGGGTGGCGCGGGAGCGGGCAGTCTTGGCGCTGCCGCCTGCGGAATCTCCCTCAACAATATAAATTTCACAATTTTGAGGGTCCTTATCTGAACAATCCGCCAATTTACCGGGTAAAGCCATACCGTCTAAAGCCGTTTTTCTGCGGGTCAGATCTCTCGCTTTGCGGGCTGCCTCTCTGGCGCGCTGGGCCAAAATGGACTTTTCACATATAATTTTGGCAACTCCCGGATTCTGCTCCAGAAAATAGGTCAACTGTTCTGAAACAATACTGTCCACAGCGCCTCTCGCCTCGCTGTTACCTAGTTTTTGCTTTGTCTGACCTTCAAACTGAGGGTCCTCGATTTTTACGCTTATAATGGCAGTCAATCCCTCTCGAATATCCTCGCCTGAGAGATTGGGCTCACTGTCTTTCAGCAGTTTAGCACTCCTGGCATAATCGTTAAAGGTCTTGGTGATGGCGTTGCGGAAACCCTGCAGATGGGTACCGCCCTCCGGGGTATTGATATTGTTCACAAAACTGAACACACTCTCATTGTAGGAATCATTGTGTTGGAAGGATACCTCCACATACACATGATTCTTCTCTCCCTCAAAATATAAAATATTTTCGTAAAGAGGTGTTTTACTCTTGTTCAGGTAAGTGACAAATTCCTTGATGCCGCCTTCATAGTGGAATTCAACTACTTTCTGTTTTTTTCCGTTATCAAGTTTGACAGTTCTGACCACACCGACTTTGGAGATTTTAACATTCTCCTCCTCAGTTTCCGCAGAGTTATCCTCCGTGGAGCCGGAACTTTCCTTCTGATCCTCCGTGGCCCTCTGCAGCAGCTGACTGATCTGCGCATTCTCTACATCAGTATCAGTAATGATCTGCTCTTCTTCACTGCGGTTATCTCTCAGAATAATCCGCAGATTTTTTGTCAGAAAAGCCATTTCCCGCAGTCTGCGTTTCAACACGTCAAATTCAAATACCGTAGTCTCTGTAAAAATAGACTTATCGGGAAGGAAGGAAACCTTTGTACCCGTTTTTTCCATGGGACAAGTTCCTATTTCCTTGAGGGAATAGATCACATGTCCTCTCTCATAACGCTGTCTATAAATCTTTCCATCTTGGCAAATCTCCACTTCCAGCCAATCGGACAAAGCATTAACCACGGAGGCGCCAACGCCGTGCAGACCACCGGACACTTTATATCCCCCACCGCCAAACTTGCCACCGGCATGAAGAATTGTAAATACCACCTCAACGGCGGGAATGCCCGCCTTGTGATTGATACCCACGGGAATCCCTCGGCCATTGTCTATGACTGTGATAGAATTATCCTCGTTGATAGTCACATCAATGGTGTCACAAAAGCCCGCCAGAGCCTCATCCACCGAATTGTCAACTATCTCATAGACCAAGTGGTGCAGACCTCTGCTGGAGGTAGTACCGATATACATACCGGGTCTCTTCCGGACAGCCTCGAGACCTTCCAGTATTTGGATCTGGTCGGCTCCATACTCATGTTCAACCGTTGTATTATTCATGGTTTCTTCGCTCATTTCTACCTCTTTCCGCATGCTGCGCCAATCAGTATTAAGATTCGGGAGATGCAGTTTCCACAACTCCGTCTGTCACTTTATAAACTCTGTCAATCTCAAACCTGTTGTTTACAAATTCTTCTAAGCCTGTACATGTGATGATTGTCTGAATATCCCCGATACTGTTGAGCAGATAATTCTGCCGGTTGCTGTCAAGCTCCGACAGCACATCATCCAACAATAAAATAGGAGTGTCTCTGGTAATTTTTTTAACCAGCTCTATCTCTGAAAGTTTCAGGGAGAGAGCAGCGGTGCGCTGCTGACCCTGAGAACCGAATTTTCGGATATCCACATCCCCTATCATAAAACAGAAATCATCCCTGTGAGGACCAACTGTGGTCTGTTTTAATTTTATATCCTTTTCCTGGCTGTGCTGCAGTTCTCTTTCAAAGGTGTCTATCTGCACATCCGGTTCATACAGAATCGTAATTTCCTCCTTGTCTCCGGATAAACGCTTATGAATATCAAAGATAATCTCATTCAGCTGTTCTACAAATATTTTTCTTCTCTCTATAATTTTACTGCCAAAAGAAACTAACTGAGAATCCCAAATATTCAAAGTATCCTTGAGATCGGGATTAAAGTACATATCTTTCAAAAGTTTGTTGCGCTGATTGACAATTTTATTATAGTGATTCAAATTGTACAGATAAAAACTGTCCAACTGACACAGCTCCATATCCACAAATCGTCTGCGCTCCGCAGGACCGTCCTTTATAATGCTCAGATCCTCCGGGGAGAAAAAGACGACATTACAAATTCCCAGCAGATCTGCTGCCTTCTTGATCTTCTGGCCGTCAATGGCAATTCCCTTGGACTTGCTTTTTCTCAAATGCATATCCACACGAGTTTCCACTCCGTCCTTTTCCAAAAAGGTGCGGATATGCGCCTCATCCTTGTGAAAATTTACAATATCCCTGTCTTTGCTGCCCTTATGTGATTTGGTAGTGGCTGATACATAGATTGCTTCCAGAATATTGGTTTTACCCTGCGCATTGTCACCATAAAGGATATTCGTGCCTTTGTCAAATGCTAAGTTAAGTGAATCATAATTACGATAATCCTGAAGTTCCAGTGATTTTATAATCATAGTCTGCTCCACTTTCCTTATATTTTCTGGGCCACAATTTGAACCTGTGATCCATCAAATTCAAATATGTCTCCGTCCTGAAGCTTTTTGCCTCTCTGGTATTCTATTTCACCATTTACAGATACCTGTCCATCTTGAATTACCAGCTTTGCCTCAACACCGGAATCTACCAGATCAGCCAGTTTCATGGCCTGACCCAGCTTAATAAAATCATCTCTTATTTTTAATTTCAGCATAACTTTGAATGTCCTATTTTTCTATGACAATTAATTCACCGTTGTGAAATTGACCGGCAGAATCAGATAAATATATGTCTCATTCTCATCCTTTATCAGACAGGGGGCTTTAGGATTGACCATAAACAGATCAACCTGCTCGTCGTCAATAACACGCAGAGCATCAATCAAAAACTTAGGATTAAATCCAATCATCAAGTCTTTGCCCTCTTTCTCAATGTCAATATCCTCATTCATACTGCCGATAGCGGAATTGATTTTAAGTTCCATACCGCCGTCAGTTATATTGATAATGATTGGCTTTTTGTCCCCCTCTTTCACCAGCAGAGTGGCGCGGTCAATACAGTTCAAAAACTCCTTTTTATTGATTTTCACTTTTGTCTCATGATCGCTGGAAAGCATCTGCTCAATTCGGAAATACTCTCCCTCTATCAGTCTGGATACCACAGTGGTATTATCGAATTCAAAAATAATATGTTTCGGAGTAAAGAAAATACTCACATACTTGTCCGTATCACCGGAGAGAATCTTGCTGATTTCATTCAGAGTCTTACCGGGAACCACAACTTTTCTCTGACCATACTCTTCCGCCAACTCAATTTTTCGGATAGAGATACGATGTCCATCCAAAGAGACCACCTTCAGCTCGCTGCCATTGATATCAAATAGCTCGCCGCTCATAAGCTTATTGTTGTCATTGTCGGATATGGAGAAAATAGTCTGTCTCACCACCTCTTTCAGGGTAAACTGAGACACAGATATGCTCTCTTCCCTCTCTATGACAGGCAGATAGGAAAAATCTTCTCCTGATTTTCCCATGATATTGAATTTGGCCTTTTCACAGGTGATTGTAGTCTTATATGCCTCGTCTGTCTGAATTGTGATATCGTTATCCGGGAGCTTGCGCACAATTTCAAGAAAAATCTTGGCATCCAGGGCAATGATACCTTTTTCTAAAATCTCACCTTCAATAGTTGTCTCTATCCCCAGTTCCATATCGTTGGCCGTAAGAGTGATCACTCCCTTGGTGGCATCTACCAGAATACATTCAAGAATTGACATAGTGGTTTTGTTTGGAACCGCTTTAGACACGATCTGTACGCCGTTTAACAGATTACTCTTGGAACAAATAAGTTTCATAATTTATGAACTCCTTTCCTGTGCACAATGCAGAATCCTTTTCAAAGGCGCCTGCGCAAGGCATATAAATTAATATATGTTTTCTTAATATCCTTCATAGTAAATGTTGATATGTGCAAAACTATATCTATTATACTATTTTTTTGGCAAAAAGGGAATGGATATCTTGTCAATAATTAAACTTTTTCTTATGGATAAGTTCAGACTTATTCACAAATGCCTGAAAATGCTTTTTGAAAGAAATAAAAGTTATCAACATCCCTTTAATTTTTTACCCGAATAATTCACAATTTACTGTGGATCAGTTGGGATTGAGTTTCTTTAATATTGCGTCTATCTTACTCTGCAGCTCCTCGTTTCTCTTCAGTTCATCTTCTATTTTATTACAGCCGTGTAGAACGGTGGTGTGATCCTTTTTGCCGAGAGCCTTTCCAATCAGAGCGTAGGAGGAATCCGTCATTATATGACACAGATACATGGCTACCTGTCTCGGAAGGACATATTCGGAATTTCTTTTTTTGGATATAACATCCTCCGGTTTTACATTAAAATATTCTGAAACTGTGTTGATAATTAATGTTGGAGTAATGTCTCTGGCCTTGTTGGGATAGATCACGTCTTTAAGTGATTCCTCTGCGGCAGCCAAAGTTAAATCCATTTTGTTGGATCTGGCAAAGGCAATAATCTTGTTAAAGGCGCCTTCCAGCTCCCGGATGTTGGATTTTATATTTGAGGCAATGTAGTCAATAATTTCTTCATCAATCTGACGGTGGTATATCTCCGCGTTTTTCCGCAGTATAGCTACGCGGGTCTCGTAGTCGGGAGGCTGAATGTCTGCAATCAAACCCCATTCAAAACGGGAACGGAATCGTTCCTCCAGGGTCTCCATCTCCTTTGGAGGCTTATCTGAGGAGAGAATGATCTGTTTTCCGGCGGAATGCAGCACATTAAAGGTATGGAAAAATTCCTCCTGTGTACTCTCTTTTCCGATAATAAATTGTACGTCGTCAACCATCAGCACGTCCACAGTGCGGTATTTTTCACGGAGTCTGGTCATAACGGCGGCATTACCGTTTCGGATGGATTCAATTACTTCGTTGGTAAATTCCTCACTGGTTACATAGAGTACCTTTGTGTTTGGATTCTGTTCCAGAATAAAATGTCCTATGGAATGCATTAAATGGGTTTTTCCCAGACCTGCACCGCCATAGAGATACAGTGGATTATAGGTTTTTCCTGGAGATTCCGCAACAGCCAGAGAGGCGGAATGGGCAAATTTATTGTTGCTTCCCACTACAAAGGTATCAAATTTGTATTTTGGATTTAGGGAAGTATTAGCGCTTTCAGTTTCATTATAATAAATAGTGTCTTCTTCTATAGAGAGATCGGACGGAATATCCGACTCCAGAATAAATTCTACATCATATATATGATCATATTTTTCTGAAATTGTAACCTGAAAAAAGCTCTTGTATTTGCTGGAAATATAACTCAGAGCCTGTGCTTGGTCAGATGGAATGACAATATACACTACATTATTTTCAATATTATAAATCTGGAGAGGTTCTACCCAGGTGGAAAATGAAATACTCGACAGATTGTATTCTCTTTTTACAATATTCTTGATTTCTTCCCAGTTTTCCTTAATGTTATCCATACTTTACATGCCTTTCCTGCGGTATTTCCGCTTTTGACCAACAATTCCACAATCTTATATTAATATAAAGTCTGGAATATTTCAAATGTTAGTTTTAAACATGCCTTGAATAAAGTTATCCACATCCTGTTGATAAATATGGGTATAAGTAGGTTTTGATTTTATATATGTGCACAATATTGTGTATAAATCGTATATTTTGTGGATACTTAAAAAGTGGCATAAATACAGTATCTTGATAAATGATTTGTCAGAAAAAACAAGATGTAGTAATTGTGAAAAATAGTTATCCACAAATTATCAACAGGATGTGGATAAGTATATGTTTATAAAATAAATGTGTATATCGTTGTGGATAACTCAAAAAAAATTTTTTTAGAGGGGGCAGATTCTAAAAATAATCGAAAAAAATCTGATATTTACTTGACATTGCGGCTCTTTTCCTTTACAATCAATATGCTATTTTCCATAGGAATCAATACAACCTTATCATAGATTAAGGTCAGAGAAGGAGGTGCATTTTAATGAAGATGACATTTCAGCCTAAGAAGAGATCCAGGTCCAAGGTTCACGGTTTCAGGACAAGGATGAGCACTCCCGGCGGAAGAAAAGTGCTGGCAGCAAGGCGTGCAAAGGGAAGAAAGAGATTATCAGCATAGGTCACAGCAATGTGACCTTTTTTTCTCTGAAAAAAGAGGAATAGGTATATGAAATTTTCAGAGTCACTGAAAAAGAATGCGCAGTTCCAATTTGTATATAAAAACGGGAAATCCTATGCGAATAAATATCTGATCATGTATGTTAAGGAAAATGGCACGGATAGGAACCGGATTGGAATCAGCGTTAGCAAGAAAGTGGGAAACAGCGTTGTAAGGCACCGAGTTACAAGGCTGGTGAGAGAGAGTTACCGATTACATGAAAACATATTCAATAGTGGTTTGGATATGGTAATCGTCGCAAGACCGGCTGCAGCCCATGTGGGCTACTATGAAGTAGAAAGCTCTTTTTTACATCTTGCAAAACTTCATAAGTTGGTTAAGGTCTATTTTTATTTTGATTGAATTTGAATATGATGAAAAAAATGATAATTGCACTTATACGGTTTTATCAGAAATATATCTCTCCTATGAAACGCACAAAGTGCCCCTATGTTCCTTGCTGTTCTCAGTATGGACTTGAGGCGGTTCAGAAATACGGCGCTTTTAAAGGTTCGCTTTTGGCGGCATGGAGAATACTTCGCTGCAATCCTTTTTCAAAGGGAGGCTATGACCCTGTTCCCTAGGGATACAGATTGATAATCGTTGATTGGTGCAGTAACACGGAGATGTGAAAATGAATGTAATTCTATTAACCAAGGACGATACTTTCATTATCGGATGGGTAGCCAGACTGCTCGGCCTGATTATGGAAGGTATCTTCAACATTATTGATTTCATAGGCATTCCAAATATAGGTTTGGCCATTATTCTTTTTACGCTTGTGGTAAACCTTCTTTTGCTGCCCTTGACAATCAAGCAACAAAAATTCTCAAAACTTTCCAATAAGATGCAGCCCGAGATTCAGGCCATACAGGAAAAGTATAAGAACAAGAAAGACAATGAATCCGCAATTGCGCAAAATCAGGAGATTCAGGCGATTTATGCAAAATATGGAGTGTCCGCTTCAGGCAGCTGCGTTCAGCTTTTGATACAGATGCCGATACTGCTCGCTCTGTACCGCGTGATTTATGCTGTTCCTGCCTATGTGAGTAAGATTGGCAATACATTCAGAGTTCTTGCCGATCAGATTATAACCAAGGATGCCGCTGCGTTTCTGAAGGATTCAGGGATAGATACCATAAGCAATACTGTTAAAATGTATGGTAAATATCTCAATACTGAAGAAATCAGTGAAAAAACTGTCAATAGTCTGATTGATGTTTTAAATAAACTGTCCAGCAGTGATTTGGCGACTATTTCAGAACATTATGACTTGGCTAACCTGACCTTTAACGGACAGTTGATTTTGAGCAATGGCACTACCAGGGGTTTGTTGGATATCTACAATAATTTTCTGGGTTTAAATATTGCCAACTCCCCTCAGCATATTATACTTAATGCCTATTATATGAGACAGTGGGGATTGTTGATCGGTGCTATAATGATTCCTGTTCTGGCGGCTTTGACACAGCTGATTAATGTAAAGCTGATGCCTCAGCCGGAGAATAAAAACTCTGACAACAGTATGGCTTCTTCCATGAAGATGATGAATATGATAATGCCTATCTTTTCTGCATGGCTTTGTTTTACATTACCTTCCGGCATGGGTCTGTACTGGATTGCCAGCGCGGTGGTCAGGACGATTCTGATGATTATAATTAACAGGCAGCTGGACAAGATGAGTTTTGAAGAAATCATAAAGAAGAATTCTGTCAAGAGTGCCAAAAAGATGGAAAAGATTCAGAAACGGCAAGAGATCATGAATACTTATGCCAATATGAACACAAAAAATATTGCCAACAAAGCCGGCATAAATACCGGCTCAGCAGAAAATACCGATTCTAAAAAGCCTGTTTCTGATAAGAAGACAACAAATGTGAATTACAGCAGCAAATCTAAGCCAGGCAGTATTGCTGCGAAAGCAAATATGGTGAAGGAATATAACGAGAAAAATAATAAATAAAAGAGGGGGACAAAAAAATGGAATATATTGAAGTATCAGCAAAATCTGTGAATGACGCTATTACGGAGGCCTGTCAGAAACTGGGTGTTGCAAGTGATAAACTGGGATATGAAGTGGTAGAAGAGGGTTCCGCCGGATTTCTGGGAATAGGGGCCAAACCGACTGTCATAAAAGCTTGGATTAAATGTTCCATAGAGGATGATGCAAAGAATTTCTTAAAGGAAGTATTCGCCGCCATGGATATGCTTGTGACAGTGGATGTGCAGTATAATGAAGAAGAAAAGACCATGGACATTGAGTTAAATGGCGACGACATGGGAATTCTGATCGGCAAGAGAGGACAGACCCTGGATTCTCTGCAATATCTGGTTTCTCTGGTGGTAAACAAAAACACAGAGGAATATATCCGAGTAAAGGTTGACACGGAGAATTACAGAGAGAGAAGAAAGGAAACTCTGGAGAATCTTGCAAAGAACATTGCATACAAGGTAAAGAGGAATAAGAGACCCGTATCTCTGGAGCCGATGAATCCCTATGAGAGGCGCATCATTCACTCCGCATTACAGAATGATAAATATGTGACAACTCACAGTGAGGGGGATGAACCTTTCAGGAGAGTGGTGGTTACTCTTAAGCGCAATTCATAAGTGACTGAGATACCGAATGTAGTGATACATTCGGTATTCTTTATCATATGAAATTTAGTTTACAAATATTGATTTGTATGCGTGCCGGAGCACGCAAAGGTGTATAAATATGAAGACAGATACTATAGCGGCCATTGCCACAGCTTTATCGGATGCTGGGATAGGAATTGTACGTGTGTCCGGTCCTGAATCTATATCTATAGTAAATCGTATTTTTTATAACGCATCCGGAAAAAAAATATTGTCCCAAAAAGACAGCCATACGGTTTCTCACGGATATATTGTGGATACGCCAGATGAAAATAGTTGGAGAGAGTTTATACTGGATGAGGTGATGGTAGTACTTATGAAAGCGCCTCGCAGCTATACCATGGAGGATACGGTAGAAATCAACTGTCATGGGGGCGTTTTACTTTTACAGAAAGTTCTGCAGCTTGTTCTCAGGACAGGTGCAAGGCTGGCTGAGCCGGGAGAGTTTACCAAGAGAGCTTTTTTAAATGGGAGGATGGATTTATCTCAGGCTGAGGCAGTGATGGATGTGATTCATTCTCAGAGTGAATTGGCTCTCTCCTCCTCTATGGAGCAGCTGACAGGAAAATTGACTTCTGTGATAAAGGATTTGAGAGAACAGATTCTCTATGAGGTTGCCTTTATAGAATCCGCTCTGGATGACCCGGAACATATCAGTTTAGATGGATACGAGGAAAAACTTACTGAAAAATGCGATTCTTTTATTAACAGGATAGAGAAATTGATTCTCTCGGCAGACAATGGGAGATTGATCAGCCAGGGAATACAAACGGTTATTCTCGGCCGTCCAAATGCAGGAAAATCTTCACTACTCAACGCTATTCTGGGCCAGGAAAGAGCAATTGTGACACAAGTGCCAGGTACTACACGGGATATACTGCAGGAAACCGTAAGATTGAATGGAATTGCGCTCCATATGGCAGATACTGCGGGAATTCGTTATACAGAGGATATTGTAGAACAGATAGGCGTGGATAAGGCTAAAGAATATGCGGAAAAATCTGATTTAATCCTTTTTGTTATAGACGGCAGCGAGATATTGGATGAGAGAGAAAAAGAAATTATTTCTTTTATTGGCCAAAAGCCTGTTATTGTGATTGTAAACAAGACGGATTTAATGACAATAGTGTCAGATGAGCAGATTAAATCTCTTTTTCCTGATAAGAAGGATCTTAAAATTGCAAGAATTTCTGCAAGTGAGGGTACCGGCATAGATCAGTTGGAAGAACAGATTCAGGAACTTTTCTTTCAGGGAGCGATAAAAGAAAATGCCGAGGCGATAATCACCAATGTGAGACATAGAGAGGCTCTGAAGGAAGCTTATGACAGCCTTTTACTTGTGAGACAGGGATTGCAGGTTCATATGCCGGAGGATTTCTATTCTATTGATTTGATGGGCGCTTATACTGCCTTGGGATATATTTTAGGAGAAGAATTGGGAGAGGATCTTGTACAGGAGATTTTCTCAAAATTCTGTATGGGAAAATAGAGGATTAAATGATGGGTAAGGTATCTGAGATTCGGGAACAAGTGGATGTATGTGTGGTAGGAGCTGGACATGCCGGCTGTGAGGCGGCTTTGGCCTGTGCCAGACTGGGATTGGAGACAGTGGTATTTACGGTCAGTGTAGACAGTATTGCCCTGATGCCCTGTAATCCCAATATAGGCGGTTCCTCTAAAGGGCATTTGGTCCGGGAAGTTGATGCTCTGGGCGGAGAGATGGGAAAAAATATTGATAGAACCTTTATTCAATCGAAAATGTTGAATGTGTCAAAGGGTCCTGCGGTACATTCCCTGCGCGCTCAGGCAGATAAAGCGGATTATACCCGGCAGATGCGAAAAGTTTTGGAAAACCAAGAACATTTGACTGTCAAACAGGCTGAAGTATGTGAACTTTTGTGGACACAGCAGGATGATAAAAAGAAAGTGACTGGGGTGAAGACCTTTACTGGCGCAATCTATGAGTGCAGGGCAGTGGTTCTCTGTACCGGTACCTATTTGAAAGCCAGATGTCTCTGTGGAGAGTCTATCACATATACAGGTCCCAATGGTTTGCAGGCTGCCAATTATTTGCCGGATTCTCTGAGAGAGATGGGTATTGAGCTGCGTCGTTTTAAGACGGGTACACCCGCCAGAATGGATGGCAGGAGCATCGACTATTCCAAAATGGAGGAGCAGTTTGGAGATGAGAGAATTGTTCCATTTTCTTTTTCTACGGACCCGGAGTCTATTCAAAAACCTCAGGTATCCTGCTGGCTTACTTACACCAATGAGAGGACTCATGAGATTATTCGAGATAATCTTGACAGATCTCCTATTTATGCAGGTATCATTGAGGGTACAGGACCCAGATATTGTCCGTCCATAGAGGATAAAGTGGTAAAATTTGCCGATAAGGACAGACATCAGGTATTTATAGAGCCGGAGGGTTTGTGTACCAATGAGATGTATGTGGGAGGTATGTCTTCCTCTCTGCCGGAGGATGTGCAGCTGGCTATGTATAGAACTGTTCCCGGGCTGGAGAATTGTAAGATAGTAAGGAATGCCTACGCCATAGAGTATGACTGTATAAATGCCAGACAATTATTTCCCACTCTGGAGTTTAAGGAAGTGAAAGGATTGTTCAGCGGCGGACAGTTTAACGGCAGCAGCGGATATGAGGAGGCAGCCGCTCAGGGATTGATAGCCGGTATCAATGCAGCTATGTCTATTTTAGAGAAAGAACCTCTTATTTTGGATCGCTCGGAGAGTTACATAGGCGTGTTGATTGATGATTTGGTAACTAAGGACAACAGAGAGCCTTATCGAATGATGACTTCAAGGGCGGAGTATAGACTTTTGCTCCGCCAGGATAATGCGGATCTGCGTCTCAGAAAAAAGGGATATGAAGTAGGACTTATATCTCAGACGGATTATGAGCGGCTGCTTGTCAAGGAGGAGTTGATTGACAGAGAGATTCGTCGTCTGAAATCTCATATTGTGGGAGCCGGTCAGGAGATGCAAAATTTTCTTATGGCTCACGGGAGCAGTGCTTTGAAAACCGGGTCTTCTCTGGCAGAGTTGATATGCCGTCCGGAACTAAATTATGAAATATTGGCGCCGATCGATACGGACAGACCGATCCTTCCCCGGGATGTTGTAGAACAGGTGGAAATTGAAATCAAATATGAAGGGTATATTATGCGGCAGCTCAGACAGGTGGAACAGTACAAAAAAATGGAGAAAAAGAAGATTCCTCAGGATATAGATTATGATGCTATCTCCTCTCTGAGACTGGAGGCTAGGCAGAAATTGAAAGAGTTTCGCCCTATATCTCTGGGACAGGCCTCCCGGATATCCGGTGTGTCGCCTGCAGATATTTCTGTTCTTTTGATATATCTTGAGCGCAGAAATCAAAGTGAAACGGAAATAAAGTTATAGTGAAAATATGAGGTATATGAAATGAGTGCATATGACACCTGCCAATTTGAAAAGGATTTAAAGACTTTAAATATACTGCTGACCGATCAACAGATAGATCAGTTTATCCGATATTATGAAATGCTGGTTGAGTGGAATGGTTTTATGAATCTGACGGGAATAACGGAATACGAGGAGGTTATGAAAAAGCATTTTATTGACAGCCTTACTCTCGTGAAGATTTTTGACGTTTCTAAGACATGTACTGTGATAGATGTGGGAACGGGAGCAGGTTTTCCGGGGTTGGCTCTCAAGATTGCATTTCCTGATATGCAGGTTACTCTTTTAGATAGTCTTAATAAAAGAATTCAATTTTTAAATGCTGTAATAAATAAGCTAGGCTTACAGGGAGTGTGCACTCTCCATGGTCGGGCGGAGGATTTTGCCAGGCAGGGTCAGCTCAGGGAGAGCTTTGATCTCTGTGTCTCCCGTGCGGTGGCCAATCTGGCAAGCTTGTCCGAGTACTGCCTTCCGTTTGTAAAAGTAGGCGGATGCTTTATTTCCTATAAGTCAGAGAAAGTAAATGAAGAATTGGCCGCATCAAAAAACGCAATTTTTTTATTGGGTGGAAAAATAAGTAAAAGTGAAAACTTTACTTTGCCGGACAGTGATATTTCTCGGAATTTGATATGTGTTGAAAAAGTGCAGCCTACTTCTAAAAAATATCCCAGAAAAGCGGGTATTCCTACAAAAGAACCACTGAGGTAATTTGTATGAGTAACAAAACTTGTGATGAGGTAATTCGCAATGTAATTATTTCAAGCCAACACTTGGACAAAAGAAGCTCTAGTAGTATTGAGCATATTGTCTCGGATATATGCGGTTTGCAGTATGATCCGAATCCAACCATCCATTTGAACCATTATATGATGCTTTGGAACAGAAAAAAAGATTTTGTTGTCGAAGACTTGGATGCTGCAGCGTATAAGGAGTTTAAAATTACGGAGGCATTTGCTTTCAAACGCAATATGTTTTTTGTTCCAACTAATGAATTTGCAATTTATCGTGCTGCACTAAAAGATGTTGTAAGATGGGGTTCTTCGGATGAAAGCTGGTTAGCGGCGGCGAACAGCCCAAGCGATCTGGCTGCGGAAGAGGAATTGAAGAAAGGGCTAAAAGATCAGCCTGGTATGACCACCAACCAAATTTGGGAATGTCTGCATTTATCAGATGAATGGGATGCGTATGTAAAAGGAAGACGAGCAGGAGATCTCAGCTTTGAACTGCCCATATTCCGTGCATTTTACAGACTGAAACGCAAGACTGATTTGGTAACCTGCGGCAGAAATCCGGGAACATTCAAAGAGCCGCTTTATATCCTAAAGGAAAATATAGGTATAAATGAATGGCCAAACTCTGGAATCGACAAAAATGACGCCAGAGCCTATATCATTGAAAAGCTTATATCTTCTTTTGGAGTAACATATCCTGTGCATATATCTCATATAACGGGGATTCCGACTGCCGAAGTTACGCCCTTCTTTTCTATATTGGAGCAAGAACAAAAAATATCGCCGGTGAAGGTCGGAAAAAAGTTGTGTTACATTCATTCGTCAAAGATAGACTTACTTGATAAATGTGCAGATCAGGACAGCGAAGAGGTTCGACTTATTTCTCCTATGGATATTCTTGTGCGAGACCAAACATGGCTGAAAACATTTTTTGATTATTCATATACATTTGAATATTTCAAGAAAAAAGGTATGAAATGGCCACTGTCGATTCTTGTAGGAAATCGGTTTGTAGGGTATTTTGATTGCAAGATGGAGTGGCGAACTAAGAGATTCATAATAAAAGAGAAAAATATATTTGATTCTGCTTTTAATGATTATAAGGGTATCGAACTTGCATTACAGGATTTAGCTGCTTTTCATGGTGCTGAGAAAATTGTTGAAAAATAGTATCTTTATTTTATACAGTAAATAAATCATTACTGGGAGGCATTTGACTTTAAATACAAAATAGTATATGATTAAAAACAGGTATACGGTTTGTATAAGTGGTGTATATTATGAATAATGTTGAAAAATCATATATGAATAATATGAATAATAGAAACTCTTTATCTTCCTTGAATGATCTCAGTATTTTAAAAATACAGGAGGAAGAGCGTCAACGTATTGCTATGGAATTACATGATACTTCTCTGCAAACCCTTGCGCATGTAATTCACCAGGTCGATCTGGCAGGTATCTATATGGATAAGGATATTGTCAAATCTAAGTTAGAGTTGGCGGAAGTAAAACAGAATATTAAGACAGTTATTGAGGAAATCAGAAATACGATATTTGATCTTCGTCCTATGTCCTTTGATGATTTGGGTATTGAAGAAACAATTCAGAGATATATTCAATATGCTAACAAGGACCATGCTTTTCAGATACATACATATATAGACAATATAGATACTACTTATTATATCATTATGGCAAATATATATAGAATCATACAGGAATGCATATCTAATGCCATAAAGCATTCAGGTGGTGATGAGATATATTTCAAATGTTACTCGAAAAATAAGACATGCTATATTGAGATAGAGGATAATGGAAAAGGATTTGTAGATGGAGAATACGGGCAGGACGGTCAAAAACATTTCGGACTTTCCGTAGTAAAAGAGAGAGTAATGATATTGGATGGAGAAATTCATATTTCTTCTGAGATAAACAAAGGGACAAAAATTTTTATTGAGATTCCACTTAAGTGATATCCAGGTTTGCCTGAGATATATAGAAAGAGGTATTATGAATATAAGGGTTATGTTAGCTGATGACCATATCTTGATGAGGGAAGGCATTAGACAATTATTAGAGTGTGACAATTCGATTGAAGTTGTGGGAGAAGTAAGTAACGGAGAACAGTGCATGCAGATGATTTATAAAGTAAAGCCCCAAGTTTTACTTTTGGATATTAATATGCCTGTGAAAAATGGAATAGAAGTTCTTAAGGAAATCCGCCACAATAAATTAGGCGTTAAAGTTTTGATCTTAACT
>JAAUZI010000004.1 GCA_014804645.1 Lachnospiraceae bacterium | reverse complement strand
TTCCTGGAAAGGTTCTCTACTACCTAAAGGAACAATAGCTTTCTCACAATTACCGACATCGGATAATGTCGCTGGACATATGTACAATATCAGTGATGCTTTCGAGACCGATTCACGTTTCAAGGACGGCGCAGGCTATGCTTATGCGGCCGGTACAAATGTGTATTGGACTACAGATGAGAAATGGGACTGCCTATCAGGTGCGATTACCATGGAGCTTACAATGGCGGAATATAATGCACTGTCCGATGCTCAAAAAATGAATGGTACAATTTACTATATCAGTGATGCCGATAATTCCATACCATCTGCAACCGAAAATTTTGACGGATTAATGTCTCATGCCGACAAACAGAAACTAGACGGCATAGAAGACGGAGCCAATGCCTATTCTCTCCCACTGGCATCTAAATCTGTTCGTGGCGGTGTAAAGATTGGCTATACACAGAATGGAAACAATTATCCTGTGCAATTGAATAGTGATGAACAAATGTATGTCAATATTAACTTACAGCCTGAAGATATTGGAGTTGCTAAAAACTCTGGGTATGATTGCTATGGAGAATGTAAAACGGCTGCAAATGTTGCTGCCAAAACGGTTACAGTTAATGGGGATTTTGAGCTACGTAATGACATGCGGGTATATATTAAGTTTATAAACTCACACTCTCTTACGCAGAATTGCAATATCACACTAAATGTCAACGGCACGGGGGATTACCCTATATTGTATCAGGGCAGGCCCGTCAAAGCTGGAGAAATAGTTGCCGATGGCATTTATCAGCTTCTCTATACTGGAAGTGCTTACGAGATAGTTGGTGCCACAATTCCTGAATATGCAGTGTTTCCTAGGGGAATGGTAAGTAGTGTTGATAATCTTGCAGAACAGTTTAGAACCCAGACCAAGGGTGACGAACTTGCTGGAAACTATCTCTCTATTTTCAAGAATGAGTGCCAGGATGTAGAGTATGCGCCGCAACATGGAGTTGGGCTAGCGTTCGGGTCTGGCAATACTCACGGGTACTTATATACGGATCATTCGAGTCCGCATGTATATCTCGGCGGGGGTGACGATAATGGGCTTAACTGGGTTGAAGAGGTAGCATTCCGTAAAGAGTTACAACCAAGGTGCTCTGTCGGTCAGTATGGAACTGCGGTATCAAATAGACCATGGTATAAGGCGGCCAGCATAACACTACCAGATGAAGGGGGTGAGTCAGAAATATCGTTCCTGGTAAGTAAGCATAACGGCGGTATCTTTGGTATATTGACTGTTTATGTAACCAGATATGCGGAAACGTCACAAAATGGGGCATTATATAGAGGTACGTGTCACTGGGAACATGCGACATCTCCTGAGGCCTCCGCATTTAGATTGTGCATCAGTCATGACTCACCGACAGTTGCCGAGCTATGGGCCTATGCGGGGAGTAATAGTTGCGTATTTCACTTTTATCGCCTTTGCGAAACATATAACTCATCCACAAACCCCAGTATTAGGTGGACACTGCATGACTGTATATCAGAAGGGGGGGAGGCTGCTCTTCCCGCAGGCTACTCGGAGTATACGCCATCTTTCTCCACCATATATAACGCTAATATGGACACGTATAGCGCTTTCGTGGCCTCGAGATTATCTGCCGCCAGACAAATCAAAATAGGAGCAACCTCAAAGGGGTTTGATGGAACCACAGACCTTACTTATACCATACCGGAAATAGTCGGAAACTCTAACTCTATTGTATACTACGGCATTTGTTCAACGTCGTATACGACCCGGAATAAGTATGTATCGGTTAATTCTGCATTTATGCTGGTCGATGGAGTTAGGGTATGTATTAGATTTACGAGCACACATAACACCACGGCAGCGATTGAGACGCTGAACGTTAACGGCACCGGCTCAAAGGCTGCACGTACTTCTAACGGCGAGTGGGTGTACTACGTGGGCGGTACGAGCCAAATTCTCGAATTCATATACAATGCGAGTGCAGATGCCTGGATAGTTGTCTCCGAAACAGGATTATCTACGTACTATAGTGCGGAGTACAACGGGCTTGCTATACGCATCGAACCTCACACCGCCAGTGGCATCGCTGCTCACAATGGTGCGGGTACGGTGGTATTTTCAGCATGTGCTCATGGATTGATTCCACTAGCTCCAAACGGGGGATCCACCGAAACGACTGCCTGGGCATTTAACCTGGGGTCGGGTACAGCGGGCTGGGGAACGCTATACGCACAGAAGTCGGTTGTATCCACATCGGATAAAAATAAAAAATCCAATATTGACACACTCGACTCGCGGTACTTGGAACTGTTTGACACAATACCAATGAGAAAATACGTCTTAAATGGAGGGACTGACACATTAACAACAACCAAAAATAGACGATACCACTTGGGGGTAATTGCTCAAGACGTAGAAAATGTTGTTAGAGACTTAGGAATGACATCAGATGATTTCGGTGGGGTGTGTTCAGAATATTTTGCCTGTTACGGCTCGTTCAAGGCATCGATTCATGGTGGTTGGAGAGAAAAGAAGGATGAGAGAGGCTACTCCGACAACGTGTACAACTGGAAACATCGAAATGATACTGGTGTAGAACCCTATGAGATATATAACGAGATTATGGAGGAGCAGATTGCAAATCTCCATATAGACAGCTATCGTAAGAACATTGGCTATATCATGATCGAAGACAACTCCAAGCTAACAAAAGAGCAGCCTTCAGTCACAATAAATAGCATGTCACTCGTTGACTATGAAGGCAATATCACACCGATACGTTTCACCGACTTTCTGAGATATTATACTTCAGACGACACACACTTTGAAAATCCTCTATCTGATGTAGTAATACACGAAGATGGCTCTGCAACCATATCATTTAACCGAATGTACGGCTGCGCATGGCTCAAATTGTCTGAAGTTATCGATATTTCAAAGTACTCCTCTGTAATAATTGATGTGGATTACATCGGTGAGTATACTGTAGTGTTTATACCTGACGGCGAATATCAGAATGCAAATCCTTATGACAGGGACAGAAATGATCAGATTCTATACAATTATTCATTCCGGTATGATGAACTCTTCGCTTTAACGGCATACGCTTTACAGGAGACTCGAAAAGAATTTGACCGCTATAGAGAGCAGGTAGATGAAACTATTAGAAATTTGACATATAAAATAGACTGTTTAGCAGAAAAGGTAGAAAACTAATATGAATATAATGGGAATTAATGTTTATTGGAAAAGAGAAAACTCAGATGAAGAAAAATGTACATTTATTATGGCAATGAGCCATGAGACCGCATGTCAAAAAGTACAACAAATTAAAGGGGCTGATATACAGCTCCTCCGCTCTCAGACATATGATAGAACCCAAAAATGTCTTACCGGAGAGCCAATATACTATAATAGTGATGAGGGCTGCTAAATATTTAGCAGCCTGATTTACTTTTCAAAATGATGACCAAATTTATTCAGAAAGGATACCATTTTATGGCAAAAATCATTTTAAAAGGAATTGATTATAGCGCTCCTGTATCAACGAGTGGCAATGACTATTCTGTGTGTACTACAGCGGCAGATGTCAGTGAAAAGGTTGTTGAGTGCAAGAGTTTTATATTGATTCCTGGAGCAAAAATAACTGTGAAATTTACAGTCACTAACACAACAGATAACCCTACACTCAATGTTAATAATACAGGCGCAAAACCTATTTATTATAAAGGTTCTGCCATTATTCCAAAATACCTGGCCGCTGATTGCACATATTCTTTTCGGTATAACGGAACTCAATATGATTTGGTGGGAGACTTAGATACAAACACAGACATATTAAATGATATTGATGCAATCACTTGCGGTAGAGCTATCACCGAGGTACAGATTGTAGACGCACTACCTGCAGACGCAGCCAGTCACCCGACTACATTTTATTGGGTACGGGGGTGATATTCCATGTCAAAAGGATTTATCGGCGCAACCGGTTACAAAGCATACCTGGGCGCGACCAAAATGAAAGCAGGATATATTGGAGCTACCCGTGTATATTCCGCAGGCAGTACAGTGACCTATGTGGTAGATAACGGCGTATCCTATACAGAGGAGGTGGACAGTGAGGCATCCTGTCTGTCTCCCAAGTCATTTACACCTACAAAGTCTGGCTGGATATTTTGGGGGTGGCGGCAAGATACCTCTCCAGATGGCAATGTACTTACCAGCCTTGTCATGGAAGATCACCCGATTACACTGTATGCCGTTTATGCCAAATCAGTCACCGTGACCTACTACAACGAGAGTACCGGCGCCATTAAAGATGTCAAGAACCGGTACTATAATTCCGGCAGTATCACTAATCCTACATTTATGCTGCACCAGGCTGCTAAAAGTGGATGGACACCAGCCGGATGGGCTGTGGGAAATGGGTCGGTTGCTTACAGTAATGGCACAGCATTCACCAGGGATAGCGATATCACATTATACGGCAAATATAATCAGACGATCACCGTGACCTACTACAACGGCACCACCAGCACTGCAAGCGCTACTGGCACCAGAAGTTATTATTCTGGTACGGGAGCTATAGCAAATCCTACATTTACCCTGACCCAGGCTACGATGAATGGATGGACTGCAAGGGGATGGAGTACGAGCACAGCCGGAAACGGCGGAATCACCTACGCAAATGGGGCAGCATTTACGCGAGATAGCAATATCACGCTCTATGGCATGTACCAGCAGTCTATAACGCTGACCTATTACAACGGAAGCAGCACGGCATCAACGACATCCGGGACGCGATACTATAACCCCGGATCTGGCAATATCTCTAACCCTGCATTTACCCTGACTCCTGCATCGCTGAGCGGCTGGACATTTAGGGGCTGGGCAACATCCTCCGCTGCTACGGCGGGCATCACTTACAGCAGTATATCAAACACAGCCTTTGGGGCCAACACAACGGTATATGCAGCGTATAGCCAGACCATTACACTGTCTTATAACGGCAATGGCGCAACCAGCGGTTCCATAGCGGCGCAGACGGGGACAAGATACTGGAACACGGGAAATGTTTCAAATCCGTCGTTTACTTTGCCGGCATGTGCTTATACATACAGTGGCGCAACATTTAAAGGTTGGTCCACAAACTCCGCCGCAGCGACAGGATCAGCGGCTGGCACTACAGTAACGTTGAGCTCCAGTGCAACCTATTATGCCATCTGGTATATACCTAAAGTTATATTTAATGGCACCAACTGGATGGCAGGAATATCGTGGAGCGGTAGCATTGTGGCTGACGACCTTACATTACGAGGAGTAAACAATCACCTTTCTGGTCAGTCGTCATCAATATTAGTAAATGGGTGTACAACACTGAAACTACCTCCAATGTCTACAAGTGATGGCGGCAATGCTGAATCCAATCATTTTAAAATATATAATCAAAACAATACCGTAATTGGGCAGATATTGCACGGAGAAAATTGGTATCAAAATAGATCTTATTCTTTGGAAGGGTGTACTAGTATTTATTTCAAATGTGCAGCAGAAACTCCATATTCAGGGGCACCAGGCGGAGCATATATACAGTTTTTGGGCAAAATCGAGATGTCTTAAGCGAGCTAATTAAGGGGAGAAAGATATAACTTCCTCTACCAGATTAAAATACATTTTAAAAAGGGAATAGAACAAAGTAAATAGTTCTATTCCCATTTTTTTGACTTTGCCGAACTATTTCTGCATAAAATAAACAGACTTACAAATAGGCATAACAAAAAGCAGATAACGGGAGTCGAACCCGCCTTTCCAGCTTGGGAAGCTAGCGTTCTACCGATGAACCATATCTGCGTAATCACAGTTATGAGTATACCATAAAACTTCTCGATTGTAAACTGCATTTTTTCACTTGAGTTTCCGCCAACTACTCCGATAGCGGAAACTCAAGCTGTAATGACAAATATCTCAGATTACTCCGGCGGCCTTCAGCAGAACCAAAATAAAGACAACCACCCCAATACCTCCAAAAATCAGAAGTAACGAATTTGACTCCTTTTCACCCTCCAGGCAGATCGCTTTTTCTGTCTGGGGATCAACAAGAATATGCACCTTTCTACCTTTCTTCATAAGGCTGCTCGTAGTACTTTCCAAACGTCTCGTTTCGCCTCCCCATTCGTACTCATAGATAGGGAAGTAGCACGTTACTATATCGTTATTCTCATCGCGTTTCTCGGCCACGTCATAATCCACCAAAACACCGATAATCGTGTGCATGGTCCGGATTCTTTCCGAAAACTTTACTTTTCTATAGATGCCTAAGATTCCTACCCCCATAAAAAGAATACATACAAAACCTGTAAAAATCAAAATTCCTACCTCTGTCATTTCCCTCTCCCTTCCTCTTTAGTCCGCCCGCGCGTCTGTTGACAGTATCAATTCTAAATTCCCGGCAAAAGTGATAACCTTCGCCGGGAACTCTGCTTTCAAATACATATACTTAAGCCAGCTTGGACTTAGCCAGCTCCGCCAGGGTGTTGAATCCATCCGCATCGTTTACTGCCATCTCTGCCAGCATCTTGCGGTTCATCTCCACGCCCGCCAGTTTCAGTCCATACATGAACTTGCTGTAAGACAAGCCATTCAGCCTTGCCGCCGCATTGATACGAGCGATCCACAGCTGTCTGAACTGACGCTTTCTCTCTTTTCTGCCGGCATAGGAGCTGGCCAGCGCCCTCATAACGGACTGCTTTGCCACTCTGTACTGCTTGCTCCTGGCTCCTCTGTAGCCCTTAGCCAGCTTTAATACTCTATTGTGTTTCTTCTTAGCATTTAAGCCACCCTTAATTCTTGCCATCTCTATTCTCCTCCTGACATAATTATAAATAAGGTAAAATCTTCTTCATTGTCTTTACGTTCGTTGCATCCGTGATTGCAGGTTTTCTAAGATTTCTCTTATTCTTAGTCGTCTTCTTGGTTAAGATATGGCGCTTGTAAGCCTTATTTCTCTTTAACTTACCTGTTCCAGTCACTTTAAAACGCTTAGCTGCTGATCTGCTTGTCTTCATTTTGGGCATAACGGTTTCCTCCTAAATTTTTGCTTAATCTATTTTAACCAATGGGCTTATCGCTTCTCAGTTAAAAACATTGTCATACTTCTGCCCTCTACCTTGGGCGGTTTCTCCACCACCGCAATGTCGGACAGACTCTCTGCAAAATCGTCCAGAATATGCTTGCTGCTGTTCATATGCGCCATCTCACGACCTCTGAACCGCAGAGATATCTTCACCTTGTCTCCCTTGCCCAGGAACTTCCTGGCCGCACTGATCTTGGTATTCAGATCATTGGTGTCAATGTTGGGTGACAGACGAATCTCCTTGATCTCAATCACCTTTTGTTTCTTTCTGGCTTCCTTCTCCCGGCGCGCCTGTTCATAGCGATACTTGCCATAGTCGGCAATCTTACATACCGGCGGCTTGGCTGTAGGCACAATCTTGATCAGATCCACGCCGGCCTCCTCCGCCAGCGCCATGGCCTCCCTCGCCGACATAATTCCCAGCTGTTCGCCATTTTCCCCGATTACTCGTACTTCCCGATCTCTGATTTGTTCATTAATAAATAATTCGCTAATGGCTTTACCCTCCATAAGAAAAAAAGTGGATAGCATAACTATCCACTCAAAAGTCCAATCCATCAAAATACCTACAGCCACTCCGACTGCATACTACTTTGGATCTTTCCTATGAACACTTACCAGCCTGCGCCGTAAGGTGAGAGCGGATACTCTGCTTGATTGTTTGTGTTTCAAACACTAAAATAGTGTATCAGACTTACGCCGGAATGTCAATATCTTTTTTCAAAAATCTGTGGAAAATATGTAACGCCGGAATGCACAATGTGCATTCCGCCTGTCTCTATGCCTCCTCAAAGGTCGCGCACAGCGTCTCCCCGCACACGCATGCCCCGCTGCCACAGATATCCACATGCTCCGCCGTACACTTATAATTCTCGTTGTGTACGCACTTGGCCGCCTCACAGTCGATGCTGATATCGTGGGCGGGATGACAGGTGCAGTTGGTGTAGGAGTTGCTGCTGCCCCGGCTGGCGAGAAAGCTCTCACAGCAGGTCTCATCCCCGCAGCAGGCATGCTTTCCTCCCACCATAATGTCCCCCTTGGAACACAATCTCTCCTTGTTGTACACACAATTTTCCACAGCACACTTTAAATCCGTCATGGTCTCCTCCATTCCATCCATACCAATATTGATATTTCCCTTACCAGTATGAGTGGAAGGAGGTTTTTTTATACCTGTTTTCGCAATTTATTTTTTATGCTTTTTCCTCTGTTACCTCTTCCTTGCGTATGGTCTTAGTGCGGATCTCCTCACAGATCTGCTCTGTGAACTCAGCCAAAGTTTTCTGTCCTTCATCCCCCGCAAAGCGGCTTCTGACAGACACCAGGCCGTCGGCCTCCTCCTTTTCGCCCACCACCAGCATGTAGGGCACCTTGCCCAGGCGGGCCTCACGAATCTTGAAACCGATCTTCTCCGAGCGGTTGTCCACCTCGGCCAGCACACCGTTTTTCTTAAGTTCCTTGCGGACGGACTGGGCATATGCCTCGTATTTCTCGGAAATAGGCAGCACCCGCACCTGCTCCGGACACAGCCATGTGGGGAACTTGCCCGCATATTTTTCCACCAGCCATGCCAGAGTGCGCTCATAGCAGCCCATAGAGGTTCTGTGAATGATATAGGGACGCACCTTGTCGCCGTTCTGGTCGATAAAGTACATGTCAAACTGCTCCGCCAACAGGGCATCCCACTGAATGGTAATCATGGTGTCCTCTTTGCCGTACACGTTTCGGGCGTTGATATCGATCTTAGGGCCGTAGAAAGCCGCCTCGCCCACATCCTCCACATAGGGAATCTGCAGTTCGTTCATGATATCCCGCATATGCTGCTGGGTCTGCTCCCATACCTCCGGCTCTCCAATATATTTTTCCCGGTTGTCCGGGTCCCACTTGGAGAGATGGTATGTCACATCCTCCTCCACGCCCAGCGTCTGCAGGCAGTATTTTGCCAGGGCCAGACAGCCCTTGAACTCCTCCACCATCTGGTCGGGTCTGACAATCAGATGGCCCTCGGAAATCGTGAACTGGCGCACTCTGGTCAGGCCGTGCATCTCGCCGGAATCTTCGTTCCGAAACAGCGTGGAGGTCTCCCCGTAGCGCAGGGGCAGATCGCGGTAGGAATGCTGGGTTGCCTTATACACATAGTACTGGAAAGGGCAGGTCATGGGACGCAGGGCAAAAACCTCTTTATCCTTCTCCTCATCCCCCATCACAAACATGCCATCCTTGTAATGATCCCAGTGTCCGGAAATCTTGTACAGGTCGGATTTTGCCATCAGCGGCGTCTTAGTGCGAATGTAGCCCCACTCATTGTCCTCCAGATCCTCGATCCAGCGCTGCATGGTCTGGATGATCTTGGCTCCCTTGGGCATCAACAGCGGCAGTCCCTGGCCGATCACGTCCACTGTGGTAAAAAGTTCCATCTCCCTGCCCAGCTTGTTGTGGTCACGGCGCTTGGCGTCCTCCATTCGCTCCAGATGAGCCGCCAGCTCCTCCTTGTTTCCATAGGCCGTGCCGTAAATCCGCTGCAGCCGGGCCTTGTTGGAATCGCCTCTCCAGTAGGCCATGGAGGAGGAGGTCAGCTTAAATGCTTTCACGCCCTTGGTGTTCATCAGGTGCGGGCCTGCGCACAGGTCTACAAATTCACCCTGCCGGTAGAAGGATATCTCCGCGTCCTGAGGCAGATCACGAATCAGCTCCACCTTGTAGGGTTCACCCTTCTCCTCCATGAAACGGATGGCATCCTCTCTGGGCAGCAGGAATTTCTCCAGCCGCGCGCCTTCTTTGACGATCTTCTTCATCTCCGCCTCCAGCTTATCCAGATCCTCTCTGGAAAAAGCCTCGTGGTCGAAATCGTAATAGAATCCCTCTTCAATGCTGGGGCCGATGGCCAGCTTGGCCTCCGGGAACACCCGCTTTACCGCCTCCGCCAGCACATGGGAGGTGGTATGCCGCAGAGCCGCCAAACCTTCCGGGTCCTTTGCCGTGCATATCTCCAGACAACAATCCTGTGATACCACAGTCCGCAGATCTACCACCTCGCCGTCTATTTTGGCACAGCAGGCCGCCCTCGCCAGTCCCTCGCTGATATCCAGCGCAATATCATATACGCTCTTGCTCTCCCCATACTCCTTCACGGAGCCGTCCTTCAAAGTAATCTTCATAGTCTTCTCCTTTCAAAAAATCCGCAGGTGCACAAAAAATCCCCTGCAATATTCCTATTGCAAGGGACGTAGTATACGCGGTTCCACCCTTGTTGCCAGCAATCTGACCACCTTCATTTCTCCGTAACGCAGAGCTGCGGGCTGTATTAGAGCCACTCCGGGGCGGTTTTCCCATGTTTCCTCCCGGGCCAGCTCCCACCATACGGCGTATGCCGCAGCCGCCCTCTCTGTCGGTTTTCACACGGTACTCTTCCCTTCAACGCTTTATCTATGGCTTACAATAGCACTTTTTTCCCGAAATGTAAAGAGAAATTTTTGACAATTCTCCACTGAAGGGCAGGAGCAGCAAAGTGGAGGCCAGGTTAAAAAACAGATGTAGATTGGCGACCTGCAGCGCAGGATTGCCCGGCGTCCAGGAGCCGACCCACCGCGTCAGCGGAATCACACTGTCAACTGCCAGAAAGACCACTGTGCCCAGCAGATTTATCAGCAGGTGCAGTCTGGCACTGCTGCGGGCAGCAGGACTTAAACGGACGCTGGCCCACAAGGCCGTCAGGCAGGTGCCGATATTTTGCCCATACACAATGTATGCGCACTGCTGCAGCCCCACCACGCCCTCTGCAGCCATGGACTGTAGAATTGCCACCGAGGCAGAGGAGGACTGAATGATGGCGGTGAAAACCGCTCCTCCCAGCACACCGGTGACAGGATGCCCCAGCCCCTCCATCAGCCCCCTCAGCACTCGGGAGGAGCGATAGGGCACCATGGCATCCTGCATCAGCTCCATGCCCAGCAACAGCATTCCCAGCCCCATAGACAGCGCACCCACTGCCTTTCCGCAGCCCCGTCCACTTCGACGCCGCTTTTTCACAGCCTCCCCCGCCATCACCAGCAAAGCGCCCACTATCAAAAAAAACGGCGCCAGAGATCGTATGGGCAGCGCCGCCATCACCCCCGTGCTGGCAGTGCCTACATTGGCGCCCAAAATTACCCCCACCGCCTGCTCCAGCGTCATCATCCCCTTGTCTACCAGATTGACCGTCATCACAGTGACAGCTGTGGAAGACTGCACCAGGGCGGTAACGACCATTCCGGTCAACGCACCGATCCAAGGACTGGCGGTGAGCTTTTGCAGCCCTCTCTCCACCGCAGGCCCCGCCAAATCCTCCAGGCAGGCGCTAATCAAATGCAGCCCGTACAAAAAAATACCCACGCCGGCTCCCAGCCGAACCAGAGTTTCCAGAAATATTCTCATAGCGTTCCACCATACCGCGGCGCTCTCCCTCTATTGTATGGAAAACGGGACAAAAATATGAGAGGGGCGTAAATCCCCTCTCTAAAGTATTTTTCCTCTATTTTATCACAGATTGTATGACCGATAGCACCTCGCTCTGCTCGAACGGCTTTGTAATGAATTTCGCAGCCCCCAGTTTAAGCGCCTCAATAATTTTCTGCTGCTGTCCAGCGGCCGTAATCATCACTACTTTCGCCTCGCCGTCGAAGGCCCTGATCTGCTCCAACGCCTCTATGCCATCCAACTTCGGCATGGTAATATCCATTGTCACCAATGTGGGACGATACAGCTTGTACGCCCCCAGTCCTTCCTCCCCGTTGGCGGCCTCCGCAATCACTGCATACCCGGCCTCTTCCAGAATGCTGCGCAGCATCTTGCGGGACATCTTGGAATCATCCACCACCAGAATCGTCTCTTGGGAGGAGTCCACATTCTGATTGCACACCAGAATATCCGTCGGAGGTTCCAGAGGCGTCTGCCCCATCTCCACTTTGCTATCCACCGCAATCAGCAGCTCCAGCCTATGATTCTCTATATATACGGGCAGTGCATATACCATGCCCGTCACCCTCTGACTCTCATAGACATAGGTTGGCTCCAAGTCAAGATTAACGCCCTTGTTGCTCACGTCAGCGGCAAACAGACCGCTGTTGCAGTTCACAAACTCGCACACTGCATCATACACATCCGCATCCGTCTGCTCAAACTTTTCTCCGGCAAATGGCGATGCCAGAGCGACAAATCCACCGTTTTCCTCTTCTTCCGCAAAGGCGATATACAGATCATAATCTCCCTTGGTGTGCTGCCCTGCAAGATACCGATACTCAAGTTTATCCACATGGCGAATCGGCCCTATATAGAAATCTCTGGTCACAAAGCGATTGATATTGCGTATGACGAGACTGGCAATCTCCGTCACAAAGGGCTTGGATGAAAATGCAAAAATCGGCATCAGCGCATCATAATCGTCATTTTTCAGGGCGGTCATATCTGCGTCCGAAAAGCCATTTTCTCTCTGAAAGGCTTTGAGCTGGGCATCTACCTGACGTACGTCCGCCTTGCCGGATTCCAACAGCACCTGCAGAAACTGCATATAGGGATTGCCCTGTTTTTTCACCAGCTGCTGTACCTGCTCTTCCGTCAACAGACCTCTCTCCACAGCCAGATCACCAAAGCGCTTGTCAACCTGCATCTGCAGCTTATTCAGCATCTCAACCTGTTCCTCTGTCAGCAGCTCCTCCGCCACGGCAATCGTTCCCAATTTCACCCGCGCATTCAACTGCTGCTTTATCACCTCCCGATAATCCTCCTGACTGATTATCTTCTGGCCCACCAGGTAGTTTCCAAATAATTGACTAAACATTAAGCGCCGACCTCTCCCTTTCCTACATACTCTCCGGTTCCTGCCCATAGAAGGCAAATTTGTTCTTCCCGCTCTTCTTCACCTGGTACATGGCCTTGTCCGCGCACACAATCAACTGTTCCACGTTATCGGCATCCTTGGGATAGGAAGCAATGCCGATGCTGCCCGTAACTTTCTTTTTCGCGCCACGGATAATAAAATCGTTGGCAAATATCTGGCGGCAGCCATATGCGGTTTTTTCTACGATCTTGCCCTGTTCGCTGAGCAGAATCATGATAAATTCGTCTCCTGCATAGCGATAGGGTGTAAGTATCTGAGAGGACATTGCCTTCATGCGGTCTGCAACCTGTTTCAGCGCCTCGTCACCCGCCGCATGTCCGTACACATCGTTGATATTCTTGAAATCGTCTATGTCCAGCATAATCACGGTGCAGGGCACCTCCTGCTCGATCATCTGGGTCAAGTCCTCCACAAATTTGCTGCGGTTGTGGAGCCCTGTCAAAAAGTCGTGCTGAGAGGCGGATTCCAGAATGGTTCTGGTACCCTCAAGCTCCGACAACAGTTTCCTGCGGTGCAGATTGTCGTAGCCGACGATCACCAGTATAATCACCATAGCAATCGCAAAAACAACCATGGGCAATACGATCGAACTATATTTCTCAAAGAAGGTGATTTGATGGTTTATAATCTCCACATCCTTGGGGAGCTTGCTTATATTCAAGTCATACTTTAGCATCACTTCTTCATTGATATAGTACAAATTGGGGCTGTCTGCCACCGCTATCTTCGTGGGATCCGTGCCCCGGATAATGGAACTTGCCATCTGACCGGCTATCTGCCCCGACTTTCTCATGGACGCCACATAGCCGCCCAGCAGGCCCTCCTCAATTCGGCTGTCCACCATACGCATCACCGGAACTTTGGTGTATTTCACCACCGCCTGAACCGCCTCAAGATTGGTGTAAAGCTTTCCGCTCTTGTCCTCTGACATAAGAAGGAACAGCAAAACAGCGTCGTTGCTCTGCTGCCACAACCGGGTCCGCAAATCAACCGTGGTACAATCCGACACATTGATCTCAGCAAATGTCAGATTCGGGTACGATTCCTGAATAGCATAAAAGTTCTGCCGTTCCGCCTCTCCGGTCAGGGAATCATCCAGGATCGCTACAATCCTCTTAGTCTGCGGCCGCAGCTGCAAAATAAGATCAATATTTTTCTCCAGAGACAGTTCCTCCAGCACTCCGGTGACCAACGGGTCCTGCTCCGCCAATTCTCTGGCATACTGCACATTGTTGATTCCCTCAAACACAATCGGAATACCGGAGAACAGTTCCTCTCTGTAGTCCATCACAAAATTCAGCGCAGCGTCGTCCCCAACCACAATCACGTCATAGGGGGGCACCACAGACAGAGTATACAGCAGTCGGTCATAGAGCAGCTGCGTCGCAACCTCGACATCCAGACGTTTGGTGTCCATAAACTCGTAATCCACCGCAATATCCGGATCCATCCCCTCTTTCAGACCTTCAATCTGAACCTGCACCGTATCCCACCCGTATGAATAGGAACTGATAAACAGCACTCTCCCCTGCCCTGTATCCGCCTGCACCTGCCTGCATATGCCCAGGAAGAGAAAGATGCTTATTATAAAGACCAACACTCCATAAATTCTTTTCATGTGTATATCCTGTTCCTTCCACAATACACTTGATTAAATAACATACTAATTATAATCTATTGTCTGTTTTTTTGCAAGATTCGAATAATATCAAGTATCTGCTACGGCCTGAGTCCCAGTCCGCCCTCCAGAGTGATGGTCTCACCTGTCATGTACTTGAAATCCGGTGAAGCAAGCTGTACGCACACCCGGCCGATCTCCAGCTCCGAATCCCCCAGATGTCCCATGGGCGGAATATGTACATTCTTCTCATATGCCTCAGGATATGCCTGTTTGAACTGCTCCAGCTGCGCGGTCCACGCCAGAGGGCACACCACATTGACATTGATTCCGTCCCTTGCCCACTCGGTGGCAGCCACTCGAGAGAGTCCTCTGATTCCCTCCTTAGCAGCAGCGTAGGCACATTGCCCGTAGTTGCCGAACAATCCCGCACCGGACGCAAAGTTAATCACAGAGCCTTTGCTCTTGGCCAGATAGGGATAGCATGCCTGCATGTAATAAAACACGGCGTACAGACCGGAGTACATCGCCAGATTAAACTGCTCCGTGGTATGTTCCGCCAGCGTCACCCCCGAGGCGGACGCCTGCGCATTGTTGATCAACACGTCAATACCGCCAAAGGTATCCACGGTCTGCTTTACCACATTTTCCACCACTGCTTTGTTGTCGGCTCCCTCACACACATCCGCCTGTACGCACAGAACCTTGACGCCGTATTTCTCCTCCAGCTCCTGTTTGGCGTCCTCCAGTTTCTTAACGTTGCGTCCGGTGATGACCAGGTTCGCCCCCTCCTTCGCATAAGCTGTGGCAATTCCGTACCCGATAGAACCACATTTTCCATCGCTCAGCACAGCCCTGCCTGCCCCCGTAATAATCACAGTCTTTCCACTAAAATTTCCCATAGTGTTCTCCTTTCCCCCAAACAAACAATAAAAAAACCCTATAATAAATATACCCCTTTTACACGGACAAGTCAATGGAAAACCAGCTTTATTTCAACTCGTTTTTTCCCTCCAATGCCCGAATACGATATCGCAGATCCAGACTCCCCTTATAAAGCTCCAGCGCTCTGCGATAGTTCTCCAGCGCCCGTTCCCGCTCTCCCCGGACCTCGCAGAGGTATCCCTGCAGTTCAAATACCTCCAGGCAGGCGCTCTGGGAACATTTTACACACATGGGTTTCGCCTTCATCCACTGCAGATACCTCTCTGCCTCCTCCAGATTCCCCCTGGCGATCTCGCACTGAGCCAGATAAAACGCGTTCTCGGACCAGCTATTTATGTGATCCAGATATTGCTCCACAGCGCTCGCCTCCGTATTATAGCTGTATTCCTTCTCCAGCTCACGGTAAAAAATCTCCGCGTACTCCGCCGCTTTCTCCCTCTCCCCCAACATCACATAGTATCTCATCAGCTGGAACAGCACATTATTGTAGTTCCATATCTTTCCCTTGTCCCGGGCTTTCACGAACGCCGTCAGAGCGGCGGACAGAGCGGCGTTCATGTCCCCCTCACGCTCACAGCAATCCGCCAGAGTGGACCATGAATCGACGGAATCATATTTCTCTATCATTTTCCTGGCCCGCTCCGTGTAGGACAGATCCCCTTGTATCCCCAGCAGCTGGTCCAGCACCAGGCAGTCCGTATCGTAGTCCTCCTCGTCCGTCACTCCGACCTCCCAGGCCTCCCGGCAGATCGCTCTGGACTTCTCAAAAGCACCGATTTTGCGGTACATCCAGTCCAGCTTGGANTACAGACTGTTATCCGGTTTCTCCCGATACATCTCTATCCCCCGCAGAAACCACTCCTCCGCCTCGTCATATCTGCCCATGCTGCACAGACAGCTTCCGCCCTCCCAATACACAAGCGCCTCNGTCTCGCTGCCTCCAAGTTCAATGGCTTTGCGCAGATATTCCAGAGCCTCCTCGTGTCTTTTCAAATTGTTCAGCGTCTTCCCCAGGCCCTCATAGGTAAAATGGCTCTCCGCCAGCGCCAGAGAACGCTTAAACTCCGCTAATGCCTCCTCACATTGCCCCATATCCCGCAGTATCCATGCGCGCCGNCTGATATAAAGCGCNCTGTCCGGCGTAAGCTCCAGCTGACGGTCAATATAAGTCATTCCGAGGTTTCCGTAATATCTATTCCCGCTGTCCCACATCATATTGCGGTAGAGATTGGCNATGGCCCCGTTGGCCTCCCGATTCTCCGGATTTAAGTCCAGCGCTTTCTTAAAATACTCAATAGACTCCTCTCGTTTTCCGNCTGAGCGGCAGCANCGGGCGGCATTGATATAAAAATCTTCCNTGGGTTCCACCATCTTTTCGTATGTATGATACTCCTCCAGCGCCTTNTCGTTTTCGNCCCCGTCATACAGGGCATTGGCCAGCAGATAATGNCAGTANGGGCGATTTTCGTATTTCAGNGCCCGNCGAAAATAGCCCGCCGCCTCCTTAAAGTGCCTGCGATTGCATTCCGTCAGNCCCAGNTCCTGGAACAGCAGACACATATCCGCCGCCTCGGCAGGATTTTCTCTGTATTTGGNCTTTACGCNCTTTANCAGCGCCGTNAGCTCCTTGTCCAGCCTGAAATCCCCCATCCGCCCCTGGCGTCTCAGCTCCTGCAGATTGCGCTCCTCCTTNCGGCTCAGACAGCGCAGTTTCAGNATNTCAAGGCCTATGCTGTCCGCCCCGGCCTCCCCCGCCTGCCTAAAAATGCTCTCCGCGTCNCTATACTGCCTGTACCTGATAAAGNTGTCCGCCGCTTTCTCATAGATCACNGCCGCCGCTGCNTAAATTCTCCGGGCGGCGTAGAAACAGTCGATCACCTCCTGGGCGCGGCCCAGCTCAAAACANGCCCTCTGNTTCTGCACATAGGCCGGATACCACTGGCTGTTGACGCCGATCACATAATCCGCCTGCTTTATCGCGTCCTCATATTTGCCCATCTCTATCATAATATCCAAAATGCGCTGTTGATACTCCAGATTGTCGGGNTCCNTCTCCACGACCACCGCATACATTGCCAGAGCCTTGACATAGGCGTCCTTGTCCCCNGCTCTCCCCATCTGGTACAGAGTCTCCCCCTGAAAACGGCAGATGGCATCCTCCTGCTGCCTCCTGTCCTCCGGGTCTATCTCCCCATCAGCCGCCAGCTCTTTCTTCCACAGCTCACACTCCCTCAGCACGTCCTCAAAGCGTTTCAGCTTGTAATACAAAACCGACCTGCAGTTGTGCAAGCCCTNCATCCGCTGTGNATAGNCGGGGTGCTGCTCCAGATAATCCAGCGCCTCCTGGGCACGGCCCTCCCGGTTCAAGACACTCAGGTAGCAGTTCACGTCCTCATCCGTCACAGCGCCCTCCCGCTCTTTTTCGGAAAACTCCTCCAGAAACTTTTCGCCCAGCCGTTTCATACACTCCTGCAGCTCGGCGCCCCTGTCTACTCTCATGGCGTTCTGGCAGTGGAAAAGCGCTCTTCTCAGATCCCCCTTTTCCTCCAGACAGAGACAAAGATATTTGTCCGCTTTGTAATAATTGCGGTCACGNTAAGGCTCAAGCTGACTCTCCGCCTCCTGNTGGAGACCGCACTTATAGAGAATCTCTCCNGCNTCCACCTGNATCCGNTCGCTGTCCGGGTTGTCCGCAATCAGCGGACGGATAATACTGAGAGCCACCTTATACTGCTCCAGAAACAGGCTGGCATAGGCCTTCTGCAGCTCGAACAGAGGGTGGGAAATCCCATAGCGCTCCATGGCCAAAACGGTCTGCATGGCCCCCCGGCCGTCCTCCTTTGCCACCTGGGCCGACAGTTCATGATATGCCTCCAGAAAACCGTCATAGTCCGCATCATCCTCCCCCTGGAAACACGCATAGGTAAAATCCGTGTCCCCGTTCGTATCCCGGACCTTTCGCAGCAAATACTCCACGAAATTTACCGGCAAACGCTCCTTAAATTTCTCCGCATCCGCCTGAATGTGAAACTCCCTGTCCAGAATCTGGAAAATGCGGCTGGGCAGTTGATAGTGGTCCCGCAGAAAGATAAACAGTTTCCACTTCGCCTCCTCGCAGTAATCCAGCGCCACGCAGACATCCTCGCGGACAAGCCTCTCCCACTCACTCTCGTCCAGACGCCTTCGCAGAGAGAAATAGACGGCTTTGACCCGCTCCATCCACTGTCCCACAGGGCTGTCGTCCACGGGTTCCTGCTCCCCTGCATCCGGCGTCCCCGCATATTTCAGGGCCGCCTCATAGGCCTCCCTAAGCCTCTTAAATCCCTCCGGATCATCCTCCGGGTTGACCTGCTGCAGGAGTCTTCGATACGCTCCCCGAATCTCCGCCTGATCCTTTGTCCGCTCAATCCCCAACACTGCAAATATCCATTTCTCGTCCATAACACACAAAATCCTTTCCCGTACCGCCACCCCATGCGACGGCTTTTCTCCGACAGCTGCTACGGCGGATTTACGCCTCTCGCTGACCGGAGGCATACTCGTTCATATAGATATCTATGACCTCTCTCGCTGGCTGTATCAACGCCCCCTCATACCGCCCCTTCCACAGCACCTGACGGCTGATCGCACCGTCAGCGACACCGTCTATCGTATCGCCGGACTTAATGGGATTGTCATTGCTCAGAATATAGGAGGCGATACAGTAGGCATGATTCACCACCCAGTTGGGGTCCATCCCATGAAAATGATACTGCAGATCAGGCAGGAACAAAATCCCCATCCCCAGAGTGTCCACCACCATGTCCTGCGTGCCCTGAATATTGAAAAAACGCACATTCACCGCAAATTTGATAAAGCGGTCAAAGTTGGGAAGCTTGTTTCCCCGTATGTTCCTAGTCAAAATCAGCTTGCCGGAGTTAAAAAAGTACACTGCCTCACAGTCGGGATACAGCTCCACCAGCGCCTCCAGGAAATTCATGTCCATCTCCGCCCGCACCTTTGGCGCAAGGTTGGCCGCTATCATATCCGTGCCAAACACCTGATAGCGGCACTCCGACAGGATGCGATCCCTTTCCCCCTGACAGTCCCACATCTGACTCCTCTGAAAATCGTCGATCTCACTCCCGTCAAAGGCTGTGCAGGACGTAATCATCAGCTGCACCGGCATGGCCCCCTCCTTGAATTGGGACAAATAGTTCTTGGCCGCCACCCCCGCGCCCTTTTCATCGTGCCAGAAACAGTCCACCTCTCCCATATGCTTTTCCATCACCGCCGTCAGCCGGTCCTTCTCCGGGAGGGAAACCGGCTCCCTGAACAGCAGTTTCATAATGAAAACTCCTCCGGGATTATCCTGCTGTGAAAGGTCCTGTTGAAATACTCCGTTGTCTTCTGCCATGTCTGTTCTTCTCCTCTCTGTGATGAGTCGGTACTCTCTATATGAAAATAATACTCTTTTCCGCAGCATAAGTAAATCATAACTTTGACTATTGCATTTCCCACAAAAGATGTGTAAACTATCCGTAGGCCAAATACTTTATCAAACCGTCGCACATATGCGGCAGAAAAGAGGACACATGAGAAAAAAGACAAGCCTTAACAGGAAATTCTTGCGCATCCTTATCTCTGGAGCATTGGTCTTGCTGTTTCTAACCGGCTGCGGTAAAAAAAATACCACAAGAGATGGAATAGACATGGGAGATGCACTGCCGTGGACCCATGATATTATGGGGGTGAGCTACAAACTCTACTCGAACGGCTACGCAGAGATTGACTCCATATTAAACCCCTATTGCATGCTGTCGGAAACCATTACCTACGAGGGAAAGGAGTACACAGTTGTCAAAATAGCTCTCCACTCAGGAGGAGCGTCCTATGGCATGTTTGGGGTAAACGGAGAAATTGAAGCCCCAGAAAATCTGGTCATTCCGAATACGATAACAGAGATTCCCGGCTATGCGTTCCACGGCTGCAGTTCCTCCACAATCACTCTTCCGGAAAATGTGACCTATGTCTCGGGCGGCGCATTCTCACAGTGCAGGAATATAGAGACCATTGTATTTCCGGATTCCTTGGAAAAACTGGCCGTAAGCCATCTCTTTGGCGGCTGTACCAGCTTAAAATATGTTGACATACCGGAAAATATTGAATATGTCAGCACCACCACCACCTATATGTTTGCCGTCTGTTCATCACTGGAATCCGCCTATATTCCCGGGGGCTGCGGAGGAGGCATACTGGGAGAATATACTTTTTCCGACTGCGAGGCCTTGACCGAAATCACGCTGGGGGATGGTTTTACCACCGTCTACCAACACGTTTTCCATAATCTGCCACTGTTGGAGGAACTTGCATTCCCGGACAGCATCACGGAAATGAGGGATCAGACCTTTTATGACTGCCCCAATTTAAAAGATGTATGGCTTTCTGATAATCTCTCAGACGTGCCTGCGCATATGTTTAAGCAATCTTATGGCAACTATGATGCAGATACATCCAACCTTACAATCCATGTCAAAGCAAATCTGGTGGATTATGTGCAGAGCCTTTATCCCGATGCTACGGTTGTAGCAAAATAGCAATGAACGGCAAATGCCGTATCGCAGACAGACCTGCGATACGGCATTTATTTTAAGCTTTTTACTCAAGGAATCTCTTAAGCACAGATATGAATATATCCATATCGAGAGGCTTAGCAATATGGGCGTCCATCCCGTTCTTTAACGCCGCCTCCTTATCCTCCTCCAACGCATTGGCCGTCATGGCAATGATAGGCAGATCATTCACATCTTCTCTGGGAAGTCTGCGGATGGTCTGGGTGGCCTCATAGCCGTCCATAATAGGCATCTGTACATCCATCAAGATTGCGTCGTAATAATTTTCTTCCGCCTTCTCCATGATTGCCACTGCGTCTGTCCCGTCCGGCGCCGTGTCCACAAGGAAACCGGCCTCCTCCAGGATCACCTCCGCTATCTCACGGTTTAACTCATTGTCCTCCACCAGCAGAATACGCTTTCCGCTGAAATCAGCCAATGTCCACTCCGGAACCTCCTCCTGCTTATCCAGCAGATTGTTGGCAGCAAGCAGCACTGTTTTCAAATCAGACATAAACATGGGCTTGGCACAGAACGCAGTGACCCCCGCGGCCTTTGCCTCCTCCTCGATATCCGTCCACTCATATGCAGTCAGAATGATAATGGGCACCTCATTGCCCACCACCTCCCGGATCTCCCTGGTCGTTTCCACTCCGCTGAGTCCCGGCATCTGCCAGTCAATAATATAAGTATGGTAGGAATCCCCTTCCTCACAAGCGCTCTTAGCGCGGTACACTGCTTCTCTGCCCGAAGTGGTCCACTCGGCGCGCAGGCCGATCTGCTTTAACATCTTGCTGACACTGTCGCAGGTATTGAGATCATCATCCACCACCAGCGCGCGCAGCCCCTCCAGTTCCTTGATCTGCCTCTCCGTTTTTTCCGTATCCTGCAGCTTTAATTCAAGCTTTACCGTAAATGTGCTGCCCTTTCCCGCCTCGCTCTCAACGGTGATAGTACCGTTCATCATCTCCACGATATTTTTGGTGATGGCCATGCCCAGTCCGGTTCCCTGGATACCGCTCTGCGTCACAGTGGACTCCCGCTCAAAGGGCTCAAAGATATGCTCCACAAATTCCGGTGACATCCCGATTCCATTGTCCTTAATAATAAATGTATAATCGCCGTATCCGTGCCGGAAGGTGGCCTTCTGCATAATCCGGAAAGAGACCGTGCCCCCGGCGGGCGTATACTTCACCGCATTGCTCAGCAGATTGAGGAACACCTGGTTTAACTTCAGGGGATCAGCGATCACATCCTCATTGGCAACTTCAAAGGTATCGATAAACAGCTCAAGCTGCTTTGCCTTGACCTGGGGCTGGATAATGTTTACCAGATTGTGCATCTGCTCGGAAATATTACACTCCTGCTCCTTGATCTGCACTTTTCCGCTCTCGATCCGGCTCATATCCAGAATATCATTGATCAAACTGAGCAGATGGTTGCTGGAGGCAAGTACTTTCTGCAGACAATCCAGAACCTGATCCTTATTGTCAATATGACTGACGGCAATGGTGGAAAATCCAATGATAGCGTTCATGGGAGTACGGATATCATGGGACATATTGGACAAAAATGTGGTCTTGGCCCTGTTTGCATGCTGCGCCTGCATCAGAGCATCCTGAAGTGCCTGCGTCTGCTCTCTCTGCCTCTTGACCTGCTCCGTGATATCCCTGGATACCACCATAACCATGATGTCACCCGTTTCGTCATCCCTGGTCATGATAAAGGACTGGCGCACACACAGCTGATCATGCCCGCAGCCTTCGCTCCAATACTCGGCTATGACTTCCCTTTCACCCTGCTCAAAGCATCTGGTCAGATTCTCTGTGTTTACTGTGGCAGAATAATCCTCCATGGATTCCGCCAGAACAAACTGTTTCCTTTTTTCAAAATATTCCGAGACCTTACAAGGGATTGTCAGGCCCGACTGCTTCAGGAGCGATATCTTTTGCCCGCCTATGGTTCTGATAATGTCCTGTTCAAGAAGATCCTGAGTCAGGTTAAACTCAAAGCTGCAGAGAGAGTTGGACATAAGCGCTGTCTGGTACTGTCTCTCCTTGCGATTTGCCAGCGACCTCTCCGCCTGGATACGCAGTTCTTTTTCCTTTAACTCCGTTACGTTCTGGCGAATAAATAAAACCTTGGAAACCTTATCGTCTTTTCTCTCCAGACAGATGACATTCATATGCTCCCACTCAGCGTGCCCGTCTCTTTTCACACAGCGCTCATACCGCAAATCATTCTGCACTGACATGGCCTTGATAATGGAATCTCTGTCCATGAAATCGACAAGCTCCTGACGATGGCTTTCTTCCACAGGGGAAGCCAGATAAACCACGAGATCCTGATAATCTCCGCTTTCTGCAATCTCTGTGCCCTCGGGTTTTGTACCCGCCAGATACTGATATGTATTTTCCTCAAAATCAACCATGGCAAACCGGGAAAACAGCGTGTTGACGCCGCTTATAATATATCCCATCTCACGGTTTTCCTTTTCCAGCTGTTTGCGTCTGCGGCCGCTGCGAATAAGAATGAAAACAATGTAGATGGCAAACAGGACGATCAGCATAACCTCCAGCTGGATCCCCACCAGATTTTCTTCCGCGATCATGCTATGTGTGACATTTTTCGGGAACATCTGCACAAGAACATAGGGATTATGCGGCAGATATGTGACACAGATATTGTCTGTCTCACTGGAGGAATCACAGTTAAAAGCGTCTTCCCCGCCATTCTCAAAGACCTGCCGGACCTGGTCAGCCGCCTCCCGGTCGATCACACCTGTCTCCGTCAGCACGTCAAGAAGATGTCTTTCATAAGTCTCGCCGTCAGAGCTGGCGATCACTCTGCCATCGGTTGTACACAGGAATACCTGAGCCTCCTCGCCGAAATATGTAGTGGTTAGCATATTTTTCAGATATTCCTCGGCCAAAAATGCCCCGCGCAGCACACCAATGACCCGGCCCTCATAGCGGACGGGCGCATAGAAAGCCGCCATTGTCTCACCAAAAAAGTGAGGGTCAAATACGATCTCCATGCCGCTGTTGCCACTGAAACCGTCTGTATAGAACTCCCTCTCCGCAACATCACTGGTCCGTCCGTCTGAGGCATAGTCCACACCGTCAATATCCGTGAATAGAATGGCGTCAAACTGGGAGTTTTCTTCCATTGTCCCAAGCATCTGCGCCGTGATCACAGGCTCGGTCAGGCTTTCCCCCACAAAGTATGCATAGATCCTGATCCGGCCCAGGGCATTATTCAGTTCATCGTCAATCTGTTCGGCCTTCATCCGTGCGGAGTCCGCCGCATAGTCTCTGTTCTGCTCCTCCGTCCGCCTGCTGTTCTGCGTCGTAAACCAGAAAAATAAAAGGATAATAGCCACTAAAAGAAAAACGGCATAAATAATCTCCTGTAAGGGCTTTTTCTTTTTCATCGGTGGTTCCTCGTCTTTCAATCTATAATACACATCTATTCTTCTTTAATATAGAAAGTATATCATTCTGACAAATAAAAGGCAACTTTTTCTGTAAAACGTATTTTTACCATAAAAAGAATTTTATTGCTTTCTTGCAGTCTGAAGAATCCAATCCACTGCCGCCTCAGCGTGTGTGGGCAGATTTCTGGGAGTAGGGGCAGATGCGGTTTCCGGATTTTCCGTGCCCATATTAAAGATCTGCAGAGCGTATCTGGCCAACATTCCCGAGACGCGCCCCCTCTCTATGGAATCCTCGGTGCCCAGAACAATAACCACCAGGTCATGCTCCAGATCTCCATCGTCCGCAGTCAGAGATGTGACCAGGCAGGCTCCGGCCTTGTTGGTAGTCCCGGTCTTCAGGCCGGTGACGCCGGGCAGATTGCGCAGAAGCGGATTGCTATTGCGCACTTCCAGGTCGAGGGACTGTAAAGTGGCCTTCTCCAGAGAGGTGATGTCCGTAATCTGGGGATAAACTTTCAAAAGGTAAGACACCAGGCGAAACATATCCTCTGCACTCATGCGGTTCTGGCGCTTTGCGGGAATGGGTTCTTCCGTGTAGGAGGGCAGACCGTTGCTGTTGAAAAAGACTGTCTGAGAGAGTCCCATGTCCAGCGCCTTCTGATTCATCATTTGAACAAAATCTTCCTCCGATCCGGCGATAGATTCGGCCAGACACAGCGCACATTCGTTGCTGGAGGGCAGCAGGGCGCCCAACAAAAGGTCCTGCACGGTGATCTGAGTTCCGGCCTCTAAGGGAATCACCCCGTCGCTTGAGACGGACAGTGCCTGAACCGCATTAGAGACCGTGACCTGCTGCTCAAGGGTAATCTGCCCTGCGGAGATGGCATCCATGGTCAGAAGGCAAGTCATAAGCTTGGAAGTGCTGGCTATGGGATAGGGCGTATCGGACTGATATTGGTAGTAGAGTTCCCCGGTGGTGGCGTCTCCTACCAGCACGCTGTTGACCCCATAAAAATAGCCGGCCTGTTCCAGGGAAACAGGGGAGATGCAGAAGGGGGTCTGTGTGTGGATCTCAAGCAAGCCTGCAGCGGAAACAGTGATGTCCACATCCAGGATCATGGCCAGATCTGCGGCCATCATGAAACAATCATAATAGCCGGAGGGCAGCCTCATAATCATGGTATAGTAAATTACATCCTGCCCGCCTACCTTGAATTCGTTTCGCCGCAGGGAAATATCCGGATTTTTGCCGTCTTCCCAGAGAGCATTTTCCACTCCCACTGGCGCATAGGCACTTCCCGGGTTCAGAGAGACGGCGTTTTTCGTGATTTCCAGAGAGAAAGCTTTGTCCGTATCCTTAAGAACCATGGCCATATCCCGCAGGGAGAGGTAAGTGTTGTAATCGTATCCATAATCCAGGGTTTTAACGGTGTATGCGGGCCCGTCATCCGCCTGTACCTGACAGGTCCCGGGTATCTCGAAACTCGCATCTGTCCTGAAGGGCAGGATGGACCATATCAGGATTACGGACAATATGAGGGAACTCATTTTCTGTGGGATTGTTTTCATCGGTTCTCCTTTCCTGCTCATTTTCCATGAGAAACGAGGGATATTGATTTATTGGTCTTGGGTTTGTACTAAAGTGAATACCATGGGGTAATAGTCCGGTAAGAGGCCGGGGGATGCAGAGTCTGTCTCCTCGTACAGGATCAGGTCAAAATCCCCGCACATATAGCATTCCACGCTCGTGGCGACTGGTCGACTGGCGTCATACTGTCTGGTCAGAATGCCGTCTGCGGTTACATAGGTACCGCGGCCGTCATATTGAACCTGCATATCTTCCAGAGGAGGCAGCAGGGCAGGTCCATATGACATCAGATAGGAGACGGTAGACATCCCGAAGGTCTCTGTTACAAGAGCCTCGATGGTTTCTCTGTCTGTACCGCCCGTATAATCTGCCATGCGCAGTCTCTCAGTCAAAAGCTCCCGGAAGACCTCGGCAAATGCCTCATAAGCAGCCTGATAACATACGTCATAGCTCTCCGGCAGGACACTGCAGCGGAAGGTCCCCTCGGACTGGGCGGTCTGCTCCAGAGTCAAGTTGACCTGAATAGTCAAATCCTGCATATAGGACTCCATATCCTCCATAGAGATGGAGACGCCTTCTATATCTTGCAGCCAGCTGAGGGCTGTGAACGCAGCCTGCTGCGTCATGTCCAGATTTGCGGTCCATTCCCCGGAAATATCCTTGTCGCCTGACAGTCCCATGTCATCTGATGCGAAAAAGTGCAAATACGCCAAAAGAGCGGTGGAAGCGATAAGGACCAGGAACAATATGGTAAATACGACAGTTTTAATGGTTTTTCTCATTGAGCTACTCCTTGCTTGCGGCGGCGGCGCCCTATCCCGGAAATGATATCCACCGGAAACAGGTTTTCTTGTATTTATGTATTAAGGTAGCGTATTTTGGGGGAATTGTCAACGCCCTCGCCCCAAAACGAAAGCCACCCTACACAGCATTTGTCTAAGGCAGCTCTCATTGTTAGAAATATTCATTTCACCTTATCCTCAACACTTTTGTCTCTCCCTTTTTTTCATTTTTATAAGAACAGTAATCGAGATTATTAGAATAGCAGCAGACACTCCGCCCATTACATAAAAATATCTGTTTCTATAATGAAGTAATGTGCCTGCTCCGCCTCCTTCATTAGCAGCATGTACACCTATTTCGCCAATATAATCTTCCAAAAATTTTTTCATATCTGATGCGGAATACACCATACCATTTGTAAAACCAAAGAAATCAGGACGTGTTGCATATGGAATGATTTTCATGCCTTTGTCCTTAACAAGAACAAAGTCCACACTCCACATTGGTATTGAGACAATACACGCCTCTTCTATATCGCTAAATTTGCTTTCCAACCCTATATCACCAAAGATATAGGGTGTCTGCTTTTCCACATCAATAGGAGAAATTACATTGGTAAAACCATAAGACCCATTCTCGTCACGCCCTACTACTGTATATCTATACTCCTTATCGTTCTCAAGGACAGGAATTTTCCATACATATTGCCTGTCAGTTTCTATCTGAAAAACGCCATTATCCAAAAGCGCTATTAACTCGTCTGCCTCAAAAAGATATACTTTCACAGCACTATCAAAATCAATGGTGTTTCCTGTAGCGGATCCACTATAGATATTGCCAGAAGATCTCCTTATAATATCCTGCTCCAGCTCCATGACTTCCTCTTTATCATCAGAACTCTCCAGAGTATCCTCCCGATAGTCATATGCGTAGGTTTTCAACGAAACAGAATTAATAATTAATATGACCAATACTGCAATTGATATAATTCTTTTCATAGGATTCCCTCCTCATATAAAGTATATCCTTTCTCGTAATTTTAATCAACACATAATAATCGCTTTGATAGAGTAAACTTACTGTCAGTTGGAGAGTCGCAGAGAGTTCCTGCTTTGGATCTGCCCAGACTTTATTTCCTTCAGTTTACTTCTATTTCCCCCTTGTTGTCAAATATTATTCA
>JAAUZI010000003.1 GCA_014804645.1 Lachnospiraceae bacterium | reverse complement strand
AAAAAGAACAAGCATAGATATTTTCTTTGCTATATTCAACAATTATTTCATTCATTATTTTACTTAATTGATCTTCAAACTGCTTCAAGCAATGAATCCTATCTTCATATGAATCAACAAACTCCAGTAGCGCCTCTTTCATATATTCTTCTAAATGCTCTCGAACCATTTGTACAAATACTTCTTTAACATCATCTGTTAATAATTGCATCTCAAAATCAAACCAAAATCCAAACATTACGTCATTGTCCATATAAAGCCTTTTAAAAACAGGATTTTTCATTTCATCTTCTACAGACAATGACGGCTGCATGCCATTTCTAATCAGAAGAACTGCCATACTAACTGTATTAGCACAGTTTATTGCTGTTCCATACATTCCACTCGCTGATGATTCTACACTTGTATCAATTCCCTTATCTAACAAAAATTGTGCTATTTCCTCATTTCCAAGGCGAACAGCATCGTGTAGTAATATACCATCTGCTAAAGTCAGTTGATTAATTAATTCAGGATTTTCATCTAAAAGCTGGATGACTGCATCATTATTTTTTTTCTCTAATAGCTTCTCTTACTAATGACATTACATTTCCCATAATATACTAATTCTCCTTTCATTTTTATACATTTATAGACGTTTGCAAAACGCCAGAACCCACATAAATACAGGATTCATTTTGTTGCAAAATAATACGTTTCCTCAATGGTTTATAGTAAAATAGAATTGTCTAGAAACTATCAACTAAACCTCCAAAAAAATACAGCATTGCCGGAGATTAGGTTTTTCATTTATAATACAAGTTTTTAAGCATAATTCTTTGTAACTATAACAATATCCGGTTGCCCCTTCTTCCATGTAGCATCCCAATCTTTCAAATGTGAATGGCACATATCTGCTTTTTCATATACCGCTGAATGTTCCTCTTTAGTATTTATCAAAAAATTTATTACCTTTTCTAATTCTTCAATTGTACATTGCAAAGAGATCTCTTCTAAACTTAATAAAACTTCTTGATTTTCTTGATATCCGTAAACCTTCATAATTAATCATTCACCTTCCATCCATTTTTTATTAGCCAATCTTTAATCTTTTTAGTAGGATTCGGAATTCCCCTATGTGCATCATGCACTGTTCCATCTTGATTTAGTGATGTGCCATCCTTAAAATGTACATGTAGTTGTTGCCCTTCTACATGTGGCTTATCTACTCTATCCACCCCTTTTGGTGCCTGACCTTTCTCAACTTGCTTTTGCATCTGCGACTGACTTGTTGGGGTATCAGCACTTGCTTTATTCCCTGGTGTTTTCTCCGAAGCATTTTGTTCCGGTGGAACACATGGATCACTTCCATACCCACTGGGATCAAAATATTTCACCGGATTGTTCGCACAGTAAGCATACAGGTTCAGTCCATCCCCGCGGTAAGTGTCTTCCTGCAGGAACCTGCCGATTACAGGGTTATAGTATCTGGCCCTTAAATAGTACTGTCCTGCCTCCTGGTCATACTGCTGTCCCGTATACAGGATTCTGTTTTTTACATTTTTTCCCGGCTTTCCAGCACATTGTCAAATGCATCATAAATGTAGCAGTTCTCTGTTACTCCATCACACCCTATGATATAGGCTGTACTCCCCTGTTCATCCTGATGGTAAGTATGGAGTATTCCTGTACTGATACATTGAATAATCTACAATCTCTCTAATTAAAAAACTGAGAATCTTCTGGATGTTCCATATAACTTAACCATTTTGGTGGAATCTCCTCTGCATAAAGAGAAACCATTCCTCCCACAATGGCGCATATTGTATCTCTGTCTCCTAACGCTGAAACTGCTGTCCACAATGCCTCCTCAATCGAAGTATACCAGTATGCCGCACACCAAAGGCAAAATGGAACGGTGTCCTGTGCAGTTAGCATTATTCCATTTCCAAGTACAGAAACTACAAATTCTATGCTGCTTTCTTTTTTGATAGGAATCGCAGACAATATTTTATATTTTGTGTCGCTTTCTGGCAATTTATTTGCTATATCACACAAAAAAGCTTCTCCTTCTCCAAAATAGCGTCCCAATTTTTTATTCAAAAGCAGAGCTGACGCTACGGCAACTGCCATTGCACCTACAATTCCTTCAATATGTGCATGTGTAACTTCCGCAGATGCTCTAGCATAGTGTAGAACCTTGTCTATATCATCTGCAAAATAAGCGCCTATAGGTGCAACACGCATGGCACCACCATTTCCCATAGACCCCATTCCATCAAAGGCTTCCGAAGCAGTTTCCCGCCAATTATGCCCCTCTTTAATACTTCGCAAAATAGAGTGTGCTGTTCCTCCATATCCTCGATGCCAGTCTAACTCATAATTATCTGCAAAAACTTTAGCTAATTCGTCCTGATCTATTTTCCCATATTTTTCAAGGATTCGGTAAATTCCTATCGCCATAACAGTATCATCTGTAAAAGACCACGGTTCATTTAGAATCTCCCTATCTTTTATTCTTTGGCGAGCTATATCATCAGACACAAAAAAAGTCTGCCCAAAACAATCTCCTAATGCAATCCCATCCAATGCACGTTTTGCGTATTCTATTCTTTTTTTTAATTCCACTTCCCAATACCTCCCACTGATAACATATTATACCACTCATACCCTCCATTTTCTATTATGATTGGTGGATTGTTTGTGTCAACACTTTATTGGCAACTTACCTATCAGTTTTTCTGAGATGTCATTTCTGTTTTCTTTTTTACAATAATGCTTTTGCAAATGCTCTTCTTGACGCTGTCTGTACTGCGTCCCTGAGTGGGATATGCATGTTGAATACATCTACATACGAATTTCCCTTTCCCTCCCTTTTTGGTGCTTTTGCAGCACTTAATGTTGTGATGATTTCTGTCATCCGNACTGAATATTCCGGTTGAATAGTGCACCCTTTCCGGAAATTCAGAGCACCCTTTTCCGGAAAAGCAGAGCATGCCTTTCCGGAGCAGAGTGCAGTTATTTAGTATTCAGATGGAATCTCTATTCCATGCTCTGTCAGAAGTGCTTGTAACCGGTCAATATAATCTCGTAGGTGCTGGATTTCTATCCAATTACTATGACACAGTTCATCGGCTTCCTCCAATTCGTGGCGGGTTAATTCATAATCCCTCCACTTGATACATTTATGTTCTTTGCTGAAAGCACAATAATTAGTCATTGGCACCTCCTTTCCGTGAGGCTTTGATACCATGACGTTCCCTCATAGATACACGCCCATCAATCATTATCTCGTAGGAGTTATGAATAATCCGGTCGATGATAGCTTCACAGATGGTAGCGTCGCAATCACTTCCGATACGGTTATACCAGCCTTTCGGTTCAAACTGTGTGCAGAAGATAACGGAGCCTTTCACACTGCGGGCTTCGATGATTTCAAGAAGCTCCCTTGTCTGCTCGGTGGATACCGGGCTTAAAAGGAATTCATCTAGAATCAAAAGGTCAATCTTCTGATACGCTTTGATTACTTTTTTCAGTGTGCCCTCCCCATGCGCAACTGCCAGCTCATTTAAAAGATCCGGCAGACGTACATAACGTACTTTTATAAAGTTCCTACAGGCTGCGATACCAAGTGCACATGCGATATATGTTTTCCCGTTTCCGGAGGCACCTTTCAGAATGATATGATGGTCATCTGAAATATACCGGCAGGTAGAAAATTCAAGCATCTGTCCTTTGTCCAGATTTCTGTCCGGGTGGTACTCAATGGCTTCCATGCACGCATTCGGATAACGGAATTCTGCACTGCGGATAAGCTTCTGCAGCTTTGTACTTTTTCGCTTATCCCATTCCTTATCAACCAGCATGCCGAAGCGGTCTTCAAAGGATAATCCCTGATAGGTATCAGGGTCAGCACACTGGCTTTCAAAAGCATCTGACATTGCAGATAAGCGCATATCATGCAGTTTATCTATGGTTGACTGGCGAATCATTGATGGTCACCTCCTTCATAATAAGAGGCACCTCTGGTAATGCCATATTTGGAGCTTTCTTCATTGAATATACTGGCAGAAACTTTTACCAATGCTACTTTGTCCTGACCATTTTTCAGAATGGTACTGATGTTTTTAAGGCTTGGACTTGGTGTGTAGCTAAGCGCCTTGGCGCAGGCGTTTTCCAAACGTTCCGTACCATAGCGGTCAGCAAGCTTTATCAGCGATGCACAACTTTTAAAGCCCTGTTGCGCTACCTTGTGCATATATAAGAAATGCTTTACCACAATGAAGGTGGAATGACCGACATTCTTCCCCAGTCCAGAAAGCTTTCCGTGTTGTATTTCAAAAACTTTCTGTGATTTTCAGGCATGTGTTCCGGTGTATAAACCGGTTCTGGAGAATAAGCCTTACGCACATGCGACGCTATACGATTGTTATGATAGAAGACTTCGATGCTGTTTTCGGTAGTTCGGATGTCCACTTTCTTACCAATAAATTCATATGGGACAGAGTACTTGCAATTCCCGACTGTTATGAGATAATCGGGTTGTATGGTGGCAGTTGACCAGACAGCCGTTTCATACGGGGAAGCAGGTAATGGCATGAGGAAGTCCTTTTCTTCTTCAATAAATGCAGTTAACCGGCTTCCTTTCTTTTTCTGAAAGGGTTTTGCGTTGAATTCCTCCAGCTTTTCACAGATGGCTTTGTTAAGTTCATCGAAAGTGAAGAACTTCCGGTTGCGAAGTGCCGCAAGAATCCATGTTTCAAGCACCCTTACAGTGCCTTCAGCATTAGGTTTGTCTTTAGGTCTTACCGGTCTGGCAGGAATAATAGCTGTTCCATAGTGCTCTGCCATTTCGTGGTAGGAGCGGTTGAGCACAAGCTCTGTCCGTGTATTTTTAATCACTCCGGTTTTTAGATTGTCCGGTACAAGAATACGAGTTACACCACCGAAGAAAGAATACGCATGGATATGTGCTTCTATCCAGTGATTAGATTTCATATCTGGGAAGGCCTCTGCGTATCCATACAAACTGCATGGAAGAACGGCCACAAATATATATGCCGGTATATCACTGCAGCTGGCAGCATCGTAAACTTTGAGAGTATCGCCAATCCAGTCTACTTCCATTGTTTCCCCAGGTTTGCGTTTAATTCTGAGTGTTGCTTTCTTTGACGCGGCATAGGCATGATACTTGTCATTAAACTGTGTGTGCTGATACGGAATTGTATGCTCTGCTTCGCATTTGGCACAGTATTCCGCCCATAAGAGTGAAAGTGTCACGCCAGGCTTAGCCAGCTCGTTGTAAACATACTCATAATCAGGGAGTCTTCTACCCTCATTATTGCCCCTGTCCGGATAAAACAGATGCTCAATATCACTGTTCGTCAGTGCTTCTGGAATGGGCCACTCCAAGGAATGCGTTTCTGCAAGCTTAATCACTTCAGAAACTGTGTTACGTGAGCAACACAAGCTGTTAGCAATAGCAACATTGCTAAACTCCAGACTATTTAGTCTGATGATTTCTCGATAATCAGTCATGGTTATCGACCTCCTGTAATGAATTTACACATTTTCATGTGCATGGATTCATTATAGGCGACTGCACTCCGTAGCGGAAATACCTGCTCTCAAATGTCGGATTCTGGTGCTCTGAATTTCCGGAAAGGGTGCACTATTCAACCGGAATATTCAG
>JAAUZI010000002.1 GCA_014804645.1 Lachnospiraceae bacterium | reverse complement strand
CGTGCGAAAGACAAAAGCGCTGATGTTCCACAAGATAGGGGATGTGGCTAGACTGCAGACGGACAGTATGATCATTTCCGGCTTTATCAATGTAACCCTGGTAGGATACGTGGGAAACTATAATATGATTCTGACTTCTGTATCCAACTTCGTCAATATTATTTTTAATTCGGTGCTTTCCAGCTTTGGCAATCTGATCGCTACGGAGTCCAGGGAAAAGCAATATCAGGTTTTCCGGGTATATCGGTTCTTTGCCTGCTGGATTTATGGTTTCTCGGCAGTGGGATTCTTTCTTCTGCTGACCCCTCTTATTATGCTCTGGCCGTCGGTGGGACCCGGAAAGGTGCTGCCTGTGGCAGTGGTTGCGTGCATTTTGACGGATTATTATTTTAAGGGGGACAGGATTGTGTTGTCGAACTTTAAAACGGCAGCAGGGGTTTTTGAGCAGGATAAATACCTGGCGCTGATCCAGGGAGGCGTAAATTTAATTATTTCCATTGTGCTTGTACAGCGGATCGGGCTGGTGGGGGTTTACATCGGAACCATTGTATCCGGACTGATCGCCAATGTGACAAAGCCTTTTATTATCTATAAAACTTGCTTTGATAAAGATGTGAAGACGTATTTTATGGATTCTATACGATATCTGACAGTGATTTTGGGAATTCTGGCGGTGATGTGGGTTGTAAAAAGCATGATCATGCAGGAGGTTACGATTTTCAGTTTTGCAGGGATGTTCGTGCTTATCAGTGTGGTATTTAACGGTGTGTTTCTCCTTATATTCGGAAGAACGGAAGAGTTTAGATATTTGTGGAGAATCATAGAAAATAAACGCAGGAGGAGATAGAGAATATGCTGGAGATGGTAAAAGAAGCTGAATATGATTTATTAAACTATCCGAAAAGGACAGCGGGATATCGGCTGAAGAGATCATTAAAGCGGCTTATGGGAAAAAGTGTAGAGCCGCTTGATAAAATCAACTGGCCGAATGGTCTGCTTGCCAAAGGCCTGATGGATTATTACATGCAGAANAAAAATTCCGAGGAGGCCCGGGTGATCATAGACTGTCTGAAACAGTATTATGACAAGTGGATCAAAAAGCGTCACAAGTTGTATTATGTGGATGACATTGTGAGCGGAGAGGCGCTTATAGATCTGCATCAGGTAACTGGTGAAGAGAAATATAAACAGGCTGCAGAGGCAATGGTCCAGTTCTTGTATCATCATGACCGGGATGCGGCAGGAAGCTTTTTATACCGGCCCAAGCAGGAAAACCAATACATATTTGCGGATATGATAGGTATGGTATGTCCGTTTTTGTGTAAATATGGGAACGTGTACGGAGACAAGAATGCAATCAATCTGGCGGTGATACAGATCAGGAATTTTATCGAATATGGAATGGATGGGAAGACAGGTCTTCCTTATCATGGCTATCACTACGAAAGCGGTGTAAAATATGGTATTATAGGCTGGGGGAGGGCTGCAGGCTGGCTGATGCTTGGCATGTCGGAAGCNCTTGCNTATATGGNAGNAGAAAGACCGGAATATGAGNTCATTAAGCAGGCNTATCGGCGGATTGTGGATAAAGTNGAAGCCTATCAGCTGGAAGGNGGGCTTTANAGCTGGCAGCTNGGGGCAAAAGAGGGNCCGGTGGATACTTCNGCNACGGGCATGATCTTATATTCNATAGCCAGATCGCTGGAAACGAAAGTTCTGATCGGCATACATAAGTCCCGCATGATNAGAGGCAGAGANGCNCTGCGTGCATCTGTCAAGGATGGCAGAATCTANGGTGCATTGGCGGAATGNCAGGGNTTAAGTATGTATCCGCAGGTTTACGGAGCGTATCCATGGTCNTTGGGNCCNGCNCTGTCGNTGTTTGCAATNACNGAAGAAGGGNAAAGNTNAGAAAGGAATATTATGATTATTATTCAGGTTGCAGGAGGATTGGGAAATCAGCTTCAGCAGTATGCTCTGTNNCGAAAGCTGATCCGTCTGGGAAAAGAGGTNCGGCTGGATCTTTCATGGTTTGAGTCNCNGGAAGAAANAGGGAANNNCGGAAAGGTTACNGGAAGAGAGCTTGAACTTGATTATTTTGACCGGCTGATTTATGAGGTCTGCACCCGGGAGGAAANGCAGGAGCTGATCGGAGGAGANGACATCAGGGGAAAGCTTCGAAGAAAANTTATGCCTTCAACTGTNCGCTGGTTNCATGAGAGNAAAATNTATCACCCGGAAATCTTCGATTTTGANGACATGTATCTCTCCGGGTATTTTGCGTGTGAAAAATATTATGGGGATATTTTGTATGATCTGAGGGAAAAGATTCAGTTTCCTCCAAGTTCTGATCCCTTAAACGAAGAAATGGCGAAAGAAATGCAGGAGAGAAATTCCGTCAGCGTGCATGTTCGCAGGGGAGACTATTTAAATCCCGAAAATGCGACCATGTTTGGAAATATTTGTACGAATGCGTATTATCGGAAAGCACTGGATATTATGAAAGAGAAAGTGCCAGATGCACATTTTTACTTGTTTTCGGATGATATTCCTTATGTGAAAGGAAAGTTCAAAGGGGAAAATTATACGGTAGTTGATATTAACCACGGCAGAGACAGCTTTTATGATATGTGGCTGATGAGCAGGTGTAAGCACCATATCTGCGCTAACTCCACATTCAGCTTCTGGGGAGCAAGGCTGAATCCTGATGAGGATAAGATGATGATCAGACCGACAATTCAAAAAAATGGTCAGGTGTTTGTGAAGGAAGAAATGGAAGAGCTTTGGAAGGGGTGGAGTTTCATAAGTCCGGAGGGAGTATTGGTGTGAAGAAAATAGATTATTCGGTGATCTCGAAAATTGGTTTTGTCTGTTTTTATATGGCAATTATCACAGAAGTATTCCTTGTTATTATTGATAAAAGTAATTATACAAACCCCATTGAAGGAAGGCTCTTTCAGCTTACCTTTATTTTGTGTCTTTTAAAAGTGTGTACGACCAGATATACAGTCAGAGAGTGCGTTACGATTTTTCTTTTTTGCGCACTTGGAGCGGTTTCTTATTTTGTGACGGGAAGAAACGAAATTCTAAGACTGGTGATGATGATTGCAGCTTGTAAGAATGTGGATATGATAAAGTGCCTTAAAGTAGTCTTTTGGTTAACGTTTGCAGGGTGTGTCGCAATTGTTCTGCTGTCGGTGACCGGGATTTACGGCACCGTTTTGTTAACGATGGATTTTGGACGCGGCGGAGTAGAGTCCCGTTATGCGTTGGGAATGGGACATCCCAATGCCCTGCACTGTATGGTTTGGGCGCTGACAACTCTGGGGCTGTATCTTTATGGTGATAAATTAAAGTGGTATCACTATATTCTGGCATTAGTTATGAATATTGGAGTTTTCTTTTTATCGTTCTCAAGAACCAGTTTGTTGGTGGGACTTTTCACAATTGCAATGTCTTATCTGACCAGTGGAAAGAGACGGGAAAAGGTGAAGAAGATATGTGCGTATCTGGGCGCAGCGGCAATGCTGGGAAGCGTGCTGCTGTCCGTTTTTATTGCAGCAAATGCATACAGGGTATATAATTACGACTGGCACCGCTTTGAGGAGCATGATGCGGTTACAAAGATACTTGTCAGGATAAATAATATATTAAACGGAAGGATTCGCATGCTGACGGGAAGCTCCGGATGGGAAGGAAGCATAAGCAGTTGGAGTTTATTTTCAAAATCGGGAACAGAGTATTATTTTGATATGGGCTGGGTGCGGTTGTTTTACTGGTATGGTATTATTCCTGCGTGTGTGTTCACGGCTGTTTTACTTGTTTTGATCATCTTTTGTTATCGTAAGAAACAATATCTGGCGATTACTCTGATCGCTGCTTTTTCTGTATATACAATTATAGAAGCTCATGCGATATCTCAATATCTCGCTAGAAACTATATTTTCTTTTTGATTGGGATGTACTGGTGGCGGATGCTGCAAAAAAGCCAGTGGCAAAAGGGTGGTGTGAATGAAGAAGATATTAATTGTCAATAAATTCTTATATCCGAACGGGGGATCGGAAACATATATTTTTGAGTTGGGAAAACAACTCCGGGAACTGGGCTGTGAAGTGCAATATTTTGGTATGGATGACAGCAGAAACATTGTGGAGAACAGAGTAAACTGCTATACCTCCAATATGGATTTTCATTCCGGTAAATTGTCAAAACTGTTATATCCGTTTCGCATCATTTACTCCTGGGAGGCCCGTAAGTCGATCCGCAAAGTGCTGGAGGATTTCAGACCGGAGGTAGTGCATTTAAATAATTTCAATTTCCAGATTACCCCCTCCATTCTTTATGAAATTCGTAAATATGAAAGTGAGCATAACGAAAAAGTAAATATTATTTATACGGCTCATGACTATCAATTGGTATGTCCGAATCATTTGATGCGATGCCAGGCCGCCAATCAAAACTGCGAGCGCTGCGCAGAAGGGGCATATCAAAATTGTATTCGCGGCAAGTGTATTCATGGGTCTATAGCAAAAAGTGTCTTAGGGGCATTGGAGGGATGGCTGTACCGCCGGCTTGGAGCATATAAGATGATTGATACGGTTATTTGCCCAAGCGAGTTTATGCGCCGGCAGTTGGAACGTCATCCTGATTTAAGGGGAAAGACCGTAACAAAGCATAACTTTGCAGGGAATATGGAAGCGGAAGAAAAGAGTACAAATGGGAAAGAAAACTATGTTTTTTATTTTGGAAGATATTCCAGGGAAAAGGGAGTGGAGACTTTACTGAAGGCCTGCGCAAGATTGCCGGAGATCCCGTTTCTATTTGCCGGAAAGGGAGAATGCGAGGAGCAGATGAACCAGCTGGAAAATGTGAAAAATTTAGGCTTCCTTACACCGGAAGAGATAAAGCCATACATTGAAAATGCAAAATTCAGCATATGCCCGTCAGAGTGTTATGATAATTGTCCTTTTTCTGTTATGGAATCCATTCAGTATGGGACACCTGTGCTTGGAGCGGCGGTCGGAGGCATTCCGGAATTGGTTGAACCCGGGGTCAGCGGAGAACTGTTTGAGAGCGGGAATGAAGAAGAATTGGTACAAAAAATTAAGTATATGTATGCGAAAAACGATTATAGCTGTTCCCATTCATTTTCTACATTAAGTGATTATGCAAGGTGGTTTTTGACATTATGCGAAAAGAAGAGGGAATAATAAAAGAGAAAGCGTTTTATCTGTGAAAAAGAGGTATACAAAATGGAGCGGTTGGCTTATACAGAGATTTTAAAAACTAATATTAATATTTTAAATCTTGAGCAGACAGTAGAATATCTGGACAGCCATTTAGAGGAACTGAGGGGGGAGTATGTCTGTGTTTCCAATGTACATACCACGGTAATGGCATACAGGGATGAAGAATACCGCCGGATCCAAAATGGCAGCGCTGTTAATCTGCCTGATGGTAAGCCCCTATCCATTACACAGCGGCGCTATGGCTATGCCATGGCAGGAAGAGTTCCAGGGCCGGATCTCATGCCGCTGATTTTTGCAATCTCCGAGAAGAGAGGGTACAGGCAGTATTTTTACGGAAGTAAGCAGGAGACGTTGGAACGCTTAATTGCGAATTTGAAAAGAGATTTTCCTGCTTTACAGATTGCGGGATATTATTCGCCTCCGTTCCGTCCGTTAACCAGGGAGGAGGATTTGCAGATAATAGAAAAGATCAATGAGGCAAAGCCGGATTTTATCTGGGTAGGCCTGGGCGCACCTAAACAGGAAAAATGGATGGCGGAGCATCATGGTAAAGTGACCGGCGTTATGCTGGGGGTTGGAGCAGGCTTTGATTTTCATGCCGGTACGGTAAAAAGAGCGCCTAAATGGATGCAGGAATCATGTTTGGAGTGGTTTTACAGAGTGCTTCAGGATCCCAAGCGGCTGTTACCGCGTTATCTGGATACCAATATATCTTTTCTCTATTACTTGTGGAAAGAAAAGAAAGCAAAACAAAAGAGGGAGAGGATTGCCAGGAAGAAGGAAGGAAAATATAAAATATCCATGATCGGGCACAAAAGGATCCCTTCCAGAGAGGGCGGAGTAGAGGTAGTTGTAGAAGAACTTGCGGTCCGTATGGTAAGACTTGGAAATCAGGTAGATGTGTATAACCGTTCAGGTTATCACGTATCCGGAAAAGAGTTTGACGAAAAAAGAGGCAGGATTTTTGAGGGAATACGCTTATATACGATACCGACGTTTAGAGGCAGCAAGTTGAATGCCATTGTGTACTCCTTTTTTGCCACCGTTTTAGCAACGTTTAAGTCTGCATTTCGCAAAAATCATGTCATTCATTTTCATGCAGAAGGGCCATGCATTATGCTTTGGATTCCCAAGCTGTTTGCAATCCGGACGGTAGCTACTATCCATGGCTTGGACTGGCAGCGTTCCAAATGGGGCGGATTTGCGTCTAAAATGTTAAAATTAGGAGAAAGGATCGCCGCAAAACATGCAGACGAGTTAATTGTGCTTTCCAAAAATGTGCAGGATTATTTTTGGAAAGAGTATCGCAGGAAAACAGTATATATACCGAATGGAATCCAGCGGCCAGGGCTCCGTGAGGCGGAAGAAATCGTTAAAAAATACGGACTTGAGAAGGAGGGATACATCTTGTTCCTCGCCCGTATTGTTCCGGAAAAGGGGCTTCCCTATTTGCTGGAGGCATTTAAGCAGACGGACACGGATAAAAAGCTGGTCATTGCCGGGGGATGCAGCCATAGCCTGGAATATATGGAACAGATTAAGCAAATGTGCAATGCTGACGAGAGGGTGATCATGACGGGATTTGTGCAGGGCGTCCTTTTAGAAGAATTGTTCAGCAATGCATGGCTTTATGTACTGCCCAGCGATGTGGAGGGCATGGCAATCAGCTTGCTGGAAGCGATGAGCTATGGAAGATGCTGCCTGGTCAGTGATATTTCAGAAAATGTGGAAGTGGTAGGGGACTGTGCGGTTACCTTCCAAAAAGGAAATATACAGGATCTGCGTGATAAGCTTCAGTATCTTCTGGAGCATGAGGAGGTGCGCAAGAACATCAGTATGCGCAGCGCAGAGTACATTTGTAATAAATTTCATTGGGACAAGGTAGTGGAAAGTACTTTAAAACTATACTCAAAATAAGCGAGAGTAATATATGAAACAAATTACATTAAAAGAAATCTTTTATTATGCTTTTTTTGGCCTGTTGTTTATGGCAAAGGGAATCGGCTTGTACGATGGGCAAAAATTATTTAAAGTGATCCTGCTATGTGCGTGTTTCTTCTGGGTAGGAAAAATGATTTTAACCTCCTATTCCATCAAGGAGATCCTGGCCATTGGCGTATTACTTATCCTTGGAGCGTTTTCTTACTACTTTAGCAGCGATAAGGCAGCCTTGATCGCAGTCATGACGGTTGTGGGAATGAAAGACATTCCGGTAAAACGGCTTTTTAAGATAGGTCTTATCATATGGAGCATTGCATTTTGGGGAACCATAACAGCTGCGCTTTTGGGAATAAAGAGTTCTGCATTGTTTGTGCATAATAAGGAAGGCCTGGGCTTTGTCATTCGCAGTTCCCTGGGGATGACGCATCCCAATGTGCTGCATATTTCCTATATGGTTTTTGCAGCCCTATGCTTTCTCGTATATGATTTTAAAGGGAAAACATTGCTGAAGGCGGTAGGGATATTTTTTGCAGGAAGCCTGTTTATCTTTATGTATTCCCTGAGTTATACAGGATTTTTATTTTTTATTGCTTATCTGGTGTTGGTCGTTTATTTGACCCAGGTAAGGAGAAGAACAAAAGCCGAAAATGTGATTTTGCAATGCCTCATGCCAATGTGCGCAGCATTTTCAATCTTAGGACCGGTGCTCCTTCGCGGGAAATTATTTGATCTGGTCAACAAAGCGGTAAATACCCGATTCGAATTATCCAGACATTATCTGACTACGCTGACTCCGGGTCTGTTAGGAACACAGGTAAATATAGGAGGAGGGTATACAATAGACTGTTCTTATGTACATTGCCTTTATTACTATGGAATTGTCCTTTTTTTACTATTTATGTTGGGGCTGTTTTTTACCATAAGTTATTTGATACACAATGGGAGAAATCAGGAATTGGCGATGGCCTTAGGGCTTGTTGCAGCAGGATTTACTGAGCCGTTTTTATTTAACTTTTCTTTTAAAAACATTATTCTTCCAATCATGGGGGAAATGCTGTTTGCATATTTGGCAGTACCGGGAAAACTTAGTGGGTTTGAGAAGAATATTCAGATATGCCGGAAGCAGCTATCTTATACATGGAGAGGGATCCCTGGGTTAAAAAAATTTACCGGGAAGCTTGAATCTGTGATGCTATCTCATAAAAAGGCGTTGTGGGCAGGGATTGCTGCCGGCATTTTAACGGGACTTATCATAGGAAATCAATGCGTTCATATAGAACCGTATGTGATAGTAAATAAAGATACCAGTGACCGTGTGGGGAAAAAGGGCGATTATAAGATCTATCAGGAGCTTCCGGAGGAAATTAAGGAAAACAGTTTGAAAATTAATGTCTATGACGAAGACACAAAGGTATTCGTATTATCAGGCAGTATCACGGAATTCGAAGAAATAAGAAAGAAGATTACGATATGCATTTATGGAGGTGCGTGCGGGATGGCAGCGGCGATGGCAGTGCTGTTATGGCAGCAGGGCAGGAAGAAAGATAATGAAAATTTTAATGCTGGTTAACTGGAAAGTTGAATATGCGCTTCAAAAGCCTGATGGAAAGCAGCCGCCGGATTATTATGTCAAGGGAGAGCCGTACTGGTTTTTCAGATATTTTAAAGAACCGGTACAGGTAGATGTGATAGACATCCGCAGTTTTCCGTGGCTGGAGCAGTTTGAAAGGACCAAATTAAGGTTTTATGTGTGGCAGACCCTGCAGGCGATACCGAAGCTTCACGGCTATGATCTCATCCTATCCCATGGCGCGCAGAGCGGTGTGGTACTCAGCTTGTGGAGAAGGCTGTTTCCGGGTAAAGCAAAACATATTCTTTTTGATATTGGAGCATTTAACAGCGCGGCAGAGCAAGGGACGGCATTAAAGATAATGCAAATGGCATCCCATTCGCTTAATGGCGTCATTTACCACACCGGTAACCAATTGAATTATTATAAGAAGTGCTTTCCATGGTTGATTGATAAATCAAAGTTTATTCCGTTTGGAACGGACAGCGATTATTTTACCAGAAGGAATGAGCATACCGGGACGCAAAACTTTATCATTTGTGTGGGATATCAGAAAAGAGACTGGGAGACATTGATTCGGGCGTATTGGCGTTTGGCGGATCGCTTAGAAGGAGCGAGGGAAGCGATACCGGAGCTTCGTCTGATAGGGAAGCCGGATGAAGCACATCAAAAAATGACAAAGCAGTCTCAAAAAGGAAAAATCAATCAGCTGCCCTTCCTTCCCCTTGAGGAATTGATCCAAAATATTCAAATATCCCTGTTTGCGGTGCTTCCTTTGGAAAATTTCAATTATTCCTTCGGACAGATGACATTGCTTCAACAGATGGCGTTGGGGAAAGCAGTCATTACAGCAAGAGTCCCAAGTATGGTTGACTATGTTGAGGAAGGAAAAACAGGTCTTTTCTATGAAGCGGGTAATGAGCGTCAGTTGTGCGACCGGATGTTTCAACTGTATGAAAGCGAGCAGCTGCGCAGTCAAATTGGAAATGCGGCTGCGGAATACGTACAATTGCAGTATAATGAGAAGAAAATGGCGCTTCAAATAGAGCATTTTATTAAAGAGGTACTTGAAAATTAGCGATGTGAGGGCATACATGTGAAAGTGATTTTTGTTATAGTCAGTATGGCAGGCGGCGGAGCTGAACGTGTTATTTCCGTTCTGGCGAATCAGTTTGTGCAAAGGGGAATAGATGTCACCATATTGATGACAGCCGGGAATGAGGTTGCCTATGAGCTTGATGAGAGAATCCAGCTTTTGTGTGCCGGAACAGTCAGCGGCGGGAGTATGCAAAAACGCATAGAAAGGGTACGCAATATACGTAGGATATTCAAAGAGAATCCGGATAGCGTGATCATATCCTTTGGACCCGGAACCAGTTTCTTTGCAGTGCTGGCGGATTTGTTTCTTAACCATAAGTTTATTATTTCAGAGCGGAATGACCCGGCAGCATGTCCCTATCCGCGGCTGAGAAATATCATATACAGTTATGCGAAAACAGTGGTATTTCAGACAGAAGACGCTATGAAGTGCTTTCCGGCCAGGCTGCAGAAAAAAGGATGTGTCATCCCGAATCCGATTACGCAGGGCATTGCAGCACCCTATACGGGCATTCGTCAGAAAACAGTGGTGGCAGTGGGACGTCTGGAAGCGCAAAAAAATTATGAAATGATGTTAAACGCTTTTCAAAGGTTTCATACAAAAAATGAGGATTATACACTGCATATATTCGGACAGGGAAGTTTAAGGCAGAGTCTGGAAGCGCAAGTGGAAAAGCTCCGGCTTACGGATTCGGTTTATCTGGAAGGATTCTGCCAAGATGTTATGGACAGGATCCGGACTGCTGGTATCTATGTTTTATCTTCAGACTATGAAGGCGTTTCCAATGCGCTTCTTGAGGCGATGGCAGCAGGACTGCCGGTAGTGGCAACGGATTGCCCTATTGGAGGAAGCCGTTTGTGTATTGAGGATGGGGTAAACGGTATTTTGGTGCCGATTGGAGATGAGGTGAAACTGGCTGATGCATTGGAGTGGCTGGCACAACATCCGGAAGAGGCAAATGATATGGGGAAAAAGGCGGCCGGGGTCAGGGAAAGATTTTCAGAACAGGCAATCGCGGTACGTTGGGAAGAAATATTAAGAGGCTGTTTGTAATTGGGAGGATATGGTGCATGAAACGGGAGTGGGTACAGAAACTGCTCATAGTCATTTTGTTTGGTGCGTATTTTATGATGGGGATTCTGGTGTATAAGGATTATGGGATTTCAACCGATGAACCGGATGAGAGGGAGACCACATTCACAAATCTCAAATACGCCATGGATACCCTGGGAATCGACGGACTGGAAGGCGCGAACGGTGATCTGGAAAACTATGATTACCGATATTATGGAATCGCCATGCAAATTCCTCCGGCTCTGGTTGAATGGGCAAAGGATTTCCCCGGAGGGGCAACAATCTACTATATGCGCCATTTATGGACGTTTATAGTATGCTTTCTTGGATATATATGTTTTTATCTCATGTGTAGGGAAATATTGAAGTCAAGGTGGCTTAGTCTGGCGGGAACAGCCATGATCGCATTATATCCCCGTTTCTTTGCAGAACAGTTTTACAATATAAAGGATATGGTTTTTGTTTCCATGGTAATGGTTTCCATGTACATGACAGTGAGAGTGATCGAGAGTAAATGCTCTGCATTTTGGACGTTGTTGTTTGCAGTGGCCGCTGCATTGACTACAAATGTGAGAATAGTAGGCATCATCTTTCCGGTATTGCTGTTAGGCTATTTATGGCTGGTGGAAATTTTGAATCGGTGTAAGCAGAACACAGGAGAAGAAAGCCGCCATGTAGTCAGGACAAGCATTTTGATTGTTTTAGGATATTGGCTGGCCTATGTGGGATCTATGCCTATTCTGTGGAAAAACCCTGTAAAGGAAACGTTGGCAGTGTTTACCAAATTTTCCGATTATGACGGCTGGAACGGAACCATCGTTTTTATGGGGCGTATTATCGGCGGAGATGAGATCCCGTGGTACTATATTCCGGTCTGGCTTTTGGTTTCCCTTCCGGCCTGGTACCTTGTGCTCCTGGTATTGGCGGCGACTGTGTTTGTCTTTGCATGGATCAGGAAAATAAAACGGCATGACAAAATGCAGATCAATGTTTTGTTTCACAATAAATATGTTTTCTGGGCATTTTTGATTGGTTTTTTGCCGTGGATCGCTACCGTGGCGGCGCATTCAACACTGTATAACGCATGGAGGCACTGCTACTTCATCTTGCCGCCGATGATTTTGATCATATTAAGTGGGTTAAAGCGTATTGGAAATGATCTGGGGAAAAACATGGTTTCAGTGGGACTGACGTTTGCCATGGTTTTTTGTCTGGCAATACAGGTATGCTGGATAATAAAGAATCACCCGTACGAAATGGTCTACCTGAATGCCGCCGCAAGAAAATGGGGTGCTGATTTTGACAGGGATTATTGGCATCTGGCCAACTTGAGGCTTTGCAGATACATCCTTGAAAAGGATGACAGTGAAACGATTACATTAGGGGCTGCCAGTGACAGATTTTTGCTTTTTTTAGGCGATGAGGAAAAAGAGCGGATTTCCATGGAGGAGAACCCTATGTATTATTTGGAAACCTATCGTGGAAAAACGGGAAATGGAAGCGAGATGGAAGGATATGAAGATTATTATTCCATCACGGTAGACGGATATCGGATCGCCACAATTTTTAAAAGACAATCCTAAAGGAAGAGAGAGGCTGCTATGCGTATTTTGTATATTGCGCCCAGGTATCATACCAACCAGATACCTATTATGAAGGGGCTTCGTGAGCATGGAGATGAAATTTACTTNTTNAGNCANTATGCGGGNAAAATNGANGATTANNCNTATGTTACGCCGGAAATNATNGGATANTCNCCNNTNTATAANNTNTANGATCATATTTATACCAAATGGCTTCATCCGNATGATCCGATGGCAANGGATCGAAAGCTTCTNCGNGGNTTTCCNCCTGTTTTTAANCTGAGNCGCAGGATGANGGANGNNGCNCCCGATCTGGTTATTATGNGGGAACGATCAGCGTATTCGATAGTGGCTTACTTGCTGTGCAAAATACATCATTTTAAGGCAATTCTCTATAATCAGAGTCCTCTATGGATAGAGAGCAGGGATGATATTTCTCATAAAATAGTGGACAAGCTGACGCCCAAGGTACGTATGACACCGGTCAGGGGGAATGTCTCACAGGGGTTGGTCAGAGATAAAAATGCTTATTTTGTGCCCTTTGTGATGGAAGTAAGCAGGGAGCCGGAGCAGAGAAGCTATCTGAAGGATGGGGTAATCCATATTTTTACGGTAGGCAAATACGAGAAGCGCAAGAATCTTCAAATGATGCTGGAGGTTTTTGCGCGATTAGAGCCCGAATACCCTGTGCAGCTTAGTATTGCAGGGGAATGTACTACAAAGGCGCATCAGGCTGTTTATGAAAAACTTGAAAAATATATTCAGGATCATAAGATTCAAAATGTATCTCTATTTAAAAATTTGAAACGTCAGGAAATGGAGCAGCAATATGAGAGTGCGGATCTCTTTGTGATTCCGAGTACGGGAGAACCCGCAAGTATTTCACAATTGGAAGCAATGGCGTTTTCTATTCCGGTAATCTGCAGCGATACCAACGGGACAGCATGTTATGTGGAAAATGGCATAAACGGGTATCAGTTTGCGGATCAAAATGCGGACAGTCTGCAAAGCTGTATGGAACTGTTTCTGAAAGAACCGTCAAAAATAAGTGTTATGGGAAAAAATTCCTGTCAATATTTAAAACAAAATTGCCAGTTTCAAAATTATTATGCTGGTATTATGGAGTGTTATGGTATATTATGTAAGAAATTGCAGCGATAGATAAGGGGATTTTTATGATAAAACAGTTAGCGTATATTTTCAGCAGAAAAGAAAAAATGTATATCGGACTGCTTTTTGTTGCGGCGGTGATAGGAAGTATCTTGGAGTGTGTAGGTGTAGGTGTTTTTATGCCGCTTGCAAACGTTTTGATGGATGCTTCGGTCATCCAGGAAAATGAATATTTGTCTTTTTTCTATCAGCATTTTGCGTTTCAGACATCCGAAGGATTTTTGACTGCCTTGACGGGCGTAATTATTTTTATTTTCGTATTTAAAAATGTTTATATGATCATACAAAAATACCTGATCTATTCTTTTTCTTATCGTACACAGCAAAAAATATCCACCAGATTATTAAGGGCTTATATGAATGAGCCTTATACTTTTTTTCTCAAAAAAAATGTGGCGGTACTGCAGCGAAGTATGCAGGAGGATGCAACGTTATTTACCACAGGTATTATTCATTTTATGGAGCTGATTGTGGAAATAACAACAGGATTAGCGCTGGCGGCATATTTATTTTATATCAGTAAATCCATTACCGTAATTATTATCGGCCTTCTGGTTGTGTGCGTAGGCGTGTTTACCGTAATTGCCAGAAAGTATGCGAAAAGACTGGGGAAGGATTGCCAGGAATATAAGGGAAAGCTATATCAGTGGATGAATCAGGCATTGGGAGGAATCAAGGAAATAAAGGTTTTAAACAGGGAACATTTCTTCATTGACATTTATGAACGTTATTACAAAAAATATGCCAACGGACTAAGGAACAGCCGGTTTATTGCGGCAATACCCAAATATGTTGTTGAAATGGTCTGTATGACGGGATTGTTAATAGCGATCATTGTTAAAATGCACTTTGGAAAAAAGGAGGCGTTCCTTGAATTTATTCCCCAGTTAGCGGCGTTTGCGGTAGCTGCTTTCCGTCTGCTTCCATCCGTGGGAAGAATCAATGAGCATGTGACTTACATTATGACATCGGCTCCTTCCATAGAGCTTGTCTATAAGGATCTTAGGGAAATACAGGATGTTACGGAAAAGCAGTCTGTGGAACCAGCGAATTGGAGCCTGCAAAACGAAGTCCGGGTGAAAAATCTGTGCTATCATTATCCAGAAACAGAAGAAAATGTAATCGAATATGCTTCCATGGAGATTAAAAGAGGAGAGACGGTTGCCATCATCGGTCAGTCAGGCGCAGGGAAGACCACGTTGGTTGATGTCATTTTAGGGCTTTTGATTCCCCAGTATGGCAAGATTAAGGCGGATGATATGGACGTGTTCAAAAATATTCATGTATGGCAAAAANCAATTGGGTATATTCCCCAGTCCATTTATTTGTCTGACGATACTATAAAAAATAATGTGGCGTTTGGTGTTCCGGAAGAGAAAATCGATGCAGAGGCTGTCGATCTTGCTCTGGAAAAAGCACAGATGACGGAATTTATCAGCGGTTTGGCAGATGGCCAGGATACTGTGGTAGGAGAAAGAGGAATACGATTATCTGGCGGTCAGAGACAGAGAATAGGAATTGCAAGGGCATTATATCATGATCCGGAAATTTTGATTTTGGATGAAGCGACTTCCGCACTAGATAATGATACCGAAGCAGCGGTTATGGAAGCAATTGAGAATCTTCACGGAGAAAAAACAATGATCATTATCGCCCACCGTCTGACCACCATCAAAAATGCAGATGTGATCTATGAAGTCGTGGATGGCAAAGTGCAGGAGCGGCGAAAGGAAGAAGTTTTATGATAAAGAGAAATTGGTTTTTCTTTCTTATAATAGCAGTGATGCTTTTGATCTTTTTAAGAAGATATTCATATTTGCCGGTATCTGTGGTTTCCAATCCGGATTCGCAGATTGAGTTTAGAACCGGGAATGGCGTTCTGGAGCAGACCTGGCAGCCTGAAGTGAAGATGATCACTGGCATAAGTGTACCTTATTATGCAGAGAATAATTTTTCCTGTGATATGCAGATAGAGATCTTTTCTGATGATTATTCAGCAGTTCTTGGACAGGCAGTGCAGAGGGCGGAATTTGGCGAGGGAGAATCAGGAAGTCTGACTTTTAATCTGGGGAAAACGAAGCTGATTCCGGGAGAGCGGTACCGCATACGGCTTTCTTTCTTAGAATCCTCCGGGATGGGAACATTGCAGATTCCTTCCGGGAGTAATTACGGTGGATGCAGCATCGCAGGGGAAGATGCGGGACAAGCAGCAGCACTGAATATTACGTTTGCGAAGAGCTCCAGATTGTTTTGGCTTATGGCAGCTTTGTTTCCAATTTTTGCGTATTCTCTGTTTATGATGGTTACAACCG
>JAAUZI010000001.1 GCA_014804645.1 Lachnospiraceae bacterium | reverse complement strand
ACAAAGTATATAGGAGAAGAGGCAGAGGTTTATGTGCCGGATAGGCTGAAAGGAAGAAAAACGGAAGTAGGCTATCAATGCTTTGAGGGTACTAATATTGAGGAGGTTTATGTTCCTGATACAGTGGAGGTGTCAATTTTTGCATTTGCTAATTGTAAAAGCTTGAAAAAATTTACTGGCAGCAGTAACAAAGTAATTTCTGGTAACATGTTTGCGTGTGATGATAATTTGGAGGAGGTAATATTCATAAATAAAATAGAAAAAATAGAAATAGGTGCTTTTGCATATTGTGCAAGTCTGCAGGAAGTAGATTTTCTTGATGAGGTCCGGTATTTGGGAAGTAGTGCATTCAGGGGAACAGGTATTGAACAGCTTCCAGAGATGGAAAAGCTTGAGCATGCAGGAAATCTTGTTTTTTACAAAACACCGTGGGAGGAAAATCAAGAAAACGTTATAGTCTATATTCCTGATAGTGTTACGGAAGTAGTAGATAGTGATACAAATAAAGAAGTTAAGATGGAGGGAAATGTTAAGATAATCACTACATCAGGGTCTTATGCAGAAAAGTATGCACAAAAATATGAAATAGAATACGAAATCGTAGAAGGTTGGGATTAAATCAGAAGGAAATATAGAAGACTTGGAAAAAAAGTAAGCGAAGGTCGCAACGGATATTCCATGGATCAATACATATTTATTTGGGGGATGACAAATGAGTAAAAAGATTAAAAGGACAATTATATTAACAATAGCGATATCTTTTATTGCATTAGGGGTATTCTGCTATTTCCATTCCATTCATATGCCCGCATGGATGACTTATCCCTATGATATTACTATTTTAGAAGGGAATGTAACAATAAATTCATATTTGGCAGAAGAAAAGGAAATAAGTATACCTGATAAAATATTAGGAGTAAAAGTAATAAAAATAAGTGAAAATACTTTTGAAAATATAGGTACAGAAGCAGTTATTCGGCATATTCCAAAAGATATTGAAAATGTGGAAAAAATATATGATCAAGAGAGTAGAAGCTATTATTGCATACGTAATGATTCTGCGTGGATTCTTGAATACATAGGTGAGGAAAAGCAAGTGAAGATTCCAGAGGAAGTTTGGGGTCGTAAAGTAGTAACTGTTTTTGATGGTGCATTCAGAAATAGTGAAATTGAAGATGTAATTCTTCCTGAAACAATAACACGTATTTCCGGATGCGCATTTGATGGATGTAAAAGTTTAAAACAGATTGTATTGCCAGCAGAGCTGGAATGTATTGGAATAGCGGCATTTGCGGAAAGTGGCATTGAGAGGATAGAAATTCCTCCATCAGTAAAGGAAATAAAGGAAGATGCATTTTCGTTTAGCAATTTAAAAGAAGTAACAGGGTTAGAAAATGTAGAAAAAATAGGAAATAATCCTTTTCGAAGAACACCGTGGGAAGAAAACTATAATGGAGATTTTTTCTGCATTGGAGAAGAATTACACTTGTATCGAGGAGATGATGAAGAAGTGATAATTCCAGAAACTGTCAGGGAAATAAAGGGTGCATTTGCCATAGAAAAGGACTATCTCTATCCAATAAAAGTGAGAAAGGTGTTTGTACCAGACTCAGTAGTGGCTATATCAGGGCATAGTTTTTGGAATCAAAATAATGTAGAGGTTTACATACCAGAGACAGTTGTATCAATTGGGAAGGGTTCGGAAACTACAANGTCAATATTTAATTGGAGCGTAGGAAAGGGAACGATTGTAACAACAGCAGGTTCACCGGCAGAAGCGTATGCGAAAAAAGAAAAAATACCATGCAGAATAATAACCAAAGAAGAAATGCAGCAGGAAATGGAGGCTGCAAAGAAACGGCAGGAGAATAAATAAATGATCAACAGGAAAAAGGCATTGCTTTTTTGTTTATATTTCTTACTTGNACAAGTCATTTTTAATGTGGGATTAGNGAAGACATATGCAATGGAAGCATTAGATGAGAAAATANNGCAGGCNATGGAGGAATCNAANCCANAACANTATGAAATGAATGTNATTTTAATGNATTTAGNTATTAANNANTGGNNNTGNCCGCANTNTGAGTCNGNTNNNATATGGGANNCGGTAGANGANCCNCTNGGNGAATATTCACCNGAGAAGCTTCANGAATATACGGACAGAGATTTAGAAGTTAAAATTGATTATGGTTTTGGACATATAAAGGAAGCNAAACATGAAGAATTTATTCAGTCCGTTCGGATATATGAACAAGGAGAGTTAATTAGTTGTAGCTNCAATATATGGAGCGTGGGATTTGTTGTTGATGGCGGAACTCGGCTTAAATATCCGAAGATATTGCAATAAGCCTGTACATTGTATAGGGTTGGATATTGTAGGAAATCAAATTGATGCGGTAAAGATGGAATTNACGCGTTGAGAATATATAAATGGATGTTCTATGGATTAATGCATGTACATAATTGCTTACAATATANGTGATNCAAGATTTAGACGAATGAAAAGGAAATGGAAAAGTTGGGATGATGAATAAAAATAGAACGTTAGAGTATGTTTTTGTAATAGTAATCAATATATTATTGCCCTTTTTTACCGATGCATGTCTGCAGAGCATGCCGTATATTTCGACGTTGGAAATAAATAAGTTCACACATGTGGCTTTTGGTGCATGGATTGTATATGGTATGGCATTATATTTGGCGTTGAAAGTTGACAATATATGTTTGAAAGAAATAGGAAAGAGAACGCCTATTGGATTTCTTTTTGGATTTTTAACGGCTGTGGCTAAAACCATTTGTGATTATATTATGGATAAATTTATTGTTTGTAATTTCACGTTTGTAGGTTTAGCTGTTGCATTTGGAATAGAAGCATGCATTTTCGGAATTGTAGTAATTATTTCATTATTTTGTATATGTTCCAAGAAAAAGAAAAATATATCAAAAAGATCAATGACGGCATTGATATGTAATGTAGCTGATATTTTAATATATATTATTTTAGTGGCACGTATTTGTGGGCAAAAAAGTTATGCTATGAAATATTTTATATCAGCATATGAGGAGGCTGATGAGATTGACTTTTTCTATGCACTTAAAATATTGTCTGTAAATGTATGGGCATACACTTTTCTCATGATATTTTTCTGGTGGCTGATGCGAACTCTTTATAGTGATGAGGGGGATAAACAACTGATTAGCGAAGGAAAAGAGAATGAGTGATGGAAATAGCTGCAGCTATCAGCATGTGAAAGCAAGGAGGCAGGAATCGATCAGGAAAAATGTAATAAGATGCTTTCTTACATTGATGCTAAAGATCATGGACTGGCATATTATTCTCTGGCGCGAATCAGTCACTATTACGATGCCTGTACAAGCCGGAATCACGAAATGATGGTATCGGTACAGGAGGGGGAAGAGGGAATTTGTGCGGTTTTACAGCATGGAAAATCAAAAACAGAGTTTGAATTCATTGATATGAATGAAGTGGTGGGAGAGGTGGGAAAAGAGCATTTCCGTAATCTGGAATTTTCAGAGGAAGAGATTGTCTCCTTGCTTTCAGACATTTATACGGATGAGGATATTTCTTTTGTAAGGGAGCTTGCAGAAGCAGCCGGAGAAGGGGAGTATACACAGCTGCTTCAAAATGATCCGGATGAACTGAGTGCATACGGGCAGGATGCGTTATATAGGTTTATGTATGGGTTGATGGACTGTGGCATGGAGTATGAGCTGGATTGTTACCTGACGGTGACCAACCAGGATTTCGAAGAGCTTCAGAGCTTAGTGAACAATATTTTACGTACAAGGTCGGGTAAAAAAGAAAAGTATTATTGTGAAAGGTATTTGAAGATTGTGGGGGATCATGGAAAAGTACATATGGATGCAGCTGCGGACAAGCTTCGTCGGTATTATGACCAAAAAGAAATGGTAATAAACGTTCTGCCGGAGTTTTCCATAAATTCTCAGCTGAATATTTGGACTTGTTCACTGATATACCGTTTAAATGACGGAAGAGGAGTTGATTATGGGACAACTATGCAAATAGAGGATCTGCAAGTTGGTTATTTGTTACCAGATGTATTTAGATATACCGAAATTCTTGAGAAAAAGGGGAAAGAGGCTTATAGCGAGATACGTCCTTGGAAAGAAGTAGGAAGAGACATAGCAGTGTCTTATTTTATGCATAAAAAATCCTTTTCCAATTTGAAGGCAATAGGAATGGATCCAGAGTGGCTTATGATGTATGGAGACATAATATTGCTTGATCACGAGGAAATTATCACAGGAGGAATGCATGATGCCAATGCGATTTTAAAGTATAGATGGCTGGAAAAGGAAGGACTGGCCAGAATGGCGAAAGTAAGCGAAGAGGATTATATTCACATTTCACTATGGATTATGGATGCTGTAAGGAATCGTGAAGACGGGACGGATGGAAATAATTACGCCAATATCAAATTCTTGTTGTGGACGGGAGAGCCTTGTCGGAAAGAAAATGGAGATTTGTATCAAGTACAGTCATTAGATGATATGTCTTATCATGATGTCCATGAGTGGATAGGTAACTTGGAAGATAGTTGGGGAGTAGCAATGCAGGATTTTGATTATTTGAACTATGACATCCTGCATGATTACTATTTTGATGACACAGAAGAGGATGAGTCGTTTGACTATTTCAGTTATGACATGATAAACGATTATTACCTGAAAAGTAAAGAAGATGAGGAAGAAAACAATTCATCCGACACAAAAGAAGAAGTTTCTGAAGAAGTAACACAGGAAGATACTGCCCAGCAGGAGGAAAAGGAAGATTCAGAGAAAGTGGAAGATTACGAGTACCTGAAGCAGATAGACCTTGTCTCAATGGATGGAAATGTTTATCCTGTCATGGTGCCAAAGGATTTTGGGCAGAAGGTAGGAGATAGTTTTGCTGTTTATTTTGATAACGGATTTGGATTAAGCATAAGTGTCTGTGAATTGCGTAAGGGGGAAATTTTAGCTGATTTTTTTGATTCGATCAGCGATTATCTGTATGAAGATACGGATAAAGATATTGTAAATGTTAATAAGTCAGCCCGGATTGAGAAGGATGGATTGATTTATCAGATTAGCACCGCAGATATGAAGCTTATTAAAGAATTAACTTCACCTCAGGTTCGTCTTGTAGCGGCAATCTCACTGGAGGGAACGGATGTATTGAAATTTCAATTGGAATATACTAGTTATACCAGTAATCAGGAGGGTGTAAAATGTCTGGAAGAGATTGGTGAATACTATAAAATACCGGTTGATCAGTTTATAGAGCTTATGGAAGAATATATAGCGAAAAAAGCAAAAAAGTGAATTTGCAGAATGTATATTGATTATGTGTTTTTTATAGTATAAAATATACCTGTATTTGTATTTTATGGAAATGAGGCCGCTATATATGGATATTAACCAATTATTAAAGATAGAAAGGGCCAGACAGTATATTTCTGAAATGCGTCCGGTCTTTAACAGACAGGCTTTGTTCAGCGATACCACGGAGGATTATGTATCACCGTCAGAGCCGAATCCTTATTCCAAAATAGTGATTCGGTTTCGTGCAGCGCTCAATAATATTGACAGAGTATTTATGGTCAACAAGGGTGTCCGGCATTTAATGACAAAAGAAAGTCACGATGATTATTTTGATTATTTTGACTGCGAGACAGAGATTGAAGATGAAGAATTCTGCTACCATTTTGAGGTGCAGGTAGGAAGAATCAGTTGTATTTATGACAGCAGAGGGGTTGCTAAGGAGGCTTTGCCGGAATATGCATTCCGGGTAATACCCGGATTTAAGACGCCTAAATGGGCGAAGGGCGCCGTTATGTATCAGATTTATGTGGATCGCTTTTATAATGGGGATCCCACAAACGATGTGCTTACTTCGGAGTATGAGTATATTGGTGATAAGACGGTTAAAGTTGAGGATTGGGGAAAATATCCTGCGGTGATGGGAGTCCGTGAGTTTTACGGTGGGGATCTGCAGGGAGTGCTGGATAAGATGGACTATCTGCAAGATCTTGGAATTGATGTGATTTATTTTAATCCGCTTTTTGTTTCTCCGTCGAATCATAAGTATGATATTCAGGATTATGATAATATTGATCCGCATATAGGGAAGATTGTCAGTGATGAGGGTGAACTTCTTCGGTATGATCAGCGCGAGAACCGGTTTGCTTCCCGATATATTGACAGAGTCACGAATAAAAAGAATCTGGATGCCAGTAATGCGCTTTTTGCCAAGGTAGTGAAGGAAGCGCACAAAAGAGGGATGCGTGTTATCCTTGACGGTGTATTCAATCACTGCGGTTCCTTTAACAAATGGATGGACAGAGAGCGGATTTATGAGAATGCAGAGGGTTATGAGAAAGGGGCATATGTAAGTGCTGAAAGCCCTTATCGTAATTACTTTCATTTTTACAATGAGTATGCATGGCCATATAATGGCTCCTATGACGGTTGGTGGGGGCATGATACGCTGCCGAAGCTTAATTACGAAAAATCCCGTGATTTGTATGATTACGTGCTGCGGATAGCGGCAAAATGGGTATCGCCGCCATATAATGCAGATGGCTGGCGTTTGGATGTGGCGGCGGATTTAGGACACAGCCCTGAAACGAACCACCAATTTTGGCGAGATTTCAGGAGGACAGTCAGAGAGGCAAATCCGAATGCGATTGTACTTGCGGAACATTATGGAAATCCGAGAGACTGGTTAAACGGCAAGGAGTGGGACACGGTCATGAACTATGATGCCTTCATGGAGCCGGTTACATGGTTTCTTACCGGAATGCAGAAACACAGTGATGACTACCGTGAAGACATGTATGGAAATGCGGACAGCTTTTTTGGGGCAATGCGTCATCATATGTCGAATATGACCACACCATCTTTGCAGATAGCCATGAATGAGTTGTCGAATCATGATCATTCCAGATTTCTTACCCGGACGAATAAAAGGGTAGGAAGAACAGATGTGTTGGGTCCCCAGGCAGCAAATGAGGGAATCAATAAAGCGGTGATGCGGGAAGCAGTTGTGATCCAGATGACATGGCCCGGCGCACCTACAATCTATTATGGCGATGAAGCGGGAGTGTGCGGCTTTACGGACCCCGATAACAGAAGAAGTTATCCCTGGGGACATGAAGATCAGGATCTGATAAATTTCCACAAGGAAATGATCCGCATTCACAAGACAAATCCCGAGATTTTGACGGGATCTCTGAAATTTATTGACGGTGCTTACAATATTATCGGATATGGGAGATTTAACCGGAAATCAGTTACAGTGGTCATGGTGAATAATAATCAGTATGAGGTAATCAGAGAGGTATCTATATGGCATCTGGGAGTTCCGAAGCAAAGTGTTATGAAATGCCTGATGTTCACCACAGATGAAGGGTATTCCACGGAAGAGAAGGAGTATCCTATCGAAGCAGGAAAGCTGAAAGTTACGCTCCCGAAGACCTCAGCAATTGTGCTGAATTATCAGCGGATGGAACCCAAGAAAGAGTTGAAAAAATCCTTGCGTTTGAAATAGTGTTATGATATAACTTTATATGGTCGGGTGGTCAAAGGCCGCCTGATATATGGATGGATTCCCGAGTGGCCAAAGGGGACAGACTGTAAATCTGCTGCAAATTGCTTCGGTGGTTCGAATCCACCTCCATCCATTCACAGGTTAATTTTTCAGGCAAGCCGAAGTTGCGGTTTGCCTTTTTAAAATTTCTTTAGAAATGATGTATCGAATTTCAGGTTTATCCGCTATAATGGGAACAGTCACATATTCGCATAAAGGAAATGGAAAGCAAATGATAAACTATATTTTTAAATTTATGATCATTGCAGTTGTGATGACTCCCTTTTATTTTTTGATACGCCGGCCTTTTAAGCGGTCAGGAAAAAGGGAAGCGGCGTTGGCAGTTTTTGTGCTTTTTACCATGGCTTTGCTGGTGCTTGCTTTTGAGGGAGATTATAGCAGGCCATCTGTTATGGTACGGAACGCAGGGCAGAGGATTAGAAGTGGAGAAAGAATTAATCTGATTCCCTTTCGAACAATTGGAACTTTTTTCCGTCATTTCATACCGGATGTTTTTCTTGTTAATATTGTGGGGAATATCTTGATGTTCATGCCCTGGGGGTTTGGATTGGTTTTGCTTTGGAAAAGAAATCAGTCAATTGGGAGAATCTTGTTGTTATGTTTTTTACTTACCGTGATGATTGAAACCGTACAGCTTTTTATTGGAAGAAGCGTGGATGTGGATGATTTGATATTAAACTTCTTTGGCGGATGCATGGGCGCTGCCTTGTGTATGGGACTTAAAAAGAAATTAAAGGTATTGGAGGAATTTGCAAGATGACAATGGATGAGACGATCAAAAGAATTAATGAGTTGTATCATAAATCTCAGGCGGAGGGCCTGACGGAAGAAGAAAAGGAAGAGCAGAAAAATCTGCGTCAAAAATATATTGACAGTATCAAAGGAAATCTGAGAGGACAGCTTGAAAGTCTGTCGATTCAGAGACCGGATGGAACTATAGAAAAGGTGAAAAAGGTAAAATGAAGTTATTATATGCAACAGGAAATCCGGCTAAAGTTACAGCAATGAGAAACAGGTTATCGATTTTAGGAATTGAGCTGATTGGTCTGAAGGATTTAAATCTGGCAATTCCGGAGGTGATCGAGGATGGAAATACGCCTCTTGAAAACGCCTCAAAGAAGGCACTGGGATATTATGAAGCCTTTCAGATGCCTTTGTTTTCCTGTGATTCGGGATTGTATCTTGACGGGATACCGCAGGAGCTGCAGCCGGGAATTCATGTGAGGACGATTAACGGAAAATATTTGACAGATGCGGAAATGATGGATTATTATTCCGGTTTGGCAGTCAAATATGGAGATTTGACGGCCAGGTACCGGAATGCGATCTGTCTGATATTGGATAAGAAACATATTTATAAAGCCATGGAGGAAAGCATGGCAAGTAAGCCATTTATTATCACCTCCAAACCTCATCCCCGGCGGAAAGAAGGATTTCCTTTAGACAGTCTTTCTATAGATATTCGGACAGGGAAATATTATTATGATCTGGAAAAGGATGAGCTGGATCAGGTAGCTGTGGAAGATGGTTTTTTGGATTTTTTTAAAAAGTATTGTACTGGCGGAGATGATCATGTTAATTCGTAAGGCAGAGCTAAAGGATTTAAAGGATCTATTAGAAATATACAATAATGAGGTAGTGTACGGAATCTCTACTTTGGACATTCGCCCTAAGACACTGGAGGAATGGAAGCAGTGGTTTGATGCTCATAATATAGATAATCATCCGCTTATTGTTGCAGAAATAGACGGGCATGCGGCAGGATACGCAAGCTTATCCTCCTACAGGGAAAAAGAGGCCTACTGTTCTACGGTAGAACTTTCTGTTTATGTGGCTGCTTCCTATCGGAAAAGGGGAATTGCGGCTGCGCTGATGAAAGCTATTTTAGATATGGCGAAAGAGGATGAAAGTATTCATATGGTGGTGTCGGTGATAACCGGAGGGAACGAAGCAAGCATACGGCTTCATGATAAATACGGCTTTACTTATTGCGGCAGTATTCATGAGGTGGGTGTGAAGTTTAGTGAGTATCGGGATATTGAAAACTATGAATTAAGAGTTTGAAAGATAAAAGGATATGCAAAAGAAAACAGACATAATGAAAAAGGCGTTTAAGGCGGCATTTCCTCATACCATACCTATTTTTGCCGGATTTTGTCTTTTGAGGAGGATTGTGACGGATAATTTTAATGAATTATAAAAGAATTATGGTGTATTTTATAACAAAGTAGTATATACTATGTATATACGAAAGGAGGCCATTCCATGCAGGCACAGGTAAAAGAGTGGGGAAATAGTCAGGGCATCAGAATTCCAAAGGAGATCCTCAGAGACGCAGGAATTTCTATAAATGAAACGTTAGATGTTACAGTTTCCAATGGTGTAATTATGCTGGCTAAAAGGCTTAAACATAAGACATTGGAAGAAAGGGCGGCTGAATATGGCGGACAACTGAATCTTGACGGAGAGTACGACTGGGGTGAGTCGGTTGGAAGAGAGGTGTGGTGATGTATAATGAACTGCGTCAGGGCGATATATTAAAAATAGAGCGAATTGTACATCCGGTGCTTGTTGTAAGTAAAAACTTTTTTAATTCCTCAGGAGAAATCATTGGTTGTCCGATATATGAGAACTCAACAGAAAGTCCGTTACATATTTGCGTTGCCGCAAATGAAATACAGGGTTATGTTCAATGTGAAAAACTTGCACTATTAGATTTGAATGTACGCGGATATAAAAAAATAAGTGAAATTATCATGAATGATATGATAAATATTGCAGATGCAATACAGGGAATTTTTGACTATATTTGATGTAGTTAAATGCAAAAGACTGATTTGCAGGATTTTCTTCTTGCAATCACTGCGCATTTTATATTATGATAATAGACAGGTACACAACTGACGGAAACAGACATTGGTCTGTGTAGGAAAACCTACAGGGAGTGTATTGTTTATGAGCCGACCGTCTGGGCAGCATGGTAAAAGTGCGCCCAGGCGTTTTTGTGTTATGGGAAATTATTAAACGAAAAAGATTCTGGGCGGGAAAAGAATGGAGGAAGAGGAATGAAAATGTTGTCACTCATGCAGGAACTGAAAGAAAATGCTTATCCGGGCAGAGGAATTGTGATCGGTAGATCTGCGGATGGCAAAAAGGCTGTAACCGCATATTTCATTATGGGAAGAAGCGTTAACAGCCGTAACCGTATTTTTGTCACGGAAGGCGAGGGAATTCGGACGCAGGCTTTTGATCCGTCCAAATTAGAGGACCCCAGTCTTATTATATATGCGCCGGTACGGGTTTTGGATCAAAACACAATTGTGACGAATGGAGATCAGACGGATACTGTTTATGATGGGATGAAGAAGGGACTTACCTTTGAACAGTCTTTAAGAAGCAGAGAGTTTGAGCCGGACGGTCCCAACTACACACCTAGGATTTCAGGGGTTATGCATGTGGAAAACGGAAAGTATGATTACAGCATGTCTATGTTGAAAAGTAATAACGGGAATCCGGATGGATGCAATAGATATACTTATTCTTATGAAAATCCCGCGGCAGGAGAAGGACGCTTTATTCACACCTATATGCATGACGGAAATCCCCTTCCCAGCTTTGAGGGTGAGCCGAAGATGGTAGAAATAAAAGGAGATATTGAGGAGTTCACGCAGCAGGTTTGGAATAGTCTGAATGAAGATAATAAGGTTTCTTTGTTTGTACGCTTTATTGATATTGAAACAGGTAATTATGAGACAAGAATCATAAACAAGAACAAGTAAGAATGGAGGATCATTATGAATGAAATTCAATTAAAATACGGATGTAACCCAAATCAGAAGCCTTCCCGGATTTTTATGGAGAATGGAAGTGAACTTCCGGTTACGGTGTTAAACGGCAAGCCGGGCTATATCAACTTTTTGGATGCATTTAACGGCTGGCAGCTCGTTAAGGAGCTTAAGGAAGCGACAGGCCTTCCGGCAGCAACCTCTTTTAAGCATGTTTCACCGGCAGG